>DAOUET010000158.1:0-190872 GCA_034430155.1 Anaerolineales bacterium
CTGAGGGAGCAAAGCGACCGAAGAATCCCTGAATTGCTCGATTAAAACGGTCGTAACATGGACTCTTCGCTTCCTTAGGCGGCTTAGAGTGACATTAATATAGCAAATTGTCCGACTTTGTTTTGGTTGCTCCATAAATTTATTTTCGGTTTCATTCGATAAGCCATTAGCCGCAGGCTTTCTTTCACAAACATGGCTGAAGCTGGGATCCCAGCAATATCAGAACCGCAGCAACATTGTTTTCAAGAATTAAATAAATAAGGGCTGTCCTGATCAGGGCAGCCCCAATTGTTGACGTGAATTTAGAATGATTATGTCACAGGAACTACATCTGCGGCTTGCAGGCCTTTAGGACCCTCTTCTACAGAGAATTCCACCTTCTGGCCCTTATCCAAGCGACGATAACCATCCAAATGGATCGCTGAGAAGTGGACAAATACGTCCTCCCCATCGTCCCGGCCGATAAAACCGTAGCCTTTAGCGGCGTTGAACCACTTCACTATGCCAATATAACGATCAGACATTCTTATCACTCCATCTTTGAAATTAATTATGATGTTGCAGTGTCGTCAAAACCAACACCCTGTCTTGCGAGTGCGGTTGTTGGCGCCATTTGGACTGCGTTTTGACGCCGCCAAGATTATCACTTCTAACCGGGGGTGTCAAGATGTGAATTCCCTTATTTGTTATTGTTCACAGCGATTACTATTTTCCAAGGCGTTTACGCAACGCCTCTGTGAGCGGAGGAATGATGTCGTAAAGGTCGCCAACCACGCCGAATCTTGCCAGTTTAAATATCGGCGCTTCCGCATCTTTGTTGATCGCCACGATCACCTTGCTGGTACGCATACCTGCCAAGTGCTGGATTGCGCCTGAAATGCCGCAAGCGATATACAAATCTGGGGTTACTACCTTGCCAGTTTGCCCTACCTGGCGCTCGTAAGGGATATAACCGGCATCTACAGCTGCACGACTGGCTCCAACTGCACCACCCAATACCTCAGCTAAGCCTTCAATCATCTTGAATCCTTCATGTGCCCGCCAAATCTCGACTTCTTTTTCGTCCAACCCATCCGGAGGGGTCAAGCGCGGGTTGTTGGAAACACCACGTCCGCCTGAGACAATCACGTTGGCGTCGGTGAGGGAGGCGCCACCTTCTGCTTGCTTATATCCAACCACCTTGGTGGGGATAGACTCCTCGTTCACCAAAACTTCCACCTGGGTTGGTGTTCCCACCCTGGATGGATCAGCTTCCGGTTTTACAAAAGATCGCACCCTCAGGGTGATGAGTTGAGGCATTTTGGTGCACTTTACCTTGGCCAGAACTTTCCCGGCATACACAGGCCGTGTAGCCAGAACGCTGCCATCTTCGGTTTCCAGAGCAATTACATCTGGCAACACCCCCGTATTTAAATCTACTGCACACATCGCAGCTAATTCCCGTCCTCGAGTTGTCGTCGGGAATAGGATTACTGCTGGGTTGTTTTCTTTTGCCAGCTTGCTGACGATATCAGCATAGGGTTCGCCGCGGTAATCCTCCAACACCGGGCTGTCCGCCAGGAACACCTCATCGGCTCCGTAATGAAATGCCATCTCGGCAATGGCTTTTACCTGCGACCCAACAACCACCCCGGTTAGGCTACTTCCCAACTGGTCTGCCAGCATTTGTCCAGCCCCCATTACCTCCCAGATGGAGGCGTGGACTTCCCCTTTAAAATGATCTAGATAAACCCATACTTTTCCAGCCATCACAGCACCTTTTCTTCCATGATCTTATCCGCCAGTGTATCGGCTATCACCTCGGGGCTATCGCCGCTGATGATTTCGGTGGTAATTTCCCTCTGGGGAGGATTCTCTAGATCTGACCAGGAAACTGCTGGCTCTGGCGTATCGATCCCCAAATCACCCAGGGTCCAGGTCGGGATATTTGCCCGTGATGCTTTCCGGATTCCCATAAAAGAAGGGTAACGTGGTTCCCCGATATCTTTTACCACACTGATCACTGCAGGCATCTTCCCTTCTACGATCTGTCTCCCTTCTTCAATCGAGCGTTCCACCCTTACAATCTTTGTATCTGGATCCAGTTCGGAGATCGTGGAGACAAGTGTGAAAGCTGGCCATCCGAGGAAGCGGGCGGTCTGAGCAGCAGTCACGCCCACATCGCCATCAATTGCCTGTCTTCCAAAGAAAGCCATTTCAACATCTCCCACCTTTTTTATAGCTGCAGACAGCACCTGAGAAGTTACCAGGCTGTCCGATCCTTTCATCGCCGGGTCAGATATCAGGATAGCTTCATTACAACCCATCGCTAAGGAGTGTTTTAGCGCTTCTTTTGAACTTTCATCCCCCATACTTAAAACGATGACGTCTCCCCCATGGGCTTCCTGCTGCTTTAAGGCCGTCTCAACAGCATATTCGTCCCAGGGGTTTAAAACCAGGGGCGCATCACCCCAGGTGGCTTGCCCATCTTCCACGATCACTTTTGCAGCGGAATCAGGCACCTGTTTGACACAAACAACGGATTTCAAGGCAACCTCCTTATAAATGATAGATATGGTTGTTGTTTATGATTCTTCTAGGTTTGAGGCGAAAATGGTTTAGTTTGCCAAGCCTCCGCTTCATAAGCTGGCAATTCACAACGTAATTGGCTTCCTTCACGATAACCCAAAGCATAACCAGCTTGAATTAATTGATGGATTTCGCTCGTGCCTTCGTAAATGGTCGCCCCCTTGGCATTACGTAGATAGCGCTCAACATCATACTCATCGCTGTATCCGTACCCCCCATGGATTTGAATGGCTTCTGCAGCAGCCGCAAAAGATTCATCGGTGGCGAACCATTTAGCTAAAGAGGTCTCTCGGGTATTGCGTACACCCTGGTTTTTCATCCACCCAGCCCTTAAATATAAAAGGCGTGATGCGTCGTAAGATTGTACCATATAGGCTATTTTTCGCTGCACTAGCTGGAATTTGCCGATCTCCCGCCCAAAGGCGTTCCTTTCGTGAGCATACTTCACGCTGGCTTCCAGACATGCCCGTATCAGACCGGTCGCCCCCGCCGCTACCGTATAACGCCCATTATCCAGACAAGCCATCGCTATTTTAAACCCTTCTCCCGGCTCCCCAATGCGATTATCCATGGGTACGTGCACATCCTGAAAAGAAAGCCAACCCGTGGATCCCGCCCGTACACCTAATTTTCCGTGAATGTCCCCTCTGCTGACACCCGGCCGATCTAATTCCACCATTAAAGCGGAAAGACCATCATGGGGGTCGCCAGCATCCAGGTCCGTCCGCGCAATAACTAAAGCGTGATCGGCTTTGCTGGCCAACGAAATCCACATTTTCTCACCATTCAAGATGTATTCATCTCCCTGAAGACGGGCTGTGCTTCTGATACCAGCAACATCTGAACCTGCTTCAGGTTCCGTCAACCCGAAACAAGCGATCTTCTCCCCGCGAGCCTGCGGCACGAGGAAGCGCTGCTTTTGCTGCTCTGTACCCCATTGAAGTAAACCCATACTATTGAGCCCAACATGCACCGACATTACCACCCGCAAGCTGGTGTCTACCGCTTCGAGCTCCTCGCAAGTCAACCCGAGCGTAATGTAATCCATCCCTTGACCACCGTATTCAACCGGAAAGCAAATGCCCAAAAAACCCAACTCTGCCATGCGTGTTAAGACGAAGGCGGCCATCTCTTGTTTTCGGTCATACTCCTTAATGATGGGAGCCACCTCCTTCTGGGCAAACTCACGCACCATTTTTTGCGTCATGCGGTGTTCTTCTGTTAATGCAAAATCCATGTCAACTCCTCGGGCCAAACCCCAACCATTATAGTCGTACAGGCAAAAGTATACAACCGAAATTTATCACCTGAGATAGCGCCTCTGGGCTATAATCCTCAGCTGTGAAACAGCTTTTAGAAAATTCCGTCGTTATTCGAATATTCCTAGTGCTGGTTTTAATCACCTTGTTAGGATCTTCGCCTCGCCCTCACCAAGTAGACCAGGCTTTTAATCAAGCACGTCTTGCGGTGTCATATGGCTCTTACCGGGATGCCATTATGAGGCTATCGACCATCCTTAATTATTTTCCCGGGCGTTCAGATCTTTGGGAATTGGCAGGGCGTTATGCCCTGCAATATGGCGATTTCCGCTCCGCCATTTCATATTTTGAGCAAGCCTCTCAAACTGGAAACCTCAGCCTCCCGGCACGAATCTATCTGGGTGACGCAGAGATGCTCGCAGGTGACTTACCCAGCGCCATCACAAATTGGGAGAACGCGCTCCGGGCTTCAAATCCTTCACCGGATTTATACGCCCGTCTGGCTCGAGCCTATCAAATGCAGGGCGATTACCCCGCAGCCATCATCGCCCTGAAAGCTCTGGTCAAACTCCAACCAACCGATGCCCAATACTTATACCAGCTGGGTCTACTCCTCACTGCCGAAGACCCCTCAGCGGCAGTAGCCTACTTGCTCAATGCCGCCCAGATCGATCCGGATTTTGCCCAACCGGCAGGGATAATCCAGCAGAATCTCAACACGGCCCGGTTGGCCGACAATCCCGCTTATTTACACTTGGAATCAGGTCGATCCTTAGCGTCTCTTAACCATTGGGACTTAGCATTGCGAGCTTTTCAACAGGCTACCCAAATTCGCCCTGACTACGCTGAGGCCTGGGCATATCTGGGCGAAGCGTTCCAGCACCTAGGAAATGAGCAGAACGCTGCTTATTCTCCAACTACTGAGTCCAATATTCGAGAAGCGAAACTTGCACTCGAGAAAGCTCTTGCGTTGAATCCCGATTCAATTTCAGCCAACACCTTCATGGCCATTTATTGGCAGCGCCAGAACCGCGATGATCTTGCCCTGGTTTATTTGCATAAGGCTGCGGATTTAGCCCCCAGTAATGCCGCTCTCGAGGCAGAGTTGGGCAACACGCTCGCTTCCCTGGGAAATCTCAACGCGGCCTACTCATATTACCAGCGCGCTGTCGATCTGGCCCCTCGCGACCCAGCTTACTGGCGATCTCTGGCTTCCTTCTCGGTGAAATATGAATACCAGGTACATCAGGTCGCCTTGCCAGCTGCTCGCCAAGCGGTATTAATTAATCCACAGGATCCCGCCTCCCTGGATGTGATGGGACAGGTATTCACCCTTTTGAACGATCGTCTCAGTGCCCAACGCTTTCTCCAGCGTGCCTTGCATATCGATCCCGGATTCGCCCCAGCCCGTCTTCATTTAGGATTAGTGCTGCTGATCGAAGGTGATACAAGTCATGCAAGGCAGCAGCTTTCCCTGGCTCACTCGCTTGCCGGCACGAATTCATCTGTCGCTGATCAAGCCCAACGTCTCCTGCAGCAGTATTTCCCTTGAGGAGATCAGTTTCAAGCACAATCTAGATATGTTAAAATAATTCACCTTTGCTATCGTATGGCATTAATATCTCCACCGAACTCGCATGTCCTTTAATAATGCCCCGGATTTCAAGCCATTATTGAAAATTCCTCTGGTCTCTATCTCGCTACCGGTTGCCTGGATGTTAATTGCTTGCGCATGTCAGGTATTCGCCCTTCCATTCAACGACCAGCAGGCTTCCTCCGGGGATCTTCTCTTTCAGGATGATTTCTCTGACCTTACCAGTGGGTGGACTCGTCTTACCGGCGCGATGGATGGGCGCCTCGATTACAGAGATGGTGCTTATCATATCAGCGTCAATAAGAGCGATCTCATGTTATGGGGCAGTCCTGGATTGAATTTCGCAGATGTCCGCCTCGAAGTAGACGCCACCAAAGTCGCGGGTCCTGAAGACGATGATTTCGGTCTGGTATGCCGCTCCCAGGACAGGCGTAATTTTTATTATCTCGTCATAAGCAGCGATGGTTATTACGGTATCGGTAAAGTCGAAAATGGCGTTCAAAAATTAATCGAAATGCAGGCGATGCTGCCGAACGAAACCATCCAGCGAGGGCAGAGCAGCAATCACCTGCGGGCGGATTGCATTGAGGATAAGCTCTCTTTTTACGTCAATGGGGATTTATTGGCTTCGGTCGGAGATGCTCAATTCCGCGCTGGTGAAGTTGGATTATTAGCTGGTACCTTTCAAAACCCTGGTATAGAAGTGTATTTTGATAATTTCGTCGTTTTGAAACCTTAGTCACATTTCTGACTGCCTATCGATCCCTCAAGAAATCGCTGACGATATTCAACCCCTGCAATTCGTCTGGGATCAATCAAAAGGTAGTTAAATCGTAATAAACCCATGAAGATCTTCCTCGATATGGTGGGCTGTCGCCTGAACCAAAGTGAGATCGAAACCTATGCCCGGCAATTTCGCGCGGCCGGGCATGAATTAATAGCCAACCCTAGAGATGCAGACTTGGCAGTCATCAACACCTGCACAGTTACAGCTGCGGCTGCTTCTGACTCTCGCCAGAAGCTTCGTCAGACTGCTCGTGCAGGAGTCCGCCAGATCGCGGTCACGGGTTGCTGGTCAAGCCTCAATCCTGCTGGCGCTGCTGCCCTACCCGCTGTTACTCATGTTATCCCTAATTCACGCAAAGAGCAGCTTGTCTTCGATATTTTGAATATTCCTCCAGAAGATTTCGATCTAGAACCCATTGCCAGACAACCTATTCCTGGAGCACGTTTGCGCACTCGCGCTTTCATCAAGGTTCAGGATGGGTGCGACAATCGTTGTACATTTTGTGTGACAACCCTGGCGCGCGGCGCAAGTAACAGCCGGACTATCCACGATGTTTTGGAAGATGTCCGCGCTGCCCTTCTAGAAGGCACATCCTTTCCCCAGATCAAGAACAGCTCTCTTGGCGCCAAAGAGATCGTACTCACCGGGGTGCATTTGGGGTCTTGGGGGCAGGATTTTACCCCCCCACAGCATCTGTGTGACCTAATAATAGCAATTATCAATGATACCGACACACCCCGCTTGAGGTTGTCATCTTTAGAGCCGTGGGACCTTGATGAAGAGTTCTTTTCCCTCTGGGAACATCCCCGTCTTTGTCGCCATCTGCATTTACCTCTCCAATCAGGCAGCGCATCCACACTTCGTCGTATGGCTCGGAAGACCACTCCCTCATCTTTTGCTGCTTTGGTTAACGCAGCCCGTGCAATCGTGCCGGATATCGCTATAACCACAGATTTAATAGCCGGTTTCCCCGGTGAGAGTGAAGCCGAATTCTTCGAAACCCTCAGCTTCATTCAGGAGATGAAATTTGCTGGTGGGCACGTTTTCACATACTCTCCCCGCCCTGGTACAGTCGCTGCACATATGTCTGGCCAGGTGTCCTACCCAGTTCGCAAGGAACGTAATGCCCGGTTGCGCGCCTGCTTGGCGGATTCTGCTCGAAAATACCGGTCGCGCTTCCTTGGTCAAACCTTGCCTGTCCTTTGGGAGAGTGCCTCGACCTTTGGACCGGAATTATGGCATTTGAGCGGCCTGACTGATAACTATCTACGCGTCAGTGCGGATGCTCCCCGACATTTGTGGAACCAGATCACTCCAGTCAAATTCACCTCCTTGACAGGTCAGGGGCTCCAAGGTCGGTTACAATCCTCTTAATTAGAATAAAATTAAGTGGGTGACATTTTTTATACCTCAGCAGGTTGCTCGCTAACAGGGTATAGAGAAACCTGGCTTCAGGTTGATCATCAACACACGAGCACATGCCGGTCAGCTGATATCCCGTTCACCTCTCCATCTCATTGGGGGGCATCGCTTAGGTTATCCTTGAAGCTAGATCAATCCCAAGCACATCTGGTTTCGCGTTTTCACGCCGCCATATCGATTCTCTCGGATAGCAGATTGGGCTGATGGTCAGTCACGGTTTGAATCGAGCTGCGATTTTTCTGAAACATCTTCCACCTAAATAGGGACGAGAGCCGCTTGTTTGCCAGCGTCTCTCCTATACATTTCAGTTAATTTCTATGAAAATGGGTATAATGAACAAGATGAACACCAAAAAACAACTCGAAAACGATCTTAAAGACGCCATGCGGGCTGGGGACGACCTGCGAAGACGCACCCTGCGCATGGCGCTATCAGCCATAAAGAATGCAGAAATTGAACAACGCGGCCAGTTGCATGAACCTGATATTTTCGGAATACTTCAGAAGGAAATTAAATCCAGACGGGAGAGCATTCAGGATGCAGAACGCGCTGGTCGATCTGACCTGGTAATCTCTAGCCAAGAGGAGATCACGGTATTGGAATCATACCTTCCCAAACCACTCAATGCTGAAGAATTGGCAACCTTGGTTCATGAGGCCATTGCTGAGACAGGCGCTTCCTCACCGAACCATATGGGGCAGGTCATGAAAGTTCTCATGCCTCGCGTCAAAGGACGCGCCGAAGGTGCAGAAGTAAGCCAGATGGTTCGTAAGCTACTCGGACAAACACTACTGGAGCTCTAACAAGCTGCTTACTCCTGTTTATCGATAATCCTGATAATTATGCCTGAAGATTCACACAGTCGAATTAACCGCTGGCCTGGACGAAAGACTCTCTTTTTGAGTCTCCTGTTGCTCATTTGCATAGGGGTATCTTATGTTTCGCTCGTCCTGCCGATCTTTACCCGCCTGGCCCAACCTCAATTAACCGTGGGTGAAGTCGCTCCCGAGGATATTGTTTCTCCCCGTACGATCACCTACACTAGCGATATCCTTACCGAACAGCAAAAGGAGATTGCTGCTCGCGCGGTCCCCCCTATTTATTCACCTCCCGATACCAGCATCGCTCGCCACCAGTTGGAAAGACTGCGGGCCAGCTTGACTTATATCACCAACGTACGTGCTGACACCTTTGCTATAAATGACCAAAAGATCGCCGATTTGGCTGCTTTGGAAGATATCCACCTCGACCAAACCAGTGCTCAAAGCATTCTGGCTTTGAATGACACCCGTTGGCAAGCTGTTCAACAGGAAGCCATTGTGGTGCTAGAACAAGTGATGCGCAGCACCATCCGTGAAGATCGGTTAGAAGATACCCGCCGCAGTGTACCAACCTTGGTAAGCCTGGCGCTACCCGAAGATCAGGCAGAGATCGTGGCTGATTTGGTCGTCGGTTTCGTTGCCCCCAACAGCTTCTATAGCGAAAGCCTCACTAAAACCGCTCGCGAAAATGCGCGTGCCACAGTTTCCCCTGTTACACAATCTTACATGATGGGAGAAACCGTGGTTCAACGCGGGCAGGTGATCAATGCCACCGACCTGGAAGCTCTTGAGCAATTTGGCTTGGTTCAGCCAGAGCGTCGCTGGCAGGATCTAGTTAGCGCTGGTGTGATAACGTTTTTAATCAGCCTTTTTGTGCTGCTTTATCTCCGCCGAAAACCAACATTAACCAACGACTTGCGCGGTCTGACTCTCATCGCCGCACTTTTCCTTACTTTTCTTTTCACGGGACGTTTGCTGGTTTCTGGAAATACCGTCTTGCCTTATGTTTTTCCATTGACCGCATTCAGCCTTACGATCGCCTCACTTTTCGGTGCTGAACCTGCCTTGATCCTCACTCTCCCGCTCGCGATTTTATATGCCTATAACACCCCCAATGCCCTCGACCTCACTCTGTATTTCCTTTTAAGCGGTTTCTTCGGTGTTCTCCTCCTGGGGCGGGCGCGTCGAATGACCTATTTCTTCTGGTCTGGCGCAGCTATTGCGGTTTCTGGTGCCGCCGTTATTTTAGTTTTCCGCTTAAACCAACCCAATATGGATATAGTAGGACTCGCTACCTTGATGGGTATCGCTTTATTGAACGGGGTCGCCTCACCCAGCTTAACTGTATTGCTTCAATTCTTCTTGGCCCAATTCCTGGGAATGACCACTGCCTTGCAGCTCATGGAAATCTCGCGTCCGGATCATCCCCTTCTGCAATTCATCCTGCGAAATGCCCCTGGAACCTACCAACACAGCTTACAGGTAGCTAATTTAGCCGAACAGGCTGCTGAACAGATCGGCGCGGACACTTTATTGACTCGCGTAGGAGCACTCTATCACGATGCTGGGAAATCACAGAATCCGTTCTACTTCATAGAAAACCAGGTCTCGGACAATTTAAATCCTCACGACGAACTCGAGCCAGTCATAAGCGCTGCTACGATCATACGCCACGTTCCAGATGGCCTCGAACTGGCTCATAAACATCGCTTACCCCGCCGCATCCATGATTTCATCGCTGAACACCACGGTACGATGCTCACCCGTTATCAATATGCCAAGGCCGTAGATGCTGCCGGAGGTGATGAGTCCAAGGTTGACAAGGAGCTATTCCGTTATCCTGGCCCACGTCCCCAATCCAGGGAAACCGCCATCTTGATGCTTGCTGATGGTAGCGAAGCACGTGTACGGGCAGAACGCCCCAAAGATGTGGACGATCTGCACGACTTGATCAAGGATGTGGTCGAAAACAGGGTCACATTAGGTCAATTAGACGACACTGACCTGACCTTTCACGATCTAGAGGTGATCATCGATTCCTTCACCACGACATTGCGTGGTATTTACCACCCTCGTCTAGAATACCCGAACCAAAAGAAAGCTGCCCCCCCGAAGCTTGATGCCGCTCCTACGCTGCCCGCCGTCTCTCGCCAAACCTCGGAAGTACCTGTCAACCCTCAACCCGACGCTTGATCATGCCTTAAAGTTTAGTGTAAATCCAAAGCCGGGCTCTAAGCAAGCCCATTTATCTTGGTACCCCTTTCCCAATCCGTATGCTTTTTCTAGTAATTAATGAAGAATTCTCCAATAAGATAGTTGCGGTAATAGTAGAACGGGCAGCCCGGCTCACTTTAGAGCATGAATCTGTCCCATGGGAAGACAACAGCCTGACCCTGGTCATAACGGGTGACCAACAGATAAAAGCACTGAACCTGCAATACCGGGGGGTGAATGCCCCAACTGATGTGCTTTCCTTCCCAGCCAGCTATCCAGACCCTGATAGCGCTACAAACTACCTTGGGGATGTGTTGATATCTTTTCCTCGGGCTGAAGCCCAAGCGAGAGAGGCAGGTCATCTCGTTGAGCAGGAGCTGCTATTATTGGTAGTTCACGGTATACTGCACCTTCTAGGGCACGACCATGCTAAGCCTGGTGATGAAAAACAGATGTGGGCTGCTCAAGCTGAGATTCTTGACCTCTTGGGTATCCCAATAAATCCGTTATCGAATTTATCTAACGATTGAAATATCCGGAATAATCCAAATCACACTGACGGTCGCTTGAAATATTGGTGTTATCGCTCCCATGAATCCCTTCTTTAGATCTCGTGCCCTCTCTTTCCGTTACGCCTTTTCTGGCTGGTGGTTTGTCATCCGCACGCAGCGCAACGCCTGGATTCATGCTGTAGTCAGCGTCATTGTGTTGATCATTTCCTTCTGGATTCAATTGAATCGACGTGATTGGGCCATGATCATTATCGCTATTGCCATGGTTTGGACCGCTGAATTCCTGAATACCGCTTTGGAAGCCGTTGTTGATTTAGCCAGCCCTAAACAGCACCAACTGGCCAGAGTAGGTAAAGACGTGGGCGCAGCAGGAGTTTTAATCGCCGCCGTTTCGGCCGCCTTGATCGGCATACTCATCTTAGGGCCGCCGCTCTTGGTGAGATTGAGATCCATAGTCCTTTTCTTCTAATTCAGAATGCTTCAGTCCCTTTTTAATAATCTTACTGGAAAGGGTAGAAAATGTCCCCCTCGTCTTTTCGATTTGGTACAGTAGGTTCACCTTTATCCACTCCCAAGAAACCGGGGGGCAGTGTTGGTGGTATCCTGGAGACTGCTGAATTGGGTCTCAACTGTTTAGAGTTAGGCTGGGTACGTTCAGTACGTGTTTCTGAAAAAACCTGTCTTGAGATCAAATCTGCCGCCCAGGAACAAGACATCGCAATAAGCGTACACGCCCCGTATTTTATTAACTTAAATGCCGATGATCTTGAATGGCCCAAATCCCGCCAACGCCTGATGGATGCAGCTGTTTATGGTTATTTGGCAGGCGCAAGTGACATCGTCTTCCATCCTGGTTCCTATTTTAACCAACCCCCAGAAGAGGTATTACCTATTGCCATAAAGCGCCTTGAAGGGTGTGTACAAGAGTTGCGAACCAATAATAACCCCGTCAATTTACGACCCGAAACCATGGGGAAATCCGCCATGCTTGGTACTCTTGAAGATACCTTGCAAATGAGCCAGGCTATTCCGGGTGTAGAACCTTGCCTGGATTTTGCCCATCTTCATGCCCGCTCTGGAGATGGTAAGATGAACTCATTTGATGAATGGGCCGGTGTATTAGAGCACTACGCAAAAGCCTTAGGTGACGCTGCCTTGAAAAGGGTTCATATCCACCTCTCCGGCATCGAGTATACCGAAAAAGGGGAAAAACAACATCTACCCTTGGAAAAAGCCGATCTCGACTTGGAGGCCATCCTGCAAGCTCTAAAAGAGTTTCAATGCCAGGGGCGTATTTTATGCGAAAGTCCCGTCATGGAAGAGGATGCCCTTAAAATCCAACAAGCCTGGAGGAAGATTTCTGGAGAGAAGCCTTCGTGAAGGAGGGCTTAAAGCACGCCCAGATTCTTGCTGACCTGCACGCCCGTATGGATGCTTGCCGGTTGTGCCTGGATGCCGGTTATGATATCTATCCTCGCGCCATTTATTCCGGAGGGCAATCCGCTCGGTTGATGATCATTGGTCAGGCTCCCGGTATTACTGAAAAAGAAGCCGGACGACCTTTCAACGCCGGTAGCGGTGCTCGCCTTTTTCAATGGTTGGCCTGTGCTGGTATACAGGAGCATTGGTTCCGAACGACTCAATACTTGACTTCGGTCACGAAATGTTACCCCGGGCGTTCTAATTCTGGCAGCAGTGATCGTGTGCCTACCAGGACAGAACAAGCTCTCTGCCGACCTTATCTTGACCAACAGATCAACATCATCGACCCGGCTCTGGTCATCCCAGTAGGCAGACTGGCCATCAACTTGTATTTTCCCCCTAAACAAGCCCTTTCAAATATCATTGGCACCCAAAAAAGAGTGCATGGGCGTTGGGTTGTGCCCCTCCCTCACCCCTCCGGAGCCAGCCGTTGGCACCAAATCGAAGCCAATCATGCCCTCATCGACCGTTCCATCACCCACATCAAGCGACATATGAATAACATATTCCCAGGGGAACCCTCCTCAGCGGACCTGGTTGAAGTTGATGAAAATTAAATTTCGTTGGCAATCTGCATAAGTCTCGAAATAAACCTTATCGGAGAGCGGGAGCATCGCTTGGTCAAACAACTGCACCCACATTGTGTCTTCTGAAGCTAAAGGTTTATCTCCTAGATTGAATTCATAACCTGCCTGGCCGTATTGGGTTGCTGTTCCGGTCATACCTAATTGTTCTTCTGGATTTCCAGCCAAAGTCCCGCTCAATTGGACAAACAATCCTACTACCGGGGCACCATTTAACCCCGTCGCTTGGCCAGCCACTCCCATCCAATTACAGCCCGCCTCTGGATGGCCAATGTTAGGAATCGCCACAGGATCCCCTTGCTGCAACACATATGGCATTCCCCCGCTCTCGGTAGGTTCATTTTGGGGCTCTGGCGAAGGCGTGATTTCAACCATTTGGGATTCCGTCGGAACGGCTGTCTCCGTAGGAGTAATTGTAGGTGCTGGTGGTGCTGTGGGAGTCCAGGTCGCCGGCAGAATAATGCGTGGCGTAGGAGTAGCCGTTGGCAGGCTGATTAAGGATGGCAGCGTTGCTGGTGGAAAGGGGTTAATACCAGCTGTAGGATTGATAAATACTGTCAGTAGCACCCCAGCCACACAAAGGGTCCCAAGCAATAATAGAATTGTCAGTATGTTTAATATCAGGGACGAGATTCTTCTGGCAGGCTGGACTTCTTCTTTATAGTCAAAAGGGTCCATGGCTTCCTTTCCTTGTAGGCTTGATTTTGTCGTGGTTGTTGAATTACTCTATTCCTATACTGGAACGTTCTCCACTTATGGCAACAAGACCTCGATTTTACTATGGCTGCGTTGCTGATTTAACCAATCTCCTAAGGCCCTTTCTTGCAAGACCAGGCGAGCATCGGGGTCTAGTGGACGCTCTGGATCGATCTCGATCACTTGCAGGATGTAGAAACCCAATTGGGTTTCGATCACATCGCTGTATTCACCTGGATGTAATCTAAAAGCCGCCTCTTCCAGGAGAGGTTCGCTGAGGTAACCCTGAGGGAACCAACCCAAGTCTCCCAGACCTAAAGGATCATAGGTTGCTGCTAGGGTTGCAAAATCCTTGCCATCCTTGAGTTGAGCGAGCACGTCTTGCGCTTCATCAGAATTATATAGCAAAATTTGGCGAGCATGCACTTGTTCGGCAGTTATCGGTACGGTCGCAGTAATCTTGTCTCGCATCCAAGCAGCTTCTATTGAACGTCTCAACGCATGCTGGAAGCTCTCTTCGGTATAGCCCTGGGCAGCGATCCAATCTATCAGTGCTTGTTCCCCTCCAACTTTCGAGATTAAATCATCCCAATGGGTCTTGAATAGACTCTCGTCAACTTTGAAACCCGCTCCTTGCGCCCCTTGGGCAAACAACACCAGGTTAACCAGATCATCCAAAACCCGTTGCCTGACATCGCTGACCGCTACTTCACTACTACTGCCTTGATTTGCTTGAAAGCGAGCCAGCTCTTCCTGAAATTCAACAAGCGTGATATCTTCTCCATTTACCATGGCTGCTAGCTGGACAGGTGTTGGTGATGGTATAAATGGTGTTGGCGATTGGGTCGCTGCTGGTTTGGTGGGTGGGATAATAGAAGGCAAAATCGGAGTGGATGATATTCCCCGCTTGCCACAACCTGCCAACAACCAGCTAAATATTAAAATCCACAGACACACCGCTTTTAAGTGCTGCCGTTTCAGAAGCATATGCGCAGATTATACCTGTATCTTACGATATAAAAACCCACTTTCCGCTTTTCGCCAGTGGATATTCAAGCGACTCTTTCCTTCCAATTTGGATTTATGTAATATTGAATCTTGGGGTTAACCAGACAAATCCCTTAATAGCGCCAAACTTGCAAGGAATGAGTTTCAGCAAAATGGGTACAATTAACCTTAGAGATCTACCAATTATGTCTGAAATCAACATGCGTGCTATCCTCCGCTCGATTTTTCAGTTTCTTTTTCGATTACTCACCAGGGTCGATATCTCTGGGATGGATAATCTGCCAGAGCATGGCGCTTATATCCTTGCATCAAACCATCTTGGTTTGCTCGATTCCGTGTTGGTCTTTGTATTACTCAACCGCCAGGATGCCACCGGTTTCGTAGCCAAGAAATACCAAAAGAATATCTTCTTCAGATGGATTGCAAATTCCGTTAATGGCATTTGGCTAAACCGCCAAGAACCCGATGCGCACGCCTTCAGAGTTGCCCGCGCCCATTTGAGCAGTGGGGGTATATTCGGAATATCTCCGGAGGGTACTCGTAGCCCCACCAAGGCTTTAATTCCCGCCAAATCCGGTGTTGCGCTTCTGGCCGATTCTGCCAAAGTACCTATTCTACCAGTAGGCATTTATGGGACTGAAAATGTGCTTGCCGGTTGGCTGTCACTTCGTCGTCCTCGATTAAAGATTCGCTTCGGCCAACTCTTTACCCTGCCACTGCTGGATAGACATCATCGATCTACAGGATTAAAAACTAACACAGATGAAATTATGTGCAGGATCGCCGCGCTTCTACCTGCTCAGTACCGTGGAGTCTATGCCGACTATCCTCGTTTACATGAATTGATGGCGACTCAAAATCACATTCCCGAATCATCCTTTGGGCAGCCTCTCTTGTAGCTTTCGCCGGTAATATCTTCAGCCCTTGCCGGACTCAGCCTTTCCCTGAACCCAATCCGGACATCAGGATGATGAGGGTGTATGTCAATTCTCGGGGTAGCTAGCTAGATCGGTTCCAATCTGACCTGTTCCCGATCAGGATGTCCCCTTGACAGATAGTTGATTTTGCAGATAATAAAGGCAATTACTATTCGAAAAGGCTGTGAAAGAGGAAAGTAAGCCAGAAAAATGGGTGTTTACGACGCCCAAACAATGCCAACAGGGAGATGAGGGCATAGACTGAAACCCTCATCGGGCAGAGGCTGGCAGAAGTTCCCTCTCGAGCCGCTCAGGGGAAAGGTCGTTAGGATATCGACCCAGTAGTTTGAGCCGCCACCTCCGCGTTATGAGAGGAAGCAATCGCCTTTAGAGGTTGTTGCTTGTAAAGTGGACTGCTATTATGGTAGTCAATAAGGGTGGTACCGCGGGAAACTGATCCCGTCCCTTAACGGGCGGGGTTTTTTTATTGTTAACCAAATGCAGCTCGCTTTCAGGCTGCCCGGAGGATGCCGTCGAAATCCGCGTGTGCGTAACCATCCGGAAGTACTATGGAGGTCATAATGCTGGCAGAATTGGATGAGATACAAAAGGAAGCTACTGATACCCTTCAAGAGATACAAGATCAAGAGGCTTTAGATCAATGGCGGGTTGCATACCTCGGTCGCAGCTCGCCGTTGATGCAAGTCTTTGATAATCTAAGGCAGATTCCTAAAGAAGATCGCCCGATTATAGGTCACCGCGCCAACCAGGTGAAACAATCTTTGGAATCAGCTCTTGAGGCGAAAGCCGAGACCCTCAGGCAAGCTGCTTTGAAACATTCGTTGCAATCTGAACGATTGGATGTGACTCTGCCTGGTCGTCCGGTTGAACATGGTCGATTGCACCCTATAACCCAAACTATGCGAGAAATTTACCGGATCTTCGCCGAGATGGGTTTCCAGATTTACCGTTCCCGGGATGTGGAGACGGACGAGTACAATTTCCAATTGCTCAACTTCCCACCTCATCACCCCGCTCGCGAGATGCAGGATTCCTTTTATATTGCTGGAACCTTCGATGAGGACAATCCGGTTCTACTACGCACCCATACTTCGCCCGGACAAATCCGCGCGATGCGAGAAGTCACTGCTAAGTTCCCGGATAACCCACCACCAATCCGCATCATTCTGCCAGGTATGTGCTACCGATACGAGCAAATCACTGCTAGGTCCAACATACAGTTCACCCAGGTAGAAGGATTAGCCGTGGGAATCCACATCACCTTCAGCGATTTAAAAGGCACCTTGAGCGATTTCGCCCGTCGCATGTTTGGGCAAGAGGTTCGTTCCCGCTTCCGGGCCTCCCATTTCCCGTTCACCGAACCCAGTGCGGAGATGGATATCGAGTGTTTCGTTTGTGGTGGGCAAGGCTGCCCGGTCTGCAAACGCACCGGATGGCTTGAGCTGCTGGGTTGCGGTATGGTGCATCCCACCGTGCTTCACAATGGTGGGTATGACCCCCGGAAATACACAGGCTTTGCCTTTGGCATGGGACCTGAGCGCGCTGCCATGCTGCGCTTCCGCATCGAAGACATTCGCTATTTCTGGACCAATGACTTCCGTTTCCTGGAGCAGTTCTAACGACAAGGAGTGAACGATGAAAGTTCCACTGACCTGGTTGAAAGATTTCGTTGATATCACCCTGCCGGTTGATGAACTGGCTTACCTCCTGACTATGGCTGGTTTAGAAGTCGGGGAAATCCATTTTGTCGGTTTACCCATGCCAAAGGAAACTGATATGGAATGGACCAGTGGTCACGTGCATCGACATGAAACCAAAATTTCTGGTATCGAATGGGATCCTGAGAAAATCGTTGTAGGTGCCATCTACGAGGTTATGCCACATCCCAATGCGGACCGGCTGGTTTTGTGCCGCCTGGATGATGGTGAAGGGGAGCATATCATCCTGACGGGCGCCCCCAACCTCTTTCCTTATAAGGGCAAAGGGCACTTAGACCAACCCTTGAAGGTCGCATATGCGCGCCGGGGTGCCCAGCTTTATGACGGTCACCAACCTGGTCAGGTCCTAATGACTTTAAAGCCCACAAAAATCCGCGGTTTTGAATCATATTCCATGGCCTGTTCGGAAAAAGAGCTGGGCATATCTGAAGATCATGAAGGTGTGATCATCCTTGATGAGCAGGCACCCACCGGTATACCATTGGCAGATTACATGGGTGATATCGTTTTGGATATCGAGATAACCCCCAACATCGCCCGCGATGCCAACATTATCGGGGTTGCCCGGGAAATTGCTGCTTTGACAAATCAAGAGTTGCATTATCCATCCTTTGAAACGCCTATGCAAGGACCTCCCATAATAAATCGCCTCGCTATCGAGATTCGCGAACCCAAGCTCAACCCGCGGTTTGTTTTGGGATTGATCGAAGGGATTGAGATCAAACCCAGCCCTTACGAGATTCAGCGCCGGTTGCGCCTGGCAGGTATGCGTCCGATCAACAACGTTGTAGACGCCACCAACTATGCCATGTTGGAGTTAGGTGAACCGCTTCATGCCTTCGACTACGATGTCTTGGTTATGCGGGCCGATGGTAAGCCACCCACAATCATCACCCGAACCGCACAGCCGGGAGAAAGCTTGACTACCCTGGATGGTGAAAAGCGTCATTTGGACGATTTCACCGTACTGGTTTGCGACACCGCCGGACCACTATCGATTGCCGGGGTAATGGGAGGTGCCGAATCCGAAGTCAGTCAAAAAACCCGCAATGTCCTGCTGGAGGGTGCTGGTTGGAACTTCATAAATATTCGCCGGACGTTGTCATCTCAGCGGATGTCATCCGAAGCTGCTTATCGCTTCTCTCGCGGTGTGCATCCTGCCATGGCTGAATGTGGGGTTCGCCGTGGATTGGAATTGATGCGACAATGGACAGGAGGCGTGGTTGCCCAAGGATTGGTAGATAACTACCCCTTGCCTCCCCAAGATCCTATCGTCGAGGTCACGCCCAAAGATGTCAAACGCTGGTTGGGCATCCATCTCGAACCGCATGAGATCGCAGGTTTGCTACGCCGGCTGGAATTCTCGGTCGATATCGAGGGAGAGATCGCACGTGCGACCACCCCAGACCATCGTTTGGATATCGGCGAAGATATAATCGGCCTCGCCGATATTATGGAAGAGCTTGCCCGGATCCATGGTTACGACCGTATCCCCGAAACGCGCTTATCGGACGAATTACCGGCCCATATCGACAATCCTCAGGTCGAAAAGGAGGAGCGCCTCCGTGATTTGTTGGTCAGCCTTGGATTGCAGGAGGTGATCTCCTACCGCCTCACCTCGCCGGAGAGTGAATCTCGTTTCTTAGCGCCGGGCAGCTCATCAGATCAGAAACCATATATTCGTTTGGCCAATCCTATCGTCAGCAACCGGATCGTCATGCGTCAGAGCCTTCTGGCAAGCCTGCTTGAAATAGTTGAACATAACGCTCGGTTACGTTATCGCCAGACGTTCTTCGAGATCGGCCCGGTCTTTCTTCCATCTGAAGACAGTTTGCTGCCAGAAGAGCCTCAAAAACTGGCGCTGGTTATGACGGGTCCCCGGCATATACCGACCTGGCAGGCTTCCGATAATAATCCCCTCGATTTCTATGATCTCAAAGGGGTCATCACCGCAACCCTGGAAGGGCTGCATCTACAAAACTCACGGTATGAGCCTTCTCAACATGCCTCTTTCCATCCCGGAAAATGTGCGCGGGTCTGGCTGGGCGAGCATGAGATCGGCGCTTTTGGCGAATTACATCCCTTGGTACGAGGGCGCTACGATCTCCCTGAAACCCCCCTGCTTGCAGCTGAATTGGATTTGAACGTCATATTGGCGCTCTTACCGGAGCGTTACGAGGTCAAACCCGTGCCTGCTTATCCACCCGTGTTGGAGGATTTGGCTTTTGTCGTCGATGAAAGCCTCCCAGCCGCCCGTGTTCTACAGGCCATCCAACAGGCTGGCGGTGACACCGTTACTGCCATCGATTTGTTCGATGTATATCGTGGCGAACAGGTCGGTTCTGATAAGAAAAGCTTGGCTTACAACCTTACCTACCAGGACCCTGATTGTACCCTCACTGACGAAGATGTGGCTGTTATTCGCCAAAGGATCATCAACTTGCTTGAAATGGAACTTGGAGCCAAGCTGCGCCAATAATTGCAGCTGATGATTAGATATGCCATATCTCTTGCGTTTCTACCCGTTGTGCTCTATACTTTAGCAAATCTGACATTAATCTGAGTGAGGAGGAAGAATTATGGATAGAAGAACCACAGGAATCATCGCCACTGTCGTAACTGCCCTATTATGCGGTTGCCCAGGTTTGGTAGGTTTGTGTTGGGGTGGTATCGCTGCCATTGTCAGTTTCGTCCCAAACTCCAATATCGACATCGGTGGGAGCAATGACCCTCGTACAGCTTTATTTTCAGGGCTCGGAGCGCTTTGTGTTGGACTTCTTTTTATCGCCATTCCTTTCGTTGTAGGTTATTTCACCCTACGTGAAAAGCCTGACCAGACTTCAGTTCCAGATGAGCCCATCCCCCCCGCAATTTGAAGAATAATTAATCAGGACAGCAGACCGGAAAGGGTTGGGCTTCAATCCCGGCCCTTTTCAGGTTAATATCAACAATACCCTGGGCATTGAGCATGGTCCCCATCGCTCCATCCATGAGGATGGCCTGATTTCTCTCAGCGAGAACCGGTGTGATCTGCCCGGTTTTTTGGTGAGGTCTGGTCTCAGGTTGCCCGTCTCATAAATCCCACGGTGGCTTACCACTTCCCCCTCCTCCTTGCAAAGACGCCCGGATTGGCTCGCTGAATTCGGGCATAAGGTCAGCCACAGCTCCTAACAATCCGTAGCAACCCGCCAACATCATGTCCCCGAACGGCACCGCGAAGTACGGGCGCAGGTATGAGGCTCTCATTAAGTTGCGACGAGGTCCAGTCACCGCCACCCCATAATCATCACCAGAGAGAGGCAAAGCCTCTGGGTGATAGATCAGTGCTCCGTGACCGTTATCACCAAAGACATCCTCATGAGTAAGTTGGCCTTTAGCCAGCAAGATCAGCAACCGCTCCATCTTGGGGAGATCAATCAAGCCAGTATGGTGTTCAAAGACCCCCTCAATACCTGTCGGTCCAAGCCGGAAAGCCAACGTATGGAAATTCCCCACATTGGCAATCATCACCCTCTGGCGCGCCGCAACTTGCGCATCATAAGTAGCACCCATAACCGCGGCCGGCGCGGTGTCCATTACCACCAGCGGCACCCCCTCCGAATACAAGTGCGTTTCTTCCCGGTATGACCTCACCACCCCCAGTAAACGGGTCATAATCTCAGGAACGTCCTCAGCCCGGTAAGCAAACGCGCTCAGGCAATTCTCTGTCCGGATGCGCCGGTCGAGGTAATCGAATCGGAACTGGCGGTCAGAGTAATTGGGCGGGGCATTGCCGTGATCAAACACGGCCACCGCCACTGCTGCTAGGTTGGTTAAGGAAACATCAAATGGTTCCAGCGCCTGAACGATCGCGGTTAAGTCGAAATCGCGCAGCTGCAATCTCGTAATAGGTGCCGGGAGTTTCATCGCCTCGTCTTCGCTCACCACCCGGATGCCCATCTCTTCCACCTCTTCCAGATTATCATTGAATGATCGGGCAGCCTCTTGGGTGGCAAAGACTGGCAGGCCAGCTCGCACGTGAGCCTCCGCTGCCCATTGGCTTGGTCCTCCACCCATGGTTACTCCGCTGAGCAGTAAGGGTTCGTTTCGCCTAGTCGCCTCCTTTATCTTCCGATAGACGATCATGGTGGACGATGGGACCACTAATTTGAAGCCATTTTCGATGTCTAGGCGGGAGTCATAAAGATAGATATCCTGAGTGCCGGTGCCGATGTCAACGGTAAGTATTTGCATAAAATTCTTTTATAGAAACTTGTATCGACTTATTATTAAATTACGAGCTTTGCTGTTGATGTCCGCCGAAAATAGCTGATTTTATCTTTTTATAGGGCATTTGTTTGCCTTGACGAATAATCTCCGTCAAGGACATCTGGGGATCCCTAAAGTCTACCACAAGGAAAGAGCAGGGTCAGATTTTCAAGTAGGGTATACTTGGGGAGAATTTTCACGGCAAAGACCATATTTCTCAACTTTACATGAATTTGGAACAACCCTCCACAAGTCACCAGGTCATGGTTACCGCCAAATGAAGAATATTTATCCCTAGGTGCTGTTTTATGACTCTCGAAGATGAAATCAATCGTTGGAAGCTTAAAACCCTTAACCCGGCTTTAAGACAATGTCCCGGACGTAAGCCCAAATTTGAAACTTCGTCTGGGATTCCTCTACCCTCAATACTTACCCCACCCGCCCCTGATCCAGATTATCAGGAAAAACTCGGTTTTCCAGGAGAATATCCTTTTACCCGGGGCGTACACCCTACTATGTATCGCAGCCGGTTCTGGACCATGCGGCAATACGCCGGCTATGCCACCGCCCAGGAATCTAACCGACGTTACCGTTACCTTTTAGAACAGGGACAAACCGGTCTCTCGGTGGCTTTTGACTTGCCCACCCAGATCGGTTACGACCCTGATGACCCGATCGCGGCAGGAGAGGTCGGCAAAGTTGGCGTTTCAATATCATCCCTGGACGACATGGAAATGCTCTTCCATGAAATTCCTTTAGATAAAGTTTCAACCAGCATGACCATCAACGCCCCAGCTGCGGTTCTGCTCGCCATGTATATCGCCGTCGCCAAAAAGCAGGGCGTCGATCCTAAGCAGCTACGTGGCACAATTCAAAACGATATTCTTAAAGAATACATCGCTCGTGGCACCTATATCTTCCCACCAACACCATCGATGCGCTTGATCACCGATGTGTTTCGCTATTGTGCGGTTGAAGTGCCTCGCTGGAATACAATCAGTATATCCGGCTATCACATTCGAGAGGCCGGATCAACAGCAGTACAAGAGGTTGCCTTCACACTGGCAAATGCAATTGCTTATGTCCAGGCAGCCATCGACTCCGGTTTGGACGTGGATAATTTCTCCAGCCAGCTTTCTTTCTTCTTTAACGCTCACAATAACTTCCTGGAGGAAATCGCCAAATTCCGGGCTGCCCGGCGCATGTGGGCGAAGATCATGCGCCACCGCTTTGGCGCCAAGCAAGATCGCTCATGGATGTTACGCTTCCATACCCAGACTGGTGGCTCTACGTTAACTGCCCAGCAACCCGAAAATAATGTTGCCCGGGTCACGCTTCAGGCATTGGCTGCTGTATTTGGGGGCACACAATCCCTGCATACCAACAGTATGGACGAGGCTTTGTGGCTGCCCACCGAAAAATCAGTCCGCCTGGCTCTCCGGACCCAACAGGTCATCGCTTACGAATCGGGGGTTGCCGATACCATCGATCCACTAGCGGGTTCATATCTGATAGAACATATTACCGATGAGATCGAACGCCTTGCCACTGACTATATCAATGAGATTGATGAGATGGGCGGCGCTCTATCCGCCATCGAAAAGGGCTACATACAAAGGGAAATTCAGGAAGCAGCTTACCGTTCCCAGAAAGCAGTCGAAAGCCAGGAGCAGACCGTAGTTGGTTTAAACGCTTTCCAGGTCGATGAGTTGATCGAACTTGAACGTTTGAAGCTAGATCCCGCTATAGAGAACGCTCAACGCACTCGCCTGGAGGAGTTGCGAAATCGCAGGGACCCCGCCCGAACTAGCGAGTTGCTCGGTCGCCTGGATACGTCTGCCCGCACCTCGGAAAATCTTCTGCCTGTGTTCATCGCATGCGTGGAAAACCAGATAACCTTAGGCGAGGTCTGTGGCGTGTTGCGTTCCGTTTGGGGAGAATATCGAGCCTCCTCCGTACTATAACAGATTGAAGTTTGGGAAACCATTTTTGATTAATTAGTTCTCTTCTTGGAGCCTATCAAGGAACTACTAATGCCATCGATAAAACGTATTGACCATATTGCCGTTGTTGTCGACGACATCGAATCTGCTCTGGGGTTCTGGCGGGATTCCCTCGGCTTGGAACTTCTTCACGTTGAGGACGTCCCGGATCAGGAATCTGTGGTTGCCTTCCTGAAGACCGGAGAAGGTGAGGTTGAGCTGGTCAAACCGACCACCGGAGATTCGGGGATCTCCCGATATCTACATAAGCGAGGACCGGGTATCCATCACATCTGCTTTGAAGTAGACGACCTTCAGGCCTCATTAGCGATGTTGCGAGGTAAAGGCATCCGTTTGATCAACGAAACGCCTCAAATTGGTACTGGTGGGAAAAAAATCGCCTTTATTCATCCTCAAAGTACCCAGGGTGTTTTAGTTGAACTTTATCAGCTCACGAAATCAGAGCCTGAAATTCGCTTGCAACGCGCCCGGGCTTTAGCCGACCGCGTTTTAAGTGAGGGGCAGGTCATGGCTGCGGCTGCTCTGGCATTCCTACGAGCTCTGCGAACGAACGGGGACCGGGAAAAGACTGCTAGTAATGACACGGTCGGAGAGGTTGAAAAATGAGTGACCGCCTCATGTCCAAATCCAGTTCGTCTCAGCGTTTTTCCCTGCATGGATGGTTGGGTTTAGGGTTGATCGCCTTATTCTGGCCATTAAACTGGTTTCTTGACGGTCTCCGCACAAACTGGGGGTTTTTCCCGCTCTGGTTGGGTTATTCTTTGACTGTAGATGCGTTGGTTTTCCTCCGTCGGGGAACTTCTTTATTGACCAGAAACTGGCGAAAATATGTTGGATTATTTATCATTTCAGCTCCGGTCTGGTGGTTATTCGAAGCCCTTAATGAACGCCTGCAAAACTGGCATTATGTTGGGTCCGAACTTTTTTCCCCACTTGCATTTTGGATTTGGGCTACCTTAAGTTTTTCGACGGTAATTCCAGCTGTATTCGGCACCGCTGAATTTGCAGCCAGCTTCGATTTTCTCAAACGCCTGCGACCTGGACCTGTCATTCGACCAACTCGATTTGTGACCTGCTCTTTTTTTATAGTTGGTCTGATAACCTTTATTCTGATGATGATATGGCCGAAGATCTTTTTTCCCTTTTTGTGGCTGTCTCTTTATTTCATTATCGAACCGCTCAATATTTGGTTGGGAAATAGTAATATCACCCGTTGGACACAATATGGAAATTGGCGACCTGTAGGGGCATTGTGGACCGGGGTGCTGCTGACCGCTTTTTTCTGGGAAATGTGGAATTACTTCTCCTATCCTAAATGGGTATACCACGTCCCCTGGGGAGGCTGTTGCCATATCTTCGAGATGCCCTTATTGGGTTATGGCGGCTATCTACCCTTTTCATTAGAGCTCTTCGCGGTTTACCACATTGTCCAAGGTTTATTTGGGGATAAAAACGGGGATTATGTAAAATTGATAATAGAAGAATGATCTTCTAAGCCCTCGCAGGAAAAAAACAGGAACTCGATGATTTCATGCTCTCGAATTCCTGTTTTTCTGACCTCTCCACGAGATAATCATAAGTCAAGCTTCTGATCAATCTTCTGGTTGTTCTTCACTTCTTAGGTATTCGTCTCTGCTTATAAACTCCCCACCTGAAATTTGTTGGTCAATCAAATGCCGCCCCTGATTAAAAGTAAACGCTACCTCAATTTGTTGAAAACAGCGTTTACTCCCGATCAGATATTTACGACAGAAGTATGTGGTTTCTCCCTCTTGCTCACCATAATTTATGCTCAAGTCGTTATGTAAATCCACCCGCGTACGGATGACTTCACCGCAGCGATTACACTTAACATATACCCAATAAGCCGCAGCATCCTTGTCGCTAGGTGCAGTCACCTTGCCTTTCAATTTCTTAAATAAGCCCATCACTCAGCCTCCATCCGCGTTTGCCTGCGCCTCATCACCGTTTAATATTATTTTACCCCCCATTGAGTATAAAAATCTCCCAAATCACAGCCACAAGCTTCCTCGAAAGATTGTAACAGAACTATTGGAGCTACCAACTTATAGCGGTTCTGGCTGTAATAGGTTTGCAAGGCATTGAAGAAGACATCATCTCCTAGTCGTTCGCGCAGTGCAACATAAAAAAGTGCCCCTTTATCATAAACAACCGGGCTATATTCCCTAGGACGGTTCTTAAAGGCAGTCACGGGCTGGGAAATATCTGTGTCATCCTTACTTTTTTCTATCTCGGCGACCCGAGTTCGATAATAATCCAAGGTGCCGCCGTAATATTGCTGCTGGTAGATTTGTAGGAAAACCAGCGAGCTGAATGTGGCCAAGGCTTCATCCTGCCAGGGGTCTTCTAGGACATTATTTCCTACGACTCCATACCACCACTGGTGAGAGGTCTCGTGCGAAACCACGATACCCAACAAAAAAGGGCGCTCGCTATTCGGATTGTATATATCCTTACCCACCAGGAAAACACCCGGGTATTCCACGCCCGAAGCCAGATTAAGAGGCACGCTGACGACGTCCAGCTCTGCATAGGGGTACGCACCAAAACGCTTGTCGAATAGTTGCACGGCGTCTCTGGTTTCCTGCAGCGCCTCATGTACCCATGCCTCTATGCCAGGTAATCCCCAGTGATTTATCTGGATTCCATCCACATCGCTCCGATTCTGAATAAATTGTGGGCTGGCACTCACAATGAAATCTCTGGCTGGGCCGCTTGTGAAAACCAAATACTGTGAATTATTCTGGGCCGTTTGCTCAACTTCTGATCCTGTCGTGACCACCTGCCATCCCTCTGGGATCGTGATTTGAACTTTAAAGAGTGCAGCCTCACTGACAACCGCATCCCCGATCCCTGTCACCGTCTCAGCCATCCAATCATTTCCCCGCCACTCCGCCAGAATGGGATACCAGTTAGCCAATGTCATCACCTGGTCATCACTAGCATAATTGAAAATCCCGTACACGCCCGATTGACCACCGAAATCGATCGGAACCTCCCCAGAAAAAGCCAATGCCAACACGATGCTTTCGCCTGACTGTAAAGGTTCCGGTAAATTTAATCGCAAGCCAGTCTTATCGCTTAAATAAACCTCAAAGGGTATATCTGCCCCATTTGCCTCTGCTGAAGTAACCTTTAACTGACCTCCATAAATCTGTTTAGCGTTTGGGTAAAGGCGCAATACCAAGGAGGTGAGTGGCTGGCCTGTCGCGTTCTTGTATGTCAACCGTTCACTACCCGTGTAGCTGTTACCAGCCTCTGTGATTTGAAGGTTTAGATCGTAACAAGCAGAGAGATCGAGGCGTTCCCAATCCGGGACCTGATCGGGTCTCATTGCCTTTGATTGTCCCTCCAAATCGCAGGCAGTCAGCACATCTTCCCCAGCAGAATTCTCGCCAGCTTCAATTGGTAATGTTCTTAACTGCTCTGCGTAGATTGCCTGCTCTGTTGCAAGAGCCGCATCTGTAGTTTCTGGCCTTTGCTTGGAAGGAGTAAATATCTGGCAACTCACCAGGACAACCCAAGAGGCTACTAAAAATGCTAAGAATTTTAGTATGAAGCCATTATAGATTTTCATCATTTCCTTTCTCCCAGTGACTATCTACAATACCCGTAAAAAGGATCAACGGTTCACCCATCCAGACCTGTCAAGGGTGAACCGATTCTGTAGGAATTCCCGTGGAAGCCAGACTCTGTGGCTATCAGGGTGAAATTCCGTCCATACCACCACGGATAAGCTTATATCTGGCTGATTTACGAATGCCGACAATTGTTTTTTCAAACCGCCAAGAGTCGGCTGGTATAATAGGAGATTGGCTATTTACCATCGGGTACTTGAAACAAATGTGCTATAATCTACCTTACTAGCCCATTCGATTAAATAATTACTAAAAGACAAGTGTATGTCCTCTAACGTTATCCGAATTGTTGGTGCTCGCGAGCACAACTTAAAAAATATAACGGTCGAAATTCCGCGTGATAAATTCGTCGTCATAACCGGGCTTTCGGGTTCGGGAAAATCTTCCCTGGCTTTTGATACCATTTTCGCCGAAGGACAGCGACGGTACGTTGAATCTCTTTCCGCTTACGCCAGGCAGTTCCTCGGCCAAATGAAAAAACCTGATGTTGATTATATCGAAGGGCTTTCACCGGCTGTTTCCATCGACCAGAAAGGCGCTTCACATAATCCCCGCTCTACTGTTGGTACTGTAACGGAAATCTACGACTATTTACGTTTGCTCTTTGCCCGTACTGGAATCCCACATTGCCCGGTCTGCGGGCGAGAAGTCTCTCGCCAATCGGCCCAAGAAATCGTCGATGCAGTCCAGGCTCTCCCGGAAGGGTCTCGCTTGCTGATTCTCGCCCCTGTGGTGCGTGGTCGCAAAGGTACTCACCAGGCTGTCCTCGACGAGATTCAGAAATCAGGGTTCGTCCGGGCTAGAGTCGACGGAAATGTATACGAGCTCGAACACGAGATCAACTTAGAGCGTTATAAGATCCACAATATTGAAGCGGTCGTAGATCGCCTGATCATTCACCATCCAGAAAACCAGGAGGATGCCCAAGCCTTCCTTTCCAGGTTGACCGATTCAATCGAAACTGCCTTGAAGTTCGGTGATGGCTACCTGATCGTCCAGGATGTCACTAATCCGGCCGAACCCCACGATCTTTCCTACTCAGAGCATCTGGCCTGCCCAGAGCATGGTGTCAGCTTGCCGGAGATCGAACCCCGCACTTTTTCATTCAACACCCCTCATGGTGCCTGCCCCGACTGCCAGGGCTTGGGTGGCAAACTAGAAATCGACCCTGATCTGCTCATACCAGATCCTGATGTCTCGCTGAACGAAGGGGCGATTGCAGTCTCCGAGTGGAGTGGGCCTCGTGAGGAAGGTGGTTATTATTGGCAAACCTTGGAAGCAGCTGCTGAGGAGTACGATATCGACCTGAATGCTTCAGTCGGCACGTTGGCTCACGAAAAACTCGATATTATCCTGTTTGGGACGAACAGCCAGGAAGTCACTGTCCATTACCGCAATAAGAATGGTCGCCAGGCGACTTTCAATACCACATTCGAAGGCGTGATAAACAATTTGGATCGTCGTTACAATGAGACCAGCTCCGAATACATACGCGATAAGATCTCAGAATTTATGAGCCAACGAATCTGCCCCACCTGTGGTGGAGCTCGTTTGCGACCTGAGGCCCTGGCAGTCACCGTGGATGACGTCAACATCATTGAAGTCACCCGCTGGCCTGTAATAAGCACCCTGGATTGGGCAGAACGGTTGAGCTCACAAGATACCCCGCTCGACAAACGCCAGCGTCTTATCGCTGATCGCATCCTGAAGGAGTTGCTCGCCCGTCTTGGTTTCCTGGTAGATGTCGGTTTAGATTATTTAACGCTAGACCGCACTGCCGCCAGCTTATCTAGTGGGGAAGCTCAACGTATCCGTCTGGCAACCCAGATCGGTTCGCGTTTGATGGGTGTCTTATACGTGTTGGATGAACCCTCCATCGGACTACATCCTCGGGATAACACCCGTCTTTTGCGTACCCTTAAAGGCCTGCGTGATCTCGGTAACACCGTCCTGGTCGTTGAACACGATGAGGAAACCATTCGCGGCGCCGATTGGGTCGTAGACCTGGGACCAGCCGCTGGAGATCACGGTGGTGAAGTCGTCGCCGAAGGTCCCGTAGAAAAGATCCTCGAATGTCAAGAATCGCTGACAGGCGCTTACCTGACCGGTCGCCTGCAGATCCCTCTTCCTGGAATACGCCGGGATGGCAATGGCAAGGTCTTAACCGTCGTAGGCGCTCGCGAGAACAATCTCAAAGACATCACAGTGCACATTCCCCTCGGGAAATTTGTTTGCATCACGGGTGTATCTGGATCTGGTAAATCCAGCCTGATGGTGGAAGTGCTCTACAAAGGTTTAGCCCGCCAGCTCAATCGTGCCCGTACCCAACCGGGAGATCATGATTACATCGAAGGCTGGGAAAATATCGACAAAATAATCAACATAGACCAATCCCCCATTGGGCGTACCCCGCGATCTAACCCGGGAACCTATACTGGTTTATTCGATCACATACGCAGCCTATTTGCGGAATTACCTGAGAGCAAAATTCGCGGTTATAAACCCGGGCGTTTCTCTTTTAATGTGAGGGGTGGTCGTTGTGAGGCCTGCCAGGGACAGGGCCAATTGCGTATCGAAATGCAGTTCCTCCCTGATGTCTATGTGCCCTGTGAAGTATGCCATGGCTCACGTTATAACCGCGAAACCTTGCAAGTCCGCTTCAAAGGTTACACCATTGCGGATGTGTTGGATATGACCGTTGACACTGCTGCTGAAGTCTTTTCAGCATTTCAAGCCATGCTCACCCGCTTGCAAACGCTACAAGATGTTGGCATGGGTTATATCAAGATAGGCCAACCTGCCCCAACCCTATCCGGTGGCGAAGCCCAGCGTGTCAAGTTGGCCCGGGAACTTTCTAAAAGAGCAACAGGCAGCACTTTATACGTTCTCGATGAACCCTCCGTGGGTCTTCACGCTGCCGATGTCCATAAATTAATCGATGTCTTGCATCGTCTCGTAGACCTGGGTAATACTGTCGTGATTATCGAACACAACCTGGACATCATCAAAGTTGCTGACCATATCATCGATCTCGGTCCAGAAGGGGGCGAGCGCGGTGGTACCATTGTGGTTGAAGGAAAACCAGAAGAGATCTGTAATAATCCAAATTCCTATACAGGTCAATTTTTGAGTCGTCACATGAAAGAAGCTCATAATAAGGCTTGTGCGGAGGCCTGAGAATCATATATAACCGGGATTGAGGTTGTGTGAATTCTATTGGTAGGGCTTCGCACTCCCAGACCTTTCAGATAAATTCTTCTGCTATGTTAGTACTCTAGTTTCATAAAGGCTGGATAAAATGGACGATACTCCTCTTAACGATGTGGTTTTAGAATTCTTCAAAGCCCTTTCAGACGCTGACCGTTTGAAAATCATCGGGGTGTTGGCATTAGGTAGCCACAGCCTCGACCAGTTAACTTCGCATCTCAATATAAAACCTGCTTCCGTCTTACGGCATTTGGAATATCTGTCACATATTTCTCTGGTTAAACAGGAAGGCCGTAAATACTGGCTGGATACAACTGCTCTGGAAGATATGGCTAAGGAGCAGCTCTCGAATCTCAAACGCCGGTCAACCCCCCAGGATTTTGAAGGTGAGTCCTACGAACGAAAAATTTTAAGTGACTTCGTTAGGCCAGATAAACGTCTAAAATCCATCCCGGCACAGGAGAAAAAATTGCTGGTCGTGCTACGATATATCGTTCAATCCTTCGAACCAGGTCAACACTACTCAGAAAAACAGGTCAATGCCATCCTGGATCGCTTCTATGAAGATACTGCTTCCTTACGCCGCTATTTAGTAGATTACAAGTTTCTCACGCGGGAAGGTGGCGGTGGAGATTATTGGCGGATAGATACATAATCGACCAACCAGCGTATCTGGTCTATTCTGGCATAACCAAATTCCCGAATTAATCCTTATCTTTTCACATCTTCCGGTGGAGTCTGAATTCGTCATCTCCTAAGAAATGCTTCTGCAGGGCTTTTGCGCGTACCTCCAATACTCGACTGTTGGCAAAATAAGTAAAATTAAAAGCGGTTGAATCCCCCGCTTTCTTTCCTGGAACCGGCATTAATCTCGCGGTAAGAGGTTTGCCTAACCGTTGGGAAAGCGCGGCTACATCCAGTAAGATTGCAGCTAATTGTTCCACAGTCACATCACCTGGTAAAGGTATTGTATCCAGACCTGTTCCACAAACAGCCGAATAAAGTAACAGATCGTTGAGGGTGAGGGTTTCTTGAGCCGCCCGAGTTGCCAAAACAACATCCTCCAACAGCGGGATAAATAACCCATTGAATCCTACCCGGCGAAATTTAGCCCTATCCAACGCATCGGTGATAAATGCTGCTCCCGCTAAAGATCCATGTAACCCCACAGCCGCTACGCCGAGTTCTTCAATTGCAGCACCTATCGAACGAGCTCGTTCAGGAAAGGGCGCCAACGAAAAATCGAGGCCTGCAAAACTCACCCCATTCCGTCCAGCAACCTTATCTGCGATGCGGGTTAATTCTTGTGCTTGGGTTTCTACCGATAATCTCAAACGTTCCCGCGCTTCCGATAGACCTCCAGCGGAAGTAAAAGCATCCAATGCCAGGTCAGCTGCTTCAGTCGCTAGAGCGAAGATGGGTTTTTCGTTACCAAAGCCATTTTCATATCCCAGATATGCGGCCGGGAAAAAGGGGCACCCTGATGGTACATTCGCTAGAGCCGCGAAGCGTAGATTAGCAAAACCATCCGGAGATATGTGCGCCGCCCTCGAAATCACCTCAGCGCAAGCACGTATTGCAGGCAAAGAGATGCCCATTTGGGGAGAAGCTATCACTCCGGACAGAAACACATTTTCAGTCCTCGATAGCACCTCCGGGATAACCTCATAGCTTCCAGGAAATCCGGGACTGGCCGGACCGATCGATAAGTATTCGAAGCCTGCAGATTTAATCGCTTCCTGCAAAGTTTGAGCCAAAGACAGCACCTCACCAGCTTGCCACTCATCTAACAAATCCGGAAATGGGATCGTCGCCAGGCGTGAGGTTTGCACTTCGTATCCTCCCTGGTCAAATGCCCCTTTGGCATCGACGAGAAATGTGCCAGCCTGCTCGATTGCTTTATGATTGATCGGCCAACCGGGATTGACAAAATAAGTAATAGAGCGTATTTTCATATTCGCAAAATTCCCTTCAATCAAGACCAAAGCGATGAGATTATCAGACCATATGGGCAGCAGATTTATTCTCCGGGCGCAAGATCTCGAAGAGTAAAATTCCCGCGGCTACTGCCGCGTTAAGCGATTCAACACCACCAGGCATGGGGATATTGACATACTCATCTGCCAAACCTCGTGCAGCTTCGCTGGCGCCTTCTGCTTCTCCCCCAACCACCAAAGCCATAGGGACTTTGAACTCTATCTGGCGGAAGGCTTTGCCCAAACGTACATCTGCCAGGTAAACTCTTAATCCCCATTCTTGCCTTCGCTGGTCGATTTCCTCCCATGAAAGTTGTTGGATAGGTATCAGGAAATGAGCCCCCATTGCGGCTCGTACTACCTTTGGAGCATAGGGATCAACAGTTCCCGGTGCGATGAAAACCGCACCTACTCCCGCTGCCGCAGCAGTACGCAGCATGGTCCCCAAGTTGCCCGGATCGCGCACGGAATCTGGAATAAATACCACATCTAACCTTTCCGAAATTGGGAGAGACCGAACTGTCACCACTGCCAGTAAGCCTTGAGGGGTATTCGTGTCTGAGACAAAGCCCATAACCTGCGAGGATACCTCTTCCACCAAGACTCCCCGCTCAGAATAATGCTCCAGGACTTCCTGGCCGCGCTCATCCAGATCAGTTGTAAAGAACACCAGTTGCGTTTCCCAGCCTGATTTCATTGCCTCTTCTGTCAGCCGTACTCCTTCGAGCACAAACGCGCCTTCGTTATGGCGTGCTCGCGAACGGGCTTGCAGATTGCGTACCCACTTAACTTTCGGGTTGATTGTTGAGGTGATCATGCCAGGTAGGAATAGTGACGAAATGTTGATATTATTTACTTTGCCCAAATCTTGTCGATTTCCAAATCCCGAGAAAGACATCCAGCGTGGATTGATCGTACAACGTCAGCCGCACCTCGATCAAACCAGAATCAGGCCGGTACTGAAAATATTCCTGAACGGCAGTGAAAAATACCCTGGCAGCCCGATCTTTCGGGAAACCGAATATACCTGTTGAAATTGCTGAAAAAGCAATCGAGGTGAGATTGAGGCGTTCAGCTAGGATTAACGACCCGTTCACCGCCGCGGCCAGTTTTGCTTCTTCCTGACCCTCTCCCCACACAGGGCCGACAGCATGGATTACATACCTGCAGGGTAATTTTCCTCCTCCAGTATAAGCCGGTTCGTCATGGTTGACTGGACCGTGTTCCCTCACCCAAGAATTGCTCTCTGCTTGGATGGTTGCTCCCCCACCCCGCGCGATCGCTCTGGCGACCCCACCACCATGCTGTAAATAGGCATTAGCAGCGTTGACAATCGCGTCGACATGTTCTTGGGTAAGATCACCTCTTACCAATTGTAGCTGCTGTCCCGATGGCAAAGTGTGTTGCTCGATAACTTCGTTCATATCTACACCCGCTGATTTTAGCATGCAGCCTTAATCCGGTCAACGCGGTAGTTGCTTAATTATCGACAAATAGGGCAGGTATTATTCCCCACCCTCATTCTAAAAATTTCGTTTAGATCGAATACGGAATTATTTAGCCTGCGTCTTGGCGACTACCGCCCTAAACGCATTGGGATCGCGCACCGCCATATCCGCCAGCATCTTGCGATTTAATGCAATTCCCGCCGTCTTCATTTTGTAGATTAATTGGCTGTAGGTGGTCCCATTTTGGCGTGCAGCCGCATTGATGCGGGCAATCCACAAACGCCGCAAATCGCGTTTTCGGTTACGTCGATCGCGATAGGCATACCACAAACTTTTTAGCATGGCCTCATTCGCTCGCCGGAAGAGACGATGACGGGTTCCATACTGACCTTTCATCATCTTTAGAATTTTCTTGTGGTGCCGGCGACGATGAGGTCCGGTCTTTACACGTGCCATAATTTAATCTCCTGCGCACCATTGAGCGCCGGTAAGGTTCAAGCTCACAATCCCTTACCCGTTATATGCACCCAGCAGCCGCAATAATTATCTTGATAAGAATTGTGCAACTAAATCGAATTTAATCCGCCTTGCTCAGGTAAGGAGCTAAGCGATGAATACGCTTTTTAATTCCGCGCCCTTTGACAGGGATCATTTCATCAAACAACCGCTTGGTTCGCTTGGATGTACGCCGGCGAAAGTGGCTCTTACCACCTTTGGTGCGCACCAACTTTCCCGAACCTGTTAAGCGGAAGCGCTTTGTGGTCGCTTTATGGGATTTGATCTTATATTTTCCTTTTCTTGGCTTTCTTGGCACAACCATACTCCTCTCACACAAAACTCCGCGGAAAAACGGATTCATCCGCGGATGATTGATTCTTCTAGATGTCAAAGCTTGCAGCAGTGCCTGGCTGTTATTTCTTTTTAGATTTTGCTGGAGCCAACACCATCAACATACTGCGACCTTCCATCGAGGGTGTTTGCTCGACAACCCCTACATCAGATAGATCCTCTGCAATGGATTTTAAGTCTTTTAGCGCAATCTCGGGATAGGTGATCTCTCGTCCTCGGAAGCGGATCCTTACTTTCACTTTCATCCCATCTTGCAGCCAACGCCTTGCATCACGGACTTTGAAATTCCGGTGATGGTCAGTTGTCTTCGGTCGTAAACGAATTTCTTTGATGTCGACCTTGGTTTGAGATTTGCGTGCCTCCCGCTCTTTTTTAGTGCGTTCGTAAAGGAATTTGCCATAATCCATCACTCTGCACACCGGGGGTTCTGCATTAGGAGCTACTTCGACTAAATCCAACCCGGCTTCTCGCGCAGTTTGATGAGCATCTTCTATGGATACGACCCCAACGTTATCTCCATCAGGACCTATCAGGCGTACTTCTAGCACCCGGATTTCTTCATTTACACGAAAATTTGAAGTACTTATATTCCTCTCCTCTTAAACTACTCAAATGCTGAAGATATTGTGCTTATCCAAAGCTTCGACGCAAGCATGATACCATATAGCCAGTTGAATCGTCAACCACCGCACCCCGAAATTGTCTTTCTCCACACCTTCATACCTTTTTAATCACCTGCCTCAACTTCCTTTTTCGCAAGGTCTAAGAACGCCTTCACCGTCATAGCTCCCAGATTTTCCTCTGAACGTAGTCGGACTGCCACGGTGTTGTTTCCCAATTCACGGTCTCCCACCACCAGCATAAAAGGATATTTTTGATTTTGGGCGTCACGAATCTTAGCGTTCATGCGTTCTCCACGGTCATCTAGCTCAACACGCAGCCCGGCAGCTTGTAACTCTTGTTTCACTTTTATCCCATAATCCAGATGACGATCAGCAATCGGTATGATGATTGCTTGAACTGGCGCTAACCAAACCGGGAAAGCGCCCGCAAAGTGTTCGATAACGACCCCCAAGAAGCGTTCCGTTGATCCGGTCACAGCCCGATGCAAGACGACGGGAGTATGTTCCTGCCCATCTTCTCCAATATAGGCCAATCCTAAACGATCTGGTTGGATAAAGTCCACCTGGATAGTAGAAAGCTGCCACTCTCGACCTAGAACATCCCTTGCCAGGAAATCAGCTTTGGGTCCATAGAAAGCGGCCTCACCCACCGCCTCAAAATAATCAACCTGGCTGGCATCCATGGCTGCCCGCAAAGCAGCTTCAGCGCGTTCCCATTTTTCTTCATCTCTTAGATACTTACCCTGCTCACCCCGTAAAGAAAGACGAACCTGGTAATCAGAGAACTTATAGCGATCCAAGACCTCCTGGATCAATTTCAGTGCCAGAGAAAATTCACTCCCAACTTGATCTTCAGTACAGAAGATATGGCAATCATCCTGCGTCAGAGCACGCACCCGCGTTAAACCCGTCAATTCGCCGGTTTTCTCGTAGCGATAGAGCGTTGCGAATTCTGCAAACCGTAATGGCAAATCGCGATACGAATGCAGTCCCATCTCCTTATAAAGCGTCATATGGCTTGGACAGTTCATTGGCTTCAACCGGTAGGCAATGTTCTCATCCACCATGGGGGGAAACATTGATTCGCGATAATTATCATAATGCCCCGAGCGCCGATATAAATCCTCCTTCACCAGATGACCTGTCCACACATGCTGGTAGCCAAGGCGGGTCTGTACATCCCGCACATAATCCTCCATAATGTGCCGCAGCATCTCACCTTTAGGTGTGAATAAAGGCAACCCTGGGCCGATATCTTCGGAAAAGTAGAACAGACCCAGTTCTTTGCCCAGCTTGCGGTGATCCCGTTTTTTCGCTTCCTCTAGCTGCCATAGGTACTCTTCTAATTCTTGAGAGCTAACCCAGGCCGTTCCGTAAATTCGTTGCAGCATAGGTTTGTGTTCATCCCCGCGCCAATAAGCTCCTGCTACGTTTAACAATTTGACCGCCGCAGGGTTTATCTTCCCCGTAGATTCGAGGTGTGGCCCACGGCATAAATCCACGAAGGAGCCATCCTTATAAATAGAAATTTCAGGCTTTTCTTGCAGAGGCTCACCGTATTCGTCAAAACCACCCTGCTCTAAGCCATCAATCAACTCTTGCTTGTAAGGTTGGTCCTTAAAAATATGGCGCGCCTCTCCAGCTGAAATGACCTCTTTCTCAAATCTATGGTCTTCAGCGATGATTTCTTGCATACGCATCTCGATCACCTCCAGATCCTCTGGAGTAAGCGAACGGGGTAAGTCAAAATCGTAATAGAAGCCATCATCGATGGGGGGACCGATGGCGATTTTTGCGTCCGGGAACATTTCCATTACAGCTTGTGCCATTACATGTGCAGCCGAATGCCGGATGCGGTATAGATCACTATCTTGATATCGTTCTCGCTCTTTTTCAGCCATTTTACACTCCTTGTTTCTTTTAATCTTTCTGCCACGGATACCACCGCTCTGGGAACGCCTAGAAATAAAAACGCCCTCGCCGACTGGGGCGAGAGCATTTCTCACGCGGTTCCACCCAGATTTAAGCGAATAGATCGCTCATCTCTTCGAACCGTTAACGGGGTTACCCGTTCACCATACTTAGCCCGGTACTCGCTTGGGCTGTTTAGGATCACGCTCACGAGTGGTTTTCACCGGATAATCACCTGAGAAGACTTCCAGTCCTTGATCTTCTCTCCCTGTTGGTTTTTCTCCGGTTACTCGTCTCGATCACAGCTTTTCTGGATTCAGATTAGAGAATTATACTAGGACTTGTTTAAATTGGCAACCTTCTAAGAACAATTGGTCAGGTCAATCGCCTCAACCTAGAAGATAACGATAATCTTAAACTTGAATGGTAATTAGCGCCGGGCGAATCCCCAAATATCGCTTGCCTTGCGGGATACAGGGTCAATTTCTAGTTTTATTAATATTCCTTTATAGTTTTTCTTAAGCCATTATAAGGTCACAACCTGCGTATGGTGGTATTCTAGATTGGCATAGGAATAATATCCTATTCTTATGATCTTCGAACAGACATGCAAGCCATTAGCTGTTGTGAAGTTGTCAAATGAGCTGGGTATTGATTAGAATTTGAATTAAGTCGCTTCCTGATTCTTCCTTGGAGAGAATTCGATGGATATCGGAATACCTGAATTGTTAATCATCTTGGCAATCGTGCTACTGCTCTTTGGTGTAGGTCGTCTCAGCAAGATCGCTGGCGAACTGGGGAGTGGTATCCGCGCATTTAAAGAAGGTTTGCAAGGTTCAGATGAAGATAAGAATGTCAACCCAGATCAAGCCGCTAAAGAAGAAAGCAGCGAGCAAGAAAAACTCGTTTGACTTATTTAATTCTTATCTACGGACACTTCAAGTTCAGCTTAGAGCCTTTATAGGATTCAAAATCAAGGGTTTTTGAACTCCCACAGGCATAATAATGCACGGAGTAGATCCCCCGCGCAATCGTATAATCTTTACTCTCCCCTTTCTCAAGTGTGAAAACGTAAGTAGCAGCTCCGGTAAAGATTGCCAATAGGCGGGTATTGGAATTATTAGTAAGCGAGAACGTCACCACCTTGATCTGGGTGGACAAATCGATATTCTGCGCCGAAGTCTTTGCCGCAGTGCGCGCATTGCCTCCGCAGATCGGCATGATCAGTGTTTTTTGCCTGGTGAGGTCGATCGTATCGCTGGAGGACACTCCGCAAGCATAAACGGTTGAGCTGTAAGTGCCTCGCTTTACAGTGAACAATCCAGATTCGCCACCCTTTACACTTAGATAATAAAAATATGGCCCCTGCAATTTCAAATAGAGCGTTTTGGTTGTCTTATTTACAATAGTGAGTCTGACGAGATCCACTCCTGATTGGGAGCTCGCCGGAGATATTTGCAGGGCCATTGGAGCCGCAGCTGTCAAAAAAATTGAAGCGATCAACAGCAATGGCACTAACATATGCCAGGAAATCTTACTTTTCATTGCCGGAAACCTCCTCATTTGAGTATTCTTACATAGGATCTTCGAACACATGGTAGCCTACAACCAGATTAATGTCAAGAAACTTTAATAGTCCGGATAAGGCTGTTCAATGATCGAAACCTCGTAGCCAGCTACACTGCACTCACCTGTAGGCATAATCTGGGGGGAACGATCAGCGCTGGCATCTCCTCTCCTCCTTTTCTATTGCCAGTACTCCCACGACGCGGAGGATTATCTCATTATCCGCATCGATCTAGGGGACCCTGATTAATGCCCCAAGTACCCAGATTATCTCAACCCTCTAACAATGACACACCCGACAGAACTTCGAGCACCCCGATAACCGCTGAGTTATCCCGTTCAGCCATACCCATCTCGAGCATCGCAGTAAACAATTGGGAATGGATGGCCGCTGCAGGTAGAGGTATGCCATATTGCCGGGCGGTTTCGAGCACAATACCAAGATCTTTAGCCTGCATATAGGCTTTAAACCCCGGGTCACGAATTCCCTTGAATAAACGGGCCGGTTTATTGTCCAATGTCCAGCACTGAGCAGCCCCTCCCTGGATAGCCTGGATTACCTTCTCTGGCTCTGCGCCAGCTTTGCGCGCAAAGATCAATAGCTCCCCCATTGCAACCATCTGGGCAGCCACCATGATCTGGTTGGCAGCTTTGGCGATTTGCCCCGCTCCCACCCCTCCAACATGCGTGATCGTCTTCCCAATTGCCTGGAAGATTGGCAACACTCTTTGATAAGCTGCTAACGGACCCCCCACCATGATCGCCAGGGTCCCTTTTTGAGCCCCAATATCACCACCACTGACCGGTGCATCCAGGCATGAAACACCCTTCTCACCAAGGCGTTCAGCGATCATGCGTGATGTGGCCGGCTTTATGGTCGAGTTATCAACGAATATCAAACCCTGGTGGGCGCTCTCTATGATCCCCTCCTTTCCAAGCACTACCATCTCGACATCTGGGGAATCCGGCAGGTTTGTCATCACTACATCTACCTGGTCAGCCACCTCCGCTGCAGAGTACGCTTCTTTTGCGCCTTCAGCAACTAATTCTTTCACAGCCGCTCTGCTGCGGTTATGTACAACCACAGAAAATCCAGATTTAAGGATATTGTGAGCCATGGGTTTACCCATAATCCCCAGGCCGATATATCCGATGGTCAATTTTTCTTGCATAGGTATTCCTTTCCGATTACAAGATGACGAAAACCGAAACGGGCGCAGGTATTATACCGTCTGGAATAAGCGCCTTGGCTTCCCTCTTACCTGGTGCCCCCTTTTCAGGGCAGTTGATTATCGGTGGATGTAAGTTCTTGGGCAAATGGGGGGGGTAGGGGCATACTCGTCCCCTCATTTGATGTTCATCCGTTGATTCTGGGTGTAGTTCTGGGCAAATGGGATTTGGGGTGTTGTGCGCAACGCTAAGCGCTGTGCACAACACCCCAATTTCTCCCCAGACTGGGGGTACTCGCCCCTCATATGACATGCACCCGTTGATTCTGCTTCATTTTACGTTTAGAAAGGTTTGTGCTAGAATGAACATAGATATCACAGCCTTCGAATGAATTTAACCTGGTAAATGGGTTGGAGTATAAAAACGGAGAGCGAACATGCCTTTGGATATCGTAGTTGGTGCGCAATGGGGTGACGAAGGCAAAGGTCGGGTCGTCGACTTACTTGCTTCTCACGCTGACTTTGTCTGCCGTTACAACGGAGGCGATAACGCAGGTCACACCGTTACTGTGGAGGACAGGACCTTTAAACTTCATCTTATCCCGTCGGGGATTATCCATCCAAATACCGTTGGTGTGATCGGTAACGGCGTTGTTGTAAATCCCACCGTGCTCTTAGAAGAGATTGAAAACTTGCGATCCTCGGGTATAGAGGTCAATCCGGAACGTTTGCGTCTCTCCCATGCAGCTCATTTGATCACTCCAGCCCATCTCGCCTTGGATAAGGCTCAGGAATCCGCCCGAGGTCAGGATAAGATTGGCACCACGCTGCGCGGCATCGGTCCTGCATATACCAGCAAGGTCGCCCGTCAGGGAATCCGACTCACCACACTTCTCGATTCACAAGCTATTTCCGAGGCGATCCAGAATCATGTAAGGTTTGTAAACCAGCAGCTCAAGGCATACGCAGCTGAGCAGCTTGATCCAAAAATCGTGGCCAGGGAGTTCGGCGAATACGCCCAAAAATTAGCTCCTTATATTGGCGACATCTCGATTTTACTGGCAGAAGCATTATCCCGGGGTAGGAAGGTGTTGGCTGAAGGTGCTCAGGGCACCTTGCTGGATTTAGATCATGGCACTTACCCTTACGTTACCAGTTCTTATCCTACAGCTGCGGGGGCATTGATTGGGCTTGGTGTGGGTGTTGGCTGTGTCGAACGGGTGATCGGCGTTACCAAGGCATTCCAAACCCGGGTGGGATCTGGCCCATTTCCCACTGAGCTCCAGGGTGAGATTGCGACCCGCCTGCGCGGTACGGGAGAAAACCCATGGGATGAATTCGGCACGACCACTGGTCGTCCTCGTCGGGTTGGTTGGTTGGATCTGCCCCTCTTACGCTATGCAGTTCGTATCAACGGCCTCACCGAACTGGCCCTCACCAAGCTCGACATTTTAACCAGCATAGACCCGCTCCGAATTTGTAGCTCCTACCAGCGTGACGCAAAAACTTACCTTGAACCACCTTATGGGCTTGGTGATTTGTCTGGTTTCGAACCGGTTTATGAAGAATTGCCTGGCTGGCAGGCAGATGTGCGCAATGCCCAGACCTGGGAAGATCTTCCATCTGAAGCGCGCGCGTATATCTTGCACATCGAAGAGCTGAGCGGGATACCGGTACGTTTGATCTCAGTGGGCCCAGAACGCAATCAGGTAGTTGAAATCTCCTGAGACAGCCAAAGATAATGGATACCTTCTTGAATGCCTGAATTATTTACCCCTGTTCACATCAATTGGATTTCAAGGAGATTCCCCTCTAGAGCATTATCCATTCAAATACTCGGAGACCTTCATGCGTAGAAAAGTCACCTTGATTACCGGCGCCTGTGGTGAAGTCGGTCAGGCACTGGTAGAAAAGTTAGCTGCCCAAGGCTCTTCCGACCTGATAACCTTGGACGTGAAACCTTTACCAGATGAGATTAAAGGATATGCGACTCATATTCAAGGAGATATCCTCAATAAAGCGCTGCTTTCCCGGCTCGTAAGTGAATACGAAGTCAGTGCGATTTTCCATCTCGCAGCCCTGCTGTCCACCAGGGGTGAATTTACTCCAGGAGCCGCTCACCAGGTCAATGTAGAAGGCACAATGGGGTTACTTCAATTGGCAGCCGAACAATCGGAATGGCGCAGTGAACCAGTGCTCTTCATTTTCCCGAGTTCAATTGCTGCCTATGGTTTGCCTGATTTAGAAACGAAGGCTCGCTTTCCCCGGGTCAGAGAATGGGAATGGAATTATCCTATTACCATGTATGGCTGTAATAAGCTTTACGACGAAATGTTGGGCATTTATTTCAGCCAACACTTCCGGCAGCTGGCTGCTGATCGGCCAGTGATGTTGGATTTTCGCAGCGTGCGCTTTCCTGGATTGATCAGTGCCTTCACGCTTCCTAGCGGAGGCACGAGTGACTACGCCCCAGAGATGATCCATGCAGCCGCTCAAAAAAAGCCCTACGCCTGTTTTGTTCGAGAAGATACCACCATTTCTTTTATGGTCATGCCTGATGCTGTCACAGCTTTGCTCCATTTAGCGAAAGCGCCCAAGAGCGCTTTAAGCAGACCGGTTTATAATGTCACCAGTTTCAGCCTCTCAGCCGCTCAAATCCGGGAGCTGGTACTAGAAGCTTTCCCAGAGGCTCACATCACCTTTGAACCGGACCTAAAGCGTCAGCGTATTGTGGATACCTGGCCTACCGACCTTGACGATAAAGACGCCCGCCGCGATTGGGATTGGCAGCCAAAATTCGATATAGACCGGGCTTTTTACGAATACCTAATTCCGAACATTGTCAAACGATACCAAACTTGAAACCCGTTGGAGAAGAATCTCTCTTCTCTCTGGATTAAAAATCAAGCTGCCCATTCTTTTATTCACCGTTATTGGAGTGACTGGTTGCTTACCCGTGGCTGCATCACTTCCTCCCCCTCCCGCGACCCAACCGGCCACCGATACCCCAGCCCCCACCAAGACTGTAATCTGGTTCCCGCCGACTGCTACACCTACACCCTTCCCTACCATTCAGATCACCCCTACTCCTGACCTTCGTCCAGATTTGGGAGATATCCTCTTCACAGATGACTTCTCAAGCGGGGATCACTGGTCCTTGGGGCAGACGGCCACCAGCAGCGTGGCACTCGGCGTCAAGGAGCTCTCCATCGCACTCTCTGAACCGCGCGTTTATGCTTACAGCCTGAGAGACGAACCGGTATTGAACGATTTTTACGCTGAGATTACTGCCAGCCCGACCCTCTGCCGGGACCATGATGAGTATGGGCTTCTGCTCAGGATGACTTCGCCGAGCGATTTTTATCGCTTTTCTTTGTCCTGTGATGGGCAGGTTCGTCTGGATAGGCTAGTGGCTGGCAAAGCCTCCTCTCCCCAGCCTTGGATGCAGAGTGGCGCTGTGCCTCCCGGCGCACCCAGTATCTCCCGGTTAGCGGTCTGGGTTTATGGCAAGGAGATGCGCTTCTTTATCAATGATACCTACCAATTCACCGTCAGGGATCCCCTCTTGCCCAGTGGCAACATTGGTGTCTTCGCCCGTTCTGCAGGTGAAAACGCCGTTACAGTCAGCTTTTCGGATTTAGTGGTGCGGAATATTTCAAAATGAGTAAACGCCCCTTCAAAAATCGCTTGAACGACCTTGATCCAAAATCCTGGTTGATATTTCAGAAATCCTGGTTTATTCACAATCCTCCCCCACGGCGTAAGGATGTATTGCGCCATCCAGCTAAGTTCCCAGAAACGCTTGCCAGAGAATTTATAGAGTTCTTCACCAAACAGGATCAGGTTGTCTTGGACCCAATGGTCGGCACCGGAAGTACCCTGGTGGCAGCTTTACAATCAGGACGGCATAGCTATGGGGTCGAGCTTAATCAAGAATATGCTGACATCGCTCGCCAGGTGGTGTTGGAAGAACGCGCTGAACTGGGATCCCAGGCTAATAACCTCACCGCTGAAGTCATCACGGGTGATGCTAACCGGATCGTTGAGTGTCTGGCTAATTACCATTTGCCTCCTATTGATTACGTCCTCACCTCTCCACCCTATTGGGATATGTTGCACGCGCGTGGTGCCCAGACTCAGGAGAAACGCCGTTCCTCAACCCAACTTGACGTGGTGTACTCCCGCCATCCACAAGACCTCGGGAATATTCGAGACTATCATGTTTTTTTAGACCGCTTGGTAGGAATTTACGCAAGCCTGCGGACTCTTCTTCGATCTCGAGCCTACCTGACCATTATCGTGAAAAACGTGAAGAAAGGAGGCAATATCTACCCGCTTGCCTGGGATCTGGCTCGTAAGCTGGGGGAAATCTATACCCTGAAAGACGAGCGTATCTGGTGTCAGGATAATCAACACTTAGCTCCCTATGGAATTGGCAACGCCTGGGTCAGTAACACTTTCCATCATTATTGTCTCCAATTCCGGAACGATGAATAAATCTTGCTCTTAACCCGGTTTATCTAGATCAGAAATTCGGTACCCAAAGAAATAAATCGATCCACCATGCTTATACATGCAAACCTGATTTATCTACCATATTCAGATGAATTTACCAAAGCCGGCATTGCCATGGCGTGCCGCTCCCTGTCTCGCTGCCAGAGCATCCCTGGAAACGCTCCTTATTCGTATCTGCGCAAAATCGTGTCTAAAACAGCAAGTGATCTTGCCTTTCGTCGCTTTCTGGTTGAGAATCACATCCCACATAAGATTGTAAACACCTCCCCGTTTAGCGCCCCGGAAAGCTCTGAGGTAATCATCGGCGGTCGCCGCGGCCTGCTGCGCACCTCTCTGGTCACCAAAAAGAAATCTATCCTAAACCTGTATCGCCACCCAGACCGCTTGCTTCAATCTAAGGCCGTTATCGAACCTGATTTGCTCTTCTCTGAGAAATACAAAGACACCGACATTGTTATCTTTGCCGTTTTTTCTGCTCTGATTGCATCAAACCAACAGCATTTAAGGCGTGCCTTATCGTCTCGCCAACCCGTCTATTTAATATACAAGCTTCCAAGAATTTGGTCCCGTCCAAACCCAATGGGGCGGTTTGGTGAGCTGACTTTGGTATGCGAGACGAGCAAGCTGATCACCCTTGAGATCGCTGGTGATGATTACCAAAGAGGTTTCCAAACAATTCAGGTCGAGCTTCATCCTCACCAACAAACCACCATAAACGAAAACCTCTACTCGCTCTCTTACCTGCACGTCCAACAACCTCCAGACGGAAGCATTCGGATGCATAGCTCTAGGTTACATCGCAATTGCGTCATCAAACCTTACGAATGGCGAAACATTTGGGTGTACGGCATGAAGATTATTTTGGTCGGTTATATGACTTGTGGAGAATTCCGTCAGCGAGCACTCCCGTTGGATACCAGCCAGGATTGCACCCCAACTTCTCGACGTAGTCCCTATTCTATCGGAGAAAAAAAATTAACACTTAATATTGGTGAACTGCATCCCCTATCAACACTTTTCGATCAAGCTCGCACCTGGTATCAGACTCAAATTGCTCATTAATTTGTTACCAAATATCCAGATCAACGATCCCAACTCCCTTTATACATCCAGAAAAACAGTGTACAATTGTTCTGTATTCAGGTGGGTGTCTTGGAGATCAACCCCGGTTGGCGTTCAGCCGGAACTTGAGACAGACCGCTCACCATAACAAGGAGGACTCACATGTATCACACCCTTATTATCGCAGGTAATCTTGGCTCTGATCCAGAGATGAGATATACTCCCTCAGGCCAGGCTGTCGCCAATTTTCCTGTAGCCACCAACAGACAATATACGGCTTCAAATGGCGAACAGGTCAAGGAGACCACCTGGTTTCGTATCTCTACATGGGGGAGAACTGCAGAAGTCTGCAACCAATATCTTCGTAAAGGCAGTCGAGTGCTTGTGGAAGGCCGTCTCAATCCTGATCCTGCCACTGGTGGACCGCGTACCTACGAGCGTCGCGACGGGTCCTCTGGCGCCTCTTTCGAAGTGACCGCTAATATAGTCCGGTTTCTCTCGGGTCGTAGCGAAGACGAAAGCAGTTACCAGTCTGACGGATCGGCTAGCGAAATTTCCGAGTCCGACGAAATACCTTTTTAATATCTGCAGAGCCACCAGCTGTTTTATTGCTATTCAAAGAAAGGAATGGTCGCTCTTTGCGCTATGCCTTCAGTTATGATTCTATCAGTGGCGAAGAAATTGTTTACAAGCCTACTGTACATCCGAGAGACTATATCGTCTTCAATCCAGGTAACTCAATACCGCAGACTTTTTAGAATCCAACGGAGGATTTAATGTCCGATAAACCCCCAAAAGCCTCCTTCCCCCCACTCCAAATCCCGGAGGATCTCCTAACCATTTATGTTAACTTAGTGAGAATATCCCATTCTCCATCAGAATTAGTTTTCGACTTCGCTCATCTCCTTCCCGGCACCTCTTCCGCTCGTGTGCTCTCCAGGATGGTTATGTCACCATTAGGTGCAAAACTTTTCCTTAACGCCCTTGGTGAAAATATCAAGCGCTACGAAAGCTCCTTTGGAGAAATCAAAATGCCCGGCCAGAAATCCCTGGCAAACCATCTTTTCCAACCACCTCAATCCGGTGAGCAATCTTCAGAGGACTGATCTAATCATGGAACGCTTAGACGCAATTGCCGAACAAATTCATCAGGTTTTTGAAACCCGGACTACCGCCCGGGAACGCGCTCTTTCCCAAACTCGCACACTTACCCGCCATTGCGCCAACGCCATCCGGGCTGTCCATCGTGATGAAACCATTCTGGCTCAGGGACAGCTAGGCGAAGCCAGAAAATTAGCGAAATCTTTGTACGAGGACCTTTCTGACTACCCTGATCTTTATTTCGCAGGGTACACCCAAGATGCCCTCAAAGAATTCGCCGAAGCCAATATTGTTTATGCCCTGGTCGAAAATCGTGATTTACCCACCCCTCATGACCTTGGTCTAGAAGAAGCTACTTACGTAAATGGATTGGCAGAGGCGGCGGGTGAACTTCGGCGACGTTGTTTGGACATCTTACGCCATGGCTATTCCAGGGAAGCAGAGCGTTTGCTGAGTCTTATGGATGATATCTACGCTGTCTTAATAACTATGGATTACCCCAGTGCGATTACCGGAAATCTTCGACGCCAGACCGATATCGTGCGTAGTGTCACAGAGCGAACCCGTGGCGATCTGACTCTCAGCATCCGACAAGAACATTTGGAGCAAAGTATAAAACGTTTGGAAAGCCGTCTCGAAAACCTGGAAGAGTCTAAATCAACGCCATAGTTAATCCCGCTTCGCTTCAAATTCTCAGAAAACAATCGGATGGAAAATCTCGATGAGAACTATTCGCGCCTCAGAAATTGGCACTTACCTTTACTGTAAGCGTGCATGGTGGTACCAACGTCAAGGATACCCATCTAAGAATCAGGTTGAATTGGCCAGTGGGACCGAGCTACACTACCGTCATGGAGGCAAGGTAATGCTCAGTAGCGCTATTCGCCTCTTGGCGTACGTATTGTTACTGCTAGCCCTCATTATTCTCTCAGTCTATCTTACTGGGCAGATACTTTAAAGATATGCTCTTACTGGCACTTTCAATTGCCCTTATTGCATTTTTCTTACTCAAACTCTCTACCCAGCAGCGTCATGCCGCTGGCCTTCCCCCCGGACGGATCGTTTATGCGGATACCAATCGTTGGGCTCCGGTTGAAAGACCATTATATGATCCGGTCTTAGGTTTGACTGGTAAACCCGATTACCTTATTGAATTGGGTGATGCCTTGATACCCGTTGAGGTCAAATCCGGGCGTGCTTCTCGAACCCCTTACGATACTCACCTGTACCAACTAGCTGCCTATTGCCTTCTAACACAACGTGTCTTTGGGGTTCGCCCATCCTATGGCGTCCTGCATTATAAGAATCATACTTTCGAGGTAGATTTCACCCCAGAGTTGGAAACCGCTTTATTAGATATGCTGGCTGAAATGCGCCGGGAGCATCACCACAAGGAGATTGATCGCTCTCACAATTCGCCTCACCGTTGTAACAGATGTGGATATCTGCATATTTGCGACCATGCGCTTGTTTGAAAATTCCGGCTTTATTGATAAATTAATAGTTCAAGTAGACTCATTCCCAGTCATCTCTTATTCAACCTTTGACCGCAAGTGGCTCAAAATAAACTCGTTTATAATTGCATTGCTATGACTATTGAGGTTTCTGTCTTCAAACGAATTGCTGTCGCCTCTCACCCCAAAATACCTGAAGCAATCCAGGAAGCGGAGCACATCGCAGCTTACCTTCAAGATAACGGTCTTAACGCTGCCTGTGGCTTTTTAGATGATCAGGATATGCAATTACGGGTAAAGTCTCGTGAGTTTGATTTGCTCATTGCTTTAGGTGGAGATGGTACCATGTTGCGCGCCGGGCACCTTTGCGCCCCATTAGGTATCCCAATTTTGGGAATCAACCTGGGCCACTTCGGTTTCCTGATCGAGATCAGGGGCAACCAGTGGCGCGAAGTCTTGCCCCGCTTAATTTCCAGAGATTACTGGATTGAAAACCGGATGATGCTCTCCGCAGAACAATACCGTGGTGATCATTGTCTAGGAAACTGGAATGTCTTGAATGAAATTGTTGTCAGCCGGGGCCGCATCGTGCGACCAGTGCGACTCGATGCCAGCGTGGATGGACGCTTTCTAACAACTTACGTGGCTGACGGGTTGATCGCCGCCACGCCAACGGGATCCACTGCGTACGCCCTGGCGGTAGGAGGTCCCATTCTGCCTCCCGAATTACGTAACATTCTTCTGGTACCAGTCGCTCCCCACCTTTCTGTTGACCGTGCAATTGTCCTTGCTGAAGGAGCTTCGGTCAGTATTACCATCCATACGGACCACGATGCTGTATTAAGTGTCGATGGGCAATCGCCCATCAGCTTGATAGATGGCGATCGTGTAGAATCTAGGGCTGGCGACCATACCGCCCAATTCGTCCGTTTTCAGGATCCTGGTTATTTCTATCGAAATCTCACTCCCCATATGAACCAAAACCCTTCTACTGGATTTCCCCGATGAGCTCGGAACAACCAACCCTTTACTGTGCTAATCACCCTAATATCACAACCACCTTACGATGCAATCGTTGTGAAAAACCTATTTGTAGCCAATGTGCCATTCGAACCCCGACCGGCTACCGCTGTCCAGAATGTGTTCGTGGGCAACTAAAAGTCTTCAGCACCACAGTATGGTACGATTATCCTCTTGCTATTGCGTTAGCAGGAATCTTATCTTTTCTGGGTAGTCAGCTGGTCACCTATCTGGGATTCTTCACCCTTTTTGTCGCCCCAATAGCGGGAGTGGTTATTGCTGAAGCAGTACGTTTTGCTATCAGGCGAAGGCGTTCTAAATCCCTCTTTTTACTAAGCGCAATTTCTGCAGCCATAGGTAGCTTGCCTAACATATTGCTGTATGTGGTTGGGAATCTCCTGATATTTTCGCAGGGTCGCATCGCTGGATTTGGGTTCCTTTTTCCCCTGATCTGGCAAGGGTTATACACCTTTGTCGTCACCTCTACTGTATATTACCGCTTAGGTGGGATTCGGATCTAGAGATCAAACACTTTATGCTTGCCGAACTACGCATCGAGAATTTTGCTATTATCGACTCGCTGGAACTGTCGTTTAAGCCCGGATTGGTTATCTTTACCGGTGAAACAGGTGCGGGCAAATCCATCATCATCGATGCAGTCGAAACGCTCCTGGGGGGTCGTGCTGAAACCACTATGATTCGCAGTGGCGCTGAGCGCGCCCAGATCGAGGCTACCTTTCGCATACCCTCTCAAGTACAGGAAGATGTCCATGCCATTTTGGAGCGTGAACAACTCCTCGACGACCCAGATTATCTTATCTTGAGCCGCGAAATCCGCTCTGCAGGGCGAAATACGGCGCGGGTTAATGGCCGCTCAGTTAATTTGGCTCTCATGCGCCAGCTGGGGGAATTCCTGGTTGATGTCCATGGACAATCTGAGCATTTATCCCTCTTGCGGGTAAGACAACACCTGGATTTACTCGATCGCTATGCCGATGCAGGCGAGCTCTTAAATAACTTTCGCCAATCCTACCGGGAATTGGTTTCTATCCGCCGCGAACTAAACGACCTTCGCCGTGCTGAGAGCGATGCTGTTCGACGAGCCGACATACTCACCTATCAAATCAACGAGATTGATTCTGCCCGTTTGCATCCTGGTGAAGAGCAGAATCTTCTGGCTGAGCGTAACCGCCTTGCAAATGCTGAAGAATTATCCTCCTTGATCCAAGCGTCTCTTCTCGCTTTAGACGAGGGTACACCCGAATCTCCCTCGGCTACAGATCTTTTCGGCCGGGTGGTCGATGCCCTCAATGACCTTTCTCGGCTTGACGCTTCCCAAACCGACAACGCTGAACAAGCTCAAGTCCTCTCTGACAACCTGACCGAGCTAGCTCGGTCTTTACGCCTTTATCTCGAAGGCATCGAGTTTAACCCGACCAGATTAGACCAGGTAGAAGAACGCATTAACTTGATCCACAACCTTACGAGGAAGTACGGGGAAACAATTCCGGAGATCCTAGAATTTGCAGCTGATGCCCGCCGCCAACTGCATTCGATTTCTCACGCCAGTGAACGTATGCAAGAACTTCACAGCCTGGAGAAGGATTTACTCCCTGTGCTCAGCCAACAAGGTCAGTCTCTCTCTCACTCCAGGCATGTAGCTGCTCAGAAACTCAAAGATGTCCTCGAAATTGAACTTGCCGACCTGCGTATGCCTGAAGCACACTTCGAAGTTGACTTTCAACAATCACAAGATCCGGATGGCGTCCCGCTTCCAGATGGTCGCCAAGTCGCATTTGATGCCAACGGACTGGATCGGATCGAATTCTTAATCGCCCCTAATCCCGGCGAAGGCCTCAAGCCCTTGGTGAAAATCGCCTCCGGTGGAGAAACTTCCCGGTTGATGTTGGCTATTAAAAATGTGCTGGCGCGCGCCGATCATATCCCTGCCCTAATTTTCGATGAAATTGATCAAGGGATCGGTGGGCGGGTGGGTGCTATAGTAGGTTATAAATTATGGCATCTTGCCCGTCTTCACCAGGTATTATGTATTACCCACCTGCCTCAATTAGCCGCATTTGGCGAACAACATTTCCAGGTACAAAAACAATTCCAAGAAGATCGTACCATAACTATTGTCAACGAGCTTAACGATGAAGCGCGTATCAAGGAACTTGCTCAAATGATGGGAGAACTCAGCGACGGCACCCTGCATTCCGCTCGTGAAATCATGCAAACCGTGGAGGAAATGACGGAACAGAAAAGTGTCTGATATTCGCATTCTGCGATAACAAAATTTAATGGCAACGATTTACCATACTTTCGTATAAAATTTGAAATAGTGGTTTACATCTAGGGTGCAGGTTGCAGAAATTAGGTCTACAGGAGCCCTGCACAATTCAAGAGCCGATAGCTGTTCGGGGGCCGTACTGCTGTCGGCTTTTATCTCCCTCCCATGAATATTAGGTTTCGGGTTGGCCTGGACTGATCCACAAATCGATGTACAATTCTCCCATGCCTTCTGTCCCTTACATCGTAGGATCACGCCGTAAGCGAAAGTCAAACCTCTATCGCAGTCCTGCCCAATGGTTCGCCCGTATTGGTTTATGGGTCAGCTTGATCGCCAGCCTGTCAGCAGCTCTCTTGATGGTCGTACTGACAGGCATTTATGCAGCCCTGATTCTCAACCTACCCTCACCTGATATTCTGCCAGCCCTGTTAGAGCCGCCTGATGGCACGCTGCTTAACCCGACCCGGCTTTATGATCGCACCGGTCAACATGTGATCTTAACCTTGCAGAATCCTGCTGCTGAGAACCGGCAATATCTCCCCTTGGATAATACCCAATCACAAAACATCCCCACTTCGTTAGCCAACGCCACCATCGCCATTGCCGAACCCAACTTCTGGAATGATCCTGGATTCTCCTTTGCTGGCTTCCAGCAAGGAAGTCACCCAACCCTGGCACAACGCTTGATCGCTGCTCTGTTGCTACAGGATGAAGCGCCTGGTCTCCAACGATCACTGAGAGAACGCTTGCTTGCATGGCAGATCACCCAACGTTTTGGCAGGGAAAAAGTTTTGGAATGGTATCTTAACAGCGCCTATTATGGACGACTTGCCTATGGTGTAGATGCGGCTGCCCGTCTTTACTTTGGCAAATCGGCATCCGAATTAGACCTCTCTGAATCCGCCCTGCTTGCAGCTATTGCCGAAGCTCCTGCATTAAATCCTCTGGATGCACCGCAGGTGAGCTCAGAACGAAAAAACCAGGTGCTCCAGGCAATGCTCTTGCATGGCTTCATCAACGCTGATGAGTTCCGTCAGGCAAACCAGGAATACATCAAGATATCTACAAAAGTCGAATCTGCCATAAGCCTGGCTCCAGCATTCACCCACCTTGTTTTAAAGCAATTAGATACCCTGTTTGGATCAGATCGGGTAGCACGAGGTGGGTTGAATATCATCACTACCCTCAACTATGACCTTCAATTGCAAACCGCTTGCGCTACGGCCAGCCAGCTTTCCCGCTTAGAAGGTTCTAGGTCGAGTGAGATATCGGCATCGAATGGTTCTTCTTGCCAGGCAGCCCGGCTTCTCCCCACCTTTACCATTGAAAACCAGATCAGCCCCACAAAAATTGCCGCGAATGTGATCGTTCAGGAGCCTACTAATGGTCAGGTATTGGCAATGGTCGGCAATCCGATCTCCGGGCTCGATTCAACACCCTTGCAAGGCCATCCACCAGGATCGGTCATCACACCTTTTATCTACCTGACAGCTTTTACCCGCGGTTTCAATCCTGCTTCTTTGATGTGGGATATCCCTGCCAGCGTGGCTGATTCCTTAGTTAATATTGGAAATCCAGATGGGCGTTTTCACGGGCCGGTACGCTTACGCAACGCCATTGCAAACGATTACCTGGTCCCGGCTGCTCAATTGTTAGTTCAATTAGGACCACAGAACGTATGGCGCACCGCCCAACAGTTGGGGATTGTGTCGCTCGAGAAACTCGATGAAAACGAGCAGGAACGCTTACCTTTCGAAGGTGGTGATGTATCGCTTCTAGAGGTGAGCCAAGCTTACGGTGTTTTTGCCAACCAGGGGATTCTGGCAGGTCAGGAGTCGCCAACCCCGCCTCCCACCGGTGAATCTACTCCCTTAATTCCCAATACCGTCTTGCACGTCGAAGATAATCACGGAGAGGTTTGGTTAGATTGCCAATTCCAGCAAGTCAATTGCAAAATTCAATCTCGCCCGATTATTAGCTCGCAGTTGGCTTACTTGATCACCAATGTATTAAGCGATGAGACCGCTCGTTGGGCAAGCCTGGGGCATCCCAACCCTTTGGAGATTGGGCAACCCGCCGCCGCCAAAATCGGCCAAACTATCGATGGCAGCGACACCTGGACGGTTGGATACACACCCAATCTCGTGGCAGCTGTTTGGATCGGCGACAATTCTCCTGATCAAAGACCTCCGATTCCTTTTAATGTTGCAGCTGGACTATGGCACGCAGTCATTCAATATGCCTCCCGTGATAAACCGGCTGATAATTGGGATGAACCGGCCGGCATCGCTACTTTGAAGGTTTGCGATCCCTCCGGTATGCTTCCAACCCCCGATTGCCCCGTGGTTGTCGATGAGGTCTTCCAAAACGGGAGTGAACCCACCCAAGGCGATACCCTCTTTCGTGCTTTTCAAATCAATCGTGAGACCGGAAAATTAGGTACAATATTCACGCCGCCCGAATTGATAGAAGAACGCATTTATATGGTTGTGCCACCGGAAGCCTATGCCTGGGCACGCCAGGCAGGATTACCCACTGCCCCTGACTCTTATGACGTGGTCGATATCACCAATAGCTCATCAGCTGATGCCAGCATTGACGCCCCAACAATGTTTTCAAGTGTTCGTGGGAAGGTAGCTGTTGCCGGTACGGCCAGGGGAGATGATTTTGATTTCTACCGTCTCCAGGTTGGTCAAGGTTTAAACCCGCAATCATGGCTTCAAATTGGCACCGACATTTCCTCGCCGGTAGAAGGCGGTCTGCTGGCAGGTTGGGATACAACTGGATTGAGCGGTTTATATACCTTGCAGCTGATGGTAGTGAAATCAGACAAAAGCGTCGAAACTGCCTCCACCCAGGTGACCGTCGACAATCAACTTCCAACGTTATCCATTCGTTACCCTGAAAACGAGCAACGATTCAAATACCCTCTTGATAGCACCATAACCTTGCAAGCAGATGTCGCCGACGACCTCGACCTGGCTGCTGTAAAATTCTATCTGGATGACCAGCTGGTCTCCACTCTAAGCGCACCTCCTTTCGCTGTTCCTTGGAGCACCAGACTCGGCCGACATACCTTGCGCCTACAAGCACTAGACCGGGCCGGCAACCTGGCTGAATCTGAGTTGAGTTTCGTCGTCGAGAGATAGACGATCAGGCCTGAGCGTATGCAAATTTCCTTTAAAGGGAAAAACTATACCTCCCGGCTCTATTCGCTAACACCGGGAGGTAGTTGATTAAACCAATATCAAATGTTTGGGAAATTCCTACGGCAGCGTACCGATCACATCAAAAGACTTTAAGATTTGCTCCAAAGCATCGAAGTCGGCTTCTCTGGTAATCGCCTCCTCTACCAGGATCAAGAATGCCTGAGGGTTTGACTTTGGTACTGCTGTGAGCACAATGTAAGCATTGCCCGTATCCAGGCAATTTGTGAAAAGATCATATTTACCGCGGTAAACCTCATCTTCATAATCATAGCGGTTGTCAAGCTTGCAATCCTGGATAAAGCTCTGCCGGCGAATGTCAAGCAACTGGACATAACCCCCCAACCTTGCCAGATCGTCAGAGGCGCCAAAAAACACACCTGACTCACTGTAGGTGTTGTTGAAGGCATCCAAATCTGCTGCCGCGGAGACCGCTGCGCCGATTGTGTCCTCTCCATCCACCCAATAGCTGCCGTTGATATCTGACCACTCGAATGGAACGCTTATTTGGATAGCGCCATAATCATCGGTCGCCACGGTATAACCGGAATAACCAGTGGTAGTTCCCGTGTCCCCGGTATTTCCGCTATCTCCACCGATCTCCTCACCCCCAGGATTGAATGTTAGCACCTGCCCCAGCTTGTCACCATTTATCTGACCCTGAAGGACCTCTTGGGTAGCATAGCGTAACACTTGAATATTGAGCGGGTCGCTCGGATCGTGACTGCGCAGGATATCACAATAATCTGCCATAGTGCCATCAGTACCAAGCGCCAGATCTGCCAGGTGCGTGACGATATCCCCACCCGTTACACCGGCTTTATCGGCGGGGGATCCTGGCTCAACCGAGTATACCCAGATGCCCGAAAAATCCTGAGTCGCAAAGGCTTCACCATTGATACCGACAGTTTCTACGTTATTCCCCTTGCTTAATTCATTGATCATCTTGACTGCTAAATCACGCCCAATCGCAAAGAATTGGTTGGTAGTCCGGCCGCGATAATTGACCCCTATCACTTTACCTTCAGAATCTACCAGCGGGCCTCCGGAATTACCGGGGTTAATGGTAGCGTCATGTTCGATCACGTAATCCACAGATGCCCAGGAGGTTTCTCCTCCAGCCTTCTCTTTGGACACGATACCTTTCGTGAGTGTGAACTCCGGTTCTCCCAAGGGATAACCAGCCGAGTACACATCCAATCCAACATTAATCGGCCCCTCATGCCATGCCAGGTAGGGGAAGTTCTCACCATCGATCTTGATGACTGCCAGGTCCGAACACTCAGACACTCCTAAAACTTTCGCGTTGTACGTTTGCATCTGGTCGCCTCCGATCCAAACCTTCAATAAGCCTGCTCCGGTAACCACATGGTTGTTGGTTACTGCAATGCCAGACGGATCAATGATGAAACCAGAGCCAAGGCCTGATTCCGTTACGACAGTAAAATCAGGATTGACAAAAGTACCTTGTGATTCAATTTGTATGACTGCGTTTTTTACCCCCTGCAAATCAAGAACTTCACCGCTCGATGGTTCTTCTGTGGCAATTGGAGCCTCTGTCGGGGGCGCAGGTTTTTCAGTTGCGGGTGGAGGTTGTGTCGCAACAGCTGGCTCGGCCGTTGGTGTCCCTCCACTTAAATTGCACGCTAGCCCAATAACAACCAGCAAAGTAGCCAGCCAGAGAAAAGGTTTTAATAATTTCGGTCGCATTCTTACCTCCACTTTAATAAGTTGAAAAAAAACGATAAAAAACTGCCTGAGGAGAAAGCAGAGTAAAACAGGCGGAATTACTCATTCGCCAGTATAGCAAATCCGCCTATAAATGGCAAGGCGAGAACCTATCAGTTTAATAAGGTAAAGGGTGATTTTTGAATGATTCGGGGGTAAACCAATTACTGGGATACGTTCAAGATTTTATTTGTGGTGGTGAAAGCTAAGGATGGTAAAGCATCGCGTTTGAAAAAAACCGCCCGGTCAACATCATCGTTCGCAGAGAGTTCCCCATCTATCAGCTCAGCTCGATAAAAAATAATGATATGCGCGCCGCGAGGGTGTTCTTGACCTGCCAGCACATCTAATAAGTTGGTGACTCGTACTCTTAATCCGGTTTCTTCCAAACACTCCCGTTCAGCGGCTCTCGCAGGATCCTCTCCCGCATCTACAAATCCTGCAGGGAGAGTCCAAAAACCTCTTTGCGGGTCGACAGCCCTGCGCACGAGCAATACTTGATCGTCTCGCTCTACCAGCACGCCAGCAGCAACTTTAGGATCCGGGAAATAGATCCAATCACATAGCGGGCAAACCGGGCGTACGCGTTGGAAGCGCTCTTCCTGCACCAGTTTCGTGCCACACTGCGGGCAGAAGATCACATCATCAGCGATCATGCACTGGTTCCGCGGCGTGTGATTATAGCTGCAAATCCTGTTATCAGCGCGATCAAAGCCAAAACCACTTCTAAAATCCGGTAAGAGAGTCCTCTCGTAAAGCTTGTGGGGGTGGCTTCTGAGATTGCCGTGGGTAATAATTCCGGTTCAACAGTCATCTCCCCTGGTGGAATTGGAGTTGACCCCTCAATTACCCCATCTGCGGCAGCCTCTCCGGTCGTTTCCGGTGCAGGCTCTGATGCTTGTTTTTCCGCCAATGCTGCAGCCGGGGCTTGGCTGGTTTTGCCTGGTGCTCCCATCCTGACCGCTTCTCCCGTCGGCATGGGGGTCTCGGTAGTAGACGGTGCTGCCAGGGACATGACCTCTTCGGTGCTTTCACTGGTCTGTTGTTCTGCAGCGCCGCCTCCCATTGGGCTTTCTGGTGGGATCTCTTGAGCGGCGGCTATGCTGGGCGCAGACGTACCCAATAATGCCTTTTCTGGTTGCGGTGCCTGGGTAAATTGCTGGCCTCCAAGAAAATCGCTTATCAAAACCAGCGCTAACAATATCGTCGCTAAGGCGGAAGCTAAACGATATATGGGATATGGGCGTGGCACTTTCCGGATTCCCGCCATCTCCGGAGAAAGTGTAAAGTTGCGAGGCGCACGCACCTTCGGTAGGTTTCGAATCAATTGCCGCGTACGCCGTAACTGCTCAATTTCATTCTGTAACTCTTGGTCTTTTTGCAACCGCCTCTCCAGCTGGGCCCGCTCACGAGAAGTGAGCTGTTCATCAAGATAGGCAGAGAGAGTTTCTAGATCGCGGTTAGTAATCTTCTTCGTCATAATCTACCAATTTTCCAATAAGTCCATTATCAAACTTCACTTTCCAGACGAAATGCAGAAGGTAAAAGTTCCCGGTATCCTTGTAAGCAGTCGCGTAGCCTGGAACGGGCCCGTGCCAGCCGACTCTTAACAGTCCCCAGTGGTTTTTCGATCACCTCTGCTGCTTCTGCGTAATCCAGACCTTGGATATCCACCAGGGATACAACTGCGCGGAACTCCGGGACGAGTTTGTCCATACAATCCAATATGGCTCGATTTAATTCAGCCCGCTCCGTAAACGCTTCAGGCTTTTCACTTGGGTCTTCCATCCAGCGGGGCGAATCGATTTCTTCTCCCGCATCGTCTAATGGTTCCAAAGGTGTGGTCGGACGCCGTTTTCGCCGGCGGAGTTCGTCATAACAAGCGTTTGTTACGATGCGCAGCAACCAAGCCCGGAAGGATCCCCCCCGGTAAGAACGAATCTTCCGGAATGCCGAGATGAAAGCTTCTTGAGTGGCATCATCTGCAGCTTGGCTATCACCCAAGACGCGCAGTGCCTGGTGGTAGACATTGTCCTGGTAGGCTAGCACTAACCTATTAAATGAATTTAGATCCCCCTGTTTTGCAGACGCAATCAAAGCAGCTTCATCCATGCGAATGTCTCGATCTAGAAAGCGCCAAAAGGAAAATTCCACGCCATACCAGTACAGCGATTGCATTAAAACCAGCCAACACCACCACAAAAATCGGGATGATGGCGGCGTTGAGCCAAGCGCCTCGCAGCCATGCAGCCAATGGGGCAGCTAATACCATTGCCCGGAATGGACGCCAAAGATCCCGTATATCCCCCACCCTTTCCAGATCGTATGCTCCTAAAAAAGGGCTAACCAGAAACCAGGCAATCATAACCGGTATAAACGTGCTGAGCATTCGCAAACCAGCACTTCTTAAAGTGCCATGACGTACAAATCCTGATACAGTGATTAACCCCAGGCATACGATATCTCCAATCACAAGCGTGATAAGTTTTATTCTGCTAGAGATGTTGCTCACGAGGCATATACTAACGCAATCCCACCAAAGGGACAAGAGCGATTGGAAAACACCCACCATTGTACGATAATCTGTTCACAGTTACAATAAAAGCAGAGGTATGCATGAAGAAAAAACCAGGCCTTTCTCCTCACACACCACGTCCATTCTGGCAACGATTGGTCATGATCATAGGTATTGATATATTTGTTGTCGTGGTTGCTGCACTGCTGATGGGTAATCTACACCAAGTCACCAATCTTTTCTTCCTGAGCAGCATTGTGCTTTTCGTAATTGCGGTTATCCCGATAGCCACCGAAATCAGCAGTAGCGCTAAAATCGTTGGTAAGGCCCTCAAAGATAGCCAAAAAATCGGATCCCAGCTTAAGGAAAAACAACCCGAATTTGATCGTGGGACGCGCATGACCTACCTCTTCGGTCTGGCTGGAATGATAGCCTTCATCCTCTCTATACTCACAATTGCGTTTGGATAATCTTAATGGAAAACTCTTCACGTCGCCTGGTATTCTCTATTGTCATGGTTATGCTCGCCTGCGGGTTGTGCATCAGCCTGGTCTTTGTCGCTGGGACAGCGATATATTATATTAACCAGTATGGATCATCCCTCCCCACACCTGGCCAGATCATCATATCTACAGTCGACTTATTCCCTTCACCAACTATTGAAGATACTTCCATCGTTACATCCCCTACCTCTCAAGAATTATCACCACCACATACCTCATCACCCACACAATCACTTCCCACCGAAACTCAGACTACCCCACAAGCAGCGGGTTTGCCTGCTCAGATCGCCCAACAGATGGATCAAATCCAAGACCAGGTGGTCCAATTGCGCGGTTTAGAACCGAAAGGACCTGTTAAACGGGATCTTCTCGCCCCGACCCAGCTGCGTCAGCATGTCTTGGATGATTTCTTGGTCGATTATTCTCCAGATAAAGCCAAACAGGATGTGCTGGTCCTGGCTGCTTTTGGATTATTGGAGCCTGATTTTGATCTTTATAATTTTTACATCGATTTATACAGTGAACAAATCGCTGGTTTTTACGATGATAAAACCAAAGAAATGTACGTGATCCAAGGTGAGGGTTTTCAAGGACCTGAGCGGCTGACCTATGCACATGAATATGACCATGCTCTACAAGACCAGAACTACGATATAGAAAACGGCTTGGATTACAGCCAAGCCTCTTGTGAAAAGGATTCAGAACGTTGTGCTGCTATCCAGGCGCTTATCGAGGGGGATGCCTCCTTACTGGAAACCGAATGGTATGTGGGTTTCGCCACTGCTCAAGATCGAAACGAAATTCAACAATTCTATAGCACATATCAAAGCCCAGTCTATGATAGTGCTCCCACTTTCATGCAGCAGGATTTTGTATTCCCATATGTGAATGGTCAAGCTTTTGTTGAATACCTCCATACCGCTGGTGGTTGGGCATCTGTAGACCGAGCTTACCAAGATTTGCCAGTTTCTACGGAGCAAATTTTACATCCTGACTTATACCCGGATGATAAGCCGATCACCGTTACACTGCCCGATTTGAAACCTATCCTTAGTGAGGGGTGGGAAATGTTAGACCAGGAGACTTTAGGTGAATGGTACACCTATCTTGTCTTAGCCTATGGTCTCGATCCTCAGGCGCGTCTGGATATCTCGGACGCTCAGACTGCCTCGGCTGGTTGGGGAGGTGATCGCTACACCGTTTACTACAACGCGCAAACGGATGCAACCGTTCTGGTGCTCAAAACCATTTGGGATACAGGCAGAGATGCTGATGAATTCAACACGGCTTTCCGTAAATATGTGGGAATGCGTTTTGGAAATCCGGGAGCAGCGAGCTCTGACTCAGTCTCGTGGAGCTTTAGTGGTGGATATTCTGAATTTCACATCCAAAGTCAGGAAACCGATTGGATTCTGGCGCCCGATGCAGAAACGACCCAGGCCATATGGGCAGCCATGCAAATCCCATAGTTTCCCGTGATAAGGGCCAGACAGATCTCCATCCGAATGATGGTTTTCTCAAGATGCCTATCCCCCAGATGCCATTAACAAACCCGAGGGAGATATTACTCAACTAAAGAGATAATTCCTCTAAACGTTGTTGCAATATAGGCTTATCAGGATGTTCCCCTTTGAGTTCCTTCAAGAACCTTATAGCTTGATCTTTCTCACCGCGTTTCATCAGATAGGCTAAGAAATCATCAAGCTCGATAGTCGCTTGCTCAACATTCGCGAGACGAAAATTCAGGTCGACCAGGCGGATCCTCACGTGCAAGTCATCAGGTTTCAATCGCCGTACTTGCTCGTAGATTCGCAATGCTTGCCGCCAGTCCAGACTTTGCAAATCGATGTCTGCCATCCTTCGCAATATCTGTGCTTTAATTTCTACATCCATAACCTTATCCTGCGCCAGCAGAAATGCATCGGAATAGGTTTGGTGAGCTTTGTTTAAATCAGCCATATCGTAGTAGACCTCGGCCAAGCTGATGTATTCAGCGATCGCCTCTTTTACTTGCCCGTGATCAATCAACAATTTAATTAAACGATTCCGGGCTGTCAGGTCTATCGGGGATAACTTGATTACCCGGCGATATAAATCGATTGCCCTGCCAAGTTCACCCCGCATACTATATGTATGCGCAATGGTGTTGAACTTTTCGATAGCCTCATGATGATGCCCAAGTTGCAGGAGCAATTCACCCATATCCAAATGCAATGGCAGATATGTAGGAGCGTAATCTAAAGCATAGAAGGCTTCCTCCATAGCTGAGCGAAAGTACCCAGCCTGTGTCAGTTGGCGTATACGATTGACCGATTCGACAATCCGGCTACTTCGTGCTTCTAAGAGTATTTCCGCTATCGCCCGTACCGAACCACCATCAACTCCTACCAGCAATTCCCGCCTGACCTGCATCAGGTGTTTAAGCCAATTGACCCTCATTAAAAGCTCCTCGATATTGTCGCAGAGGCGTTGTTTAGCTTCAAGATCTGTATGTTGAGATTCAGCCGCGATTAGAGATTCATACAGCTGCACCAAACCATACACATTTTCTTCGGGCACCATCTTGGAATCTACCAGCTTGAGCGCCTCTAAATATTCAATGGTGGCTTCTTCAATTCGTCCTAATCTTCGAAGGGTCTGACCGAGTAGAAGCCTACTTCCAAGAGCAAGGTCGGGGTGCATAAGAGCTCGTTGCAGGTTTGGCACGGCGCCCTCTAGATCTTTGCCTTGAGCTTTTAGAAAACCAACATTAAAATAAGCTGCTGCGTGATCTAATCCGGCTTCAATTACTTTCTCTATCTCTTGTGAAGCCTGCTCAAATTCCCCCCTGGTTTGCATATCTATAGCCTGACTCAAATGCAATCTCACCACAGTTGGGTCGGATTGTTTCGAAATAATATTACCAACCGAACCTGTGAATATCGATTGAAAGCTATGGCCTGTTGACGGTTGTTGAATATCTTCAGGTAGCTCCTCGAAGACTAAGCTGGCCAGCATACCTACCGCTCTCTTTCGGGCATCAGCAACCGGATCTAACCCTGAAACTACCTGATCTAATTTATCGGAGTCTCTTGAAGCTTTTTCTGCAGGTTTACGTAACTGGCCCGTAAAAACCTTTGGGTTGAATTCTGGAAGCGGTTTGGACTCTTCTAAGAGCATGACAGCTTGCCGTGCCTCGCTGTTCTCAGGCGCGATCTTTAAGGCATATCTAGCTGCTTGAAGCGCCTTTTGCACATCCCCAGATCGCTGAATTAAGCTAGCCAAGGTTAGATATTCCCTTACAGCCTGCTTGTTACGACCTGTATGTTCAAAGATCACAGCCAATCTTGAATGCGCTCGTAGGTTCTTTGGATCAAGACGAGTCACCATTGAAAAGTTATCTACGGATTTTTCCGATTCTCGATTGTTCAAATACAACTCTGCAGCTTTTAAACGTGCCACAGTAGCTTGATCTATTTTCCCTAACTGCTCACACAGCTCGGCCACCTTCTCCAAGGGCAAGGGGTCATCTGAGGATACGGCCGCTGCCCGTCCATAGAAATTTAAAGCCTGCTCGTACTGCTCAAGTCGATACAAACACAACCCCAAGCTAGAAAGAGCCTTGGGATCGTCCGGAAATTCATTTAATGCCTGCCGATAAGAAGCCGCGGCACTGTCCCAGGATTGGTCCCATGCCGCAGAGTGTCCTTGATTCATGGCTCTTTCAAATATGTCTGTGCGTCCGCTCATACTCGCTTCCTAGAATTCGACCCAAGTGCTTGATTCTTCTTTTACATTATAAGTCCAGCTAAATCAACCCAATTAATTACTTTTCTTCTTCCATATAGTTAGTCGCTGATATCCTTCATCTCAAACCAATTTGAACCATTGCGTGCGTCGGTTTTCAAAGGCACACTCAATGGATAAGCGTTCTCCATCACATGGCGCACTGTCGCTGCTGTCTCTCGTAGCTCTTCGGTGGGACATTCAAAAACAAGCTCATCATGGACCTGTAATAACATTCTTGCCGATAATCTAGCCTCGGTTAATGCATCCGGAACTCTCAACATGGCCAGCTTGATGATATCGGCAGCAGTTCCTTGGATAGGAGCGTTGATAGCCTCTCGCTCCTCTCGGCCGCGAATATTCTGATTACGCTGATCCTTCAAACCCGGGAAATACCGTCGGCGACCTAGAAGGGTTTCGACAAAACCCTGTTCAGCCGCCCTCTGCCGCATATTGTCGAGATAGCCCTTCACACCAGGAAATCTTTTGAAATAAGCCGTTACAAATTCCTCTGCTTCAGCCAGGGTCAGGTCAGTTGTTCTCGTCAAACCATATGGGGTCATCCCATAGATCAGGCCAAAATTGATTGCTTTGGCATGCCGGCGCTGTTCGCTGTTCACCGAGTTCAAAGATACATTGTAGATCGCAGCAGCAGTGGCTGCATGGATATCCTGTCCCGCCCGGAATGCCGCTTGCATCGCTTCGTCTTGAGCCATATCTGCAACAATGCGTAATTCCACTTGTGAGTAATCTACCGAAAGCAATTGGTGACCATGATCAGCTACAAAAGCTCGGCGTACTTGGCGACCGAGGTCAGTCCGTATAGGGATATTTTGAAGATTGGGGGCAGATGAAGCAATTCTGCCAGTTACCGATCCGGTTTGGTTATAGGAAGTGTGTATCCGGCCAGTCTCAGGGTTTACTTGCAATGGAAGCGCGTCTACATAAGTAGACTTGAGTTTCGATAGTTCCCGGTATTCCAGGACCCAATCCACCACTGGATGTACGCCTTGCATAGATTCCAGTACGCTCGCAGCAGTTGAATAAAAACCACTGGCTGTCCGCCGGGTTCGATCAGGCGGATTCAACCCCAAACGGTCAAATAATGCCTGGGAAAGCTGTTGTGGTGAGTTAAGATTAAAACCTGAACCAACCTGCTCGAAAATATATCCCTCGATCTCCTGCATACGAACTTGCAACTCATTCGACATTTGGTGCAGATATTCGCTATCTAAACCAACGCCTGTAATTTCCATATCTGCCAATACTGACACGAGAGGCATTTCTACCTCGTTGAAAAGGCGGATCGCCTGGGCATTTTCTAACTCTCGCTGAAGCTGCGGCCTCAAATGTAAGAGGACTTCAGCATCATCAGCCGCATAAGCTGCTGCTGTATCTACTTCAACCTCCGCCATGCTACGCTGGTTACTGCCCCGGCCGATTAGCTCCTCTATTTCGGTCATACGGACGCCCAGTCGTACCCATGCCAAGCTTTTAAGCCCAAGATTTCTAGAGGTAGGATTGACTAGCCACTCCGCGATCATCGTGTCAAAGGATAACGGTTTCACCTGCAATCCGTGACGTTTCATTAGGACAAAGTCATATTTTATATTATGACCAACTTTTGGTAGATTGGGATCCGTCATCGGGCCGCGCAGCGCCTCAAAAACCGTCTCCTTCGAGATTTGTTTTCCACGACCGGTTAGATGACCTAATGGGATGTAAAATGCTCTCCCCGTCTCAGTAGCTAAAGAAATTCCCACCAGGTTTGCTCGCATCTGATCAGTGGAGGTGGTTTCTGTATCAAAAGAGACCACCTCAGCATCCTTTAACCTGGCAATCAGTTCCTCTAATCCCTCAGGTGTATTAACGATCTGGACCTGGATTTGACCCCCAGCAGGTTTCTCGCTCTTTATCTCAACTTTCTCAGCAAAAAGCGACATCTGTCGTCCCTGATCCGGAATGGATTTGCCAAAAGTTTTGATCAATTCATTCAAACGGGTAAAAAGCGAGCGAAACTCCAATTCGCGGAACAACGACTCCACCTCTTTGGGATCGAAGTGGTCAGAACGAGCTCTCTCTAGATCCACGGATACATCCAAGTTGGTGACAATTTGAGCCAGGGTTCTGCTCAAGTAGGCAGAATCACGACCCGCCTCTAGTTTCTTTCGCACTCCCGCCGGGAGATCATCAAGGTGGTTATAAACATTATCCAAATTGCCATACTCGCCTAAAAGGGATATCGCCGTCTTTTCTCCAACTCCGGCGACACCAGGGATATTGTCAGATTTATCACCGACCAAAGCTTTAAAATCTACCACCTGATCCGGACGGACACCCAAATACTCGATCACATCTGATTCCATATAATCCTTCGAATCAGAAAGTGATCTACCAGGCAAGCTGACAATTATTCGATCATTTACTAGCTGTAAAAGATCGCGATCCCCAGTGATAATCTTCACTCCCAGGCCCTGTTCCGCCGCTTTCTTGGCTAAACTTCCGAGCACATCATCTGCTTCATATCCTTCTACCTCCAACCGGGGAATATTAAATACGTCCACCAGCTGGCGAACTCGGTCAATTTGTGACACAAGATCATCAGGCATCTTTTCACGTGTGCCTTTATAATCAGGAAAAAGATCATCTCGGAAGGTCCTGCCGGTATCGAATACAACCACCAAATAATCCGGGCGCTCTTGTTCTAAAATACGCAGCAATACACTGGCAAAACCATAAACCCCCGCTGTGGGTTCGCCCTCCCGTGTCATCCAACGTTCGGCGCCACTACTACCACGTGTCAGTGCAAAATATGTCCGGTATGCTAACGCATGACCATCAACCAGATATAAAGTGGCAGGCATGTTGGTATGAGTGTATCATGGGCTGCGCGGCGTTGCAAGACTGTTGACAACCGAACACTATCATGATATTTTCTATTCAAAATGGTCACGGCAAAGAAGATATTCTACTTCTCACTCACTATACCGCTTCTCCTCGGCCTGACCTTGGGGGGTAAGAAGAGTGCGGGCGCGCAAGAGCAAGAAACCCCCAAGCGCCAGACCTCGATAGTGGTTTCTTTAACCCAATCTGAATGGTGGTTGATCCGTTGGGCAGACAATCAGATCACCTGTCAGATATTTATAGATCATGCAGATTTGCCAACCAACCAGGACATTTTCAACGCTTGCGACAATGTAACCTACAACGAATGGGCGCAGACACCGCCCTGTGATGTCGCAAACCAGGGGCTCAAAGAATCAACGACCTGCAAGGGGATGTATTTATTCGAGGTTGGTTCCCAAACAAACGAGCGTACCGTGGTTATAGACCTACCTCCCTCAACCGTGTGGCTTAGCCTTTCCGGATGTTCATTAGAACCTCCAGATAACTTTTGTAAAAAAATACCCGCACTATTGCTAACGGGCCAAGAACCCCTTCCTAACGAGCACATCGAAGCAGTACACGCCGTTATCGGGAAAAAGGAATACACCTGTACTGCTGCTGTTTGCGAAATTCCCCTAACTCCGACCACATCAAGTGGTTTTCAAGTCGAATTTTGGGTAGATTCCAGTTTCGGAGACACCAGCGAACACTACACTGCTCTCGTGCGTGTGCTGGATAGCGGGGTTACCTATTATCCAACCGCCGGTGGATGGTTTATCGATGTATTGAGCTCTCAATGGCAAGGAGGACCTGTAGATAGTTGTGCTCAAATTTGGGATGCCTTTCCCCCTGTGGGCGGCCCACCATTTTGGCTTTCAAACCCCACGCAGGAGCAACTACTGGCATCAGATAAGCCTTTCTATTACCTCGCCGGCAGGCTGATCGATCATGGGGTAGTAGATGCAAGCGGTTGTCCTGATGGTGGTTTGCTCTCTATTGGGTATGCAAATGCTTGCGGGTTAGATAAAGCTCGCTCTATGGTCGAGCTGTGGCAGAATCAATTTGATAAGCCTATCATCAGGGTAGCCAAAGAGACCAGTCTACCAGCCCAATTATTGAAAAGTTTATTTGCCCAAGAGAGTCAATTTTGGCCAGGCGTATTCCGCGTTTCAAAAGAATACGGCCTGGGTCAGATCACAGATTTAGGTGCAGACACGGTCTTAATCTGGAATCCCTCTTTCTATGATCAATTTTGCCCGCTTGTACTTGAAAAACAGGTGTGTGAAGGCGGATATCTTCACCTCAAAGCGGATGAAAGCGCCATCTTACGTGGCGCATTGGCTTTGCATGCAAATGCGGATTGCCCCGAATGTCCTGATGGGATAGATCTGACCAGCGTCGATGCGAGCATTATACTCTTTGCCCAAACTTTACAGGCAAACTGTAGCCAGGTCAGCCGGACTGTATTCAACGCAACCAACAACTCACCTGGCATGGTCAGCAGTTATGAAGATCTATGGCGTTTTGTACTAGCAAATTACAACGCTGGACCAGGCTGTTTGGCTTTTGCCGTGCATAGTACCTGGCAAAACCAAGAGCCTCTGGAATGGGACTTTGTGTCCACCCATTTTACCGAGGCGTGTCAAGGGGCAGTCGATTACGTAGAATTAATTGCTAAGTAAAAAGCTACTCTAAAGCGCGCATTAATTCTAGAAACTCCCCCCATTCTTCATCGAAAAAATGCAGGGTAACGTTATTAAGTTCCAGATGGTAGGTCGTTTCTCCATCAGGTTCTTCTGCACGCCAGGCTAAATAGTTCTCCGTTTCAGCCAATGTTTGTGTGTTGAGTTCATGATCCTCATTTGCCATGCTAATCCTCCTAAAATGGCTTAACTCGTCATCGCTCCATAAGGCAGAAGACGTATTAATAATTTCTCTTTCAGCACGAGTTGGTTAAGGAGCTGGCAAGACATACCATGGATCGATAAAGCCACCCAGGTAGCGCACCTCAAAATGTAGGTGAGCGCCCGTTGATTTTCCCGTGCTACCCGCATAACCGATCACTTGCCCTTGCGATACACTGCTTCCACAATGGGCATAAACCTGGCTCAGGTGAGCGTACAAGGTTTGATAACCATTCCCGTGGTCAATCATGATCATGTTTCCATAACCGCCCGTGGCTGAACCAGCGAAGACAATCACACCGCTATCGGCTGCATAGATAGGTGCTCCCATTCCCGCTGCGATGTCGATCGCAAGATGACCAGACCAATAATCATTTCCGGAAAGGTAATGGTTGTCAGCAGGCCAGATGAAACCACCCGTGCCGAATGCCCCTTCATATCCTCCTGCGCAAGCGCCTCCCCCGTATAAAGCTCTGGATACTCCGGCAGCGCCGCGTGGGATGGTTGGCACCAGCCATTGGCGAAACTCGCGATGCCCACCAGGCAACATTACCAGCTGGTCTAGATTGAATTGAGGGTCGGTTAGATCAAGTTTGTTACCTGACCAGTTGAGAACGTCTTCTGTTTTGGCCTCAAAGTGCTCGGATACACCTTTTAAAGTATCTCCCTCCTGCCATTCGTATAATACGCCATCCACTGGGGGAATTTTCAACTCCATCCCTGGAGAAAGCATATCCGGATTATCGTTGAGGATATCGTAGTTCGCCCACAAAATCGTTTCTGGTTTGATAGCAAATACCTGGGCAATTCCAAATACCGAGTCACCCGTTTCTACTGTGTAAGTGAAGACATCCTGACGCGGCCGGGTTGGAATAATCGTGTGTAAATCTGCCCTTCGGGAAATGGCTATGACCATATCTGCCACTTGTATGGCAGGCATGGGTATATTTACATCCTTTTCTTCAGCCGTTGTCTCAGGAACTTTTTGTTGAACAGCCGCAAATGCTTGCGTTCGGGGGGTTAAGGACCCTTTCCAAACACGCCAGCCAAAATAACCAGCCAACGTAAGAGTCCCTATTGCGAAGACCCAGGCTCCCCAATACAACCAGCCTTCTCTTCCGGAAGGCGCCGGCGAGGAGTTTTCACTCACCAATCAGCCTCATTTAGGGTTTCTAAGAATTCCTGATTGCCTTCTGTGCGACCAAGACGTTGTAGGATCGCCTCTGTTGCGGTCGAAGGATCCATCCCAGCACCATGCGGTGGGGAGGTTATCATCTGGTCAAACATACGCCGCATCAGCCAAACTCGCGGTGTGATGTCTGGACCAAGCAACAGCTCTTCCCGGCGGGTCGAAGAGCGTTCGATATCAATGGCCGGAAATATCCGCCTTTCTTGTAGTTTTCGGGAGAGATGTAATTCCATGTTGCCCGTACCCTTAAACTCCTCGTAAACTACATCATCCATGCGAGAACCCGTGTCTATTATACACGTAGCGATAATCGTCAGAGATCCACCTTCTTCGATATTACGAGCCGCACCGAAGAAACGCTTGGGAGGATACAAGGCTGACGGGTCAATCCCACCGGATAACGTGCGACCAGATGGCGTTACAACAAGGTTGTAGGCCCGGGCGAGGCGGGTAATCGAGTCCATTAAGATGACTACATCACGATCTACTTCGACCAACCGCTTAGCCCTTTCTAACGCCATCTCGGCGACGCGCACGTGTGAGGTTACTGGTTCATCGAAAGTGGACGAAATTACCTCTGCATCCACCGACCGGTCCATGTCTGTTACCTCCTCAGGACGTTCACCAATCAGGGCCACCATCAAATGTACATCCGGATATTTCGTCGAGATGGAATTAGCTATCTGTTTTAAGATGGTGGTTTTTCCCGCCTTAGGGGGCGATACAATAAGCCCTCGCTGCCCTCTGCCTATCGGGGTTACCAAGTTGATTAGCCGGGTGGCGAGGGTATGCCGGTCTGTTTCCAGGTCAAAGCGGACATCTGGGAAGATTGGGATCAGACCCTCGAAAACTGGGCGTCGTTTGGCCTCATCTATTTCCAAACCGTTGATGCTTTCTACCTTCATGAGGCCGTAATGTCGCTCAGATTCCCTTGGTGGACGAACATGGCCTATCACCAAGTCTCCATTTCGCAATCCATAACGTCGAATTTGCGATTGTGAGACATAAACGTCATAAGGACCTGGTTGGTAGTGTCCCGATCGTAAGAAACCGATCCCCTCACTCATTATCTCCAGGATGCCTCCACGCAATTCAAGCCCTTGTCGTTCAGCCTCTACCTGTTGAATTCGTAGAATGAGGTCCTCTTTTTTCAAGCGATTGACGTTCTCGACATCGAGATCTCTAGCAATTTGACGTAACGCAGCCAAAGGCGTACTTTCTAATTCAGCTACTTTCATAATATTACGACTCTTCTTTTCTAATAGTTTTTTATTTGGAATTTAGGATGCCACCACCGAGCTGACTTTATAAAATCGCTGATATTGCCACTCCCTCTCAGCAATAGTGACATTATGAGGTTATCAACCAAATGGAAGCGCGGTGGGGGTCAAGGTTTGGAATACAAGCCGTCCCAGAAGTTTGGGAGTTAGAAATAACCATAACGGGGGAGAGTTTCGCCAACATTATAGCATGCAAAAGGTCAAGTTGCAAGCCTTTCAGCCCCTGATTTTTATGTCGGAATTCTTATTCTTTTGAAACATTTTATGATAGCTAACATACAAAAAATCTGAACATCGTGGAAAAACGCTATTCTAATTGAATGGGATACAAATTGTCCGCTATGCTTGTGATCCATAGGTATTGTGAAATCAGTCATTTTTATCAACCTTTTTTGTTTACTTGACATTAATCAACTGATTCGCTATAATTTTATTAGATATTCAGTAAAGGTCTTACTGGAAGTTTGGGTGATTTTCGTCCACTCAATCCCTTCAGACAGATCCATCATTTGCGAATATTGTGATCCCTAATATAACTTTATCATCGCGGGGTGGATAGTTACTGGCAACGGGATAATCAACCGATTATTATACAGACCTAGAGAATAGATCAACAAGTTCAAGTAACTGGGGAGGTGATCCTAAATATATTTTCAAAATGACCCTTTCAATCTATCAGGCCTCTTTCAATCTGCTCACAACAACGATTCTACTCATAGAGGAGAAATAAAATATGAATAAGAAACTGATTTGGACACTAGTTTTTGTCTTGGTTGCTTCCTTGATCCTTGTTTCAGTTGTTTCGGCAAAATCCAAGTTAGTTAAACTTGAGGTGGTCAACAAAACCGATCAATCTGTTTTTCTAAGTTTAACTGGAACTAATTTTTACTATCTCGCGGTTGCCCCAGGGAAAACCAAGACTTTCACGGTCGAGCGGGAAATTTACACTCGTACGACCTATTCTTGCGATAAGAGCGAATCTGGAACAGTCGATATCACCCATCAACTTCGCTTGGTGTTCACATCTTGCTATAACGATGCGCCGAACTGGGGTGCTCCATCTCTGGAAAAAGTTCATATCAACGATTCACCCAAAGGTGTCTACTGGTATTATCAGCGCTGAAATAAGACTGGTCAGTAATCAGAAAATTCGGTGGGTCAGTAAAAGGGGTGCTGACTGAGCAGTTTTTCGGCAGCTCCCCTTAAAAAGTCCCCAGATTCCTGAACAAAAGGGGATAAAAATAGCACGTCTTTGTGCGAACCCCTGGCAAGTAATTTACCAGGGGTTTGTTCAATTTCCAAATTATTAAGCGATTCACTTTTTATACCGTCGCCTCGCTATCAGCAACCCGAAAGGAAGAACTATGAGAGGCAATAAGCTGGCCGCACATGCTAATCTTCCCGGGGATATTGTGTGATCGGCAAATTGAGAGGGACCTATAGTTGGTGCCTCTGTAACATCCGGTCTTTCCGTTGGAACAGGAGAGGCGGTTGAAGTTATCGTAATTGGCTCAGTCGCTTCGTCCTCTTTGACCACCTCGTAGGCAATCCCATCCGAGACAGCGATCACCGCCTGCCCCAATGCAAATGCAGCAGCTAACTCAGAGCGAGCACCCGCAAGAACGAAATAATCGTCGGAAAGAAACCCAACTTTCACTGTGGGCATGTTTTCAGGATCAAAAGCTGTATCGACCCAAACGCTATCTTTGTAAACAAAGGTACGAGAACCAACCAGCGCTACGATATCTGTATAATCATCTGGCAATTCAGCTGCACCTTCGGCCTGTGACAAAGAGCCTTGGATGACTGCTTTTTGCACCGCTTCCTGACCCGAAGCCGCCAAAGGAGGCTGTGCTTGCAATTGATTATATTGCTCGCTGGCGATTCGTTCTTGCTCGTCAGTGCCCAAAGGCATTTCTTCCGTAACCAGATAAGAGGTGTAAGGGGTAACGATGCCATACCTTATGCTTAATTTTACGATTTGATCGATTGTTTCTTTGTCTGGTCCCTGCAGGCGAATCTGATTTAGCAGATATCCGATTTTGCGAGTCGCCCATAAGCGAGGTATTGAGGCATCTGAACCGTTCTTCTCGGAAGTATCCATAGAGAAGGTCATCTCTGGGTAACGAAACGTGTGTCTTTCACCGTTTACAAAACCGCTCAAAATCACCTCGCTCTCGCCGCTCTGGCGATAGCGTCCGACGATTAAAACCTGGGAGCCAGTGAACAGATCAGGTAAGGGCTGGGGATATATGTCATAGGTCAAGATTTTCCCAAAATCTAAAGACAAATCCGTTAATACAGGTGTGCTGATTTTTTCATAGAATGCAGAAAGGTCTTCATCTAATCGTTCATCTGGCAGCACATATGAGCTCCTTCCGTGATGGTTTTGAGCCAAAGAATCCAGCAGGAACGTGTCGACATCGTATCCCACCCCAAACGGAAATACCCGCAGGTTACTAGGAGCTGCCTCCTGGAAGTTATCCAAAATTTGCTGGCTGTCCACGATACCTTCAGTTGGCAACCCATCTGTCAGGAAAATTAGATAAACTGGTCTTTCCCGATCCACCATTGTGGAAGCTTCTAACAAAGCCCAGTTAATGTCTGTGCTTCCTTCAGCATTAGTCCGATCCATCCAATCAACCGCATTATTCACATCAGAAACCGGACGCATCCTTCCCGCCAAGCTGTCAACACCTGTGCTAAAGGTGATGATGTTAAAGCGATCGCCCGGATTGAGGTGCTGCAATATATATCGAACAGCCTCTTTTGCCTGGCGAAATTTCTCCCCATCCATGCTACCTGAGCGATCCAATACCATAAGGACATCCTTAGAAATGACCTCCTTTGGTTGCATCGGCCTTGGCGCTAATAGCAGCATGAAAAAACCATCAGGATCTGTAAGATCGGAAGGGTCTCGATAGGTCATTAAGTGAAAAGCTTGTTCCTCACCCAACGAATAATATAAGGCAAAATCTTTTTCAGGAATCACGTTGCTTTCTTCGTATCCAATTCGCACCCGGTATTCGTTTTCTCGATTTATAGCTACCTTATGACTTGGTGAATAAACTGCTCGAATAGGCTGGCTGGCGCTTACCTCAACGCTCACGCTGACCTCTTCTAGTGGCAGCGTAGAAAACTTTTCCGTATTAAGCGGATAGATAAAGCTTACCAAGCCGTTATCAGCAGGCAACACCTGGGTGTATTCGAGTTCTATACGTCGTTCTCCTCGCGGTGGAATGGGATAAATACGCGCCTGAACTGCGTTTCTGCCAGCGTATTCTAGAAGAGCAGGATCTCGCAATTGGCGTACAACCTGTTCGTATCGCTGGCGCGCCTGGTCGGCATCCAGCACCTCTCCATTTACAGGTTTACCGTCGATCCAAAGTGTAAAGGCATTGATAGCTGCTCCAAGGGGAATGGGGAAAATATAAGTCCCTTCCACCGTCCAATCGTTGGGGTTGTAAAACACTTGATCAACATGAATAACTGCAAACTGATCTTCGATAGTAACCACAACTCGATGGTAGCGAATCGCCAATTGTTCGACCGGGTGAGGTATTGGCGGACAAGGTCCAGGATCACATACCGGCGGTTCTGGGATAATTATGCCGTCAGCTAGGGCTGATGTAGGCATGAGCATTGCTACGACCATAATTGCCATTAGAAAAATTTTGGCTCTCATATTCCCTCCACTCGTTGTTCCAGGTAAAACCATGAATTGGGATTGGCAGGTTTACACACAAGACGCTACCAAGTAGCTAAAAGTTCCAATGGTATAATCGCATTCGCAATTGATCGCGGGGAAATGGATACAGATATCCAAATGAAATACCGCGCCCTTTGTCGAAAACAGACCTATTAAATGTGCAGAACAAATCTATGTTAGAAAAAATAGTCGGAATTGAACATCGCTACGAGGAAATTAACGATTTGCTCCTGCAAGTCGGTGATGATTATCAGCGTGCCGCTGAACTTGGTATTGAGCGTGCCGAGTTAGAACCACTCGTAAAGAAAGCCCGGTCATATCGCCAAGCTCTCGCCAGGCTGGAAGAAGCCCAAGTCCTGTTGGATTCCGAAGACCATGAGCTTCGACAGTTGGCCGAAGCAGAAATTCAAGACCTTGAACCTCAGATTGAGCTATTGGAGAGCGAAATAAAGCGTATGCTGCTGCCCCAAGAGCCACGTGATCGGCGTAACGTGATAATGGAAATTCGCGCCGGTACGGGAGGAGACGAAGCCGCTCTTTTTGCTGCAGACCTTTTCCGCATGTACAGTCGCTATGCTGAACATCATGATTGGGATGTTGAGATCCTTTCTTCAAACGAGATCGGTATTGGTGGTTTTAAAGAGATCGCTTTTCTCATCAAAGGGCGAGGCGCTTATTCGCGTTTTAAATACGAATCTGGTGTCCATCGCGTCCAACGTGTTCCTGTTACAGAATCACAGGGCAGGATTCATACCTCCACCGCAACGGTCGCCGTTTTGGCCGAGGTTGATGAAGTAGAGATCGATATTCCCGATAGTGATATCCGCATGGATGTTTACAAATCTGCCGGGGCGGGTGGTCAAAATGTCCAGAAAAACGCTACTGCTGTTCGACTCACCCACCTTCCCACCGGTATGGTGGTGCAATGCCAGGATGAGCGCTCTCAATTACAAAATCGGCAGAGGGCTATGAGCATTCTGCGGGCCCGTCTCTACGAAATAGAGGAAGAGAAGCGTCGCGCCGAGATTGATCAAACCCGCCGATCGCAGGTTGGCACAGGTGAACGCTCTGAAAAAATCCGCACGTACAATTTTCCCCAATCTCGAGTTACGGATCATCGAATTAACCTCTCTTCCTACAATTTGGACGCGGTAATGTACGGTGATATTGACCAATTCATTGATGAGTTAGCCACTCGTGACGAGGCCGAACGTCTTGCTGCGGTTGGTTTAGAGACATAGGTGGCTTTGTCCCCAAAAGCAATCCACCATGCCTGAGACTGGCTTGCCTAATATTCAAGAGGGTTTAAAGCGCACTAGGGCTGTGATGTCCCAATGGAGCGATTCAGACCTATTAGATGCCCAGGTCCTAATCGCTCATATCATAAATAAACCACGTGCCTGGGTATTGGCATATCCCGAAGCCAGCCTATCTGCTGGCCAAATCGAAGACATAGAACGCGCTTTATCGCGTCTGAAGCTTGGAGAATCGCTCCCTTATGTGCTTGGTCATAGGGAATTTTATGGCCTGGATTTCATCGTCACTCCCCATACGCTTATCCCACGCCCCGAGACAGAATTGCTTGTAGAACATGCCCTTGCCTGGTTAGAGACGCATCCATCCAGGCGGCGGGTGGTTGACGTTGGTACGGGATCGGGTTGCATCTCAATCATATTAGCTAAGCATATCCCCAACCTAAGCATGTTCGGTACAGACCTATCTTGGCATGCTCTCAGGGTAGCTCGTAAGAATGCCTATCGTTATAAACTAAAAGGACAGGTGCGTTTTATCCAATGCGACCTGTTATCTGGGATACAGGCTTCGTTCGACCTGATCTGCGCCAATTTACCGTATATCCCTACCCAAAGATTGCAGAAGTTACAGGTTTTCAAAAAAGAGCCAACCCTCGCACTAGATGGGGGTCTTGACGGCTTTCATCTCCTTAGAAGGCTGCTACAGCAAGCGCCAGCTCGACTCGCCCCCGGCGGATTATTGTTACTTGAGATCGATGCCTCTCACCCTGAAAAAGCCCAAGCCCTAGCGCGAGGGTTATTTCCCAATGCCGAGATCAATGTATTTCCAGATTTGGCTGGGGAAAACCGGCTATTATCCATCCAGGATCAATCTGAAGCAATAGACCTGTCTTGCTCAAGATTTAAAAAATAGCTAAAGATGTTCATTCTTCTTTCGAAGTTGCTACCGCTTTTTATTTACCCGTTAGGATTGATTTTTATCCTATTGCTCTTGGCATTGTTCTTACCTCGCCGCCCTAGCTTACAACGCCTCGTCTTGATTCTTGCGATCGTATTGATCTGGATAGGCAGCAATCGCTGGGTGGCTTTTGCCTTGGCACGCTCGCTGGAATGGCGCTACCGGCCAAGCAAAGAGATACCTTCGGCTGAAGCCATTGTTGTCTTAGGAGGAGGTACTGATTCTCTCCAGTACCCTCGCAGCACCGTGGAAGTCAATAGCGCGGGTGACAGAGTTCTTTATGCAGCTTGGTTATACCGGCAAGGAAAAGCGGATCACATCTTACTGAGTGGGGGACGCATCGGCTGGCTCAATCCAGGAACTTCACCAGCAGAGGAGATGGCCTCAATTCTAGAGCTGTTGGGCGTACCACATGAGGCCATGTGGTTGGAAACAACTTCGCTGAACACGTATGAAAACGCCGCTAACAGCCACAAGATCCTGGCAGCCCACCACGTGAACCGCATCCTTCTAGTGACTTCCGCCTTGCACATGCCGCGCTCGCTGGCACTTTTCAAACATCAAGGCCTAGAGGTGATTCCTGCACCTACTGATTTTCAGGTCACCTATGACAATTGGCAGCAGCTAACCAACGCCAGCTTCGCATCCCAAATCATGAACCTATTTCCCAGCGTCGATAATCTATCTTCGGTTACCCAATCTTTGAAAGAATATATTGGATTGTTTGTTTATCGTTTGAGAGGTTGGATCTGATTTCAATTTATAATCTACTTATATCCACCATTTTCTGAAATTGGCTTACTTTTCGAGTGAGATCATTCTTTTTTTGAGAGAATTCCATGCAAACAATATTCCACGACAAACACATTATTCTGGGGGTGACTGGTTCTATCGCCGCATATAAAGCTGCTGATTTGGCCTCTAAACTTGCCCAGGCAGGTGCCTTGATAGATCCTGTTCTGACCTTCTCTGCGACTAAATTCGCCACACCCCTCACTTTCCAATCCGTCACCGGTCGAAGGGCTTACACCGACGAAGATCTGTGGGGTAATGAAGGCCATGTAATTCACATTGGCCTAAGTAAAAACGCCGATCTGCTGGTAATTGCGCCAGCAACTGCCAACACCCTGGCGAAACTAGCCCATGGTATCGCCGACAACCTGTTAACCGTTACCGCTCTAGCGGCCACCTGTCCCCTGATGATTGCCCCTGCTATGGACGCTGGTATGTACGCTCACCCGGCTACCCAATCTAATATCGAGATCCTCCAACAACGAGGAGCTCACTTTGTCGGTCCTGCAGAAGGTCATCTGGCTTCCGGTATGGCTGGAAAAGGACGATTGCTAGAAACTTACCAGCTGTTTGGTCATATTCGTCTACTCTTAACAAGGTCCGGACCTCTTCACGATCGTAAAGTAATCGTCACCGCCGGGGGCACCCAAGAGCCTATTGATCCTGTTCGCTTTATTACAAACCGTTCGTCCGGGAAACAAGGATTTGCCCTCGTTCAGGCTGCTTTGGATCGTGGCGCTGAAGTAACTTTGATCGCTGCACCTACTCAGCTAGCAACTCCTACCGGTGCTCACCGTATTGATGTGAATACCGCAGAAGAGATGCTTCAGGCAGTATTAGATTCTCTCCCCCAGGCCGATATCTTATTAATGGCAGCCGCCGTTGCTGACTTCAGGCCCTCAACGCCCGCACAGCAGAAAATTAAAAGGAAAACCAGCATTTCAGAGATCAAACTTGAACCCACTCCAGATATCCTTACCGCAGTGGCACAATCGAAATCCAGCATCAAGCACCCGCTTGTGACCGTCGGTTTTGCTGCCGAGAGCCAGAACCTGATTGAGAACGCCCGTAGCAAGCTGAAAACCCAAGAATTGGACTTGATCGTTGCCAACGATATCACTGCATCCGACGCCGGCTTTGAAGTAGATACTAACCGTGTCACGATTTTAGATGCGGGCGGCGGTAAAGAATCGCTCGCTCTTCTGAGCAAGGCGGAGGTAGCAGATCATATCTTAGAGCGGGTCAAAGCCATCTTGCCGGAATGAACCGGTCGGACTGCTCACTTATGTTTCTCACACAAACCGCACAGGTGACATTGATTAATACCCCCCCGATCCTAACCCTAAAAACTCACTTCATTCGGCGATCAAACAAAAGACATGCACTTCCACTGGTCCATGCACACCAATAGTATGGGTCATCTCGATATCCCCAGTGCGTGAAGGGCCACTGACTAACACCACCGCAGCTGATTCTTTTATATCGGGTAGGTTCAATACTTGGGCAAGGTTCTCGTAAATGGTGTCAGCCCGCAAGACCGCCAGGTGGATTTCAGGCAATAGAGAAGCGGTCAACGGGCGTCCTGGTCCGCTTGGTAACACCAGGCTGCCAGTCTCAGCAATTCCGGCAAGGGCACCCGTCAAACCGATTTTTATCTCAGAATCGGGTTGGTTAACAACATGAATACCCGCCGCCTGAAGCCCTGGTAATAGGTCATCCGGAAATTGATTCCAATTCCAAGCTTGGATTTCAGCCACTTCCCTATCTTGAAGAAACTCGCGGATATATCTTACCAAATCCTCGCTGGATCCTTTCCCATCTTCATCGATCTGGCAATAGGTAAACGTGCCACCCAGGGTAATTAATTCCTTGGAAAAGCGTTTGACCAAATCCTTGTCCCCTGGCGGTCGTGGTTCTTGCGTTGATCTTTCTGGGGGTTTAGATTTCTCCTGGATCGTTTCTGAATTTCTCACCTGGATGGGAAACTCTTTTCGAAAGGTAGATAAAGCCATTGAACTTCTATTTTCTCCGGTGGACCATCGTTCCCGGAAAGGGCGACCAGCTGGGCTGGGCATATCTTTGCTGTACCCCCAGCCAGTAAAACTAGGTAACCGCAACCAGCGGGAGAATGGAGCAAATATCCGACTGAAGATATACCCTGCTTTCTCAGCCAAGGCGAACCGTCCAGGGTTTGTCGCCAACCAAGTAAATAACCGCAATCCCCAGGCAACTCCCCCTGGAACATTCTTGAGCGCCTGGGAAGGATCCATTTCTACACCCCCCGCTCGTACCCGCAATAACAACTTGGGCAGGTCTATATCCACTGGACAGGCCTGCTTGCACGCGCCACAAAGGCTAGAGGCTCTTGCCAGCTGTCCGAACTCCGACTGTCCAAAAAAAACCGGCGAGACGATCGACCCAATCGGTCCTGGATAAGGGCTGCCTTCCCCTGCTTTGCTCACATAGGCGTGTCCTCCGATCTCTCGAAACACCGGGCATGCGTTCAGACACGCACCACAACGTATGCACAGTAAAGCTTCCGCTAACGGCGATTCCCTCATCCTATTGCGACCATTATCTACCAGGACCAGGTGGCGTTGGTTCGCTCCATCAGGATCATTTGCCCTGCGCGGGCTGTTAATCAAACTCGTGTAAACGGTGATTTTTTGTCCTGTGGCTGCCCTGGGCAACAAGGCCAACATGAGCGCCAGATCATCCAAAGTGGGCACCAGGCGCTCGATCCCCATCAATGCTATATGGACCTCGGGGAGGGTGGTGACCATGCGCCCGTTTCCCTCGTTGGTGACCAAACAGAGAGTGCCGCTTTCAACCACGCCGAAATTCACACCCGAGATTCCGATGTCGGCAGTCAGAAAAGTCTCTCGTAGAACCCGCCGTGCTGCAGCTGTCAATGTGGGTACATCTTGGGTATAGGGGATGTTGAGTTTTTCGTGAAAAGTCTGCCCTACTTCGGCGCGTCGTAAATGCACCGCTGGTGTGATGATGTGTGATGGACGTTCGCCGCGCAGCTGTACGATATATTCTCCCAGGTCGGTCTCTACCACCCGTAATCCAGCCGCTTCCAGAATATGATTCAAACCGATTTCTTCACTCACCATGGTCTTGGACTTGGCAATTAATTTGGCCTGGTTATCCTGAGCGATCTCTAACACAATTTGAACAGCTTGCTGCGCGTCTCTCGCTCGATGCACAATAATACCGTTGTCCTTCACCTGGGTGATAAATTGCTCCAAAAAGAAATCCAGGTTCTCGATTGTTCGGACGCGCCGCTCGTGCGCCCGTTGTCGCACAACCTGTAAATCTTCTCCCAAAGATGCAAAAGCTTGCTGGTTGGCATTCAACCGGCGGATTGCGTTAGCATCCAGGGCTGCCTGTAAGGATGGATTGTCTAATGCAGATCGAATGTTTTTATGGAATTGGTCAGACATTAAATTTTCATTGAATATGTGATGAATGGCTCTGATCTTCTTAAAATTGCCTTCGGCAAACCATCAGAACAAGGTGACTATGCATTCGCTTTCTAATCATCAGATTTATCACGAATACTTTCAGCCAACAATTCTGCGATGTGTACGGCTCTCTGAGGCTTGCCTAGCCGATGAAGGCCACCGTTGATATTGGTAATGCATCCAGCATCACACGAAATCACCAGATTCGCCCTACTTGCCTCAATATTTGCGATCTTACGTTCCAACATAGCGCCGGATATCTCCGGATGTTCGACGGAAAATAAGCCACCAAAACCACAGCATTCCTCAGAATGAGGTAATTCTGCAAATTGTCCCCCATGGACGGCCTCTAACAATATGTGTGGTTGCCTGCTGACCCCGAGATCGCGCAGCAGGTGGCAAGAGGCGTGATAGGTGCAGCTGTCGGGGAAGTGAGCTCCTAAATCACTTACTCCTAAAACATCTACAAGGAATTCGGTAAATTCAAAGGTGCGCTCGCTGAGGGTTCTTACCCGTTGAAGCCATACCGGCTCACCATGGAACAATTCCGGATAACCATACCGGATCATTGCGGTACACGAACCCGAAGGTACCACAATAGATCCTTCGGTATTTTCAAATACCCGGATTGTGTGTTCCGCCATGCTGCGAGATTGCGCTCGCATACCCGCATTGAATGCAGGTTGCCCGCAACAGGTTTGATTGGAGGGGAAAGCCACTGGTACCCCCACCTTATTTAGAACTTGCACTACCGCTTCACCGGTTGCGGGGTACAGGCTATCGATGATACAAGTAACAAGAAGTTGAGCGGTTTCGGCCATGTTAATTTCGATCAGAGGTAGGTATTGTATCCCCACAAATATAAAGTCGCAAGTTTGACGAAGACTAATATTGATGGACTGCTAAATATCGTTATCATCACCATGTAATCCAACGGCTGTTACAAGTCTCTTTGGCGATATTCTTTCCTCTGCAATTGTTAATATTAAAAAGATGAAAATCACCGTAACCCCAGCCAGTTCTGGACGTTTATACCAGCGTTGATATGTGGTACTATTAACAGTCATTTAACAATGATCAGTTTGGAATAAAACTATCCTTTCTACTGCATCTATCCACGTATAAACGCGCCGGTCGCTGACCGGCGTGTTGCCAGTCGGTAGATTCTTCTCAGTAGAAGGAACATGAGGAAATATTATTAATGGATCCTTTTTTCGAAGAAATCCCCAACCGGTTTAGCCTGCCACACCGCATTCGAAGACTGAGCGATTTGGCGTATAACCTTTGGTGGACTTGGAATTTAGACTCCCAACGCCTCTTTAATCGCGTGGATAAAGAATTATGGGAAAGAGTTTATCACAACCCGGTTATATTTTTACGACAGGTGGAACGCGCTAAGCTCAACGCAGTTACCCACGATCGTTATTACCTTGAGTTTTACGACCGAATTTTCAAGGCATTCGACCAATACATGAAAAGCGAAGAGACTTGGTGTTTGTTAAATCACCCGGAATGTACAAACTACCCTATTGCTTATTTTTCTACTGAATTCGGCTTACACGAAACCTTACCCATTTATGCAGGCGGATTGGGTGTTCTTTCAGGCGATCACCTCAAAGGAGCAAGCGATTTAGGCATTCCCCTAGTAGCAGTGGGTTTCCTTTATACTCATGGGTATTTTTCCCAGCATATTACCGAAGATGGTTGGCAGGAAGCCCGTTATATTCGCTTTGATTTTGATCAGTTACCAGTCATGCCGGTAATGAGCTCTGACGGTAAGCAGGCCATGGTTGCTGTAGAATTGCCGGGGCGGGAGGTAGATGCGCGTTTATGGGCGATTCGAGTTGGCCGTGTAATGTTGTATCTGTTAGATACCGATGTGGAGGGTAACTCTGCAACAGATCGTGAGCTTACAGCTCGTCTGTACAGCAGCGATCTTGACTTGCGCATTTCTCAGGAGATCATTCTAGGTATCGGTGGGGTTCGCGCCTTGCGAATGCTTGGTTACAACCCAAGCGTTTGGCACCTTAATGAGGGTCATTCTGCTTTCTTGAACCTGGAACGCGCCCGTGAATTGATTGATACTGGCCATACCTTTGAGGAAGCAGTCGAAAGAATTCGCCAATCCTCCGTGTTCACAACCCATACACCAGTTCCGGCAGGCAACGATGAGTTCCCCCTTTGGCTCATCGAAAAATATTTCTCTCAATTATGGCCGTCATTAGGATTAGACCGAGACCAATTCATCGACCTTGCCAGACATCAAAATCCATGGGGTGACACCTTCAGCATGCCAATCCTGGCCCTGCGCTTCTCGGAAATGCGCAATGGCGTATCTGAATTGCATGGTAAGGTAGCCCGAAAGATGTGGCATTTTCTTTGGCCCGAACGCCGAGAAGAAGACGTTCCGATCAGCCACATCACCAATGGTGTCCATACCGGTACCTGGCTCGCCCGACGACTTAGCCACCTGTACGATCGCTACCTTGGTCCTGATTGGATGGAAAACCTCGACAATCCTCAGACATGGGAAGGCATCGATAACATCCCCGATGCTGAATTGTGGACTGTCAGACGCCACCTCAAACGCAAACTCGTTTATTACATGCGCGAGCGTGCTCGAAACCAATGGTTAATCGGTGGAGTCCACCCTGTCCAAGTGGTTGCCTCAGGCGTCCTTCTGGACCCCTACTCCTTAACCATCGGTTTTGCCCGGCGGTTCGCCACTTATAAGCGTGCTAACCTGATCTTAAGGGATATGGATCACCTTCTCGATATCATCAATCGACCAAATATGCCGGTCCAAATCATATTTGCCGGAAAGGCTCATCCGGTTGACGAGCCTGGAAAATTGCTTATTCAGGAAGTATATCGAATAGTCAAGAAATCCGAAAATGGCGGTCGTCTCGTTTTCCTGGAAAATTATGATATGAACCTGGCGCGTTACCTCATCCAGGGTGTCGATGTCTGGTTGAATACCCCTCGCCGGCCACACGAGGCTTCTGGCACCTCCGGCCAAAAAGCCGCTATGAATGGCGTTCTTAATTTTTCCGTTTTAGATGGATGGTGGCGAGAGGCCTACAACGGGCGTAATGGTTGGGCCATTGGTGAGGATAAAGATTACAACAATCCTGACCTGCAAGATGAAGAAGATGCAGAAAATTTGTATGATACCCTTGAGAACTCGATTATCCCGCTCTATTACAAAGAACGATCATCTGATGGCTTGCCGGGGGAGTGGATCGCCATGATGAAAGAGTCTATCCAGACCTTAGCGCCACAATTTAGTATGCGGCGCATGGTCAAGGAATATGTCGAACGCCTGTATCTGCCTGCCTCTCAATTTCAATTTCTCCCCGAAAAAATCCTCGAATAAACTAGGAAAAGTACCATGGAAGCATTCTTGTCACTTCAGGCTTGGCTGAGTGCCGGCCTGATCTTCTCTTTGCGGGTTGGAGATATGAGCCTGGACACACTCCGTGTGTTATTTGTCATGCGTGGGCGAAAAGCTGTCGCTTGGATATTGGGGTTTGGTCAGGCGATTATCTTCGTGACCGCCATAACCGCAGTACTCAGAGATTTAAACAACCCGCTTAACTTGATTGGATACGCGGCAGGATTTGCCACGGGTAATGTTGTTGGAATGGTGATTGAAGAATGGTTAGCAGTTGGTCATATCCATCTTCGCATTATCAGTTCAAGCCGTGGCGCCGCGGTTGCTACCAAGTTGCGCGCCGCTGGATATGCCGTCACCGAAATCCCTGCTCGTGGTAAAGATGGGATGGTCACTATGCTCAACTGCAGTGTAAAAAGAAAGAGTGTCTCTGGCGTCCAACAGATTGTCAATGCTGTTGACCAGGATGCTTTTATCACCCGCGAAAATATCCGGCCACTGCGACGAGGGTTTTGGCGCGCCTGATATTTAGAGAAAATGATTCCTATAATCCAATCAGCCTCGTTAATTTTTGGGTTGCGTGTAATTGACGTAAGCTTGGCCACCCTGCGAGTATTGATGGTCATGCGCGGTCGTAAACCCTTGGCATGGGCATTTGGTTTTTGCCAGGCGTTTGTCTACCTGGTTGCATTCAAGGTCGTGTTTTCAGACTTAGGGAACTGGTTCAATATTTTGGGATACGCAGCCGGATTCGCTGCCGGCAACGTGGTTGGTATGCTGATCGAAGATCGCATAGCAATCGGTCATACCCATCTACGCATCATCAGTTCAAGGCGGGGCTCACAGATTTCTGAACACCTGCGCAGCGCTGGGTACGCTGTTACGGAAATTGCTGGACATGGTAAGGATGGTACCATCTCGCTGCTTAACTGTACTGTCCTGCGCAACAGAGTAGATGAAATTAATAATTTAGTAGAGACTATCGACAGCCAAGCCATGCTGACAGCAGAAGATGTCCATCCCCTTCACCGGGGGTTTTGGCGAGCCTGAACGCCAAAGATATTTATAAACTTGAAGTTCTCACGAGCTAGCCCGGTGAGAACTTTTTTTATCCGAATTAATTTGCTCACGGAAAGCTAATGTATACTCTTGCCTATAAAATGGTAAGCAGGTATTATGGGAGAATATCAACAATTTGTGACGTTTGTCACTGAATAAAGTTATTTAGTTTATTTGACCTTCCTTTAAGAACCGTTTACGCTATAAGCTGCGGCAGCAAAGCCCCCTTACAATCGAATAGTTGTAAACACCATACCATCTCTTCAAATAACGCACTAGGTGGGTTGCTGAATCTCATCAGGTTGATCTTATATCTGGAAATTTCTCTATTAAGAGGAGGTGACTTATTATGGATCCGGTCATTTTAGCCCGCCTGCAATTTGCCATAACCACTATCTATCACTTTTTCTTCGTACCGCTTACCCTCGGCCTCTCGGTTTTAGTTGCCATTATGGAGACCATCTACGTCCGCACGGGCAAGGAAATGTACAAAGAAATGACCAAATTTTGGGGAAAACTCTTCCTGATCAACTTCGCCATGGGTGTGGTTACCGGCATTGTACAGGAATTCCAATTTGGAATGAATTGGTCAGAGTATTCTCGTTTTGTCGGCGATATATTCGGTGCTCCCTTAGCAATCGAAGCTTTATTGGCCTTTTTCCTGGAATCTACATTCCTTGGAATCTGGATCTTTGGTTGGGACAGATTATCAAAAGGTATGCATGCCACCGCAATCTGGTTAGTTGCGATTGGTTCAAACATATCGGCTTTATGGATTCTGATCGCCAATTCCTTTATGCAACAACCGGTTGGATATGCCATCCAGAATGGACGCGCAGAAATGCAGGACTTCTTGGCTTTGATCTTTAATCCTAATGTTTGGGTCCAGTTCCCCCACACAGTCCTGGCCGGGTCTACCACCGCAGCTTTCTTTGTGATGGGTATCAGCGCCTATCACCTGCTTCGTAAAAAGAATCCGGATTTCTTCCAGCGCTCCTTTCAGGTGGCAGCCATCATTGGAATGATCTCGATCGTTTTTGTGATCCTCGGAGGTCATGGTCAGGCCCAACACATGGTCAAGATACAACCCATGAAAATGGCATCTGCTGAAGCGCTTTGGGAGACAGAAGACCCCGCTTCCTTGTCATTGATCACGATTGGGGATCTCTCTCAAAGGCGCGATGTTTTCTCGATCCGTATCCCTCGCCTTCTCAGCTTGCTATCTTATAATAAACTATCCGGCGCGGTTCAAGGTATCAATAATATCCAGGCGGAATATCAAGCGCAATATGGTCCAGGCAATTACATCCCCCCCGTGGCAGTGGTTTATTGGAGCTTTCGCATTATGGTGGGAGCCGGATTTCTTATGCTCGGCTTAGCATTCTACGCTCTTTTCTTGGTAAGGGGGCAAGTCTATCAGCAACGCCCCTTAGTATTAAAAATATTCCTCTGGGCCATCGCACTTCCTTATCTTGCCAATACCTTCGGGTGGATCTTAACAGAAATCGGGCGTTATCCTTGGGTCGTATTTGGCTTGATGAAGATTGAAGCTGGAGTTTCATCAACCGTTTCTGCTGGTATGGTCTTGTTTTCCCTATTGGGCTTTACCTTGATTTATGGCGCCTTGATGGTCGTAGATGTTTTTCTTTTGGTTAAATACGCGCAAGCTGGGGTTTCCAGCCCATCTCTAGATAACCAGGATTCATCCTCTGATGAGAGCCTCTCCTTTATTGGAGCTCAGGATTAAAAAGAACGGAGTATTCAAATGGATCTAAATACCCTCTGGTTTATTCTCATCGCGGTTCTATATATCGGTTTTTTCATTTTAGAAGGATTCGATTTCGGCGTCGGCATGTTATTGCCTTTTCTCAGTAGAGGCAGGGACTATACAGCTGTAGACCATAAACGCAGGATCATCATCAATACCATCGGACCATTTTGGGATGGCAATGAAGTTTGGTTGCTAACCGCAGGTGGCGCCACCTTTGCAGCTTTCCCAGACTGGTACGCCACGCTATTTAGCGGATTTTACTTGCCGCTTTTCTTGTTGCTTCTGGCATTGATCTTGCGTGGTGTCGCTTTCGAATTTCGCAGTAAACATGATAATCCCACCTGGCGTAAGGTGTGGGATTGGTGCATCGCCATAGGCAGTTTCTTGCCTGCTCTCCTCCTGGGTGTTGCCTTCGCAAATCTGGCGAAGGGCGTGCCCATTGATGAAAATATGAATTATGTAGGTGGATTCTTCAATTTAATCAATCTTTACGCCCTTTTGGGTGGGGTTGCAGCGGTACTCACCTTCGCGCTTCATGGCGCTATTTTCCTTTCTCTAAAAACCACCGGTGACTTAATGAAAAACGCACGCAGGATCGCTACGCGTTTATGGATCCTGGATTCCATTGTCTTGCTGGCTTTTCTTGCAGCTACTTATGTTTATACAGACATCCTCACTAAATTGGGCATTACCCCCGGACCGATCCCGATTGTTGGAGCTGCCGCGCTACTGGTAGCAGGTTATTTCATACGTAAAGAACGAGACGGCTGGGCTTTTCTCATGACAGTTGCCACCATCGCAACTGCCATCATTACCCTTTTCATGATCCTTTTCCCAAGGGTAATGATCTCGAGCATTGACCCGGCTTATAGTTTGACCATTTACAACGCTTCCTCAAGCCCGTACACACTCAAAGTCATGACCATTGTTGCCCTCACCATTACACCTATTGTCTTGCTTTACCAAGGGTGGACTTACTGGGTGTTTCGCAGACGTGTTGAAGGTAAACCGGAAACGTTGACCTATTGAATCTTGATAAACGCCTTCTTAAACAGATACACTCAATCCGTCTTGCTTTCCTGCTAACCATTGGTTTGGGGTTAGCTGGGGGAGTCCTGGTGGTTTGGCAAGCTCGATTGTTGAGCTTTATTATCACTCAGGTCTTCCTCGCCCATAAATCCCTTAACGATGAGCTTCATTTGTTGGGGGTATTAATCATTGTTTTCGTTTTTCGAGCTGCCGTTTTGGGAGGGGGAGAGATAGCTGCTGGATATATGGCAGCCAAGGTCAAGGTCAAACTTCGCCAGCAACTTTACCAGCAAATCCAATCTCTGGGTCCGCTCTATGCCCGTCAGCAGCAAACTGGCGAGCTTGTCAACCTTATGACCGAGGGAATTGAATCGTTAGAAGCTTACTTTCGGCAATATTTACCTCAGTTGGTTATAGCTGCAATTTTGCCTGTTGCCTTCCTGATTTTTATTTTTCCCCTTGATCGGATCTCTGGATTTATCCTGCTCCTGACTGCCCCTTTGATTCCCCTTTTTATGGTTTTAATCGGAGATCTGGCAAGTACACTGACTAAGCGGCAATGGAAGACTCTGGGAAGGATGAGCGCTCACTTCCTGGATGTACTCCAAGGTTTGACCACCCTCAAAATATTCGGACGCAGCCGGGAACAAGCCAAGGTAATTGCCCAGGTCAGCGACAAATTCCGGCATACTACTCTCGGCGTCCTGCGCGTGTCTTTCCTTTCTGCACTAGTTCTAGAATTGGTTTCTATGCTCAGCACGGCTATCGTCGCGGTAGAGGTCGGTTTACGATTATTATCCAATCACCTCTCCTTTGAAGGAGCCTTCTTCGTGCTCTTATTGGCACCCGAGTTTTACCTACCTCTACGCATGTTAGGCACGCGGTTCCATGCTGGGATGGCAGGTGTCGAAGCCGCCAAACGTATTTTCCAAATTCTCGAAGAGCCAATTAAACCACAGCATTCTCCAACACCCTTACAGATCGATTCCCTTTTGCGTAAATTGGATGTTCGTATTCGATTCGATAACGTTCATTTCACATACCCCGATGGGCGCTCGGCTCTGAAGGGCATATCATTTGAAATTCCCTTCGGACAAATGACTGCCATTGTTGGGCCAAGTGGCGCTGGCAAGAGCACCTTGGCATACCTGCTTTTACGCTTTATTGAACCTCAAAAAGGGCAAATCCTTCTCGCCGACAATCCCAGCGATCATATTCCTACAGAAGATTGGCGTAACTATATTTCCTGGGTGCCACAGAATCCCTATCTTTTCAACGATAGCATCTTGGCAAACATACGCCTGGCGAGGCCCACCGCAAACTTTGATGAAGTCGTCCAAGCCTCACAATTTGCCTATGCGCATGAATTCATCCAAAATCTGCCCCAAGGTTTTGAAACGCATGTCGGCGAACATGGTATCCGCCTGAGCGCAGGCCAGGTCCAACGTATCGCCTTAGCCCGCGCTTTTCTGAAAGACGCCCCTCTGCTCATTATGGATGAACCCGCTGCAAACCTGGATCCCGAACATACCCTTTTGATCCAAAAAGCTACCGCTCGATTGACCTCAGGTCGAACCGCCCTGGTCATTGCTCATCGCCTGAACTCCATACTTCAGGCAGGTCAAATCATCGTTCTTTCTGAAGGCAGGTTAGTTGAACGAGGTACCCACACTGATTTGCTTGCGAGGAGAGGCCTCTACCAAGATTTGGTGAAGGCTTTCCAGCAACCTGCTGAAGGGGAATCCCTTCTCTCAGCTACGCCAGATTATGTAAATGATTCCTCGCCATCCGGATCGAGTTCCCATTCTTTTTCCCATTTACCGGCAGTTGTCAACCCTAGCAGTAATACCCACATTACCCCAAACTTTTCCCACACAATATACACCTCAGAAGCCACTCCAAATCCCGTATTTTTACCGCAAGGGAGGGATCATCACCCCATCCAATTAAATAGCCGCCCATTTTTCGCTTGGTGTAAAACGCTTTTTCAGCTGCTAGCTTTTCTTTTCCCGTTCAAGGGCAGGATTGCGCTATCAACATTCCTTGGATTCGCAACAGTTGCTAGCGGAGTAGGCTTGATGGCTACTTCTGCGTATATCATTTCAGCTGCTGCTCTTCACCCCTCCATTGCCGCCTTGCAGGTCGCCATTGTCGGAGTTCGCTTCTTCGGTATCTCTCGGGGTATTTGTCGCTATCTAGAAAGATATAACTCTCATGACGTCACATTTCGCCTTCTCGCAAAATTACGCCTTTGGTTTTACCAGGCTTTAGAGCCGCTGGCGCCCTCCAGATTAATCCAATACCGCAGTGGGGATCTGCTTAACCGCATCATCGCTGATATTGACTCCCTTGAAAATTTTTATGTCCGCTCGGTCGCGCCTCTACTGGTTGCCATGTTGGTCACCTTAACCATGAGCATTTTTATGGCATTTTTTAATGGTACTTTAGCACTTACCCTATTCCTTTTTCTTGTCTCAGCGGCAGTGGGTTTACCTGGGCTAGTTCTCCTTCTCAGCCGCAATAGCGGGGTCAGGTCAGTGATTCTCAGCGCAGATTTGACCAGCGCTCTGGTAGAAGGTATCCAAGGCATGCCCGAACTGCAGATATTTAAAGGGGGAAAAGCCCAGACGCAGGAAGTCAATAGGTTAAGTCGCAGTTTAGCTTCTGAAAAATTCAAGCATGCTCAGGTCGAGGCTCTCAAAGACGCCCTCGAATTGCTTTTAGTCAATATGGCTGCTTGGGTGATCCTGGTCATCTCCATCATCCTTGTTCATGAGGATCTTCTTGAAGGGGTCTATCTGGCAGTGCTCGTGTTGGCTGCCATTACTTGCTTTGAGTCCGTCTATCCTTTACCCCTGGCAGCCCAACACCTGGGTAGCAGTTTGGAAGCTGGCAGGCGACTGTTCGATATTCTCGATGCGGAACCTCAAGTTCGCGATCCCGACCATCCCGTCCCTTTGCCTGTCTCGCCATTTTATAATGCCGCGCCTGAGGATGGGCAGACCAAGCCAGCTGGATTGGTTGCCAAATCAGGCAGCTTGGTTTTCCCTGTTGCATCATCTCCTCCGCAGGATACTTCGATTGGTCCATTTTGCCTAACGGTAAAAAACCTACGGTTTCACTATCCGGAACCAGATCTCCCTCCCGATCTGGTTCCGGACCCGCTTGCTCCAGATAATCTTCCACAAACCAGCCAATTTGTCATTAGCGATTTGAATTTCTCTCTCCGACTGGGGGATAAAATTGCTCTTGTCGGACCCAGTGGTGCCGGTAAAACCACGCTTGTCAGTCTACTATTGCGTTTTTGGGATTATTCAGATGGTGAAATTCTTCTAGGAGTACACGACTTGAAAGCCTACTGTCAAGAGGAAGTCCGCCGTCTTTTCAGTGTCGTTTCACAGCACACCCACCTATTTAACGCCAGCGTCCGTGACAATCTGCTGCTTGCCAACCCCCAAGCTGCCGAATCAGATTTAAGAGAGGTTGCCCAGCAGGCGCAAATTCATGATTTCATCCTTTCCCTTCCGGAGGGCTACCATACCTGGATCGGTGAGTGGGGATTGCGCTTGAGCGGGGGTGAACGCCAGCGCCTGGCAATCGCCCGGGCGTTGCTCAAAAACTCCCCATTCCTTATCTTGGATGAAGCTACTGCCGGTTTAGATTCCTTGGCAGAACGCCAGGTACTTTTCACCATCCAGACTCTCATGAAAAAACGCACAACCCTGATGATCACACATCGTTTGGTTGGGATGGAAGCAATGGATGAAATCTTAGTATTGAACCAGGGGGAAGTCGTAGAACGTGGGGGGCACCATGAATTGCTTAAAAGTAAAGGGTATTATTGGAAGATGTGGCAAACTCAGCGCCAAATCCTTTATGCCTAAGGAAAACCGGTGCCGTAACAAAATATCAAGCGAACACCGAAGGAAATTCTGGAGGGTATTTAACCTATCTACCCTCAGAGGGTAAACGCTCCGTTCTTGTAGACCACCTCACCATCGATCAATATTTCAGAATCCCTGCGTAAGTCACAGATCATATCCCAATGGATGGTGCTTTTATTGCAACTACCAGTCTCAGGGTAACCAGCTCCTAAGGCCAGGTGAAAGGAACCGCCAATTTTTTCATCGAAGAGGATGTTTCGGGTAAAACGACTAATTTCAAAGTTGGTACCGATGGCGAACTCGCCCAAATAACGTGCCCCCTCATCGCTCGCCAACATCTCGAGCAGAAAATCCTGGTTTTTCTCAGCAATGGCTTTAACAACCTTGCCTTCTTTGAAGGTCAACGCTACCCCTTCAACCATCCTTCCCAGGTACACAGCTGGATAAGTAAATTTTACCCAACCATTGACGGAGTTCTCTACTGGTCCCGTGTAGATTTCCCCATCAGGCATGTTATGTTCGCCGCTGGCGTTTTGGAACTTCCGGTTCTTTATTGACAGACTCAGGTCTACGTTGGGCCCGCGTACCAACACCTGGTCATGACCCTCAATGCGGTCTACTATCTGCTTTTGACCCTGCTCGACTCCTCGCCAATAACTAACCGGGTCCGGGGTATCCTCATCGGCATGACAGGCTCGGAAGAAAAAATCTTGATATTCCTGAAATCCCATATCAGCTTCCATTGCGTAAGCGTTGGTGGGATAAAGGGTGCTCATCCAGCGTAGGCTCTTCTCCGCGCCCCTGCGTAGTTGGGCTTGCAAGAGCGCTGCCAGGCTTTTTTGCCGGCGAGAATGCCGGGCAGGCTCTATATTGTTTAAAGCCCGTGTATTCGTATCAGAGCGAATCTTGATCAAGACTTCAAATTCCTCGAAAGCCATTTTATGAAACATTGGGATAAAGTCAAGTTGTTCATCTTTAGCGTGTGCAAAAAAAATTTCATCTTGTCCAGGGAAATCGATCAGTAGATGAGGGTTCCCTCCCCGCTCCAGGATGAGTCCGTAAAGCGCTTGCACCACTGGTTCCGCCGCGGTAGTTGCTGTGATCGCTACCCTGTCTCCCGTCTTTACTTTGGTAGAATGATCAACCAGAATTTGAGCAAACTTTTGAGTGCGTATATCGGTCAAGAGATACTCCTGATTTAGAGATGATACAAACTGAAAAATTATATCATGCAGCGGTATTCTACGAAGCAATCTAATTATGCAGTCAATCTTGCAGTATAAACCCATTTATGGAGTTCGCGGTATACTGGATTAGGAAATCTTATTAAATCACGAAAAACTCACAGATTCAGCTGCATGCGAACATTATGAAACAGCTTGTAAAGAATTTACGGACTGGCGAGACCATCATTGCTGATGTGCCCATTCCGGCACCCATGCCAGGGACCGCCCTGGTGCGCATATCGGCTTCATTGGTTTCGGCTGGCACCGAACGAATGGTGGCCAAATTCGCAGAGAAATCCCTGGTCGGCAAAGCCCGTTCTCGCCCCGATTTGGTCAAACAGGCCCTCGATAAAGCTCGGCGAGAAGGGCTGCTATCTACCCTCTCATCAACACTAAATCTACTCGACCAGCCCATGCCCTTGGGGTACTCTTCAGCCGGTACGATTGTTTCCCTGGGCGAAGGGATTAAAGACTTCCGGGTAGGACAGCGCGTGGCATGTGCTGGAGGCGGTTACGCAGTCCATGCTGAATATAATATTGTTCCTCACCATCTCATAGCGCTATTGCCAGAAAGTGTTGACTTTGAATCTGCTGCCTTTACCACGCTTGGGGCAATTGCACTACACGGTTTTCGCCTTTCGAAGGCACAATTGGGTGAACGGGTTGCCGTTATTGGATTAGGACTTCTGGGCTTGCTCGCTGTAGAAATAGGGCAGGCGGCTGGCTGCCATGTGCTCGCTATCGACCTGGATCCCAAGCGTGTGGAATTAGCGAAATCACTGGGAGTCCAGGCAGTCCTCAGGGAGGGGGCAGAAAGTTCAGCTCAGGCGTTTTCCGCTGGGTCAGGCTGTGACGTTATTCTGATCTGTGCCGATACACCTTCCGCTGACCCAGTCGAGCTGGCTGGTATCATCGCTCGCGATCGCGCCCGTGTTGTCGCGCTCGGAGCTGTAGGACTCCAGCTCCCCAGGAAAATTTACTACGAGAAAGAGATTTCTTTTATCAACTCACGCTCCTATGGTCCTGGTCGGTATGACCCCTCCTACGAAGAGCAAGGGCACGATTATCCTATCGGATACGTGCGCTGGACAGAGGGTCGCAATCTGCAAGCCTTTGTTGATCTTCTCGCCTCGGGTCAGGCGAATGTTCTCGCTCTGATCTCCCACCGCTTCTCGATTAGTCAAGCTACTTCCGCCTATGAACTCATCACGAGTAAGCGCCATGAACCTTATCTTGGGATTTTGCTTACTTATCCGGATGCTGCTCCGGATGAGAGAGGTTTTATCTCTCAGACGGGTAAAGTGATACCATCCGTCAAGATATCTACTGAACTATCCGATCTGCAACCTGACATTTGCAAACTCGGGGTGCTTGGCGCTGGTAATTTTGCTAGAGCTGTCCTCTTACCAGTACTCAGGAAAATCTCGCATCTTGAACTGGTCAGCATTGCTTCAGGTTCGGGCTTGAGCGCCCGTCACGCTGCTGATCGCTACAATTTTCAACGCGCCGCAAGCGAAGACATCCAGGTTATCGCTGATCCAGAGATCAACACAATTGCTATCTTGACTCGCCATCACTTACATGCCCGGCAAGTACTGACCGCCCTGGGCACCGGCAAACACGTATTCTGCGAAAAGCCTTTAGCGCTCACGCCGGGAGAGCTGCATGAGATCGCCTCTATCCTTATAAATTCAAACTATTGGTATCCTCCCAAGGCTAATGTGGTTGGTAGTTCTATTCAAAACAGGTCTTCACTTGATCATGTTGCTCTCCTCACCGTAGGCTTCAATCGGCGCTTTGCTCCCCTGGCGCGGCAGCTATATGAGTTTCTTGGCCAGCGTGAGGAACCTCTGGTAGCTCATTATCGGGTTAACGCCGGCTTCCTTCCCGAAACTCACTGGCTGCACGATCCAAAGCAAGGTGGTGGTCGAATTATTGGTGAAGCCTGTCATTTCATCGATTTCCTCACATTTTTAGTTGGTGAAATACCCATCTCTGTTACAACCCAGGCGCTGCCAGATGATGGTCACTATCATGAGGATAACCTTATCATCACGCTGGAATTTCCAGATGGGTCGATAGGCGCACTCACTTATGTAGCCAATGGCGATAAAGCCTTTGCCAAGGAGCGTGTTGAAGTCTTTACCTCTGGTCGTGTTGCCGTCCTGGATGATTTCCGTTCGCTCGAAACCGTCCAGAATGGCAGGAGAAAGCTCTCCCGCTCTCGTTTCCGCCAGGATAAAGGGCACCTCGCCGAGTGGCAATCTTTTGTATCTGCAATTATTAACGGCGGAGCTCCACCGATACCCTACCAGCAGTTGGTCGGCGTCACTCAAGCCACCTTTGCGGCGGTAGACTCATTACGCCGGGGAGAAAAAGTCCCCATTTCAGGATTATTAACCGCCTAGATCAGACTCGAAAATATCCGCTCCCCATGAAACCTAAAGGCCCTAGTATTCATGAGTGGTAAAGATTTTAAGATATCTACAATTGAAATCAATGGCTACCATGACCAGCCAGTTGGTAATAGATATTTTCACCTTACGCAGGAATCGACGACATTGGGTATAGTATTTCCTGGTCTGCATTACACCTGTGATATGCCGTTACTTTACTACACCACCCAATTGCTCTTAGCACGCAATGTGGATGTCATCCAGCTGTGGTCAGACTATACCAATCCTTCCTTCCAGTCTCTGGGACCAATCGAGCGAGCGAGATGGCTCGAGGCAGACGCCTCAGCTGCCCTTCATGCAGGTTTACGCCAGCGCCAATTCCACCAATCGCTCCTGGTTGGGAAGTCTCTAGGAACGCTTTCGATGGCATTATTGCTCAATAAACAGAGTACTATAGAAAAGATAGCCACCATATGGCTTACCCCACTGCTCCATATTCCCGAGGTTTCCGGCATATTACAACGCCTTCAAAGCCCGGCCTTGTATATCGGCGGGGATAAAGATCCTACTTATGATGTTGCGATTCTGAGACAAATTAAGGAAAATCCTGAAGGAAAGATAATCGTTATAGAAGGGGCCAATCACAGCCTGGAAATCCCTGGAAAGGTGCTTCTCTCATTACAAATCATGGAAACAGTCATGAGGAAAATCGCTGATTTCCTGGATCACCCTGCCGCTAATCTGGCACAATGATGATTTGAAACGTGCAATCCCCTAACAAGTTTGTCATCGCAATAAAAGCGTTACAAGAACTTGGCCTATACCAGCTCACCAATTATGCTGTATACCAGCTTGGATTGAAGACGGGTTACCTGCGCTGGAGGACGCCGATAAAATCTCCTGGTATCGGCACCCGACAGCAAGCCGCACATTCTCCCGAGTTACAATTCCAACCTTTTCTCAGACTTCCAGATCGAAAACGACTCGTCGCTTCGCTGGGTGATAACATCCCAATCTGCCTGGCAGAGGCAGATGAAATCGCAAAGGGAAATGTTCACCTTTTTGGCGGGCCAGCCGTGCCTTTGAAATTATCGCTGCCTGGACCTTTGAAACATTGGACTGCTTATGAACAAGGGGAAAAAGTCCCTGGTTATCAGGATATCAAATGGGTTTGGGAGCCCGGGCGCTTTGGTTGGGCGATCACATTAGGACGCGCATTTTACATTAGCGGTGATGAAAAATATTCCCAGGCGTTTTGGCATTTCACGCAGCAGTTCCTAGCCTCAAACCCTCCAAATTTGGGCCCCCATTGGGCTTCATCCCAAGAAGTCGCCTTGCGGTTGATCGCCTTTTCCCTTACCCTTCACTTAATAATCAACTCTTCGCATTCGAATTCAGGGCGCGTCAGCCAATTATTGGGGGCAATCGCTGACCATGCCCAACGCATACCGCTTACTCTCGGGTATGCCCGCGCCCAGAATAACAATCATCTGCTCACTGAAGCTGCCGGCTTATATACAGCTGGGTACATCTTGCCAGACCATCCTAAAGCCCGTCATTGGCGCTCTTTAGGCATGCGCTGGCTTGATCAAGGCCTGAAATCACAGATCGCAGAAGATGGAACCTATGTTCAACACAGTACTAACTACCACCGCTTGATGCTTCAAATTGCCCTATGGGCAAATTGGGTTGGAGGTTCAAATCCCCGAATAGAAGAGGCCGTTGATAATAAAGAAAATAGGACCCTATTCTCAACCCTGACACAGGCGCGCTTAATGTCGGCTACTCGCTGGCTGTTGGCTCTGCTTGATTACCAGAGTGGCCGCCTCCCTAATTTGGGACCAAATGATGGAGCCAATATCCTGCCTCTTACCTCATCTCCTTTCTATGACTATCGCCCCATCCTGAACACCGCTGCGCATGCATTTCTGGATAAGCGCCTATTTCCACAAGGTCCCTGGGATGAGATGGCCATGTGGTTGGGTGTGGTAAATGATCACCAAGACGATGATGACAATACTCATCGAAGTGAAAATTATTTGGCACGCAATCTGCAACTTTCATCCTGTGATGACTTGCCCGTTTTATGCGGTGTTCATTCCTGGGCGTACTTACGCGTGGCAAAATTTACCGGCCGTCCCGGGCACGCTGATCAATTAAACCTTGACCTGTGGTGGCGCGGCTTGAACATGGCTCAAGATGCTGGTACATATCTTTACAATGCCGACCAACCTTGGGACAATTCCCTTAGCCATACAGCTGTGCACAACACCATATCCGTGGCGGGTCAGGATCAAATGACTCGCGCTGGACGCTTTCTCTGGTTGGATTGGGCTCAAGGACAGATCATCGATTATGAGAAAACTGGCGACGGAGCATTGAAACGACTCATGGCCCAACATGACGGTTATAAAAGCCTGGGAGTCATTCATCGCCGAGAAGTTGTTGTTTTAGCAAAAGATCGCTGGATGGTCGAAGACCAACTGATTCCATCTAGTAGCCCTGATAAACCTCGGTCCGATTTAACCACCGGTAAGATTGTTTACCCCAAAGGTAAAGCCTTCGATATTCGCATACACTGGCTCTTACCCGATTGGCCCTGGGAGCTTGAGAAAAGTGAGCATGAACCTGAATACCAGCTGCGCCTCAAATCACCTCACGATTGGATCACTCTCCGGACATTGCTCAAATCAGACTCCCCTTTTCCGGCACACCAAAATGCTCCCATCATCAGAATCATTAGAGCCGGTGAAATGCTTCAAGGACCTGGACCCGCTGAGCCGACTTTTGGTTGGGTGTCACCAACCTATGGGGTAAAGGTCCCTTCTATTTCTTTCTCTTTAGAGGTAAAAAGCGCCTTACCCCTCAGGATAATCACCCAATGGGTCTTCCCGTAAACACGGCATGCATATACTCTTAATACATCAAGCTTTTGCTGCTCTGGATGAACCTGGGAGCACTCGCCATCATGAATTGTCCCGTTATTTCGGAGAACATGGTCATCAGGTCACCATCATTGCCAGCCAAATCAGCTACCTCACAGGCACCGATAATCGAGATCGTATTGCCTGGCTAAAACACCAGATCAGTGACCCTGAGGTAACCGTGCTAAGGGCTTATACCTATCCGTCTTTACACCGCAGCTTCTTCCATCGTCTGGTCAGCTTCTTGAGCTTCATGATTTCTTCTTTCATGGTGGGATTGGGAGTAAAAGAGGTTGACTTGGTTTGGGGTACCTCACCTCCAATCTTTCAAGGGCTGACTGCCTGGGCGCTAGCACGCTTGAAGCGCGTCCCCTTCTTGTTCGAGGTTCGTGATTTATGGCCTGCCTTCGCCGTCGATGTGGGAGTTCTGCGACAACCTGCGCTCATCCGTGCCTCTGAGTGGCTGGAGCGCTTCCTATACAGCCATGCAGACCAGCTGGTTGTCAACTCCCCTGGCTATATCGAGCACGTCAAAAGCCGTGGCGCAAAAAATGTGCAGCTGGTCCCCAATGGCGCTGATGTTGCCATGTTTGACCCACGGGCTGATGTGGGAGAACTGCGCCGTGATCTTGATCTGCAGCATAAGTTCGTCGCCTTGTACGCCGGTGCTCATGGCATCTCCAACGATTTAGAGGTATTGTTAGAAAGCGCTGCAATATTAAGAAATCAACCAGAAATCATCATTCTCTTTCTAGGCGATGGTAAGGAGAAGCCTAATCTGATCGCAAAAGCCATGGAAATGCATCTTTCCAATGTCTGCTTTCTAGCCCCCGTTCCAAAAACCGAAATGCCAGCTTACCTGGCTGCCTCAGACGCCTGTATCGCTATCTTGAAACCCATCCAAATGTATAAAACTGTTTATCCTAATAAAGTATTCGATTACATGGCTGCCGGTCGGCCTGTGGTACTGGCAATTGATGGGGTTATCAAAGAAGTGGTGGAAACCGCCAACGCCGGAATTGTGGTTCCGCCTGGAGAACCTGCAGCCCTGGCAGGAGCTATTCAAACATTAGCGTCAGATCCTGCTTTGAGGCGAATTATGGGTAAGAATGGTCGCCAATATGTCAAAGCTAATTTTGACCGTCCGGTCCTGGCTGATAAACTACTAAGGCTGATGGAGAGCCTAGTAAAAGAGGTATAATCCCCCCGTGCGAAAAAAAGCCTCCCCCGAAGATCTATCCATCGATGAATTACGCCGGTTGTTAGTTGAAAAGCGGCGTGCCTCCCGCCAACACCGTTTGGAGCATTTTCGACGCACCGGTAGGCTTGTGGTAGTGACGCCCGATATTGAAAGTTCGTCTTTACAGGATTTCCGATCCGACACCCATGGAGAAGAGGAAACCATCATCGAAACCGCCCTGCCATCACGCCGAAAACGGCTGTTTGATGGTTTGTTGCTGGCGGTTGAACTCATTGCCGTAGTAGGCTTGCTTTTCGTGTTGTTTAATGGTGTAAATATTATCCGGGAGCTAAATCAAGAAGTCATTTCAGCTATCGAACAACCTACCCTCACCCCTACACCGTTGATTGTGGCAGTTGTGCTCCCCTCGGGACATACGCCACCCGATTCACCGGGTGGCGCCCAACCAAACTATGAGGAGATACCCGAACACCTGCAACCCTTGGTTCAATCCCTGGCAAATATCCCTATACCGACACCTGGACCCGAGCAGGCTATCCGCCTCCAGATACCCGCCATCAGCGTGGACGCCCCCGTGGTACAAGGGGATGGGTGGGAACAGCTCAAAAAAGGAATTGGTCAGCATATTGGCTCAACCAACCCCGGTCAGAAAGGGAACGTGGTGCTATCCGCTCACAATGACATCTTTGGTGAAATCTTCCGGGAACTTGATCGCCTCACCGATGGCGATCAGGTGATTCTCTATACGAATCAGCACACTTATACCTATGTTGTCATAAGTAGTGAGATTGTGGAACCAACCCAAGTGGAGGTTATGGATTCCAGCTCTTCACCTATAGTTACACTCATTTCATGTTATCCTTATATGGTAGATAACAAGCGTATTATAGTGAATGCTCGTCTTCAAAGCGAGAGCCAGTGAGACCGGTTAATATCAATCATAAAAAACAATTACCATTTTATTATTTGGAGATCTTCTTTCTATGAGTAAGAAACGTAAACGACAGTCACGCGCTAGTAGCACCCCTGAAATCCGCACCTCATCCTCCTCCAGCAGCAAATCCCTTCGCGAAGAATTTCGCCCGGATTATACCTACGTGAGTAAAGACCTACGCCGAATAGGTACATTGGCTGGTTCTTTCTTTCTAATTCTGGTGGTGCTCTCATTCATTTTACGTTAGAAGGCAATAGAGGTGGCTTTGCAATGGCGATAAAGCAGGCCAGCTGCCAGTCTCATCAGGATGAAGAAGAAGATCGTTTAAGCATTAACCTGAGTTCACCTCTACTTACTTGCGAATTCCAAGGGGGACCATGAATATCCAGCGACCGGTTTGGCCTCCTCAAACAAAATTGATTGTCAGCACTTTAGTGCTGGCGTTGCTCATCTATTTAGTCTTTCGCTTCAGTGTCGTTATCCCTCCGTTGATTTTAGCGATCATCCTGGCATATGTCTTGTCACCTGTGGTTGCCCAATTACAGATGCGCCTGCGATTACCTAAAAGTTGGGCGACCTTCCTTACCTATCTGATCCTCATTATTTTAGTCGTGACCTCATTGGTGTTGATCGTTCCTCCATTAGCTTCTCAATTGGCTTTGCTCAATGTAGATATCCAACAATTATTGCAACAAGCTGAGGAGTTACTTGGCCATAAATTTGTTATCTTCGGTTCGGAAATCAACGGCTCGTTAATTGTCCAACAGATTATCAACGCTTTCCGCAATTTACTTGAACCGTTCATTGGGCAAACGCTGGCCTTTGTTGTCGATGTGATCACTTCCGTTGTCTGGTTGATCTTTATCTTAGTTGTTTCTTTCTATTTGATAAAAGATGGTGATAAGCTCTCAAACTGGCTCGAGAGTCTGCCTCCACCCCACTTTCTCCAGGATTACACGCGTTTACGGGCTAGAATTAATGATATATGGGCAAGTTTTTTTCGCGGCCAGCTGGTCTTGGCATTCGTCGTCGCCACGATTTTCACAATTGTAGGCCTTGTCTTGGGTCTCCCCTTCGCATTAGCCATGGGCATCTTGGCGGGTCTGTTGGAGTTTCTACCAAGCATTGGACACGCGATCTGGCTAATTATCGCCGCTGTCCTAGCTTTTTTTCTAGGATCGACCTGGATACCATTCCCCAATTGGGCATTTGCGTTATTGGTTATAGGGTTGCATCTCTTTTATCAACAATTTGATCTGAACTACCTCATCCCCCGCATTATCGGTCAGAGTGTTCATTTGCCACCTTTAGTGATTATCTTGGGGATCGTTGCTGGAGCTGCCATGGCTGGCGTCTTAGGTATCGTCTTAGCTGCACCGACCATCGCTTCAGCTCGCGTGATCGGACGTTATATCTATGCGAATTTATTCGACCTGGACCCTTTTATTACTGCTGAAACTGCTTCCCCTCCAACTTCAAATACGGGATCGACAGAACCTGAATAAACTTAGCCAATCCGCTTGCTCCTATGTCTGAACAGGAACCCACCACATCCTCCCCACCCTGGAGTCCCACCGCCAAATTAGTCATTGGATTAACGATCGTCGCTTTAGTCGCTGCGCTGATCATCTATTTCCGAACGATCCTTGGTCCCTTGATAATGGCTTTCATGCTGGTATATCTGCTGCATCCCTTAGTTGCCTCTTTACGTAAAGCCACTCGCTTAAGCTGGAGGATGTCGGTTAATCTGGTTTATTTTTTTCTCGTGATCCTGCTGGCCGGTTTTTTCACCCTCTCTGGATTAGCGATAGTACAGCAATTACAGAGCTTGATCCGGGTTGTGCAGAACTTCGTCAATACCCTCCCAGATTTGGTCGCTGATATTTCTACCCGCGTTTATACATTTGGTCCCTTGCCATTCACATTTAGTTTAAATCAATTTGACCTGCAAACTCTAACCGAACAATTACTCTCAACCTTACAGCCGATGTTAGGACGGGTGGGAGCCCTGGTTGGCACCCTGGCAACCAGTGCGGTCGCTACCTTGGCATGGGGGCTATTCATCCTTCTCATCTCTTACTTCCTGCTGGCTGATGCAGGTCGGGTACCCAGCGATCTGTTCCATATCGAGATCCCGGGGTACAACGCCGATATCCTTCGCCTCGGGCGCGAGTTGACAGCCATCTGGAACGCATTCTTACGAGGCCAGCTGGTTCTTTTCATTCTTGCGGTCCTCTCGTACCTTACTTTGATGAACATCCTTGGTCTGCGTAACGCCCTGGGTATCGCCATCCTCGCCGGGCTGTCCAGATTTATCCCTTACATTGGGCCGTTTACAACTTGGACTGTGACGGTTTTAGTGGCATTCTTCCAGACCTCCAACTATTTCGGTTTACTACCTTACCAATATGCATTACTGGTGATCATCGCCGCCATCGTTATCGATCAAATCTTCGATAATTACGTGTCGCCCCGATTACTTGGCCAGACCCTGGGGGTCCATCCTGCTGCAGTTCTCGTGGCAGCTCTCATCGCCGCAAAATTGATTGGGATAATCGGGATCTTACTGGCAGCTCCAGCATTGGCTTCTTTGAAACTTTTAGGGCGTTATACTATTCGTAAGATGCTTGACCTTGACCCTTGGCCAGAAGATGAGTCGACTGCTCGTGAAGTTGAGTTTCCCTGGGGGCAGGTCGCCCAAAGGATGAGGGTTTGGTGGCGATCACATCAGCGAGAAAAACGAGAGGAATGACGCTCTGAATATAAAAAATCCCCGCAGCGGGAAGGCAAGCGTTGCAGGGATTCAGGGTAACGGTATAACTTTTTTAATCGGTTCCGTAGATCGCTAGGTGAGGTTGTTCATAGAGCTGCTCGCGGATATCGACCACTTGGCGGCGGATACGGTTATCACGCTCTAAGAGATCAGTGATTTTTTCACAACCATACATCACGGTTGTGTGGTCGCGGCCCCCTAAATATTCCCCAATTTGAGGTAATGAAATATTTGATTCTACTCTCAACAGGTACATGGCGATCTGGCGAGGTAATGCCACCTGGCGAGAACGACCCCTACCCAGGATACTATCCACTGTAATTCCGAAAGTCTGAGCAACGGTGCGGATAACCTCCTCAGGATCTACTTCTGATCGCCTGGGTGCCAAATCTGACAGGGCGGTCTCCACCAGTTGGGGGGTAAAAGGTAAACCGCTGATTTCCGCAAAGGCTAACACTCGAGTGAGCGCTCCCTCGAGTTCCCGAATATTAGATTGCGCCCGACGTGCGATGATCTCCATCAACTCATCCGGTACTCTGCGATTAGCTCGTTCAGCTTTGGTGCGCAGTATTGCTAGGCGGGTCTCAAAGTCAGGTGTCTGGATATCTGCGGTTAACCCCCACTCGAACCGCGAGCGCAAGCGTTCCTCCAAAGTTACCAGGGCTTTTGGCGACCGATCAGACGAGATCACTATCTGTTTGTCCTGACCATGTAAAGTGTTGAATGTGTGGAAAAATTCTTCCTGAGTCGATTCCTTACCAGCTATGAATTGAATATCATCTATCAACAATACGTCAATGCGCCGGTATTTGTCTCGGAATGCCTGAGTCGTGTGCGAACGAATGGCGTTGATTAAGTCGTTAGTGAATTCTTCAGAGGAGACGTATAAGACCTGAAAATTCCTTCGTGCAACCATATTTCCAATCGCTTGCAACAAGTGCGTCTTTCCCAAACCCACTCCCCCATACAAGAAAAGCGGATTATAAGCCTTGGATGGATTTTCCGCTACAGCCAGGGAGGCAGCCTGTGCCAGGCGATTGCTCGCTCCAACCACAAAATTTTCAAAGGTATAGCGTGGATTTACGGAGGAACTGTTGTTCCGAGGTGTGTCCGATTTTAAAACGTCCACCACCTCATCCTGTTCAGGGAATTCTTTCGCTTCAAAGTTCTTAAAAATTGTAAAATGCAATTCAACGGTCCGGTTCATAATGCCTGTAAGAATACGCACAATCGTACTTGAAAGACGACTTTCCAACCAGTCTCTGGCGTAGGCATTTCCCACTCCGATAATAAATGCCCCATCTTCATAGGAGATCAGTTCAGTATCACACACCCAGGTATCAAAAGCAGCCTTAGACATCTCCATTTGTAATTGTCCCAAGGCTGCTTGCCAGGCTTGCTCTGCCTTCATATTTATACTCCTCCTCGCTCCATTGGAATTTCTATGTAAACAAACCGGCAAAATCCGTCAAACTAGTAAATTAATAGGATCTCCAGCCACCGATTCTCTCGGTGGGAGCAAATATTCTCCTGAATTTCTGTACTGAGTGTAAAACTTAACTTTGGGGGATTATCAGATCCCCAGTCGTCACCGATAATCCGACGACAGGTGCGGTGGGTCACCCAATAAAAGTGGGTCTCACAGAAAGCATTCTAGCAGATAATGGGGTCAAAAAGCAAGGCACGAAACCTACGGAATCTTAAAAATTCTGGATAATTTAAGGTTAGTAATCTTAAGGGAACATTCGCGCAATGGTAATTATTCCAATCAACTTCTTCCTGATAGCCAACCCACAAATAGGGAGAATTTCAAACCTCCCCCCACATATTCGGTCATTTCGTTAAATCGAAACCTTAAAGATTCCTCAAGTCCACAATGTTAAAACATGGTAATCAGGGAATTCTCTTAACTTGTTTCTTTAGCATCCGATTTTGGTATTTTGTCATAGGCAGAATTACTGACTTGGGTAATAAGGTTTACATCTGCAGTTAAATTCTTATTAAGTACGGACAAAACTGATTTTGATATCTCTCCTACACGACGTTAACGATATTCTTGCGTAAGTTAGGTATGATAGAGTTACAAAATCAAGAACGAATGAGGAGACACCTATGGCCAAAATTATTGGCATTGATTTGGGAACCACAAATAGCGTGGTAGCCGTTATCGAAGGCGGTGATCCTGTCGTGATCCCGACTGCAGAAGGATCACGTCTTTTACCTTCGATTGTGGCGTTCAACAAAAACAAAGAACGATTGGTTGGACAAACTGCCAAGCGTCAAGCGATTATAAACGCTGAGAACACAGTCTATTCTATCAAACGCTTCATGGGACGGCATTATGATGAGGTGGAAACCGAGCGCAACATGGTGCCCTATGAAGTAGTGCAGGGACCTGCGGGAGATGCGCGTGTGAGCCTCCCTATGACCAATCGGGAATATACCCCTCAGGAAATCTCTGCCATGATCCTGGCTAAATTGAAAACAGATGCTGAAGCATACCTTGGAGAGCCTGTCAAACAAGCTGTCATTACCGTTCCAGCGTATTTCAATGATAGCCAACGCCAGGCCACCAAAGATGCCGGTAAGATAGCCGGACTTGAAGTGCTCCGTATCATCAACGAACCGACTGCAGCAGCTTTGGCCTATGGTCTGGACAAGAAAGAAAACGAACTTATCCTGGTATTTGATCTTGGTGGAGGCACATTCGATGTGTCCATCTTGGAGGTAGGCGAAGGAGTAATTGAAGTTAAATCCACCAATGGAGATACCCACTTAGGTGGAGATGACTGGGATGAACGTATCGTTAACTGGATCGCAGATGAATTTAATAAGGATCAGGGTATCGATATCAGGAAAGACCGGCAGGCTTTACAGCGTCTTCGTGAAGCAGCTGAAAAAGCCAAGATCGAGCTCTCCAGTGTGATGGAGACAGAAATCAACCTGCCTTATATCACCGCAGACGCCTCGGGACCCAAACATTTACAAACCAAAATCACTCGTGCGAAATTCGAACAATTGACCGAGGATCTTGTAGAGCGTTTGCGCGGTCCCTTCAATGCTGCTTTAAAAGATGCAAACCTGAATCCGACCGCTCTCAATGAAATTGTTTTGGTTGGTGGCGCTACCCGCATGCCTATGGTACAGGATCTCGTGCGATCCCTCACCGGTAAGGATCCTCACAAAGGCGTCAACCCTGATGAGGTCGTGGCGGTAGGAGCAGCTATTCAGGCCGGTGTAATAGGCGGTGATGTAAAGGATGTTTTACTTCTCGACGTCACCCCCCTATCCCTCGGTTTGGAAACATTGGGAGGTGTCATGACCTCCTTGATCGAACGGAATACGACCATTCCTGTCCGTAAGTCAGAGATTTTCTCGACCGCAGAAGACAATCAAACCGCCGTGGATATCCATGTGCTGCAAGGAGAACGCCCTATGGCTGCCGATAATATGAGCCTGGGTCGTTTCCGGCTTGAAGGCATCCCAGCTGCGACACGCGGCTTACCTCAGGTAGAAGTAACTTTCGATATCGACGCCAACGGAATCTTGAACGTAGTCGCCCAAGACAAAGCTACCGGCAAAGAACAAAAAGTCACCATCACAGCTTCCACCAACTTGAGTCAGGACGAAATTGAAAAAATGGTCCAGACCGCCCGTGATCATCAGGCTGAAGATCGCAAGCGACGTGAGTTAATCGAAGCCCGTAATGTGGCTGATAACCTCGCCTACCAGACCGAGAAAACCTTAAAGGAATTGGGTGATAAGGTGCCTGTCAATGAACGTCAAAACATCGAAAGTAAAACAAAGGACTTGCGGGAGGCTATTAAAGGTGAGGCCAGCGATCAAATAAAACGCCAGACAGAAGAGCTCCAAAATGCATTCCATGCCCTCAGCCAGCAATTGTACGCCCAAGGGCAGCCAGGTACTGACAGCTCGACCGGGAATGGGCACGGTCCTTCTGTTCCTGAAGATGAAGGCGAAGTAGTGGAAGGCGAATTCCGCGAAGCTTAATTTCTATAAATCCCTTTTAAATATCTGCCTCCAATCTCGATGATATCAGCTACAGCTGGAGTAAAACGAGATTGGAGGCTTTGTTTTCTTTAACCCAGTTGTCTGGGATATCCTCCCTTGGCTATAATCCCGGAAAGTCCCTCTTACCGCTAATTATCGGACCAGATAGGATATAATCGACGCAACTAATATGGAAACTCGACCCTCTCCTTCCATCAGTAACTTTATCCCGGCAGCAGTGATTCTCGCGATCATCGGGTGGGGCGGTCTTTTTTTCTTAATGAATTACACCCTACCCACTACCGGTCCTCGCTGGTTGTTCTTCTTCCTTAGTGCAGTGGCTCTGACAGGCACTTTCTTACCAGTGGTCGCCTTTTTAAATCGCCGCTTTCAGTCAGACCCTCCCGCCACCTCCAACGTGATTCTGCGCCAGGCGATTTGGGTGGGTATTTATGGACCCACCTTAGCTTGGCTTCAAATAGCCCGCGTGCTCACTCCGGCTATTGCTCTACTTCTCCTTTTAGGGTTAGCCGTGATTGAATGGTTATTACGCCTACGTGAACGTAGCCAGTGGAATCCCTGATCATGGCCAAGGAAACATTCAACACCTGTTCAACTGAACCATCAGACCTCCACTTTGCATTTATCAACCCGTGAATAGCCTGCGTTCCCTCCCCTCGGTAGATCAACTTCTACAAACCAAGCCAGCCACCGATTTGATTGCTGCTTTCGGTCGTCCCCTCACCCTTCAAGCAATCCGCACTACTTTGGACGAAATACGGCTACGCCATGGAGATGGGTTGGCCATCCCTGGGAATGGTAATATTCTAGAGCGCACCCAGGATTTACTGAACAGGTGGACTTCTCCCACCTTACAGGCGGTGATCAACGCTACCGGCGTCATCCTGCACACTAATTTGGGCCGGGCGCCACTCAGCCAGGCTGCTCTTAAAGCTATCCTGGAGGTGTCCAAAGGGTATTCCACCCTGGAGTACGACCTGGGAAAGGGTAAACGCGGCTCCCGAAGCTTGCATGCTGAGGACTTGCTTAAGCTTCTCACTGGGGTAGAAGCGACCCTGGTGGTCAATAACAACGCCTCAGCCGTATTACTAGCCCTTTCCGCCCTGGCTCGCCATCGCAGGGTTGTAATTGCTCGCTCTCAATTGGTGGAAATTGGTGGGGGTTTTCGCGTACCCGACGTCATGAAACAATCCGGCGCGAAACTGGTCGAGGTGGGTACAACTAACCGGGTGCATCTCTCGGATTATGAACAGGCTCTGACCGAGCAGCCTGTCGCTCTGGTAATGCGGGCCCATCGTTCCAACTTCCAAATCATTGGTTTTACCAGTGAACCCTCCCTCCCCGAAATCGTCTCGATTGCCCATAACTCAGCGATCCCTGTTATCGATGATTTAGGATCCGGTTCCTTGCTCGATACCGCCAGATATGGGCTTGGTCATGAACCGATGGTCCAGGAATCGCTAGCCGCGGGTGTGGACCTTGTCTGCTTCTCTGGAGACAAGCTGCTGGGAGGCCCTCAAGCCGGCATCATTCTCGGCCGTTCTGAATTGTTGAATAAATTGAAAAAACACCCCCTGGCACGCGCCATTCGTGCGGATAAGCTCTGCCTGGCTGCCTTATCTGCGACCTTGCTTCATTACCTGAAGGATGAAGCACAACGGGAAATCCCTGTATGGCGGATGATATCTGAGCCAGCCGAAAGGTTGAAGTTCCGTCCGACGCAATGGATGAAAGTATTGGGTCAGGGCGAAGTCATCTCCGGTCAATCCACTGTTGGTGGTGGCAGCCTACCCGAAGAAACCCTGCCCACCTATCTCTTTACTCTGAATGTCCCCAATCCTGGCAGGACTCTCGCTCGTTTGCGTCAATTTCATCCTCCCATTATCGGGCGCGTCCAGGATAATCGAGTGGTAATTGATCCACGTACCGTCTTAATCGAACAAGACGAGATTTTGCTAGCAGGGTTGACAGAAGCCCTGCAAAACCAAAAGTAAGTTCCTGAAGTCCAACTTCTATTCGATGCGAATATTGACATGAGGGAGATTAACGAATGAAACAAGACCTAGATGGTCTCATGGAAACCAATAACCTGGACGCCTTATTAATTATAGGTCCAGGGCTCCACAATCCACCCATGTATTATTTTACCGGGGGAGCGCATCTCACCAATGCTGACCTGATCAAGAAACGAGGCCAGGACCCAATTTTGTTCCATTATCCCATGGAGCGCGATGAAGCGGCAAAGACGGGTTTGGCTACTAAGAATCTTTCGGATTACCACATGAGTGATTTGATAAAACAATGCCACGGTGACCAGTTGCAGGCGACGGTGTTGCGTTACCAGAAAATGTTCTCAGATCTGGAGGTCACCAGCGGCAGGGTTGGGCTCTTCGGGAAAACCGATGCTGGCTCAGCTTATGCCATATTCACGGCATTGCAGGAACGCATGCCAAATCTCAACATTGTTGGCAACTATAATGACTCTGTCCTGCTTCAAGCCATGGCAACCAAAAGCGTCCTTGAAATCGAACGCATCCGCCGAATGGGTCAAATCACCACAACCGTCGTCGGTCAGGTGGCAGATTTCCTCTCCAATCACCCCGCCCGAGATGGTGCCCTGGTAAGATCCGATGGTCAACCGCTCACCATCGCCGATGTAAAAACTCGCATCGACTTATGGTTGGCTGAATATGGCGCAGAGAATCCGGAGGGTACCATCTTTGCCATCGGTAGGGATGCCGGCGTACCACATAGTAGCGGAACTCCTTCAGATCTCCTCCGCCTCGGCCAAACCATCGTCTTTGATATCTTTCCCTGCGAAGCAGGTGGAGGCTACTATTACGATTTCACCCGGACCTGGTGCCTGGGCTATGCGCCGGATGACGTCCAAGCGCTTTATAACGACGTTTTGGATGTCTACAGGCAGATTATGAGTGAGCTGCAGGCCAATACCCCCTGCCGGGATTACCAGATACGCACCAGTGAACTCTTCAAGGAAAAAGGTCACCCAACCACTGAAGAAACCCCTGAAACAGAAGTGGGATACGTGCACAGTCTAGGTCATGGTATTGGTTTGCATATCCACGAAAGGCCTGTATTCGGTTTTACGGCTAACCAAAGAGATCAACTGAACCCTGGAGTAGTCGTAACCATCGAACCGGGTCTTTATTACCCAGATCGCGGTATGGGTGTTCGATTAGAAGACTCTGTTTGGATTCGGCCCGACTCTCAAGTGGAAATCTTAGCGGATTATCCACTGGATTTGGTAATACCCATAAGAAAGCCATCCTGAGGCCATAGAGAGCCAGCTATGTCAGAAATCCAACCCGAAATTGATGCTCGCATCTTGGGGATTGAAACCTCATGTGATGAAACCGCCGCTGCAGTTGTCGAAAGCGGACGTGTTATTTTATCGAATACGGTGGCTTCACAGGCAGAAATACACGCCCAATACGGGGGTGTATTTCCCGAGATTGCCTCTCGCCAGCATATCCTCACACTTTATCCAATAATTGAAGGAGCTCTCCAGCAAGCCCATCTGACACTGCATGATCTCGATGCTATCGCTGTCACGCGCGGTCCCGGCTTGCCTGGATCATTGGTGGTCGGTATGAACGCCGCCAAAGGTTTAACCCTGGGAAGCGCTTTACCCCTTATCGGTGTCAATCACTTAGAAGCTCACATCTACTCAGCTTGGTTATACCCTGCAGGTCATCCCCCCACCGCTGAGCCTCAGTTCCCCCTGTTATCTTTGATCGTATCTGGTGGACATTCTGAGTTGGTGTTGATGACGCAACACTTAGTTTACCAACGATTGGGCGGTACCTTAGACGATGCTGCCGGAGAAGCATTTGACAAGATCGCTCGTTTATTAGGGTTGAGTTATCCAGGTGGTCCATCCATTCAAGAAGCCGCTGAAAATGGCAACCCGAAAGCTTTCGACTTCCCGCGAGCCTGGTTAGAAGGCTCCTGGGATTTTTCGTTTAGCGGTCTCAAGACCGCTGTTCTACGAGAGGTGCAAAGGCTGGAAGGAAGCGGTTTAAACTTGCCTGTTGCAGATCTGGCGGCTAGCTTTCAGGCAGCTGTTGTAGATGTGCTTGTCGGTAAAACCTTAGCAGCTGCCAAGAACTTCAACGCCAAAGAAATTCTGATTGCCGGGGGCGTTTCAGCAAATAAAACTCTTCGAGAGACCATCGAAGCGAAATCATCTTGGCAGGTACATATCCCACCTATCTACCTTTGCACCGATAACGCCGCCATGATCGCCTCAGCTGGTTTCTATCGCTTTGCCCAGGGACAGCGAGATTCTCTGGCCATAGATGTTTTACCCAACTGGCCGATATCAGGAATCTGAGATAACAAAGCACAAGAAAATAGAAACCGCCCATAGGGGATCGGCTCCGATTCCCCGTAGGGCGGTTCTGAGTGAGGAGAATGCAACTATCATTATACGCATTCAGCTAAATAGGGCATGAAAATGGCATAAAAAAATCATTAGAAAAACGCAGTGAATCCAGGCCTTAATGTTATTTAAGAGCCTTATTGATATCTTCCAAAGATATCGGGCCAGGACGTAAGATCACCGCTTCCTGGGAGGTGCAATCGACTACGGTGGAAGGGATACCTCCCGGAGTATGCCCTCCGTCTATGATCAGGTGAACTCTACCGTCTAGCTGCGCCAGTGCTTCCTGGGCAGAATTTGTGTTTTTCTCTCCGGATAGATTTGCCGAAGTGACAGCTAGTGGACCCGTCATACGAAGCAAAGCCAATGCCACTGGATGGTTGGGCACACGCACCCCGATCGTCGGTAAGGTAGAAAGCGTATCCGGTACGCTGGGGTGACGTGGTACGATCAATGTCAGCGGTCCTGGCCAAAATCTTTCCGCCAGCCTTAGGGCAATTTTGCTCGGTGAAAGGGAAACAAACTCTAGTTCGTGCAAGTCACTGATTAATATCGCGATCGCCCGGGAACTATTCCGCCCTTTTATTGTATATAAACGCTCAACATACTCTTCTCTAAAGGGAAGGGCTGCCAGCCCGTACACGGTATCGGTAGGGAAAACGACTGCGCCGCCATTTTGTAATATATCCACTGCATGAGCCAAGACAACAGGGTGATCACTGCTGAGGACTTCAGTTTTCATGGTCGGGTAAGTAGTGAGTAAGTTTCGCTGAGAGGTTGTGAGCCCTCATATTATAAAGTATGTTCGTTACTCCTGCTCTTCCCAATTCTGGTACTCGAAAAACCTCTAAGGCCAAACTTCCCTCTTTTTTCTGACCATTTCGGGGGTGAGATCAAATCACAATCCACAGCTGCGAATTCCCCTTTCTTTAACCAAAACAATTTCCCGCATGTATTGCGATAATTAGCTCCAAACAAGGCTGCTTATCGGTTCAGTTCCCAGATAATGCGTAAGCCATCTAAGGTAAGCCATGGCGCAATAACCCGCAGGACAGCAGTCTCGTTGGCGATGATCTCAGCAAGACCACCCGTTGCGATGACCTTCATCTCCGGGCCGAGTTCTTTTCGAAACCTTGCCACCATCCCCTCGACCAGGGCTACATATCCGAATAACAGGCCAGATTGCATAGAATGTACTGTATTTCGTCCGATCGCCTTCGGAGGTCGTTGCAAATCAACCCTTGGTAATTTAGCTGTCCGTAAAAAAAGCGCCTCGGAGGCGATATTGATACCCGGAGCAATTGCCCCTCCCAGGTAATCCCCTTCTTGGGAGATAGCATCAAATGTTGTCGCAGTGCCAAAATCAACTACACAAGCTGGACCACCAAATAAGTGCTGCACAGCAGCGGCATCGGCAATCCGGTCGGCACCCACCGCCCGTGGATCTTCATAACGATTGCGTACGCCGGTTTTCACACCCGCATCCACCACCAATGGGTCTTTTCCCAGATATTGCATGCAAGCCTGGAAGATCTTACCGGTGAGAGGCGGTACCACCGAAGCAATACAGACACCTGTAAGATCCGTTGCTGATTGACCAGCATGTGATATTAAACCCAGGAACTGCAATCCATACTCATCCGGCATCCGCTCGTGGTCGGTCGCTAACCTCCAGCGTGGGCCTAATTTTTTGCCGTTGTAAAGCCCCAAGGTTATGTTGGTGTTGCCAATATCGACTGTTAAAAGCATGTTATGGCTGTTCTCCGATCAGAATGTTATCTATTAAACGGGTTCTCCCAAAATACACCGCCATAGAAAGTAGCACCCGCTTTACTGGACCTTCCAGTTCCTGCAGAGTATCTGGATCAGCGCAGGAAATATACTGAAGTTGAGCCAGTTTCTCGCCGTTAACCACCTCAGCCACAATCCCTCTAAGTTTGCTTGCCTCCCGTTGACCCCTTATGAATGCTTCGTCAGCAGCCCTTAGAGCCCGGGAAAGCACGATTGCCGCTTTCCGTTCAGCCGGATTTAAGAAGACATTCCGGCTGGACATCGCCAGTCCATCCGCTTCTCGCACAATTGGGCAAACGACGATTTCGGTTGGGAAATTCAGATCCTGCGCTAACCGTCGTACAACCACTACCTGTTGGGCATCTTTTTGACCAAAATAGCTCTTTTGAGGTTGTACACAGTTAAGTAGCTTCGCAACTACCGTCGTGACACCTCGAAAATGGCCTAGTCGGTATGCGCCCTCCAGGGGTTTGGTGACCTCATCGACCATCACCCAGGTCTGGTATCCAGGCGGATACATCACTTCGGGATTGGGAGTCCATACTAGATCCACCCCCTCGGCCTCCAATAACTGCAAATCTTGAGGAATATCGCGCGGGTATGCCTCCAGGTCTTCGCTGGGTCCAAATTGAGTCGGGTTTACAAATATGCTGACGACTACACTGGCACAATCATCTCGAGCTCGTTGAACCAGCGAGAGATGCCCGGCGTGTAAATAGCCCATTGTTGCTACAAATCCCACCGGTCGTGCTAAATCCGCGCGCTCGGCCCGTAATTCTGGTATGGTCGTGACAACTTTCATGTTTGCCCTATTTGGTCATTTATACAAAAGGGATCTGCAATCTATTCTTCGCAGGGTGAATCATCCCTCTTACCAGCTGCCAAAGGGTGCGATTAACCGGTGTGGGCACCTTTATCCGCTCGCCAATGGATACGATCGCTCCGTTGATAGAGTCAATTTCGGTTGGCGCCCCCCGAAGGACATCCTGTAACATCGAAGAATAATTCGTGGCCGTGCGTCGAGCGACTGTCTCTACAGCCATCACTGCATCGGGATAGGGCAGGTCAATTCCCAGTCCATCAGCCACACAAGCTGCTTCCCGTGCTGTGCTGCCCATTAAAGAGCGGGCCGTGGGTCGGGATAACAACTCTCCATTTTGGACACCCAAAAGGGCTGTTAACGGATTGATTGCCGCGTTGATCACCAGTTTTCCCCATAGTAACCCTTCGGTATCTGCCAGCATTTCGACTTTAAAGCCGGCTACCCGCAGCATATCAGCCAGCGGTTCAATCCGAGCATGTACACCCAAGGAGACCCTCCCATCTCCAACCGGTCGGACATGCCCAGGATCGAGCAAAGTTGCCCCTGTGGTTGTGATTCCTAATGCAACCCGTTGTGACCCGAGCGTATCCGCCAATGTCTGGTGATTGTTGATGCCATTCTGTAATGTCAGTGCCAGACCATCTTCAGCCAGACATGCTGCTAACTGTTGTGCCGCCCGCTTCGTTTGCCAGGATTTTACTAGCACCAGTGCGAAGGGAATATCAGCGCATTCATTCGGATCATTGGTTACTTTTAACCTGAAAGTCCTATCTTGGCCATCTGGCCCGACCAACCGAACACCATTTTCTTTCAAAGCCCGTAACCCTTCAGGCCAGGTTCCCAAGAGGGTCACAGGGATATCCGCAGCTGCCAGCTTGGCTGCAAAAAGGCTGGCCATAGCTCCTGATCCCACGATGAGGATAGATGTATCCATCTGCAATACCTCTTTACAAAATCATTGTGGGATAGCTTCTACTTCTGCGAGCAGCGCGGCCCACTCTTCTTCCGGCATATCGAAGGTGTGTTCAGGAGCTGGAAACAAACCGCCTTCGACATCCGATTTGTATGCGCTGAAAGCCCGCACCATCTCGGCATGTAGATTAGCGTACTGCCTGACAAATTTGGGTGTAAACCGTTCAAATAACCCCAATAGATCATGAGTGACCAAGACCTGACCATCACAACCAGCTCCAGCGCCAATACCAATCGTGGGTATCTCCAATCGTTGTGAAACCAGGGTCGCCAATTTGGCGGGAACTGATTCTAAAACGATGCTGAAACAACCGGCCTCTTGCAGGATTTGTGCATCTTCCAACAAACGGCGCGCCGCTGGAAGAGTCCGCCCTTGGGCGCGAAAACCTCCTAACTGGTGCACACTTTGAGGGGTTAAGCCCAGGTGTCCCATCACCGGGATGCCCGCACTGATGATGGCCTTGATAGCCTCCACACGTTCTTGACCACCCTCCAGTTTGATGGCATCCATGCCACCTTCTTGTAAGAAGCGCCCGGCGTTTCGCACGGCATCTGCAGTCGAGGCCTGGTACGACATGAACGGCATGTCCCCGATCAATAAGGCATAGCGTGCTCCTCGCGCTACCGCTTTGCAGTGGTGGATCATATCATCCATGGTAACCGGTAAAGTAGTCTCATACCCGAGCACCACCATCCCCAGCGAATCTCCGACCAGGATCGAGTCGACACCCACCTGGTCCATCGCCAAGGCTGTCGGATAATCGTAAGCAGTGAGCATCGTGATCGGTTCACCGCGCTGCTTTTTTTGACGAAAAACCAGCTTCGTGATTTTTTTACGGTTTGGAAAAGATTGGGGAGATGAAGTTGACATGGTACCCTCCTTTTTGGGTTATGGTAGGGTCCTGGAATTTGAGTATGGAAGCTTCTTCGAAACGATCACACCCTGGTTTCAAGCAGCCATTCATCTCAAACCTGGAACTTGATGAGATATCGTTATTAATTTTTCACCCGTCTCGGTCCTGGTTGGATCCAAGCGGATGCATAATTATCTCTAAGAATTCGCCTTTTGACAAGGTGCTTATAGCCCATACTCCAATCTTTGTAGATATGGCTCGAACGCTTCTTTACAAAGCGCCTGTTGTTCAGGCGTAAAGACTTCCCGGAAACGCCCGATCCTGCCTTTAGAAAGGTGTAAGCCCTTTTGTAGGTCGCTGCCTTTTTCGGGTCGGTATCGATCAAATACCGCTCGCACCTTTTCACCTTTTCCATCGATATCGAGAAAGTCTGCTAGATGTTTGGCCTCCACATGATAACTAGTCAATAGATTTTCATAACGCGTATAGAAAGCTGCCTGGCAATCTAACCAGGCTTCCGATATCGCCACGTAACCTTTCATAAAGGAAATCGCCTTTTCGAGGGAGTCCAATTCTGCAAATGCATTCATCCGCTGGGCTTCCAGTGAGCGTTGACCGTATTCGTAGGCAGAAAGTAAGGCATCGCGGGGGTCCCTAAAAATATATGTGGGTTTGATCAATCCCTGCCGGATCAACCTCAACACGAAACGATTTGGAGCCGCGTGGGTTTTGATCGCGAAAGTATTGCCCAATATGGCCGGCAAAAGCACTGGGATGAGCCGGGCTGGGCTTAACGCGCGGATATTACAATTCACTTCCGTCAGAATCGGTTGTAAACCGAAACGCCTGCGGATCTGGCGAGCATCTTGATAACCAGCTGCCAACAAAAGATCATGCGTCAAGTTGTAATACCACCCCGAACCGGCGCGCGGCATTCCCACAGATAAAATAATCTTACCAGACATGCTATTTCCTAAGAATCAAATCATCAACAGGTCCATACAAATTGTTCAGTGCTCAGATAATCGCCTGCGTCCACATGATTATCTCATCAGCTGCGGTTTTTTTGCCAATAGAGCTTTTTTCTCACCTTCTGGTATAAAAGCCACCACTAAGGCGTTTCTCTGGGCTTGGTGAATTTGCGCCGGAGTGAGACCCGCAGCCACCGCCGCGACTTCATATTCATAGGGCAGGTCGATTCCGCTGATACCCGGATCATCAGTGTTGATGGTTGCCAATAAACCTTGCTCCAGGAATCGACGCAGCGGATGTCTTTGATAATCCGGCACACTGCTGGTTTGTACGTTACTTGTCAGGTTAGCCTCGATTCCTATGTTATGGGTGCGGATGTATTCCAGCAGAGAACCGTCTTCCTCAGCATGGATCGCATGGCCGATACGCGAGGCTTTTAGCTGGTTGATAGCCTGCCACACACTTTCAGGCCCCGCTGATTCACCTGCATGAATGGTGATATGCAAGCCGGCATCTAATCCCCGCTGGATGTGTTTGACGAATAACTCTCCCGGATAATTCGCTTCATCACCAGCCAGGTCCAAAGCCACCAGCCTGTCGGTGACTTTCATCAAAGCTTCCAATTCCTTCCAGGCAGTTTCCGGCCCATAAGTACGGCTTAAAATACCGATCAGGTTTGCTTTCACCCCGGTATCCCGGGCACCCGCCACCACCCCGTCGACTACTGCCTCAGCTACCCCAACCGGCTCCAATTGGTTGGCTTCAGCCATAAAACAAGGGCTGAATCTCAATTCAACGTAATCAATCCCCTCTTTCTGCACATCTTCGACAACTTCATAAGCTACCCTTCGGCAGACTTTGTAATCCACCAGCACCCTGATCATCCATTCGAATTTGGCAATAAAAGCCATCACCCCTGGCTTAGGTTGGGTTACCTGTATATAGGGACGTAAGCTCTCCAAATCCCATGCCGGTAAAGGCAAATTATGCTTTCGCGCTAAGTCGATTATCGTTTCTAAACGAATAGATCCATCTAGATGTCTGTGCAAGTCAATCAATGGCAAAGTTGGATCGATCATATTGTATATTATAATTGCCCAGGGCAACTACATGCCGCGGTCATAGAGAGGAGATCTAACCGAATGAAACGAGCTACCAATTTTCTTTCAGGGATATTGTTAGGAGCACTCGTTGGAGCTTCCCTGGTGCTAATCTTTACCCCAGCCTCAGGTCGGGAATTACAAGGGCGTCTGAGGGATCGTTACGACAGTCTCCGCCTGGAAATCAACCAGGCTGCTGCTGCTCGGCGCTCTGAACTTGAAGAGCAATTAGCCTCATTGCGAACTGCGTCTAAGAGCGATAATGCCTGACTTCAAGGGATAATCCCTTTACAAAATGCGCCGGAGCATCGCTATCATGCCCGGCGCTTCTCTTTGTACATTTATAGGAGGTTATCCCTAATTTGTAGCAAGACTTATCTGGATGAAGGATCTTTCTGTGGGTAGTTAAGCGGGTCAGGGTTGGATGCTAAGGCGATAAGCAGCTTTCTGGCGGGTAAACCGGGTGGTGCCAGATACAACTAACACAACGCTATCCTGATCACCTCCAATATGGATCGGGATTTCCGCCGTATTATCCTCCCTCATCTGGATGTAGCTGACTGTTGTCGTTTTTCCTTCAACGACTAAGGCCAATTTATAAGTCTGGGGTAGCAGATTTTGAATCCGAACCCATCCATTCGCAACCCAACCTCCATCATCCTTCTCAAAGTCGGTGAAATATCCGGTTTGAGGTATTGAGATATTGTCAAGGAGCATGCCCTCTCCATTTACGGCAGCATCGGTGACATATTCGAAACGAAGCTGAACTTTCTTTCCCGCAAATTGAGACAAATCTACCGTTTCCTGCTTCCAACCGGCACTGACGCCATTGTAACCCATCCCATAGCTGTTTCCAGATGGGTCTTCGGCTGTCCCAGAAGGAGTCGTAAGTATTTGCCAGTCTTTTCCATCAATAGATGCTTCCAGATATATATAATCGTAATCTTTCTCAAGGTCATACCAGGTCCAATAAGATAGGCTTAGCGAACCATCATAATCGCTAAAATTAAACGTCTGGGTGAGGGTCATATCCGACTCGTCGCCCTTATTCGACCAAAAAGCGTAATCGCCAGAATAGGGGGATTCGGGAATCACCCCAACCTGAGTTGACCCCTCAAATCGTAAGCGGTAATCACCTCTGCACGTGATCTGGATGTAGTCCACCCCATATTGGTGCACATCCCGCGTCAGGTCAGCCGTCGGGCAGTTGCCGATAACTTCAGTAATTTCAGCTTTCTTGCCATTTGGAAAATTGTGGTAAGTAAAGCGACCATCGCCGACATTATCATCTCTCAGGTATGAAGCTACTGTCCAATCCAGGAACAGATCGTCCGCGCTCAATGCTTTCCCCGTTTCAGGATCATGTGCCCCAATTTGGGTAAGCACATTGTCCACACTTACCATTCCATTCAAAGGGTCAGCGACAAGGGCTTTGGTAGCGCTTTCACCAAAGCGATCCAGGAAATAATCCAAAAAAAGAAATGCAGCCCCGTAATGTGGTGCCGTCATGTCGGGGTTATTGGGCCAGTCGTTGAGTTGTAAATCTGGGGTGCCCATGTACAATGAATCAAAAGTCCCTGGATCGTAACCATTCAAAAAAGCGGCCAGTTCAGAGAAGCCTTCATTCATCCAGGTATCCTCATTGCGATCCCGGTACCAGTGGATCATATGTTGGAATTCATGAGCCAAAACGCTGTAGGTGAAACCTTCGTCCAACTGGACATTATCTGCGTTAAGTAAGAACATTTCATGAGCATTGGAATACTCATGTGCTAAAGGGTTATTTTCACTTGCTGAGGAGAAATACCCTGCCAGCGAATAACCCAAATCGGAAGCATAAACGATATAAAGGTGAGGATCTCCATCCACTCCTGGTGACCATTCGTTCCCGAAAAATTCCCGGTCTGTTGGGTAAATCTTGGTATCGAAGGTGTCCATCAGTTTGATCATATCTCTCTCATCAAAACGGAGGCCCTCCTCAATCCAGAAATAAACATGCTCAGTCACATACTGCAAGGTAGCTGTAATTTGGGTATTTTCGTTCGTATCTACGTTTGTTACCCAGAATTCTTCTTGAGTGCCCACTGTTAACGTGCTGGCAGGAGGCGGGACGGTTAGTGGAACATCTTGCTTTCCTTCTAAACGTTCGGCAAGGTCAGGTAAATTACTAATTGGAACAACTGTATTTTCCAGCACTTTCAAAGTCTCTGTAGGAATAAGTGGTACTGGCGCCAGATCTGATTGATCGACAGGGCTTCTTGTGGTTGGTCGCAGGACTACAGGTGTAATGGTTGGGGAGGTAAATGTAAAAGGATCGTTTATATTCTCCCTGGTAGAATTAGGCGTTAAATATATCCACGCCCCCGCGGCTATCAGGATGAAACACAAGCAGCAAATCATTACCAGAACAACAATCACAATGCAGGCGGGAACCTGCCACGAACGATTCATTTGTCACCTCTAAGGTCTACCATTAATGGGTGTTTGATTATACTCGATGCGGCAATTCCACTTTTTTATCAGTTTCCCCGTGCGAGAAAATGTGCGCCGCAGAAGTGATCAATCCAAATACAACCCACATATTAGGTATGGCAAAAGAGTCAAATGAAAAAGCGACAATAAAGAACGCCGCCATTCCTAATAGCCCAGCCATACCCCAATAGGCTGCTTCAGGAAGGAGGAAAAACCACAAATACAAGGCGCAGCCCAGTACTGCCACTACAAATGCCGCAAAAGTAGCTGTTCCTAAAAGCCCCGTTTCCGCCAGGAGTCTTAAATAGAAATTCTTCGATGTGACTAATCGATTGCGTCCTTCTTCCGGCACTACCACTCTTAACACTTCAGGCATACTTGCCAGTGGCCTATCCGGCAACATTTCGTTGAAGTAAAAAGCATAATTTCCCAAACCAACACCTAAGATGGGATGGGATTGGTAGGTGTTGTATGCTGCTTCCCAATAAGTAAATCGAGCTCCAAAGCCCAAATATTCAAAATATCCTCCGATGTACGCCAAATAACCTTCGCTTGGTTTGCGCTGCCAGTAATCCCACAAACGTCCAAAAAAGGCGTTCTTCGAACTTGCCACAAAGATCAACCCAACCAATACTGATATCAGACCCAAGCCAAACAGCAAGCGCGTTATTAACCCTTTGAAAAATGACTTCTTCTCTCCTGAGGGTTTTTGCCTATGTCTTCTGAAGAACACGACGCTGAGAAATATCAGCACCAACATAAGGAACAACCCGGCACGAGAGAATGTCAGGGGTAAAAGTGCCAGAGCCCAAACCAATAATACCCACTCCACCGTGATTCTGTGCCAGCGCCATTTGAAAACGCTGATTCCTGACATCACGGAAGCGAGCAACCACGGTAGGAGCAAGAAGCTGATCTGGTCGGCGAACCAATTGGGTTCATAGGTAAGCCCTGACACCCGGTTGATGAACAGTCGTCGAATGGAAATATAAGCTTGCGCTTTGCTGAGTAGGTCGAACCACTTTGGGGAAAAGTGCAGCACGTAAATCGCCTGCAGGCTGCCCCAGAACAACGCCAATACAAACCCGCCATATAGCCAGCGCAGTGCAGAGTGTAAATCCTCTCTCGTCTGGGGAAACAAAACCACAGTGAAATAGATGGCGCTGCCCAAGCCCAGTGTAGCAAAGGCTCGTACGGTTCTCTCCCACACAGAGATTCCCTGGCTGGGTTCAATCCCTTGGGTTGAAGCCAGCAGCGCGCTGCCCAATGATAGCAATATGAAGGGCAGGAACACCAAAAACGTCTTCGGTAAAGGTTTTTGGATGAGGCGTGGCAAAGTCACCAGGATCAAGAGCCCCAACAAGGGGTACACTGCCAGAGGGCGTACCAGTGTCCCTCCCCCTATCTCCCTGGGGAAGAACGGGAAGGAAGTTATCGGTAGACTCACCAAGAACAAAGCCCACAATACCTTTTCAGCCAAACTGAGGGGGTTATGCGCCTTCAACCGAATATTTTCCAGGCTCATCCTCTAACTCTTAACTCTCTTCGAAATTTGTGCTAACATCACCAAACCCCAAACCAACAATCCTGTAACGCCCCCTATCAGAGCTGCCGTACTGGTCGGCCTTGCCTGCTCAATATTTGCAGGTTGATCAGACGGTTTTTCTACCACCAAAGCAGCTGATAAGCCGCGTCCTGCCAATAAAGAATTCTCCCATTGTGTCTGCAGACCCGCTCGCTCTTTTTCCAAATCATCAACCCGGGTTTGGATAGTTTGAACTTCCAGATCAATTGACGCCATCAATCGTTCGACCCAGGAGCCATACTCCTGCGCCGTCCTTTCGCTAGCTGGAAAATTGCCCAGCAATTCTTGCCAACTCGGGTCGTAGCCAGCTGCCTGCGCCGCCAAAGTCCATAATCGCCAGCGATCCAGATCATCGAGGGATCTATTATCAACATTCCCCAGCACTTGTTCCTCCCAGGCAAGCAGTCCATTCTTGATCTCTCCTAGTTCTGTCTGCCGCAGCCTGGCTTCCCCTTCATCTCTTGTAAGGTTTTTCATTTGTTGATCGATTTGAAGAAGCTCCCGGGATTTGGAGATGGCAAAATTTGTTTTCTCGATGATTACATCTCTCCAGGTATTGACTGCTTGTGCAGCCATTTTGGGATCCTTATTCTCGGCAACCAACCCCCATTTTCCTGCATTTCGCCAGTAGGCTGCCAACATGCCTTTTAGGCCTTGCACATCTACCTCATTCCAATACGAGCCTTGCTCTCTTAACCTAGTCAGGGTCTCCTGCAGATAATCATCAAAGATCACTAGCAGGCTCAGTTGAGACATTTGCCAATGTTTGTAGTCGTCAGGGTTGCGGAATTCGAAGTTGGCATAATCACTCACATACCTATCATCGATCGTTTCATAAGGATCAAGCCCAACATAAAGTTCTTCAGATGCCTGATAGGGTGAAGGGATTTGATACGCAAAAACCCCGCCCAGCAGGCTTCCCAGCAGGATAAAAAATACGATTACCGGCCATTGGTGGGTAACTCGAGATATTTCGTCCGACAATCTCCATTCATTCATCACAACTCAACTCCGGCTTCTATGGCCATAGTTTCCGGTTATCCAATATCATTATGGCAACAACTCCGATGAAGACTAATGTCACGAATACAGCGTTGGCTATAACCGGGGAGCGTGTTAATACCACAAAAGCAATGCATCCTAACAAGAGCGCGGCCACCTGCATCGCTAGAACGGCACGGTTTGAACTCCACCCAAATGCCAACAAGCGGTGGTAGGTATGATCTCTAGAGGCTGTGTACACAGTTCGCCTCCTTCGAAGGCGGGAAAGCACCACCAGGGTTGTGTCAAAAATTGGCACTCCTAGCAACATGATTGGAACGAACCATGAAGAGGATTGATTGGCTCCCTGTGGGCGGTAAGCGATTGCCAGGGCTGCCAGAACAAATCCGAGCACTTGTGCGCCTGAATCACCTAGAAAAAGTTGGGCAGGGGGTGAGTTAAAGAAATATAACCCAACGCATGCCCCCAATAGAAGAGCACTATGCCGAGACAAAGCTAGCTGCCCTGCGTCCAGGGTGACCAGCATGAAGAAGGCGGCGGCCATTCCCCCCAGACCCACCGCCAGGCCGTCCATACTGTCAACGAAATTAAAGGCATTGGTAATCCCCACCACCCACAATATCGTCAAAAACCAATCTAAATAAACGTCCCAGTAACCATTTCCACCCAAAAAAAATTCGGGGGATTCAAAGATGTGAATCGCCACTCCTAATTTGATCAAGACCATGGCAGCCAATATTTGCCCAACCAGCTTTACCAACGGGCTGATCTCCTTGAAATCATCCCATAGCCCAAACAAAAGCACCAATGAACCGGCCACAAATGTAGCTACCACATCTGGATCACTATAATCGCCCAATACCCATTCAGAGATCGTCAGGGCTGAGAATAAGGCAATTCCCCCGGCTAAAGGCATTGGGATAGCGTGTAGCTTGTGCGGAGCGCTGCGGGGCATATCTAACAGACCCAGTCTTCTAGTAAAGCGGATGCTGACCAATGCCAACCCAGCTGCCAGCGAGCAGGACAGAAGGATAGCCTCAAACATAAATGATGTGGAAGAGACATAGAAATTCATAAAGGAACCCGTGCGTAATCTGTCTGCCTTCGGTAACCCCCTGGAGTTGAGCCTGGGATGATCAGTTTTTCCGCCTTGGCCCGGCAAATTTTTCTCTGCGGAAGAAATTTATCAGCAGTGCAGATATGAGCTTCAATGCCATCGCCAGATAATAAACCCAATTCAAAAGAAAAAAATAATCGCCTGCCAGATTCTTGCGGTAATAAAGCCAATAGGATTTATGCCACTCCAAAATTGAGCGGTAAGGATGAACCCGCGAACCGCCCTGACCCCCGTAATGTATGATCTGAGCCTCCGGCACGTAAAAAACCTTCCAGCCCGCCTGCCGGGCACGGTGACAATAATCTGCATCTTCCTGATACGCGAAGAATAACTCGTCAAGATAACCGATCTGGTTGAGCACCTCTCTCCGAATCAGCATACATGAACCTGCGACCCCAGCCACGGCATGGGTTTCATCTTCATCCATATAGCTCATGAGATATTCGCCAAACAACTTGTTCCTCGGAAATAATGCCGCCAGCCCGGTAAAATAAGTAATCACCGCCCACGGTCGCGACTCGCCTCTTCGGCAGGGTTTTTGTAAAGTAAAGTCGCGGTTAAGCACCTTAGGCCCGCAGATACCTACCTCTGGATGCAATCCCATAAAATCTACCAACCGGTCAAAAGCATCTGGCAGAATGATTGTGTCTGGGTTCAGTAAAAGCGCATAATTTCCCTGGGAAGCTCGTAAAGCTTGGTTCATCGGCCGGGCAAATCCGAGATTGCGGTCGTTTTCGATCATATGCACGGCCGGAAATTCCCGCTGCAACATTTCAGATATCCTGTCACCCGAGCCGTTATCGGATACGATGACTTCCAAATTTAGCCTGGAAGAATTCTCATAGAGCGAGCGCAGACAATTCTTCAACATGTCCCGCGCTCGATATGTCACGATACAAACGGATAGATCCATATCCGTTATCACATTTCTAACACGTGTTGGTAAACTTGTAGTGTCTCTTTGGCTGTTCGTTTCCATGAGAAATTTTTAGATCTAATCCGACCTTTTTCAGCCAGCGTCCTCTGCAACTCCCGATCATTGAGCACTCCTATCATTGCTTGAGCCAGTGCATCTTCATCGCCTGGGGTTACTAATATCCCTGCATCTCCAACGATCTCTGGTAGCGAGGAGATATTTGAAGTCACCACCGGAGTGCCACAAGCCATTGCTTCAAGCACTGGTAAGCCAAAACCTTCGTACAGAGTGGGATAGACGAATAATTCGGCTAAATTATAAACGATGGGCAGATATTGACGTGGGACATATCCGGTGAACTTGATCCTGTCTTTCAACCTAAGCGCCTCTATCTGCTTGAATACCTCCTGGTACATCCACCCCATCCGGCCGACGATCACCAATTGATGGGAGAGCCCCGCATCCACCAAATCTCGAAAAGATTGGATTAACAGAGGCAAATTCTTGCGTGGTTCCACCAAACCTACGTACAAGATGAATTTATCCGGTAATTGATAATGATCTAAAATCTCCTCGCGCAGGGCATCGTCCTTGATTGGGTGAAAACCCTCATCGACCCCAAGTTGTACTGCGAATATTTTTTCCGCAGGCACTTTCAGCAGACGGATCGAATCCTGGCGGGTGCTTTCTGATACGGCAATGAGAGCATCGGCTTTCCTGGCGCTCATCTGGATTGCAAAGGGAAAGAAAAGTCGTTTAGAGCGCCTGTGTAGTTCAGGAAACAGGTAAAAGGTCAGATCGTGAAATGTCACCACTGACGCACACGGGAGGAAAAAAGGCCTGGTGTAATGCAGAGAATGTAATAGATCGATTTTATGGCGTTTCACCAGATTGGGAAGCGCCATTTGTTCCCAGATCAGACGGCGCGTAGGGCTTTTATCGGGCAATAGCACTTCATGTAGATTGGTGTTTTCAGGCGTTCCAAGATATTTACGTGCGCTTTTCTGTAGGAAAACCACCAGTTCATGTTTTGTATCTCGCTCACCCAAGGCTCGCAACAGGTTTATGATATAAATACCGCCCCCAACCGGTTCTTGAGGCAGCGCGGTCGCGTCGATACCAATCCTCATGGTGACTGGCCTGGACTCCTTGAGATCATGGTTGCATCAAGCACCACTGAGTATACCTCCAGATATAATGGCTCATTTCAACCAGGCCTTCCGTTCGCCAGATCTCGATTAGCCTTCTTAAAGATAGGCGACTGGTCGCCCTTAGAGGTACCCACTGCTCATCCCTAAAGGAAAACTCCGGCATGACCTTCGTCTTTCCTGAGGAGAGCAGCGGGAGATATTGGTAGCGGATAGTATCCCAGGTAAGCATTGGTAAACCACGCCAGATCAACGGCACTGGAACGGACTTTTGCAAATGGAACAAATCCTTATCTGAACACACCCGTCGCGACTGGATGTCATTCCTTTCTTTGAGAATCCCAGGATAGGATCGAAAATAATCTCCCCAGACCCCTAAATACGATCCCAACTTCTTCCAACGCGCACTTAATGCTCCAAGCACAAAACCGAGGCTATCCTCAACCAGGTAGCCGCATAAAAACCGAAAGAAGTAGGCCGGTGTGAGCAGCTTGGTGATAAACCACAATCGTCCAAAGCCAGCTTGGCGTAATTTTCGTGGCGTCAGGCCGCTCTTATCCCCGGATGGTACGCGACCGCCAAAAGCATGGTAAAACACCGCGCCGGGTGCTGCCAATATCCTGTAACCGTACAGGCGCGCCCGGTAACACCATTCACTATCTTCGTAATACAGGGGTAAATGCTCATCTAAAGGTCCAACTTCGTGCCAGGCAAATGCAGTGATCAAGGTCGCCGCGAAGCACGCTGAGGGAACTTCCTGCCAGTGATCGAATTGGCCCAGGTCCAGGTGCCCCAATCCACTGTCCGTACCCCAGGAAAAGGCACCCACATAGTTCCCCAGCCCATTTAGAAAAGATGGTGCCCACAAAAACTTGAGCTTGGCTGCAACTGCCCCACATTCAGGTCTGTTTCGAGCGACTGCTATCAACTGGGAGATTGCATCGGCTTCCAGTTTCACATCCGGATTCAGCACCAGGAAGTAATCTCCCCTGGCTTTACGGATACCTGTGTTGATCGCCTTGGCCAGCGATTGGGAGGCTTCCAAGCGCTCCAGCTGTATACCTGGATACGCATCTTGCACCCACAGAGCCGACCCATCTGATGAGCCATTATCTACCATAATGATTTCGAGATTTTTATACGTTTGAGAGTATAGCGATGGCAGACAGATTGCCAGCCACTCGCGGCTGTTATGACTGACAATTATTACAGAGACCAGTGGATCATCGACTGGCTCCATTTCGGTTGGTTGGTTAGGTTCCTCATCCCGGAGCAGCAATCCCGCCTCCGCCAAACAGGCGAGACCAGCGCGAACCTCTGGCGCATCAAAAGTGTCATCTAACAAATCTGTGACGATTTTTTCCAACTCTTGCCCGTCAGCCGTCTTCCACAGCCTCAATATACGCCGGTCCACCACGATCTTTCCACCCTCCGGTGTTGAAAGTACAGGTCGATTTCTAACTGTGTCGGGTCTGACCCCTGCAGGTATCTTGTAAAGCACCATAAGCTTTCGAAGTTCGTTATCAGCCCATTGAAGCTATTTTGATCATTCCCGGTCAATACCTGAAATCCTGATGGCTTTCCGGATTTTTTGCGAGTGCCTTCCCAACAGGTAAGGGCTTATCCAGCCATGATCCATAATCTGGTCAATCGTCCTGGTCTCCACCCTTCGAGCGCTCTGTACCATTTTTCGCTTTCGTAAGCTGCGGGGTAGGCCACGAAGAGCGTCCAGCTTAGCACGCCAAATGGCTCTTCCCAGACCACGCAAGGAATAATACACCAAAAAAACCAGGTTAGCTATTAGGTGCGCGGGCAAATACTTCCAAAATAAACCTCCTGGCATATTGGTGAAGTAAGACCATACCAGGTTGCGATGCACCTGATAGACCGTCTCCTGGCTCTCTCTGCCGTAACTGGCAGAGCCAACATGCTCGACCAAAGCCTCGGGAACATACATACATCTCAACCCCCTTAACCTCAACCGGAACCCCAAGTCTACATCCTCGTGGTGGCTGGTAAAATCTTCATCAAACCCCCCGGCTTCCAAAAACGACTCCCGGTCGTAGAACGCAGCAGCCGCACAAGCGCTGAATACCTCATCAGGCATCACCGCTGCCCTGGCGTTTGGCTGGTTGTACTGGCGATGCCATGCCAAGCCACTCACGTGGTAAATATCCCCTGTTCCATCGATCTTATCGGGAGCATCAGCCTGGATTATTCGGGAGGCAAAGAAAGCGAAATCCCCATGCTCCTGGGCTGCCTCGAGCATCTTTTCTAACCAGTCGGGGGAAATAAAGGCATCATTGTTGATCAGCCCCAGCCAGCACCCATGCGCTAAGCGTGCGCCCAGGTTATTGCCTCCCACGAAGCCGATATTCTTCTCCAATCGAATTACCTGTATATTTGACCAGCGAATTTCTAGGTTATCTACGGAATGGTCGCTCGAGGCGTTGTCGACCAGGATGACTTCGTATTCCGGATAGGATTGGGAAAAAATTCTATCGAGGCAACGCGCTAAATACTTTTCCCCATTCCAATTGACAACGATTATGGAAACAAGTGGTTGGGATTCGATCTTCTTAAGAATCACGCTCAAACGAACCGTTTCACAAAAAATGCTGCCATAAGCGCCATCATGCTTACACCAGCGATATATAAGCCTCTAATAAACATGGTTGGCTTATATACGAATATTACCTGATGTTCACCTGCATCCAGGTAAACCCCCCGCATAATTAAGTTGGTCGCCATAATCTGCCGCTCGATTCCATTAACGTACGCTTTCCAACCGGGATACATCACGTCTGACAAAACCAGCAACCCAGGTTTGCTTGCCTCCACCTCAATTTCAACTTGTTCAGCTGAATAAACCCTGATATCCACTCGCTCATTCGGATTCTCTAGCTCGGTCGTGGAATCTTGATCCAATAAATTAGAACCTTCTGTCTCCACCACAGCTTCCCTGGTCGGCTCAAAATTACCGGAAGATAAAATGCTCCTGACCGCTTCGATATCGCCTGGCTTCACTGGCGTTACCTGGTGAACAAGCCAGGCGCGCGGGAGCGCCTCCAGGTTCTCGTATATCTTGTTGGCACCATCATAAATCAAATTTAAGGTTGGGTTTCTGAATCCAATTATTTTAGGCTCTACCCAACCAGCCCAATCATAATCCGTATTGTTATAAGGACCCGGTTTTGTAACTAGGCTAAGCTGTATTTCTTTGCCAATGTATTGATTCAAGCTCACCTCAAACGCTACCCATCTTCGATCTTGTGGTACGCTTTTCGGATCTATGTACCGGGAAAAGAGCTGCTCCTCGATCTTCGATCCTTGCGGTGAGGCGTAAACCTCAAATAGCACCCCGTCCCCCGATTGATCCCATGATGACGGATCCAATGAAATCGCGGAGGTTAATTTAGCGGGTTGATCAACCTTTAGATCATAACTCACCTTGGCGCTGGGATGCTCAAAAATGACTGGCTTATTCACACCTCCGACATCCCACCAGGTTGTATACACGCCATTTTTTACCTTTGTGTCTACCTGAGCTTGATTAAATCTGCTGATTAAATCCAGCGTTCCCGTGGAACTGGGGGTTGTATTGGGTGAGACGTACACATATTTTACATTCAAGGCATCCATTAATCGGTCACAACAATCTGAGAAATACACATGATTTATCGACGCAATTTGCCTGCTGCCGGTTAGTCCAGCATAAATCGAATAGCGACTTAAGATATAAGACGAATACCCGGAGATTGTCGGAAGCCGGAAAAGTTCTGGCACCATCCCAGGAATGATGATCGCTGAATTAATGTTTACAACTCGATATGGCTCTTGCTCTTGCCCTCCAGTTTCCATCAAGTATTGGAGGCTTGCAGTCGTAGGAAACGCCAGCTGCTCTTCAAAAGACGGGTTGTAGTTTATCCCCACCAGGAAGAGATCCCCTACAATCAGCGCTATCGCTGAGACTTTGAATAAACCGCCACTCAACCCACCGGATCTGAAAAACCAAAACAGAAGGGATATTAACAGGAGCAAAACAAATGGTGTTAGCAGATCTTGGGGATTTATCATTTTCAGAACCTGGGAGAGACGAGCAAATGGATAAAACGCAATCTTGCCAGTTCGCAGGTTGTTGAAGATTTTCGCCAATAGGACCAACAACCCCATCCCACCAGCCATCACCAGCGAGCCCAGGCTTAATAACCCTAGATGGCGGTGGGGGCGTACCTCTCCGATCCAATCAGCCCCTAATCCCGCCGCGATCGACCAGCAGAAGGCCACAACATAGAAAATCCTGCCAGGAAACACGTTGATAAAAACCGGGTATAGGTAAGTGACAATTTGCCGGAAGGGAAAGATACTGTAAACAGCCAGCAAAGTGATTAGCCCGATTCCGCCCAAACCCCAGGCCTTTTTACGTTGGAAAGAAAACAAGCTGGCCAGTAAGAAAAACAGGGGTAAAACGCCAAGATACAGGTCCGTTTCGGAATAATTAAATGGCCCCCAATAACTTTTCCCAAAGAGAGCGTTTCCATAGATATTAGGTGCTACCAGCCTGACAAGTTGGGAATAAATCTTAAGGAAGCTAGAAACGCCCAGCGCAACTGTTCGCTGAGTTTGAAAGTATAGTTCGATTGTCGGTAACAACTGGGGTGCTGCCAGACTTGCTCCAAAACCAAGGGCGATACCCCCGTAACCCAAGGGACGCAATGATGCATATATCTCTTTATTCGATAACCAAACAGTAAAACTGCGGTAAACCAGATACAAAACCAGCGTGATAGCTCCATAAAAAGGCCACAAGATGCTTCCTGAATAAATCTGCATCATAAATCCCAGGGCCCCAACCAGCGCCCAGCGCCCATCCTGCTTTTTGAGTGCTCGTTCGACTCCAAAAAACACCATTGGCAACCAAACCATTGAGCCAATGATGTTTGGAAAAGATAGCCATCCGATCAAATATCCGTTGAATTCGAAGGTCAGGCTACCAACCAACGAGCCAAAGTGACTTGCTCCGATCTGGCGAAGGTACAAATAGGTAAATACCCCGGCGATCAGGAGATCAATTACAGCCGACCAGCTGATCCCCCTTGCTACTGATAGGAACACACTCGATAAGTTGAACAGCGGGTTTGAGAACATTTCCCCCCGCGCAAAAGCAGGAGCTCCCGAGAGTACATAAGGATCCCAAAACGGGATCCCCGTTTGCCAGGATTCTTTTGCGTAGGTTGCCATCGGATAGAACTGCCAGATTGCATCTGTCACAACTGGATTCCACAGGGGGCCATAGAAAATTTCGGGGCTTTCACTGTGCCATGGTTCAGCGGTATAAACAACGTCGAGAGGTAGAAGCACCTTTCCTAGAAAAACTACCCGCCACATAAATATGGTTGTCACCACTGCCAGAAAGGCCAGTGAAAACCAATCTTTTTGCCTTTCCGAGGAACTCTGATTGGCAAACCAATTTGTGATGGATTTCAGATACAAACCTATTCTGGTCGCACTCATATCGAGGACTTATACCACGCCTGGAAAAATTTATAATGAAGGGAATTGACCCGAGAGCGGTTCAATCAAGGCAGAAAATGCCACATCGCTTCATGGCAAGTTGGCATTAAACCTGAACTCACCCGAATTGCTGTTATTTCCTCAGGATAGAAAAAGGTCCAGTCCACTGGATAACGTGGACTGGCGGGTTCACAGAATACTAAAATTATTGCAAATTAAATTCTGGTCTTACTTGATAACCACGGGTAGAAATGTTAGACGAAGGTCCTTCACTACCTTTATTACTACCGTCACCCTTTGGCTGCCAGCCTCCCCTGCGTCAATGTCGATAAAGCCCTGGTATTCCCCGGGTGCTAAACCATTGATATCCACTGAGAAAATCAGGCTGCCCACTGATTGAGTATCGCTATTAGGGGTATCGATGGTGATCAAATTCGGGCTGCCGCTATTTGCTGTCCATGTCATCACCCCTCCACCGCTGTTAATAATCGGCAGGCTCCCCCGATTTACCTGGAGGTTCAACCCCGCTAAAACTTTAAAACTCCCAGGGACTAATAAAACGGGTGTCCCGCTGTTTGCAGTTGCAACTACCCCACCTTCTTTGGTAATCGCATAAAAGTGATATTGGGTCTCAATGCTAGATTGTACTTGCACCGATCCAGAAGGTGTGGTTGGGATCACCACTCCTTGATCGAGGGCTGCGTCAAGAAACGTGCCCGTTATAAGATCCCAGTTTATCGTGGTGGTCGTTCCGTTTGTTGACACGCTCAATGCAGCTGAGGGAATTTGTGCTTGAATTAGGTTGGTTTTATAGGTTTTTCCATTAATAGCTAAAGTGTGTTCCCCAACCGTTGAGGTAGGCTTTACTCCGCTAGAACTTGAAAGGCTGGACCCATCTAGGATGGCTGAACTACCGCTCCAGGCATATCCCAGATAGGAGGTTGTTGGCATATTGGCTTCGCCAGCTGCCCCGCTGGGCAGGATCAAGGATGGTACCGCCTGGATCGTTCCTAAAATAGGCCTACTGCTGTACTGGGAATTGAGAGATTCCGATTTCTTGGTTGAGATCCCATTAGCCCGCACTATCATTACGCTATTTAATCCTGGTACATCCTGGGATGCTGAAAGACTATCCTTATATACCTTATCACCGAATGTAGTCGCAAAGAAATAATTTGCGTTGTAGTGCACATCGTTAATTGGCCCATTGGTGCGATCGTCATCGAAGATGGGCATGCCTTTATTGTCGCTAAACACGCTATTTTGCACCGTGCCGCTCACCTTCAGCTGGCGAACCTCATCAGGGCTGGTGAAGAGGCCAGCTCCAAACGAGGCGCTTTCCCCTTCAGCCACGCCAGGACTTACTTCATTCCCTACAAAATTTGAGTCGTTAATCGTAATGGCTGAACCTTGGACGAAAACGCCGCCGCCAAATAGACCGCTAGTATTGTTCGCTAAGGTTGTGTCTTTTATATCCGCCAGGGAATTGAAGAGGATGCCAATCCCCCCTCCCGATGCCGAATTACCCAAGGCATCCGAATTTATAACAAGCGAGTTCTCAAGGGTTAAATGCGCAACCGCTACTAGCAAAGCCCCACCAACCCCAGAATTGGGTGGGTTAGCAGCCACATCACAATCGTACAAGACCACATTTCTGATCGTGACTTGAGCTCTATTCTCCTCCACAGTTCCCATATCTGGGATAGATGGATCGCCATCTATTCTATTTCCATCACCGCCGACGAAAACACAGCCCCCAGTTTGAGCTACCGTTGAAACCGAACCATAACGCCCCTGAATCAATGTATCTTCTACCGTAAGAACGCTGGCAGGCCAGTTATTGCTGCCATTGTCGGCGCCATCCGCTGAATTGACCGAGATCGATCCCCCAAAGCTGGATTGGAATATAGTCCCATTAGCCCTGTTTCCTAGAAATGTACTATCTTTTATGGTGACATATGCCCGGTAAACATTCACTCCCCCTCCAATCATGGCACTGTTGGTTACAAATCGTGAGTTGTAGATCTGCAAACGACTTTGGTCTTCGGTGTTGATCGCGCCGCCCTCGGTCGGAAATGTTTCATTTACCGATGGATCACGAATAGCTTGATTGTTGATGAAGGTGCTATTTGTGATGATCACATCTGCTTTGGGCAGGTTCAATGGTGTCTGCCAATTTCCAATTGAGTATAACGCCCCTCCGTAAGCCCCCGCCTGGTTGTTTTCAAAGCGCGTATTTGATATCCGTATGATTGAATTCCCCAGGTTGATAGCACCGCCAGATGAGCCACGATTGTGATTTGGCGGATTTGCGATATTGTGAATGAATTGGGAATTATGGATATATACTTTTGATCCACTCCGCACCCCTAAACCACCACCGCCCAAACGAGAGGAATTGTTCTGCCAGATGTTGTTGATGAAGAAAGCTGTGGAATGCTCGGCGACATAAATTGCTCCCCCAACTGTGGTTGATACTTTCGACACATTATCTTGAAAGCTACAATCCAAAAAAATGGCTTGGGCTTCGTACATGGTCACTCCCCCCGCGGCTCCTTCCGTCGCAGTAAACCCATGGGCGAAAGTCAATCCTTGTAAAAGGATTGGCCTGCCGCGTGAGGGGTCAGAATTTTGAAAACGAAGGATATTATTCTTGCCTTGGCCATCTAGAACTACCGTCGCCCCGCTGGCTGCTCTTATAGTAAAACCCTTCTCTAGATTATTCATCCTAAATGGGCCGTCAGTTGAGTAATACACACCCGCCGCCAGCTCGATAACCTCACCATTTTGTACCTGGTTGATCGCTTCCTGGAGACCCCCCACATCCCCAGGAACGTGAATGACATTTTGACTGGCCAGTGAAGTTGTTATTGAGTAGATCGCGGTCTTATCGACCTGTTCTTGCCGGGATCCCGCCTTCCCGACTCCCGCAGTGATCGGCGAGAGAAATACGGTAACAAGGATCACTCGAACCAGTAAATTAAATAAATTTCGCATGGTTACTTCGAGATATCTATCCTTTCTGTGCATTTTCGTACAAGATGTCATCGATTTTCTCTTATTTGAATTTACTTGGTCAATGAGGCAAAAGTACTAGAAAATTCCTCATGACTTGTTAATCGCGCAACCCACGATGCTCGTCTTCTGCAAGACAATGGGCCTGGAAAACCAGGCCCACCATAAGGGGATATAAAGGTGAATTCGGCAGCCTGGCGATCATAGCAATCCTGTAAATCATCTTTAGACCCATGGCTTTGCGTCACTGGTTTTCACCAGTTTTGCCTTTATCGAAGACAGCGGCTTAATGGCAGGTATAAATGCAGGCTGATAGCCGGCTCTTATACCACTATAAGAGACGTAGTGTTATCGTGTACGTCTGATGTTTTTCAAGTATATTTTATTGAGAGTTGAGCAGCGAGTCAACCGCCAAAAATGTTAAGTTGGGGTCAACTCCTATCAATCTATATTTTTTGGGTTTTGAGTCTGTTCAAAACCCACGGACCATGCTCGTTCGGAAAAGGCTCCATCAACCGCCTATTCTCTTTAATAAACCATATCAACAAAGGCACCAGAACTCTATGAGCGTATACCGCATTAACCCTTCGAGATAAGTCCCCTTCGCCAAAAGTCCCATGAATAAGGCCTTTATAGAAAAAATAATTGAGAACTTTCAGGTAAAGCATATCGAGCATGCTACTCGGGGTCCACTCGTATGCGCTGAGTAAATGTTTCACCTCATTTTCCAGCCATTCGGCGCTTTTTGCAGAATAATCTTCGAACAGCCCAATCATTCGCCAAAAGTAAGTTTGGTATGGCCATCGTCTACCGATGATCTTGTGAGTTATTTCTGGATATTTCTTGACCAAGACACATGCCATTAATCCCGTAAGGTATTGCCTTTGGCAGAAAGTCCAGATGTTATGGTAATGATAATGGTATCCCACCAAGACCGAAGAATAAATAATCTTGAGCCCATTTTTCGATAAGCGATAAGCAATTTCGGCATCTTCTAAAGCGGCGAAGCGAAAATCTGTGTCGAACCATTTCTGTTCTTTTTGGATGAAGTCGCGCTTGAGTGAAACGTTAGCGGTATATAAATGCCGGAAATCGTATTCCTGACAGTCCTGAAGATAATAGTAGCTAAATTGTTCGGCTCCAATCCCATCGATATGTTTCATGAGGGTATTGACGGGCATATCTTCCGGCCACTCGACCCGTCCCAGAATCGCAGATTCCTCCTCCTTATAGCGGCGGTGAGCGGTTACATGCCCTCTGACCAGATCTGTCGCCGGCAGGATATCATCCCCGACAAACAAGATAATTGGGCTTTTGGCTAAGGAGATACCCTTATTTCGTGCTGCCGCGGGTCCCTGATTGGATTCGAGGCGCTCAACCCTAAGTTCGAAAGCATTGGGTTGGTATGAATTGAGCAGATCGTAGGTCGCATCGCTGGAAGCGTCATCCACTGCAATCAACTCAAAAGGTTCGCCCACATCCTGGAGGTCATAAGCCCGCAAAACTTTCCCCAAATCATGGGCGCGATTGTGGCAAGGCATCACCACACTTATGGTAGACATACTCGTACCTCACAAACCATCTTTAATCGATCCATTTTTTGAGCCACGCCGCCGTATAACGGATCCCTTCAGGAAGCGCAATATTCGGTAACCAATTCAAGATCGACTTCGCCATCTCGATATCGAGTTTCAATCTTTGCACATCAAATTCTCGGGGACTTTGATGCTCAAGAGTTGCTTTCAATCCTAAAGTTTCCTCGATCAAAGTCACTAATTGATTTAGAGAATAGGCCTCTGATCCACCCAGGTTGATAACCTTGTTTATCGAGGCTGGCTTATCGAGAGTTGATACGAGCGCCTCAACCAGATCCCCGATGTAGAAATAATCCCGTAATGTCTCGCCATCGCCCCATATCTGGATGCGTTCCTGGCGCATAATCTTATGGATAAATACGGAAACTGCACCCTGGCGTCGGCGAGGGTTTTGGCGCGGTCCATAAGGCACCGAAGGTCTGAAAATTGTGTAATCCAGGCCATACAGGTGCTGGTACATTTGTAAATACTTTTCCACCGCCAGTTTAGTGATGCCGTAAGCGTTAATTGGATTGGTTGGGTGATTTTCCTTGATAGGGAGACTCGCCGGTGGGCCATATACTGCCCCTCCGGAAGATATAAAAATAACTCGATTCACCCTGGTTTCCCTGCAGGTGTCCAACAAAGCCACGGTGGGAATCAGGTCCTGCTGGATATCAGCTACCGGGTTTTTCAAAGAAGTTTCATGGATGGTCGCCCATGCCAGATGATAGATAACCTCAATGCCTTGATCGATGAGGGTGTGCCGAACCAGGCTGATATCTCTTAAATTCCCCGGGATGAATGTCGCTCCGTCAGGTAAGGGTTCATAGGATCTGGGGTAGAGATCCATCACGACAACATGATGTTGACCTGTGGATACCAATCTATCTACCAGGTGTGACCCAATAAACCCATTACCACCAGTGATGAGGATATGCATGGTTTGAATTCAACAGGAAAAGGAAGTAGGTAAGTTTATCACCTTGAGAGCCACCGCCAATTGTGCATCCCCTTCATTTCTTGTCCTGGTTTTTCATTTGACGGATAAATGGCTATCGGAAAAATGATATAAACCGGTGCAATATTCTTCCCGGTTTTCCAAGCCTGGATAACCCATTCTTGCCAACCTCCTTGATTTCTACCCGGAAGTTAGATTTCGATGGCTCACCCTCTTTGGGAGCGATCTTCCACTTGATATATTCAAGGTATTTCTGCCGCCGTACATCTTCTGGATCGAGTAGTTCTCGCGCTGCAGAAGGATCATCAGATAATCCCTGAATAAGCATGCCGCTAAGCACCTGTTCACATCCATAAGTGTAAATAGAATTCAGTAATTGCTCTATTCGCTGGTCAGGGGTATGGTGCGCATAGAACTGCGCATCTGCAAAGTGTCGGGGCAAATGCACTGCCAGGCACCAACATATTTCGAATATCATCGCTTCCAGGTTTTCCCGGATCGTATTGCTCTCGTGAACTCGATAACGCATCAACGCTTCGGGTAACAAACCCAAACCTGCAACACCCGCCACTCTAAGAGCGAAGTCCCAATCGTGAGCATAGCGTAAAGCCCGGAACTCGCCAATTTTTTCATAAATTAGGCGCTTGAAGACGAAGTTCGAAGTCGTCGCTAAGAAATTTTCAGTGAGTAAAGCTGCTCGCAGGTCTGAGTCTGCCCGGAAACTCCTCTGGGGGTTTTCGATAGACCATGGTTCGAAGTCCTTATAGCCGTGTTTAATCCCCAGAACTTTATTATCACGATCGATGATCTCGATAAAAGATCCCATCAATCCGAGTTGCGGGTCCGCCTCGAGAAACTTCCGCGACTTTCTTAATCGCTCGGGGTGATAAGCATCATCTGAATTTAATATAGCCAGGTATTCCCCTGATGATTCTTTCAATCCCCGGTTAATCGCTGCATGAGCTCCTTGATTGGTCTGGGTGAGGATGGTCAAACGCTCATCCGAAAATCGTGAGATCACATCCAAACTATCGTCGGTCGATCCATCATCGACCACAATCAATTCCAGATCACCCTCGGATTGACCCAACACGCTCCTGACCGCATCTGCGACAAATGCCATGTGGTTATAGGAGGGGATTACAATCGAAAACTTAGGCACCTTTATCCCCCAATAAGACCTCCCGGTATTGGTCTGCGATAACCTCTATCCCAAAACGTGACAAAATGGCCTCGCGAACCTTATCTGGTTCAGGGGGCGACTCGAGCATTTCGGTCACACCTTGCATCAGGCCTGCCAAGTCTCCAACCTTGGCTACAACCACACCTCCACCAGTCATTTCTAAGACTTCGCGATTGTTGCCCACATCCGTTGCGACCACCGGCTTTCCCATCGCTTGAGTCTCAGCGATGACTAATGGCATCGCTTCATATTCTGATGGCAATACCAGTACGTCCGAGATTGCGTAAATGTCGCTGATCGGTCGATAGAATTTATGACGGAAGAAATTATCCAACTTTAAATCGGCGATTTGCTCATCCACCATTTTACCTATGGGTCCGTCACCTACCATCAAGAACGCAAGGGAAGTATCTGACGAAAAACGCCGGGCTAGCTCGACAAAATCCATTGGACGCTTCTGTGGATGCAACCGGGCAGCAAAGGTTATGATTTTCTTTTCATGCGGTAAGCCCAGCAAGCTCTTGAGAACCCCGATTTTCGATTCGGAATAATCCGCCGGATTCACTTCTACTGGATCAATCCCGTGCTCGATAAAATGGACTTGCTCTGATTTCACCCCCAGATCGATATATGCTTGGCAGATTTTTTCATTGGCGCCGATGTGGGCATCTAGATTTAGGACTGTCCCCAAATCATAGCGGTTTATCCATCCGACTTGATGGTCATATACCTGGTTGACAATCCTTAAACTGGGAAAATGCACCTTAATATCTCCCAGCGAATCATACAGCCAGTTTGAGCCATTGGCGATATAAAGCGTGATTGGTTGATATCGTTCGACCAGATAACTTAAGAATGAAAAATTTAATGAGGGATCGAGGTAATCGGGAATTGTATATGTGAATGGTGTAGCCTGACGAAAATCATCTGCTGTAGTCCCCAAAGCAGAGTCGAGTCTTTCCACAGCCAGCACGATAAAGCGAATCCTATCGCTTAAATTCCGGATGATATGTAAGGCAAGTCGCTCAGCGCCGCCAACTGCCAGGAATTGCATTGCCAGTAAGACCGTAGGTAAACTGGATGGATACGCCGCCATAGGCAATACTGAATCAACCGGGTGCAACCCTTGAAGCGCCAGTTCCCAAGGGATATCAGTTTGTGGACGAATAAGGATTCTCTCCCCAAGCAGGATATAATCCATTTCCGGTAAGCGCTGCTCAAAAGGAAGCGCTTTTTCAGTTTCGCGCTCATTTGTGGTTTGCACAATGATCTTTCCTGCTGCCCCAGGAAATTGGTCCTTATCCTTGATCCAACCTGAAAGATCCAGAGAGAAGCGCTCCTGCACACAATCCTTGCGGACGATCTGCCTCAACAAAGGTGAGGTATCGTCTCCAGGCAACAACCCCTTCTGCATCTGCTCCCTTGCAAAGTCGGAATTGCCCTTTAGATTGATTGTGAAAGCGAGCGATTCGGTTTCCAGCGCTAGTAGATTGCGTTCCAGGTAAGTTTCGTCTTGGTTAAGTAAATCGTGACTTGCGATACAGATATATTGCCCTCGCAGCCCCTCGCGAAGCCCATCTATATCTGGAGCCTCCCAGCTTATTTCAATCTGATCCAATATGTATGCAATTCCAGATACTTTATCCCATACAACTACCTCTACGTAGGGAATGGTTTGGTTCTGAACCCAATCGTAGATTACGTTTTCGTAGGGAGGCGAGATCGAATTATCCCGGACTTTAATCACGCTGATAGCGGGAGTAAGGCATTTCACGCCCTCGATAATTTTCGTCGCTAGCTTTGCCCCCTCCTGAAGGTCAACGGGTGGATTAGTGTAAAACCGCTCTCCTTTTAATTTCGCGCCTCCGGACCGGAAAATTCCTCTGACTAACGCCCCCACGCCTTCATTTTTCAAAATACGCAGGGCCCGGACGATTGTCCTGAGGAAGTTCTCTCTCCTGCTTCCTTGTGGCAGAAACCTTAAACGAATTCTGAACAGCAATTGCATTATTTTCCAGCCAGTGCTGTTCATTATTTCATTATAAAGGCCATAGATGTGCTGGACTTTCGCATCTCTTTCAGCTAGCTGCACTTTTAAACTATCTAACTGCTCCCCTAAACTATCTAACTGCTCCCCCCGGAAATTCATTTGTCCTCTGAGCTGCTGAATTTCGTAACCCTGCTTCGAAACCCTTTCCTCCAGGTCTTTTTGCCAGAGATGCATTTTCTGAGCGATGTTCAGTCCATCGCTGGTCTTCCGTTGGCGATCTTTCATCGATAAAATATCTTCATATACCTCTACCCACCCGTGGGCGTGCTCCGAAAGCAACCAGTTCGCACGCACGGTGGCCTGGGCTTCTTCACCAATTCTGGCGCGTAAATCTGGGTCTTCAATCAACCTACATAAATATTCTGCCCATTCTTCGGCATCTGCCGCCAGAAATCCGTTTACCCCCTGCACTACCACGCTTTCATAAGGGGTTATTCGGCTGTAAACCCCGGGCACCCCAAGAGCACTATATTCCAGGAATTTAAGATGACTCTTGCAGCGATTGAACAAATTGTCGCGCAGCGGTGCCATAAAAATATCGCAATCAATTTCTAAGAAGTATTTGGCAAATTTACGATAATCCACCAATCCCAGGTCAATCCATTCGACGTTTGACCAATCTCTTACCTCTGCCGGTGGGTTTACACCCCAAAACTTGAAAACCACCTTTTTCCCAAAACGTTGCAGTATTTCAAGAATGGCAGGCGCGACGATTTCAAGATCGTAACTATGGCTATGCCCCCCCATGTACCCAATAGTGATCGGTGCAGAGACATCAATATTCCTCGACCTGAATTGCCAGAAACGATCGTTTAAATAATTCGGAAACAACCATGCATGTGGGTTATAAGACCTTAAATAATCACAGAGCGCAGGCGTGCTGCCAATTACCGCATTCGCCTCGACGACTGCTTTCAGGATTGCTGTCCGCGCAGTCAAGTAATGGTGGAAATCTGGATGTTCTTCTGGTAATTCGGGCAACAAATCATCCAGTTCATAAACGATTAGTTTGTTTAGTGAGTGCGCCTGAGCGATCACCTGCTCATAATCGTCCGAGTAGCTGGGGAAATTTCTTTGGATAATGACGATATCGGCCTCAGCTACACGCTCGGGAAAAATCTGGAATTCGCCGTCCTTCCAATTACTCCCTGGGATAATTCGATACCCCCCTAGCTCAGCCGGATCAAGCAGGCGCAGGATAGGACAAACATGTTCCCATCTATCAGCTATATATGCAACGGCAGTTGTATGGCCTCCTGTTAGAGGGTAATTTTGGTTGGCTTCACTAAGATTTATATTCACTGCTTTTTTCTCTGTATTTCAAACTCTCGTCATTCAACCGCCATAGCCAATTTGAGCGCCTGTTCCCATGGGGGTAACCGCAAACCGAAGGTTTCGAAAAAAAGGTCGCACGCCAGGGCTGAGTGTAGTGGGCGGCGCGCCAGGGTTGGGAAATCGGAGGTGATAGCGGGATGAATCACCTTGGTTACCTGTTCTTCCTTTTGCGGGTCGAACCGCAAAATAGCCTTTGCCCATTCGAACCTGCTGGTCTCGCCATCTCCAGCCAAATGGTACAGACCTTTGAATTCGTGAAGCCAGGCGGTTATATCCTTGCTCCCTATAGATAAAAGTTGTGCAGTTGTTTCAGCCAGCATCCGGCACCAGGTCGGATTGCTCACCTGATCGTCGACAACCCGTAAGGTTTGATGCTTTCTTGCCCAGTCCAGCACTTTTGTCACGAAACAATCCCGTCTGAGGCTATAAACCCAACTGGTACGCAGGATGATATATGCCCCACCTAAATTTCTTATGGCTTCTTCTCCAGCCAGTTTGCTCTGCCCGTAAACGTTTAGCGGGACTGGAAGATCTGTCTCTACATAGGGCTCCCCCTTGATTCCATCGAAAACATAATCCGTAGAAAAATGCACCAACCCAGCGCCTAGATCAAGCGCTTCCTCAGCTAGTGTGGCAACCGCCCCACCGTTTATCGCCATAGCGATACCAGGCTCTTCCTCGGCTCGGTCCACTGCAGTGTAAGCTGTAGCGTTAACGATGACCTCTGGATGGTTTTTCTGGATCAAGCCCCTAATACTTTCCGGTTTTCTTAGATCGATGTCCGGGTAGTCATATGCGATGAGCTCCCCAAGTGGGGCCAGTGAACGCTCCAGTTCCCACCCCAATTGCCCAAACCTCCCTAAGAGAACGATCTTCATTCAAATTACCTGTTGTTGAACGCAAAATCCTCGTCAATTAGACTTAGCAAATAATCTCCATAATTGTTATTGTTTATCTCACTAGCAAGATGGCGTAACTCTCCTTGACTAATGTAATTCAACCTATAAGCGATTTCCTCAGGGCAGGAAATCATCATTCCCTGGCGCTCTTCAACCGTCTGGACGAAATTGGCTGCCTGTAAAAGCGATTCATGCGTACCCGCATCCAGCCAGGCTACCCCCCGCCCCAATGGCTCTACGCGCAGCTGGCCTCTCTCTAAATAGATACAATTTAAGTCGGTGATTTCCAGCTCTCCCCTGGCAGACGGCTTGAGGCTCTCAGCGAACTTTACCACCTTACTATCATAAAAATACATGCCGGGAACCGCGTATCGCGATCTTGGATGTTGGGGCTTTTCTTCGATGCTGATCGCCCGGCCATTCTCATCGAAATCGACCACCCCATAACGTCGAGGATCACGCACTGGATAAGCAAAGATCAAAGCGCCTTCAGATAACTGCGCGGCGCTACGCAAACTGGTTTGGAGACCATGTCCGAAGAAGATATTGTCGCCCAGGATCAAGCAGACAGGTTCCCGCCCAATAAAATCTCGACCCACCAGAAAGGCGTCGGCCAGGCCACGCGGCTCTGCTTGCTCGGCGTAAGAAAAGCGCAACCCCCATTTACCCCCATTCCCCAGCAGATCACCAAATGCTGGCAATGCTTCCGCTGTGCTTATCACCAGGATCTCCCGAATACCAGCCAGCATCAGCATGGAAAGTGGGTAATAGATCATCGGCTTATCATAAACCGGCAACAGCTGCTTGCTTACCCCAATGGTCAACGGTGAAAGTCGGGTTCCGCGCCCTCCCGCCAGGATAATACCCTTCATTTTACGACCCCCCGTTTCTCATAATTGAGTTTTATCCACTTCTGGTAATCCTTCTGCTCTCGAATAGCATCGACCCATTCGGGATGATCGAGGTACCATTTTACGGTCTTCAACAAACCAGATTCCAAGTTGTGGTGTGGTCGCCAACCAAGTTCTCGATTCACCTTGGCGATGTCCATGGCATAACGACGATCGTGCCCCGGTCGATCGCTGACAAATGTCATGAGCGACACATGAGGCACGTACGGAGAATCTGGACGGCATTCATCCAGGATCTCGCTGATAGTCTCGACTACCAGTAAGTTGGTGGGTTGGTTGTTTCCTCCGATCGTATAGGTTTCCCCAGGTGACCCGTGGAGTATTACCGCCCAGATAGCTTCACAATGGTCCTCAACAAAAAGCCAATCTCGAATTTGCTTGCCGTCACCATAAACCGGGAGATGCAACCCGTTTAGCGCGTTCAGGGTCATCAATGGTATTAATTTTTCCGGAAACTGGTAGGGACCATAATTATTGGAACAATTGGTGATCGTGATCGGTAGCCCATAGGTGTGCCCGTAAGCCCTCACCAGGTGATCACTGGCCGCTTTTGTGGCAGCATATGGAGAGCTGGGCGCATATGGTGTGCTCTCTGAAAACGCAGGATCGCCAGGGGCCAGGGTACCAAAGACCTCATCCGTAGAAATGTGGTGAAAACGGACAGCCTCATTATCGAAATTATTTTCCTCCAGCCAAAACCTCTTGGCTGCGTCTAGTAAGGTCTGCGTCCCAATTATGTTCGTCTGTATAAACGGCTCCGGGTCCAGGATAGAACGATCCACATGAGTTTCAGCGGCAAAATTGACGATCATATCGATCTCGTAGCGATGTAGGCAGTCATCCACCAGGGAACGGTCACAAATGTCACCCTGAATGAAAGTGTGCCGGTTCTGATCAGGTAAATCCTTAAGGTTCTCCAAACTGCCCGCATAGGTAAGGATATCCAAATTTATTATATAGACATCGGGTTCTGTTTGGAGCAAATAACGTACAAAATTTGAGCCGATAAAACCGGCTCCACCTGTAATCAATATCCTACGCATATTAATTTCCTGTCTCCAAGAAGTTTCTGATCGAATGTTTGCACGTTAGAACTGTCCGTTATAAATTTCAGCTTTCCGAAACGGGGTTCCCTTAGCATCTTTAACCGATAAGATTGGATCTTGCCCTTTTATCAGCGGCCACTTTATACTCAGGTCAGCGTCATTCCAAAGCAAGGTGCGCTCCCATTCAGGAGCGAAGAAATCGGTTACCTTGTAGACCAGCTCTGCCCACTCGCTCAAGACGTAGAATCCGTGAGCGAAACCTGCGGGAATCCACATTTGCAGGTTATTCTTGGAGGAAAGAACCTGGGCCGTCCACTTCCCAAACGTCGTCGATTGGCGCCTTAAATCAACCGCCACATCGAAGATTTCCCCGGCGATAACACGAACAAGTTTTCCCTGTGCTTGCCTGATCTGGTAATGGAGGCCGCGCAGCACACCTTGCTGAGAGCCCGAGTGATTATCCTGGACGAATTGCATGTCTATCCCCATGGCTGCAAAGCGCTTGGCGTGGTAAACCTCCAGAAAAAAACCGCGTTCATCTCCAAAGATGTCTGGTTTAATCAGCAGGACATCAGGAATGGAAGTAGGTGTTGATTCCATGCAAACTCGACTTTCAAACCCCAGAAGGAATTCGCAACCAATTGTAACCGATTATCTACAGGCATAAATGCTTAGGTCCGAGGCATACCCATAAAGTTTCCCTGGAAAATGTTGTGCTAAGGTGCAATCCTCCACCACATAGCCACTCTCCAGGCGCGGAAATCCTCCATCATGAATGACCAGAAAACGTGGCTTGTAGTTCTCCACCGCCCACATTGCCGCATCTTCATAAGTGCCTCGCCTGGTCAGTTGCGCAGCGATTTGAGGCTGGATTAAACCCGCAAAGTCCACCATCGTATTTTGAGCGAAATAACCGATAATACCCACCTCCAAGGCCCCCACCGTATCCTCAGGAGCTGTATTGCTGTGCAACCATATCCCTACCGCCCTGTAAATACCAAAACGGGTATCGGGGTTTTGCCTGATTTGCCAGAGATCGCTTGCCTGGAAGGTGACCAAACCCAATAATAGGATGCCAAATGCCATAACTCTAATATTTTTTATGGGCAGCTGGAATCCATCATTTTGACCGCTCCATCTGGCTTTGATCCCAGAACCAAAGGCGCTTAATCCCAGACCAACCGCTACGACAAACCCGGGTACAAGCGGAGCGTAATACCAATAATAGCGACTCACCCCTAATATTGAGTAAGCCAGAAAATAAAGCGCTGCCCAGGAAAGGACAAGCATCCATTTGCGGGCTTTCCTCAACGCCATTACCAGGCCCAACAACGCCACGGCAATCTCAACCAGGTAATACCAGCGCGCCAGGTAATAGTTGGCGATCGTCAGAAATCCCTCGGCAAAGCGCTGGCTGCCCATCAATAGAGCTTGGCTCTGCTTAGCAAACAACGTGACTGGAAGTGGAGAGCCAAAATAAAGCCAAGCAAAGACGTACCATGGAAGAACCAAAATTAGAAATAACATCAACGCCAGCCAGGGAAAATGTACCAGGTCGCCTTTTAAGAGAGGGCTGGTTCCCTTAATTTCCCCTTCCTCATTGGTTTTGGTTCTTCTATCATCAAGGCGCCAAAACGTGAAACGCCCCAGATAATCTACCCCTAAGATAATCGCTACCAGGGCTGCATCCGGGCGGGTAAGCAGTGCCAAAGCCGTAAGAATAGCCGTCAAAAGATATCGCCGGCGAGCATAGAATGCGAAAGCCCCCATGCACAACGCCAGATAAAGCGGTGTTTCCGATCCTAAGGTAGTTACCAAAAGGGGAAAAGTTGGATATAGCAACAAACCCGCCCAGCCAACCCAAGGCGATTCTAATGTACCTGCCAAATCCCACAGGAATACCGCCCCCAATGCCAGACAAAAACCCCCAATTAGGTTTGCCAGGTGAGGTAAATTGGCCCACCCGAAACCTAAGATCGCCAGGAGCAGTGTAAATAAAGGAGTGGTAGTGCTCAACACCCTTTCACCGGAATTGTAAACAAACCCCAAACCATGTTCCAAATTATCCGCATATCGATAGGTGATGAAAGGGTCGTCGTACGCCCAGTGAGAATAGCTCAGAAAAAGAGCACCGCCAACAATTAGAATGTAGAAAGCTTTTAACAGATATGAATATTGGGGGGGAAAAGGCTGAATTTTTGAAGTTTTATTTACAAAACCTGTTCCAGGCATCTGATAATGAGGTTTTCCAGTTAGAACCCGTGCTTGCAATTACCTGCACGCCGCTAGACGTCATGCCCTGCACATGAGCCTTCAGGAAAAACGTCTGTGACTCAGACCTGCGGTTGTTGGGAGCCCACTGCACCAATATAGAGACCAGGGTGATCAGCCGCTTACAACGCGCTAAGTTGCCAGATATCATACTCACGGGTTTCTCGCGAAAACCTATCTGGTCCTCGACCGATAAAAACACCATTAATCCAGGTTTCAAAGCGAGTATCCGCAAATATATGCAGTTCTGCATCCCCTCAATCTTGTTCCGTACCAAATGAACGCCGGAAGAGAGCGACTTCATTTTGCCCAGCTGCTGAAACGTGAGGCCAGATCGGGCCATCGTCATTAATCCTGGATCGGTTTACTTCTTGGACCAATGGAATAAAATAACAAATTCGCGGTATTGGGATCCTTTGGCGCGATAAGATCAAGTACACTTACATCGTTGTCTACAGGTCTGGCACTACCTTCCGGCATATCCTTCCCGGATAGCAGGATTAAAACCACACATATCCCTATGATGAACATCCATAGGTTGCTATGCGACTTCGGAGGTATTTTCTCCACGGTCATAGATAAATGATCAACCGGGCAGGTAGTGCAACCGAATTATGTCGCATTCCCCCAATCGTCGGCTACCTGTAATCTGGTTCAATCGATCTCCAGCCCTGTAGTGCATGCAATAATTTTTACGGCTGAATTGATTTTACTTCCTGAATAAAGATATCCAGTTCTAATTACCACGTCGTCAGCATCATTCATGGATTCAGGATGACATAGACCGGGCTGAACCCAACGTCTATGCTGTTATTAACTGGAATAATAACGTTTCCATCCCGATCATATACCTGGCTAATATTGAACCCAGGGAAAGATATAGAAAGGACCTCATCCTGCTTTGCCCAGGCTACGATAATCTCTTGGTTGCCATTGTCAAACGTATAAGCTTCAACCTTGTCATTATAATTCCTTGAACCGTTAAAGTGACTGTTCTGAATTCTCTGGTTTAGATGCTGAAATGCAAAATATGCAGGACGAGGATTCCCATCCTGGTCGAGGAGTCCCACACTGTTCCAACCAGGGCCGTTTACGGTATACCAGATAAAACCCATTAGATTGACACTTAATCCTCGCACGAACATCCGCACCAAATAATCGGCCTGCATCTGGAAAAAATCAGCCCTAGGTGGGTCACACCAATTAGTATCGACCCCGCTGATTTTCGGTGGGCACATTAAACTCGTTTCATTAAGAAACAGCGGTTTGGATACTCCATATTGAGCCATAATTTGTCTCAAATAATTTGCTTTGCCTATTATTCCACCCCCCAGGGAAGTCCACTGATTGCCAGGTAATTGGTTATCGTGATCAATTTTTTGATTTAAATATGGAGGATACCAATGATAGGGAACAATATCAAAATAAGGTGCAGCTCCCGATTCGAGAATTCCTTTTAGAAATAATTCGGGTTTTCCTAAGGAGGGGTTGTTGGTATTAGGGTTAGCTAAAAGCAACCCTCCAATCCAAACGGTAGCGGTTGGATCTTCCTTCTTTATCGCCTCACCGACCACTTTCAACATTTCCCCATATCTCCCACCCCCATAATATGGGTCGTTAATATCTCCCCAGCAGCCGAAAACATTATCCAGCACGACAAGATTTGGATCTAGATCGGGTTCGTTGCCAAGTTCCCAATGATGAACGTTATATTCGGGGGTTTTATATCGAGCCACCACACTTTTTGTAAAGTTCGCAAAGGCTGAAACTTTTTCGGGAAGCAACGGCCCGCATGAGGTTGGTTGGCCATCTTCTCTCACGCTATCATCAGTTGCCCAGCGCGGATAATCATCAATTACCACGATCGGCGTTTTCCCGGCGGACTTCAATGCCACCAATTCGGTCTCAAAACTGCTTAACAAACCCCATTGAACGGCGTCACTTTCAAATGGCTGTAAACTTCGCCAGGATATCCTATCATTTAACCGTACCCATTGTCCATTTAAGGCTTCCACACGATCTAATATGATAGAGCCAGGTAAAAGTAAACGCTCTGACTCCACACCAAACGGCAATTCCCATGGATACCAGCTGGTTACCATTGGCAGATAGGCAAAATTGTCCAGGTTCTGGATCTGGGGCTCAGTCCCTACACCTTCTGATAGAATTCCCATAGATAGATTGGCTTCAGCTGAAACAACCTGGGTAGATCGAACTCCGAATATTATCCCAACAAAGGTTAAGGCTACTATCAACCCATATATAAATTTCTTTCCTATAAAAAGCCTGATCATCCTACCCTCCAAAATATTAGTCAAACATGGAGACAAGGCTTTATCCTCTCCAATACGATCAACATCCATTTCTGAATATCGATATTGCCTCGAGGGAAATTAATGCTTTACCGCCACTCCACGTAAAGGGGCATAATAGAAACAGATAATGAAGTTTCATTTGGATAAATTTGGTCCCCAAAAACATCCCAAACGGTCGAGGGCGTTCCAGGTAAAACCACCTCCACCGTGGTTGGGTGTCCTGAACCATCTGCAGCTCGCGACCACAGCACCCACACGTGTCCGTTGGAATCGAAAAAGTCAAAGCCGTTTATGCCCGGATATTCTGTTATCACACGGGCAAGCCTTGCATATTGTAGCTTTTCTCTGGCAACCTTAAATACTGTGTAAGCTGGCAGCGGTTCCAGACTGGATGAGTCCAGTAAGGAGGTCCCTCGCCAATTCGCTGACAGCGAATACCAGATGTTCGCTTTTAACCCGGCTGCGAGCGCAGTCGCAAAATTTTGAGCGACGTAATAGGCCTTGGTTGTTTGGAAAGTATTATCCTGGCAATAGCCTTCATTACCGGTTGACCCGCACAGGACAGTCACTTCGGTAGTCATCATCGGTTTATTCCCGAAACCGTATTTTTCTAAGGTCTTCCTCAAATAGCGAGCCTTGGCTGCCAAAGACGGGCCTTCGTCTGTCCAGCGAGTGCCCCAGGCAGTGTTTCCATATTCACCAAATCGCTGGTAATAATAATCATAAGAGTGATACGCCACCACGTCAAAATAGTTACCGCCATCATTGACCCCGTGGTGCCTTAAAATTCCTTCCAGGTATTTTGATTGGTTGCTGTTACAAACCGCCGGCAATTCAACATTACAAGGCAGCAGCAATCCACCGGTCAATACCTGAACTGCGCTGTTAGCCTGTTTAATGCGCGCATATATAGCTTCCAGGACATCTGCGAAATATTCGCCACCGAAATAGGGGTCATGCTCATCCCCCCAGCAACCATAAATATTATCGGGTTGAATTGAAGGGTGCGATGGGTCAGCATCCGGTTCGTTCCAAATCTGCCAGTATTTGACATTGAATGGAGGGGCGCTGTAACGCTTGACTGCTTCATACATAAAATTTCCAAATGCTGCCAGCTTGTCCATACGGATGCGTCCGCAGTAGTATCCATCCAGTTCTTGCGCCCAAGGTGGTGTACTTCGCACGATCAAGACCAAATTTAAACCCTCTTGGCTGGCGTTGATCATCTCTTGCTCCAAGTCAGTGAGATTACTCCACGTATAGGTCCCTTCGGTTAGCTCGGCATCTGACCAGTACAAAGCGTTGCGACGCACCCAGGAAGGTGCTGCTGTCACTACCTCCCCCAGTCCATTGTCACTATTGATCTGTTGCATTTCTACGCCAAAGACCGTGTTGGAGGGAGAGAAATTCATGGTCAAGGGCAAATATTTAGAGCCGGTTACGGATTCAGCTACTTGCACGGAATTAATTTCCCCGCTTAGTGGTGGCGAAGCAAACCCGGGTCTTACCAGGAGCTCAATAAAAACGCCAGCGATCAGGATAAATAGGAATGTCCGGGAGATATATTGCTTGAGCATAATGGATTTCACCCTTTCTGGTCTTGCCGATAAGCTTTGATCGCTTCGCTGGACTGACCCAGGAATTTTATCTCTCCATGGTCAAGCCAGGCTGCTCGCCGACACATGCTTTTAATCACTTGCATATTATGCGATACCAGCAGAATCGAAACCCCTTTGTCTCGAAACTCCTGCATCCGAGCTGCACTCTTCCTCTGGAAGGATTCGTCTCCTACCGCCAGAACTTCATCCACGATCAGCACATCCGGTTCTACATCCGTAGCCACTGCAAATCCCAGACGAGCCCACATCCCTGAAGAATAAGTGCGTAAAGGTGCATCGATGAAATCCCACAGCTCGGCAAAATCAACGATGCGGTCGAACTTTTCCTCCATCTGCTTATGGGTAAAGCCCAATAAAGCCCCGTTCAAAAAAACATTTTCTCGGCCAGTCAATTCCGGGTGAAAACCAGCCCCGAACTCCAATAAAGGTGCCACCCTTCCCTTAACCCAGACCCGGCCTTCGGTGGGGTGCAGCACGCGTGCCACCAGCTTCAATAAGGTACTTTTACCGGCGCCATTATTCCCAATTATTCCAAAAACTTCTCCTTTTCTTACGCTTAAATATACATCTTTTAAGGCTAGAAACGACTGGTGCCTGATTTTTCGCTGTAACCGGCGGATAATGTATTCTTTGAACGTGCCAATCCGTTCACTTGGCACACGATAGCGCACCGACACATTTTCTAAGCGTACAATTTCGTCTCGGTCGCTCAGGGTTGCCACCTCAGTCTTTTGCCGATCAGATACGATAGGCAAATTCATCTGCTTTCCTCGTAAAGACCATCCAACCAATAATCAGCACTCCCAAGGATAAACCACCTGCAATAAGGATCTCGGATATTCCCGGCAGGATCCCATCATAAACGGGCATCCGGAAGAGGCGGACAAGGTGATACATAGGATTGAGGCGCGCAATCCAAACCCGGTAAGCTTCTGGCAAAATGGATTCTGGGTAAATAATGGGGGTTAGATACATCCAGGCTGTTAACACGATCTGGTACATCTCGGCTACATCTGTGTAAAATACCGCGATGGCGGAGATAACCAGCCCGGTTCCTAAGGAAAACATAGCCAGAAACAAGACCGGTAGCGGCAGGAGAAATATTGGCAGCTTGACGGGTAGACCGGTTGCCACCATTACAATAAGTAGAGGCAAGATTGACAAGACCACATTGACAAGACCGGTGCCCACGGCTGAAAGCGCAAACACAGTTCGAGGCACATAGATGCGTTTCAATAAACCCCCACCCCAAACTAGATGCGAGATGGCTGCATTGGTCGTCTGGGCGAAGAACGTCCATGCGATCAATCCGCTCAAAACGAAGGCTGCATATCCAGGAGTGCTGCCAAAAGCCTTTGAAAACGCGATCGACAGTACTAGCATTGTGCCCAATGGATTCAGCATCGTCCAGGCAACCCCTAAAACCGAACGCTTGTATCGGGTCAGGATATCCCTACGCACGATCTGCACTACCAGGTCACGATAGCGGAAGATTTCACGCAGCTCATCAAGCGCAACCGAGCCCTGGCGTCTGGAGTCGTAAATTGGGACCCTTTCTGCTTTATTTAACATATTTGCTCGATACCTATCTGTATTAACGAATCTTCGATCAAAATAGCTTTCCTTTAAATCTGGGTATTATTGAGTAACACCTCTCACATTTGCAACCTTGAGGCAAATAGCTGTTACCTCATAATTACAGGAAATTATTCGGCAACATTGCCACCACACCAACCAGTAAAAACATCAACCATCGCCTCAGCCAAAGGCGCAGGCGCATAGGCAATGGAGCGTAAACCCCCTGGCGTAGCCATGCTTTCAAGACGATCCACGAGAACCATCCTCCACCCTCACGGCGGTGTACTCGCAACATCTCAGGCCAACACCGCTCGTCAGCTCCAACTGATTTTGCATCACCATGTAAGCGAAAGTTCGCCCACAAGCGTGAATGATAGTGCAATCTTGTGATTCGCGCAAGCCGCACCCATAAATCAAAATCCATGGCAAAATAAAAGGTTGGGTCCAATGGTCCAACGGCTTGCCATAAATGGGCGCGAAAAAAAGCAGCTTGTTGTGGAATGTGTACAAAACCGCGCCGTAAACGTCGGTAATCTGTCTGGCGTGCCGGAAAGCGACCAATCACCTCTCCATTTTCGTCAATTAGATTTACATCTCCGTAAACCATCCCTGTTTCTTTATGGCTCTGTAAAAAAGCCACTGCCTCAGAGACCGCACCTGGCAAATAAGTATCATCCGAATTTAACCAGCCAAAGATGTCACCTTTGGCACCCGCGAATCCCTTGTTGATCGCATCTGTTTGACCCTGATCCGGTTCTGACACCCACCAGGACAAACGGTCGGCATGTCGTCGGATAACCTCCAAGCTACCATCGCTTGATCCCCCGTCCACGATGATATATTCCAGGGATGGATAATCTTGACCCAATACCGATTGGATCGCCTCCTCCAGGAATTTTGCCTGGTTATAGGATGGAGTAACGATTGAAACGAGAGGCATTCCTTCCACGGATCATTCCCATTCATCAGTAGAGTAATATCGACAGGCAACATCTTCGGTCAAATCCCGAATTCGTTCAATGTCGCAATCACTCAATCGTTTCTTCCAATTATTCAGGCTGGCACGACTATCCAAGCGAACAGAATATTTGGATTGGTCCGGATTCTCTTGGGGGTTAGCGGTACTGCTGAATTTTAGGATAGTATGCGCTTCCCTTTGAGTGAATTCTAATCCGATCACCGCATAAATTTTTCGATACCCCTCCACGGGATCAATCGATAAATCTTCATGCCGTACAACTTGGAGCCGGGGGAATCTATCCTTGAATTGTGCAACTACGCCGTAGATGATCCGCCAGATCAAACAGCTTTGGGCCAGCAGGTCATCGGGTTTGGTAAGCATTTGTTCCATTTCAGCCCGGTAAGGCTCTAACCAGTCTCTCATCAAAAGCGGTTGCCCAAGTAGATCAGCAAAATCGAAGGGCCATTTTAGGCGCATCAAACTGCTTGTAAAGGCCGCCGGGTGCCTCACCGTGATCACCACGGAGCATCCCAGCCTTTGTGCAAACCAGCCAATAGAAAAGACTGCGAAGGGATCCTTGAGCAAAGGAATCTGGCGGAGAATACGTCCCACCAGAAAGGTGCTCCAATCGCGGCCCATTCGAAAAATATCTTTGCGAGACTCGAGGGACCGTATTTCTCTGTAAAGATGATATCGAAGATCGATTGTGTCCTGCAATGCAGCTAGAAATTCGTTTTCATTGTCCCCACAAATATATGTGTACCAGTGCTTTACCGCTGCTCTCATCACACCGGGCCGGTGCAAGACGTTCAGCGGCTCGCTTATATACGCTACCTTAGGGCTGGCCGCCAACATTTTCCCCACCCAGGAAGTACCTGAGCGATGTGCGCCTGTAACCAGGATCGCTGGTAATTCGTTATTTATCACCATCTAAGCACAGCCCTGGCCAACCCTTCAACCCAGAGAAATCGCCTAGGTTTGGCCTCCGGTTCCGGTTATACCAATAGTACCAGTTCGCCAGGTAACCCCCACCCAGTAAGTCTAACAGGGCGTAAATCATCCTGTGCCAATGCTGGAGAGCAAAGCCGGGCTTTGCTAATATCGCCTGCCAATAAGCTTTGAGGGCTTCAAACGATCGTCCCCCATCGAGCAAATAACGAGCATTCAAACGGTGCGCTCCAGATAATACCTGTCGATGGTTCTCTTCGAGAAGGGCGGCTAAAGCCGGTTGAGATTGCATCCACGTCAGGATGCGAAATGCTTCCTGGCCAAAACCCCCTGCCTGTGCCACGTTTTTCGCTGCCGAATGGTGCCTTGCGGCTGCCCAAACTTCCGCCACATGTGCTATAGGGGCTCGAGCAGCTATCCGTAGCCACAAATGGTGATCGAGCAGAAAATGGTAAGAGCTATCCAACAAACCTACCTGATCCAAAGTGCTCCTTCGCATGAATACCGCCGGCTGGCAGATGATACGGTATCCCATCAAATTGGCTAAATCCCAATCTGGAAAAACCAGCTGGTTGAGCGCTTGACCGCGTGCATCAATGGTTATGGCATTTCCATAAGTCATACCTAAATCCGGGTTGGCCTGAAGAGCTCTGACTGCACCGGTCACAGCACCGGGAAGGTAGAGGTCATCCGAATTTAACCATGCCACTACTTCGCCATGTGCCCTCAAAAACCCTTTATTTATCGCTTCCGCTTGCCCGGAATCGGCTTCTGATACCCACCACGCCAGTCTGTCAGCGTATTTCCGGATAATTTCAACGCTGCCATCGGTTGAACCCCCATCAACTACTAAATATTCGATGGCCCCATAATCCTGCTGGAGTACCGAACGCAGGCTGAATTCTATGTAAGAGGCTTGATTGAATGAGGGTGTGACGATCGTGACAAGCGGTTGGTTTTTTGTAATCATCCCGACCCTATTGGCTGGAGAATCCCGGTTACACGTAAGCAGCTATTTGATTGGGTGGTGCAAATCAAAAATGATATACCCATCACCTTGATCGTAAACGGCATAGTTATCGTAAAGCAATTCTTTCAACTCCGGCTGTTTGTTCAACTGGTTCATTAAAGTCACCAGGAAATAATCCTTATTCCCCGTAATTTCCTTGAACCAATTCTGGACATCGATAGGGGCGCCACCTCTCAGCTCCCTGTATTTTTCGAGATGACCGCTGGGCAACCAGACTTGCGGAGTGATCCAACCGTAATAAGCCAGACGGTTTCCATAATCGTGGGTCAAAGCGACTACCGAGGAATTTCTACCCAGGGTATCAGCGATTTCTTGCCAGTATGCGGGTTCATTCCGATAATTGTTGCGCACCAATTCGACCCTCACATCCCAAACCTTAACTGAAATACCAAATAACAGCAACCCCAGAAATCCAACCCTGACCAGCCAAGCTGGTTTTAAATTAACCAGCTCTCTCAATCCTCGCCAGGCTAAAGGGGCTATTGTGATCGCAACAATGGGTATTAATGGTAGTTGATAATATGAGTGTGTATTTATATGATAAGGAAATGTCATACCATACAATAGATATCCCCCCCATAAACCCACCCCGAAGGCGCGTTGATCTGGCCTGGAGAATAAAAACAGCCCAAAAATCCCGCCCATGATCGCTCCAAAACCAATCAGATTGCTGGCCGTCTGCACCCACCTAACATAGAATGCAGGGTCCAACCACATTTCTGGGAAAAACCGGCCTTCAAACTGGCTCTCTAACGAGCCCAATATGAAGACCCCGTAAAAGTGATAGGTAATCATTGGCAAGATGGCCAGCGCCCCAACCACCCATACCTGAGGGTTGCTGGCTGCCCGGCGTAATCCCTTGCTTAATAATACCAACGCGAGAAACCCGGCGAGAACGGGGAAAAGCGCTACTGCCTTTACAAACAATGCCAATCCAGCCAGTCCACCTGCCAGCCAGGCAGATTTCCAGCTACCCAACCGGTGCCATCGGTAAATCGCCCACAAAGCCAGTATGATCATCATTACCATCAACGGATCTGGCTGAAAGCTACGGCTGGCGATGATCCCAAACGGTAAAAATAAGTAATAAGCCAGCGCGATCACCCCACCATCTGCAGAAGTCATATCCTGCACCAGCTTGAAGAGCGCTACCCCGCCAATTAACCAGAAGAGGGAAGCGTAGATGCGCGCCACCCAAACAGGATCGGAACCGATCAGGCCATAAGTCCAGGCCACCAACCCTTCGAGGATTGGTGGCTCGATTAAATTATAGCTGCCAAGTTGCTCGGCAGCGAGTTGCTGCTTCCATTGCGGTGCCGAGGGGAGATGTTCAAAGTACATATCCCGTGCGATGATGGCTGAACGCAATTGCCGGGTGGGATGAAAATCTAACGGTTGGTCTGTTAAATCATATAGGCGGATGCCTAATCCTAGGGTAAACATAAAAAATAAGAGTGCCCTCAACAGAATTGGAGACCGACCTAAAAAGGAATCTTGTTCCACAGCTGGTATTTACGACTCCGATGCTTTAGTTTAGAAAGAAGCTGATTCGGGATGAAACTAATGACCATCAAGAAAGCATGGCGAAACTCCCTAATCCCGAACCCGAGCTAAAATAACGTATCGTAAGCGACCTTTGGAAACACCTTGAGTTTCCCTCCAATGGTCGCATCCAACACCTGTCGCCCGTCTTGGGAGAAAACCTGGCGTGCCATTTGGTAAGCTCGTTCAGATGTCTCCAGATCAGGTAATTGCCAGCGAAATCCCTTGCCAAAATAACGGTCGTCAAAATGATCCTTGTCATCGCCTTGCGAGAGCACTGCGGTATTGGGTTTCCCCTTCGTGCTGAAATTGTGATCTACCCCAACCAGAATGACCCGCTCAAAGCCCATGTGATAAGCTAGCTGTAAAGCCACATAAGTTACAGTTGCCCCCTCCCAAAGGCGCTGGCGGGCATCTCGGGCGAATTTTGGACCACTATAGGTGGTATGCAAGAAGATTGTGTCGTCGGCCGGTCGCAAGAGGGATCGGGCTCGCCAAGATAAGAACTTTGGAATCGGTAAATCACGGATCTCCTGCGCACATTGCTCAATCACCAGGTCGTTGACAGAGAGAAAATATGTGGTCTTGAAACCGAGTTCCGGGAATAAAAGATAAATCCGATTCATCCCAAAGGTATATTCTCCCCGGAGTTGGGAGAGTTTAGTGTGTTTAAGGCTGGGACCATTTCCCAGAATAAAGCAGCGTTGGCCTCGGTGCGCATCCTTTAGAGCCGTTAAACGGCGCATGCTATCTCGCCGCCAGGGGTGAAAAGTGGCTGAAGGCCACTGGGAAGCCCGCAATATCCGGTACCAACCAGATCGGCCAACTTCCCAGACTGGAGCGGGTAAGATCCGTTTGAGCGCAGACTTATATCTCACTTCTGTTTGGCTCATTCCGTACTCAATCTCGCGGTCGCGCCGCCGTCCACGATTAACGCCTGGCCAGTCATAAAAGAAGATTGCGTATTGTCCGCCAGAAAATAAATGGCACGCGCGATCTCTTCAGGAGTGCCTATCCTGCCAATCACCGTCTTACTTGCCAGATTTTCAAGACGCTGAGCTAACGAACCATCACCTAGATGGTTGCGGGACAAACCGGCTCGCAGCATCGGGGTGTCCACCGCCCCCGGCAAGATCGCGTTTACGCGAATATTATCCGCTGCAAATTCAATCGCCATCGCGCGAGTCAATGCCAGTAGACCACCCTTGCTGGCTGCATAACAGGCGATATTGGCTGAAGTAGCCACGGCGTGTACTGAGGAAACATTGACGATCGCACCACCTCCGCCTCTTTTGAACAGCGGATAAGCCAGCTTGACCCCCAGGAACACGGATCGCAGGTTAGACGCCATCACTGCATCCCATTCATCCACACTGGTTTCCAATAAAGGCTTGGCAATTTGGATGGCGGCGTTGTTAATTAGCGCATCCAGGCGATCGGTGAAACTCTTTGCCTGCGAAAAAATCTCTTCCAGATCTTGTGGAGCGGAAATATCCGCCTGTATGAACAAGCTTGTATTTGGAAACGGTTCTCCAAAGGGTGCTCGATCCACGCCAATCATCCGCCAACCCGCGTTCCCAAAAACCTGCACAACCGAGCGCCCGATACCCCCCGCGGCCCCCGTGACCAGCACGGTCCTCTCATCTTTCGAATAGTTATTAGGTGTTTTAGTATCCATTGTTCAAGGGTTAATAATCTGATTCCTTGTGGGCATTCCGCAATAAGTCTAGATCAGCCACATCCAAATCCAACCCATCCAACAGGTTATAAATAGTATTCCAATGTACGGTTTCCCAGGCAGACGGGCTGGAATTTGCGTTATGCGGCGCCAGCAGGACATTGTCAAATCCCATCAAGGGGCTATCTGTAGGCAAAGGCTCCTGCTCAAAGACATCTAAGGCAGCGCCTGCAATTTTACCCGCCCTTAAAGCCTTAATTAACGCGTCTTCATCCACAATAGGACCTCGCGCCGTGTTTATCAAAACAGCCTGGGGCTTCATCAACCCCAATGTTTTCCGGTTAATCAGATGATAACTGCTTGGATTGAGATCACAATTTAAACTGAGGTAATCGACCAGCGGTAGTAAATCTTCCAATGAGGTCATTTTCAAGCCGTTTTCCTGAACGAAATCAGGGTGAATATCGATAATGTCGTTTCCCAGTAACCTCATCCCAAAAACACGCGCCCGCCGCAATACAGCTTTACCTATATTACCCACGCCCACTACTCCCAAGGTACATTCGCTCAGAGAACGTCCGGGTAGTTTTGTCCATTTTCCAGCTTTCATGGCGTTATCCATCCATGGCTGTCGTCGGGCGAACGCCAGGATATAACCCATCACCGTGTCGGCCACTGCCGTTGTAAACGCCTCTGGCGTTCGACACACCTGGATAGAGAGTTGCTTCGCGGTAGCCTGGTCTATCGAATCAATGCCGGTACCCCATTTAGAGATGACTTTCAAACGCGGCGCGCAAGCTTCTAACACTCGCTTAGTAAAGCGGTCATCACCGCAAATGGCGCCGTCAAACTCGCCAGCAATATTTAGCAGGTCCTCTTCATCGAGGCGTTCTATCACCTGCTCCGGCACGATTAACGCAATCTTGTAATGATCAAAAACGAACTGGAAACGCTCCAGTACTGGAATCATGTAAGGGGCAGAAAACAGGATCTTCAGCATAATTAACTTATCTTTTTATCTTCCATAAACCGAAAATCGATCCTTGATCTAAGTTGATTTCGGATCGCTTTTCCTCAGACTCATCAGGAATTCAGCGATAAGAAAATCTATCTCTTCATCAATATCCCAAGCTTCTGTTGCCTCAATTTCAAACATCAATGGATGTTCACCCAGGCGATTTTGGCGCTTTACTAACGATTCACGCCCGAAGATATACAGGCAGGAATTTTCTTCGTACACGGGCAGCAGATCTTGCGTACGTAGTAAGATCGCCGGGTTGTGGTTAATCGGGTGCCCGAGGGCATCCCACAGGCGCGTTTGTATGCGAGTTACCGAAAATAAAGAGTCGTGTGTCGGATAATTTTCCAAAAATGTTTGAATAGCGCGGGAGATAGTCTCGGGTCTCAGCAGAGGGTTTGTGCTGTGTGTCTGGACATAAAAATCTGCCTGCACTTCTGCTGAATCGTAAAGCAAGATCTCGTTCATCGGAACTTCATCGCCGCATAAATGACCGGGGCGTACCAGGATTTTCACCTCGGGAAATCGATCTCTCAAACCCTCTATGATTACATCGCTATCCGTATCAACAACGATTTTAGAAATTTCTGAACACGTCAGTAGATTGTCAAGGATGTGAACATAAAGGGGTTGCCCGAGCAGGGACCTAAAATTTTTTCCAGGCACGCGCTGGGATTCGTGCCGCATGGGCACCAGGGCCACGATTTCTGTCATAATTTCTTTGCAGCATCCTTATAACGGATAGGTTCGATTTGGCGTGAAACTTCTCTTGATGATAATATCTTCCCACGCGGGTAATAAAATGTTTGCCGGAGTTCCCAGCTTAACGGTCCAGAATGGCGGAATCCCTGGTAAGTTCCCCAAAACTGCATTAAGCGAAACCAGAAAATACTCCCCAGGTTGGCTAAAAGTACCCGCTGTTTGGCAGCTTGCCACAGGTCGCTGGCACAGTTAGAGGTAAACAAGCGCAAGAAATCCCATAATTTGAAGCGTTCTTCGGGAAATATCCGCTTAAATGACATCGCCTCCCGCTTATAACGATTATAAACCGCCCGGGGAACCTCATCATGCAGGTGAATGACCTCTGCTTCACAAACATATGAAATTGTGTATCCGGCTTCGATCGCCCATCGTGCCCAGGCCAGATCCTCCAATCCTGAGAGTGTCTCGTCATATGAATGTATCTGCCAAATCTCTCGACGGATTGTCGCGTTAGCATTGTTGCAGAATGGATGATTCTGGCGGCGTTGTGAAATATCTGGATACCAGTGTGCAAATATTTGATTTTCAGAGAAGTTGGTAAAGGTGTTACCCCTTTGCTTCCCATATGTCAAAGCCACCTTAGGATCATTGAATGGCTCCAACAAACGCTCTAACCAATCTGGATAAACGGGATATATATGGGCGCTGGCGATCACGATAAATTCCCCGCGGGCTTCTTCAATTCCGCGGTTGAGCGAATACCCAAAAGTAAACTCTTTTGGTTGAATATGCACCACCTTGAATGCATATTCACTGGAGATTGCCGTCGCGGTCGCAATGGTTGAATCTGTCGACCCGGAATCAACCAGGATGATTTCCAGGTCCTTTATGGTTTGCTGAGCTAGACCGGCCATCAAACGACCGATATGTTTTTCCTCGTTATAAGCCCTGATTACGACTGAACACCGGATCCGTTGGTCTGTTGAGCTGTATCTTTGCTTCCTTACCTCACCAATCATTGTCGTCTTCATACCCTAACTGTACCAATAAGTCTCCTGCAACCTCTTTAAATAACCGCTTATGCTCATCTGTGAAACTATTTCGCCACGAACCAACCCTTCCCAGACGAAATGTAGGCGACCGTTTAGGATCAACGCCTCCCTCGAGGTTTTCAATCGCCAAATCGCGCTCGCCTGTAATAAGAAATCCGCGCTTGACCGCGTGATCTAGCACCCGGCCTATCGTGGATGTCATATCGGTTATTAAGTCCTCAAAACGTAGAACCATAACCTCAGGTCTATTTAACCAACCCAGATATGGTTCGAAACGCTGGCAGATATTCGGAAATGGATGGTCCCACTCTGGGCGCCCCAAAATGCTCACACTCAGACGCTCGTCAAAATCCCGGAGCACTTCAGTGTAATATTTATGATGAGCATGATTTGGATCCATTTCGGTAACGTAATGCACGTGAGAGACGACTACATCCCGGGGATCGCGCAACAGAAAATACGTCGCCAAGCTTGGGCGGCATAGATATGCTACAACTCCTGGCATTGCGTGTATATGCCCATAAGCAGTATCGCCGGGTCGTAGACGCTGCAGGTCGGTCAGGATATCAACTTCATCCCGCGGTTTACCGCTTTCCCCTTCAAAGGTGACGACCGCCGGAAAGCCGCTGTCAACGGCTGGGCCTATCCGCGAAAATCCCCGGAGAATCTGGGTCAATAGATGCGTGCCGCTTTTTGGAAAGGAGTTGGCAAACAAGATCGGGGTTTCTTCCAAAGTATGTTTACCGAAGCGCATCTCCTGCCGTACTCGCCTGAAAGTACGGCGTGCTCGTTTCGCATCAAGCACAATTTTTACTTTCACGCCTCCCAGAAAAGATTGCGTCATTACTTCCCGAAGGTCATCTCCTTATTACCAGTTCCCATTTTGCTCATAACCCAGACGGATCAATAAATCTCCGGTGGAATCTTTGAAATTAGCGATGTTTTCCGGAGTGAAGTATTCCCGCCAGTTGCCTGGTTTACCCTTGCGGAATGTCCCTGATCTGTGGGGCGCAATAGCTTGCTTGAGAATCGCGATTGCTTCTACAGGTAGGATCCGCGGAGTATAGCCATGCACAGCCAGGTGATCTAAGATTGCATTCAGGGTGGCCTCACGGTCCAATATCAAGTCTTCAAACCGCAGACATAACACCCCTGGTACTTCCAACCAGTCCAGGTAGGCCCGATATTTCGTTCGAACGGAGGAAAGCTCAAACCCCGGCTCTTTGACGCCCAATATCTGCGCGTTGATTCGCTCCTCGACGGTTTTCAGGACCTTGGTGTAATACGGGTTCATACCGTGCTCCTGGTAGATTTCCGTCGCATAGAAGACATGCGAGACGATCATATCTCGTGGATCTCGATAAACGAATAGGGTCATCCTTCTTGGACGGGTAAGGGCATTGATGAACGGCTCGCGCGCATGTATATAACCATATCCGATATCTCCAGATCGCATACGCTGGATGTTCTCCAGCACTGCTTCTGGCATGAGTTTCTGGTTGTCCTCGGACCGGTTGGCAGGTGGAAAGCCAGGGTTCACAAAAGGGCCAATGCGGGTCAAGCCTTGTAACACTTGGATTATGAGATGGGAGCCCGATTTTGGCATGGCGTTACCGAAAATGATCGGGGCATTGGCGAGATCTGAGAAACCCCATCGTAGCGCAGTCATCCCTCGCCGGAATTGCCACCTGACTAATTTCACATCGCGCTTCGCCCGGTAGAATGCATTCACTCGTCTAATCATCTGCTTTTAACTTGCATACACCCACCGGTTGGTATTGCGGATCCCAGACGCCCCAGGGCATTCCATTATCACCAGAACGAGCATAAAAAGAGGCCAGATGATCTCGTAATTCGGCGCAATTCCGCAGTGCCTGAAAAAGCTCGTCATAACGGTCATAATTGGACGAGGCCATGGGGGATAAGCCGAAAATCCGACGAAGAGAGGCCTCTGTATAGCACCAGCCTCGCGACGGTTCGTGGAACCAATCCTTGTCACGCCCGGCTCCTAAAGTCGCCAATAGCTTAGCCCCAGGTTTAAGCACGCGTATTAGTTCAAGCACTACCTTCTCCAGGTCTTGAGGGGAATTATGCTCCAGCGACGAAACTGCTACAACAGCATCGAAAGTATTATCTGGGATATCTTCAAGGTTTTTCAAATCCTGATTGTAAATCACCACCAACCCCTTTCGACGCTTTGGTATGACCATCAAAGAGAAATCGCGCACGTTGAGGGCGACTTTTCGAAATAGATTTGGCTTATCGAAATGAGCATAACCCCCAATTTGGACCCTTTCAGATAAGTCTTGGGCCCGCAGTCCAGTCACATGATAGTGCCACCTGAAATGCATGGGTAAATGAGCTCGGCTTTCACGGTCTACGCTCATCACTTCCGCACCTTGTTGGGCTAAATACCATTGCATCATCCCTATGCCAGCGCCCGCGTCCATATACTTTTTCTCTATGAAACTATCTAGCTGGCTCAGGATCCAGGTCAGATCAAGAAGGTAATGCCAGCCAAATTCTAATCGCAGCTTTCGCGCCAAATGTTTCAAATCAGCGACCCTGGAGCGGTGTATATCTAAAAGAGAGACCGGTATGATCTCTATTTTCTCTGCCATTCTCAGAGCCCTTCCATCAGGAACGGTTTGCCATGCAGGATTCCATCAACCAGCACGGCCATGGTTTCAGAGCGTTCCGCTGACAACTTTCTCCACGAGAAAGATTTCAGCTGCACATATCCTGGTCGCGGATGCTCTTCTAAGAACTGGTCGAAAGGCAAGGAAGCTCGATAGAGCTGGTAGAACAGAAACCGCCGCGCATTCTTTTGAAATTCTTCCGGCAATTCTGGCTTTCCCGTCATGGACAGGAAGGCTTCAGCGTTCTGCTTGTAGGCTTCAGCGGATTTGGGGAAATATACCATTGGGTATTGGGTGTAGCGGGCTTTGCCGCCGCATAGCACTGCTCCACCCATAAGCACCGCTTCCAACCCAATGGATGAATTGTATACCATCACAAATTTAGCTCGCGGTATCAATTCGTATGAGCTCAGATATTCGCGCGGCTCAATAAAAATTACGTTTCCCAGCTGGTTGACCCGCTTGATTTCAACCCATTGTTTCACGCTTTCATGGCTTTCCTTGCCTGGACGCATCTCGTCTGGATGGGCACGGATAATAAACAAAGTATCTGGATGGTCACGGATCAACGCCAATACCACCTCTAACCAGGCAAACATATCAGGGAAGATTGTGTTTGCGTGTATCTGGCTGGTGTCATAAGCGATATTGGTAAATACCAGCACAATTTGTTTAAACTTTTCCGCATATTGGTCGAATGATTCGCTCACGCCGTGCATCTCAGGCCAAAATCGGATGCCCGCCATGGTAAAGTTACCTTCAAAACGTTGTTTCAAATAAGCGTCCAGGCGAGCGTTTTGCGCATTGGAAAGTTCAAAATCCTCAGGGATATGGATTGGGTAAGCCGTGGCTTGGTCATCGGAAAAAAAGGCGGAATATGGGCGAAAACCAACTTCATGGGTCATAACCCGTAAGCCCTTCTTTTGTGCTACCCACCTGGCGGTTGCTTCGGGATACATGATCCCATTGAAAACCACAACGCTGGCGGGTTCAACCCGCTCAAGGAATCGCAGGAATTCTTTTGCTAAATTATAGGCCGAGAGCAGGTATTCTCTCAAAAGGAAGCGCGTGGCTTCATTGTCTCCCAGGTGGTGCTTCCGCAAAGCCCAACGGAGCGATGGTAGGACCAGCTGGCCAAGAGGTATTCTTTCCTGAAAACCCAGATTATCATCATGGGTCCACTCAAATGCACTCAGTGCTTCCACATCCAAGCCCTGCAGGGCCTGCTCCAGGTTTTTATCTCGCTGGAAATTGAACCATTCGGTGGGTACATGTCCAAACAGGCCTTCTGAACGGGTTATGCAACCATCGCAAGGGGGCGGTTGGGTATGGTCATCCCGGTCTGTTCCTAATACGCAACGGCTCATACCGCTGTGGCAGGCAAAATTCACCACCGGCGCGCCTGCCAGTTGTACACCAGAGGCTGTAAGAAACGTGAAAGCTGCGTTCAAACTAAGCCCCGTCAGCCGGCTAGATGCGTTGAAAAAAACCACCGGCTGCTGGCCCTTAGCTACATGAGCTTTGGCAGTTATATGTCGGGTGATCTGAAATAGGCGCCAGGAGGATAACCACTGCGCTCTCCTTAAGCGCAATTGACCTGATGCAATTAGGGAATTATTCATAAATGATTGAGGCTTGTTTAAATACTTTAGAGCCGATCGCTAGAATTTTTCAGTTTTTGGCCTGATTGATTCATCTGCTGGGCTATAAAATAAGCCTCGGAAAGTCGTTGAATTGCGATTAAGAAACCTTCACCCTGGCGTTGGTGCCCCCTCCATATTTCCGGGATCATGGTGCCCTTATACCCATCGGGTCGCCCGGCGCCAATGACCCTGAAAAATTTCACCCAATCTATGGTCCCTTCGCCGATCTGTAAACCCTCTCCATCTAACCCGGCTGCGTCTGAAAGGTGCAGGTGTCGGATATAAGGCAAGCTCACCCTTACTTGGTCGTAGAAGTCCTTGTGCGCCCAGTTGCAATATAATTTTGAGTGTGAAGTATCGAAGCAAATGTTCAAACCTAAAGGCTCAATGAAATCGCGGATTTCGCAGGCGTCCATGAAAGCGTTAGTCAACCACTGCCCCCCGAAATACCAGGGGTGCGGGGGTAAATTCTCCAATAGCAATTCCACCCCGCCGTAATCTAATTCATCAACCGAACGACGTAAATTATCGTAGAGCATCTGTCTATTCTCTATCGGATGGTCGAGACTCATACCGCCGGTGTGCACAATCACCTTGGGCACCCCAATGAAATGTGGGGCCATCTCCCCCACCAGATCTATGGTTTTTTGGATCAATGCTACGGAATGGCTGCGTTGGCGTTCGTTCTCTGTGCACAGATCTACCAGAGTGCGCTCGAAGAATTCGGGAGCATGCCCAACCAGTTTGAGATCAAAATCCTCACCTGGGTAATGCTCCTCCAGGTCCTGGTCTGTGAAATGATATTCCAGGATGTGGGGTTTATAAATCAGGACGTCCTTAAAATCACGGAAACGAACGGTAAACCCCCAATCCATTGGCAAGGTATGCTCCACGTTAAGGTCTATCTCGATACCTAAATCACGCTCTAAGAATGGCTCATCCACTTCAACCAAACGAGTAGCACTCCGGCCGATTAGCTCAGGATATCGTTGTGGAGAAAGCCCCAGCGCTGGGCCTTTTACCGTCACCTTTTCTTCCGTGATAATCTCGCCCGGTTGGATAGTATCCTTGGCGACTAAACTTTTACCTAAAACCTCTCGATTGAGGATTTCACCCCTGGAGATAAATTTCTCCTCTCCGGTTCCCAAAGCAATTGAAACTTGCCTGATATCTCGTACCATTTTCTTAAAACCTTGAGGCTCAAGGCTGGCGGCGTGATCCGGGCCATCCATGGTGCGGTCGAGGGTGATATGGCGTTCGATGATGCTGGCTCCAAGAGCTGCTGCCACAGTGGAAACGGCGATGCCGCGCTCATGCCCGGAGTAACCCACCGGCACACCAAATTGGCGCAGGCGCTTCATAAAAAGAAGGTTTATGTCCTCAAACGCAGCTGGGTAAGTACTGTTGCAATGCAACAATGCAAACTCAGCTTTTTTTTCTTTCAAGAAATCCACTGTGATTTCCACTTCTTCCATGCGCGACATGCCGGTAGACAGGATGAGCGGCTTCCCTTTTTTCACCAAATGATCCAGGAGCGGTAAGTTGGTTAAGTCTGCCGAAGCGACTTTAAAGGCTGGTACGCCTAACTCATCCAGGAAATCGGCGCTTTCGTCGTCAAAAGCAGAACACAAGAAAGTAATCTCATTTTTTCGACAGTATTCGACGATCTGATAGTAAGCCTGGTCAGACAATTCGACCTTCTGCAGGATTGGCAACAAATACCGCAGAGTTTTTTCGCCCGAGTTGGCATTCTCAAGATATTTCTTGGCATAAAGTTTGTTTAAGCTCCTTTTCTGAAACTTAACCGCATCCACACCGGCTTGAACTGCGACATCGATCAGCTCTAATGCCAGCGGTAATATGCCATTATGATTGACGCCGATCTCGGCGATCACATAGGTGGGTTGGCCATCACCAACCAACCTGTCTCCAATTTTGATTACAGGCATGCTAACCTCCATTTCGGTTGTCTGTCTCACAAACGAAATCCTAAATCCTCAAAGGTAATCTCACCGTTTTCCAACAGACGTTCCGCTCGTTGCCAATCCTCTGGCGAGTCGATGTCGATCCACTCGTCGGATCCGATCACGAGGGGAAGGATTTGATCTCCGGTCATTGAATTCTTTACCATGATGGTGTCTCTCCAGGCCGCATCCACGTAGCCGGTTTGCCAGTAAACTTGCGGGAGGGCCTGACGTGGTAGATTATAGGCCTCAGGAAACTCGGTCGCCAGCAGGGGCTGCATGAAACCATCGAGGTTGATCTGCCACATCTTGAAGGGGTTTTGAAAGGGCACGCACACCGTTCGCACCGCATCTGCCTCAGGTCGTTCCACCAAGCGCCTTACAGCTTGATCAATGTGCCAAGTGCGCCGGAAGGGGGAAGTGGGCCGTAATTGAACCACGATCTCTGGCAGGTAATTCTCATTCTCTCGCAACCATTCAAGCGCATGTCGGAACACCGGCAGGTCGGGAGTATCATCCCGTGAATACTCATCAGGACGTATGAAAGGCGTTTCCGCCCCATAGTCACGCGCCATCGCCGCGATTTCTTCATCATCAGTGGAAAGAACTACCCGCCGGATGGTCTCGGCCGCCAACGCGGCCGCTATGCTGTACGCTATCAGAGGATGTCCTGCAAAAGGGCGGATGTTCTTACGTGGGATACTCTTTGAACCACCCCTGGCTGGGATCAACGCCATGACTTCTAACGCCTCTACCAAGCTGTCCAACCTCCGTCGACCACCAGGTTCGCTCCAGTCATATAAGCTGACGCCTCAGATGCCAGGTACAACAAAGCGCCGTTCATTTCATCTTTCCTGGCCATACGCCCAAGCACAGCTCGGCTTGCATAAGCCTTCACAAATGATTCCGAGTGATCATTGTAGACCCCCCCCGGAGTAAGGGCATTAACCCGGATATTCTTTCCGGCATAATAGGTCGCCAGATATCGGGTTAATCCTAATACCCCTGCTTTGGTAACCGAGTAATGCGCTGGTTTGTATTTAATTGGTTGTCCTGCTTGCTGGTAAAGACGCTGGTCCGGACCCACCATCCCATAAATGGAACAGATATTGATCATGGTACCCCGGCCTCTATCCAGCATGGGAACCGCGGCTGCCTGGCAACATAAGAACATCCCCGTCAGGTTTACGTCCAGAGCCTGCCTCCAAACATCCAAAGGCAAATCTTCGAACGAATTAGTATGTTTGCCAATATTCTCGGGGTCAAATTTGGGATCAAGAGCAGCGCTGTTGACTAATATATCTAGCTGTTTGAAATGGCGGAGGGTGGCATCCACCATCTCCAGGACAGACTCACGCTCAGTTACATCGGTTGCCACACCCAGAGCGCGCACGCCCCCAGCTTGGTCTTTAGAAATAGGCCTCGCTTCGTTCAAGGAGTCCGCCAGCGCTTCTGCCACTTTTCCATCGATGTCTGCCACGATGACCTGAGCCCCAGCGTCAGCCAGCGTACGGCAAAACTCAGCACCGAGCAATCCGGCCCCGCCGGTCACCACGGCCACCCGATCGCTTAGATCGAACTGTTCAGGCAGACCTGTCATCTTGAATTAAGCGTGCTCCTCTTCTTCTAAAAGCACCTTTTCTTCTTTACGCCCATCAGTGCGATTATCGAAACCATCAGGAAGGACAAAGCCTCGCTCCTCAAGATAAGCAACAATCTTTCTCGCATTTTCAATCGGGGGTATCCCCACGGTTTCGAGGGTGAGCTCTGGGTCAACGGGTGTTTCGTAAGGGTCATCTACACCGGTGAATCCGGTGATCTGTCCCCGGCGGGCGCGCGCGTATAAACCTTTTATATCGCGTTCCTCGCAGACTTCAATAGGCGTGTCCACAAATACCTCAACGAACTGATCCTCACCCACCATCTTACGGACTTCATTGCGGGTTGCCCGGTAGGGACTGATCGCCGCACAGATCACCGTGCCGCCATGGCGGGAAATCTCGCTAGCCACAAAGCCTATCCTCAATATATTTATATCCCGATCTTCCTGGCTGAAACCCAAGCCCTTGGAGAGATGTGTGCGCACCACATCACCATCCAGTAAGGTAACTTGCCGTCCGCGTTCCAACAATAACGAGGTGAGCACTTCTGCGGTGGTTGATTTACCAGCACCGCTCAATCCGGTGAACCAAATGCAAACCCCTTGTTTGTGTCTTGGGGGGTACATCTGCCCCAGGATTTCACCCGTTTCGGCCCGTGTAAACCACTCAGGCAATGATTTACCTTTCGCCAGGTAGTCATCTCGCACCTGAGTGCCAGAAATCGAGGCTATCCGGGCATCTTCTGGCACTTTACTAAGTTCCTCATAGCGTTGATAATCTTCTAAATAGACCAGTTCTTTAAATTCTACGGGTTTGACGCCAATCTCCTCCTCATATTGAGTCAACATCATTTGAGCTTCGTAAGGCCCGTAGAAGGGATTACCACTGCTATCATTACCTGGACCGGCATGATCTCGACCGATAACGAAGTGATTTGCGCCAAAATTTCGACGAATAATTGCATGCCAAAGAGCTTCGCGCGGACCCGCCATTCGCATCGCCAATGGTAACAGGCTCAGTAGTGTTTTTTTTCTGTCATAATAATTTTCTACCAGCGTTCGATAGACCCTCACTCTGGTGTAATGGTCTACATCCCCCGGTTTAGTCATACCTACCACCGGATGAATCAATAAACTGCCGTCTACTTCTTCCGCAGCCCGCTTGGTCAACTCTTCATGAATGCGGTGCATGGGGTTGCGAGTCTGAAAGGCAACCACATTCGCATTGCCCATCTCTTCCAATCGAGCCCGCACTTGAGCCGGAGTTAGGCGCAGATCAACAAAGTCGTGGTACGGAGGTAAATCTAGCACCTTCAAAGAGCCAGACACGTATACTTTACCCCAGCGGACCATCTCGGAGATCAGGGGGTGGCGTGCATCCGTCGTCCCTAATACCAAACGGGCTTCCCGTTGCTGGTCCCAATGATATACCTCTTCAATTTGCATGATGGCGATATTGTTGTTGCGCGCATCGCACAATGTTATTTGCTCACCATACTTGGGCAGCTCACTTTCCACCACTGGTAGCGTGATGGGTATAGGAAACAGGGTACCATCGTCAAGACGCATCTCCGTGAGGACACGTTCGTAGTCGGCTTTTCCCATGAAGCGGTCGAGGGGTGAGAAAGCTCCCGTCGCTAGTAATTCCAAATCGCATAAGGCTCGTTGCGAGATTTGTATTGAAGGCAAACGCACAGAACGCTCGAATAATTCTTGGCGTTCTTCACTGTCTACCACGAGATTGACTAGTCTCCCCCCATAAGGAGATACTAATACACCTTCTTGGAGTTGTTCTGTCATGACGTTCATCTCCTTGCAACAATTGATAGTATCTCGAGTTTGGTTATCGACCCATGAAAAGAACCCCTCATTGGCCGGTAATTGAGCATAAAAAAACTCGTAATATAGTAAGGTTTTTGATCAGCATTTAGCTGCATTCTTGGTCACCCACAAAGGTAGGATTATAGCATTGTTCCTTTTCTGTTCGATTAACATTCCTGTAAATATCATCTCCTCAACTTGATTTTGTCCATGTCAGGTTTGATATAATCCACTCCACCACCCCTCTCTGTCAGGAATGTCTAAACATTCCAGGATAATTGCATGAAAACTCTCAAGAAAATAAATATCGCCTTTCTTCTAATCATATTAGTTTATGCGATATATGCTGGGATCTACATTTACCAAACCAGCTTCATCGTCTCCGGGGAACGATATTTTGTCTTGTTTGATGATGCCATGATCTCTATGCGATACGCCAGAAATCTCGCTCACGGCTATGGCCTGGTATGGAATCCCGCAGGAGCGCGGGTTGAAGGTTACACAAATCCTCTATGGGTGGTTTTCATGGCAATTTTCCACCTCTTTCCATTTTCAGCTACCAAGATCAGCGTTCTCATCCAGATCAGTGGTGCTGTCTTCCTGATCGCAAATTTATACTTTGTCAAAAAAATCGTGGAAAGCCTCACAGGTAGTCAATTGATCTCTTTGCTGGTGGTCATCCTGACAGCTTTCTATAACCCGCTCAATAATTGGGGGCTGCAGGGAATGGAGGTCAGTGTTCTCACCCTGGTCGTCTCCGCTGCTTTGTGGGTAGGGCTGGAGAATTTGCGTAAAAGGGATTTCTCACCTTGGCTATTTGTTCTGTTGGGCGTGAGTACGCTTATTCGTATCGATATGGCCGTTCCCTATCTGGTCATCCTGCTCTTCTTATCCCTGGCACTGCCAGAACGCCGCAGGCAAAACCTCCTTTGGGGCTTCGGATTGTTATTCATCTTCATCTTGGGCCAGTCTCTATTCAGGTTGTGGTACTACGGGGATATCCTGCCTAACACATATTACCTGAAAATGACTGGTTATCCATCCACCTTACGCATCGCCCACGGGTTTTATGTTCTTGTTCAATTTATCTTGCAAATGAATTGGCTTTTATTCCTCTTTCCGTTTATAGCCCTCGTATTTAGGCGGGATCGCTTTATTCTGTTGCTTTTGCTTGTCTTCCTCGGGCAATTGGCATATAGCGTCTACGTTGGCGGAGATGCCTGGGAGCAGAAAGGCGGCAGCAACCGTTATATTTCCATCGTGATGCCCCTGTATTTCACCCTATTTGTCTTCACCGCTGATCGCTTCCGTGAAACATTGGTGAACAAACTCAAGGACTTTACAAACCTGGCTGCCCTATTTACCAATCTCGGATTAGTACTATTTGTCGGGGCCAGTATGATCAATTTTAATTATCTGGTCAATATCAGATCGCTGGAAAGGTGGGCGCTCCTCCGTCAACCGTTATTTATAGAGGGCAACAAAGAATACATTCAAATTGCTCTGGCAGTAGATAAAATAACAGCCCCTCAGGCCAGTGTCGCGGTGGTAAGCGCCGGGGCCATCCCCTATTTTTCAGATCGCTTTGCGATAGACCTGCTGGGTAAGAACGATGTAAAGATCGCCCATGAAAAAGTTCACGGAAAACTATCTCTAGCTGGCATCAGTGATTTCCGTCCAGGACACTTGAAATGGGATTATGACTATTCCCTTGGAGAACTCAAACCGGATGTGGTCGTCCAGCTCTGGGGGAACACAGATGAAGCCCAACCTTATTTGGACCGGTATTACCTGGTGGGTGGTGCTCCAGATGACCTGCCTTTTTCATTGCGGGTTGGCTCGGACAATATCCTATGGGAACGTGTCCAGCTGGCACCTTGAGGCCAAGAGGTTCTAAGCATTTAAATTTACCAGCCTGTTCTCTTTTTGCGAGGTGTGGGCTGCCAAAGCCAATTCAAGCGCACGCTTCCCGTCTGCAAGCGAGCAAATAGGCTTAGTTTCTCCCCTCGCTACGGATAAAAAATGGCGCATTTCAGCTAAAAACATGTCATTGCGCTTAAAGCCATCGGGCAGTTGGTAAGACTCCCACTCTCCTGCTTTTTCATCCCCCGACAAGTTCGATCCCGCCTGGTAAACCGAAGCCGATCCGTTGGCGTTGTCCCAACGCAAAGTACCCTCTGTTCCCACAATCTCCAGCCCATGCGCAGCCGGACGCTGGTTATAGTCCAGGTGAACACTTCCCAGCACACCGTTCCGAAATCTCAATCCAATTTCCGCGGTGTCTTCTACTTTGATCTCAAAATCGTTTAATTTTCCGTTGAAACTCCATACGGCCTCAACCTCGCCCAACAGCCAACCCAGATAATCCAGGGGGTGGCACAGGGTGAGGATCACACCTCCGCCTAGCTCTCCCCTGGCGCTGTAGCTATGCCGGTAATCTTCCCATGGGTGCATCTCGGGCAAGTATTCGCCATAAACTGCTCTGGTTGATAATGGTCGACCAATCCTACCTTCCACAAGCCAGCGTTTTAATTGGATCAATCCTGGGTGGAAGCGAAACTGAAACCCTACCAAAACCTGCCCGCCTCCCCGCGAGACTGCCGCCTGCAAGCCTCTCACGCCATCCATAGAATTAGACAGCGGCTTTTCCAGCAATAACTGGCAGCCCATCTCAGCTGCCGGGATAGCTACATCGAGGTGGAAGGCGGTTGGATTCGCCACAATAACTGCATCTGGTTTATGGGCCAGCGCAGCTTCAAGATCGATTTCAACCGGGAAAGCTGACAATTCTTCATCAGGCAACGTGCTCCGGTAGGTCCGGTATAGATAAATATCCCTTTCCCCTAATGTCAGCAAATTGCGTAAATGGCGGCGCCCAATCGATCCTAAACCCGTAATTAAGAATCGCATGTCTTAGCTTTATAAATCTACCTGGTTCACCAATTTAAATCTTGCTCGTATCCCCATGTGATCAAGGTTTGACCGCCGATCGCTTTGAATACCTTCCTGTCGTTCTCGGTAAACAAATCCCGCCAGGAACCCTGTTTACCTTTATTCAGAGATTCAACTAGATCACCGGCTTTCTGTCTTTGCCAATCCGCATCAGGGTTCTGTTGCAACTCCTTATCCAAAGCCTCTCGCAAGCCTTTTTGGGTAACGTCCGCCCCCAAGAAAACCCATAACCTGCTCATCGCATCCCAGGGTCCTTTCAGTAAATCCTCGTAACGCAAGGCAACATAACGTTCTCCGTAATACTGCTTTCCCAACTGGTCGGTTTCCTGGACATTCTGTATCCAGCCCTCGACCGCACGGCGAAAACCTTTCTCGCTGAAAAGAGAACGCTGTCCCCCTAGAAAGGCGCTCGACTGCCGGCTAAACGCCTCCCGGATTTCCAGATCTTCTCTGGAAAGATGTTGGGGAGCGTCGATGAAGTTCTGAAAACGATGCGAGATCAAGGCATCACGACCATCCCGCACGATATAGATCAACCGCGCCTCAGGATATATCTTTTGCATTAACCGCACAGCGTCTCCATTCAGCAAGCTGTTGGGGCTTTTGTCGCCCACAATATATTTACCCTCTTTTCGAGCATCTCGTTCCATGATGAAATCAGCCACCGTCCGTAAAACCACCGGGGAGAGATCTCTCCCGCGGTTCCAGCGGTTGCTACGCCGGGACAGCCATGCTCTTACATCGGCATCCGCTACCAGGGACTGCAATAGAGGAGGTCGCGTGAAGAAATGCGCCTGGTAATTACAATGTACTTGCGGGTGTTGCCGTATCAAGCGGACCAGCAGTGTTGTGCCTGAGCGAGCGTGCCCAAAAATGAAGAACTTCTCCATCGGGAAAAATTCCTTCACTTCGAGCAGATCTTCTGAGGTGATCATCGGAATGTCCGGGTGTAATTGGGATGACACCCGACCGGTGAGCAGCGCCCGCGCAGCCAGGTTTAGACGTTTGTTCAAATCAGCCAGCATGGTCGATACCCAATTTCTCCAGAAAGAACCCAGCAGTACGCCTGCCAGCGCTGCCATCTGTGTAGGTACATTCCCGTTCAACAAAGCCCTGGCGTGTTTCGCTTTCCGCCTCGGGATTTTCTAGATAATAATCAATCGCCTGGCGTAGCTGGGTCTCATCTAGCACTTCCCTACCGGCGCCGGATAGCCTGAAACGAGAATGAGTCGGCCAGTTACCTATTTTCGATAACGGTAACGTATATTTACCCGGCCACCCTTCCGACGAATCAATGCATACACTCACCACCGGTCGGGTGTGAACCGCCGCTTCCACCACCATTGTAGAGTACACCGTTGTGAATACATCCGAATAAGCCATCATCGACGACTTTTCAGGCATATCTTCCCCGGAATAATAGCCCAGCTCGCCGCCCAGAGGCACCGGTTCCACCACATGTACCAAAGGCAGGTCCTGCGCCATCTGGCGGATTTGTTCGCGCTCTTTGATAAAACGGGGCACATCCAAGAAATGATTGGGGTGAAGCCGGACTAAAAGCTGGGCTGGAGCTTCCAGCTTTTCCGCAGAGACCAACCGAGCCAGGGCTTCCACATTCTGAATATTGGGCGAGAAGCTTATAAAACTACAGGCGTAAGAGATCAACTTACGCCCCTGATCTAACCCATGCAGGCGGAAATATTCATCTCGGGGCAGTAACCATTCCCGCCGGAAGTAACCATCGTAAGATGGGATGCCTGCAATGTTCACGCTTTGTGGTGACCAATCCGAGCCTAAAACCAGCTCCTCCTTTTGAATCTCCGACCAACATGTAACCCAATCGACCTCGGCGCCCGGCAAGCTATAGCTGCTTGTATTGTCCCACCCTACAATTGCAGCCGCGCTGGGCACCCCTCTGGCAGCTGCTTCTCTCAATAGATACCGGTCGTATCGCCACCCCGGCGTGCTGGCAATCACTAAATCTGGCCGGTAGCGTTCGAATAAATCAGCATACAATTTAGGGTTGAACCGTTTCTGGAACTGTGCCAGTTCCTGCCGGGCAGTCAGAGATCGTCTCATCACGGCTACGACCACCTTCATCAGGGGGAATAACATCTTTCGGCGAGGATGGGCTTCGCTTTCTACCTGGTGCAGGTAACTATCAACTGCTTCCAGGTTAATCTTGTTCGAAGCTCCTGCCCTGCGCAGGAAATCTAACCACCACTGAACAGAGCTATGTTCATAATTAAAATAAGAGCGGGCTTGTTTTAGGCGCAAAGTATCCACGATCAAACCGGATCGCCCAAATGTCTCTTCAATCCGTGGCTTCAGTCCATCATCGGTGAGTAAAACCACTTCCACACCAGCGTCCAGCAATGCAGGAACCAGGTCGCTCTGAAGAAAATATACAATTGCCAGGCCATGATCAGCGCTGATAAAGACCCGCTTGGATGTCATTCACACTCCTATCGCCAGTAGCTTTGCAGCTCGGACGATCCTCCATCTGGGGGTTATAGGCCCCGCGATTGCCGTTATTGCGGGAAAAACCTGAAAAGAGCCCGGGGGAACCACTCAGGGTCTCATCTGTAGATTCATTTCCGGGAATCGCTTATTAATTACGATACAGGATGTCGAACGATTTGTTATACATGCGAATTAATAAATTTCGCAGCGGTTTCCAGCGCCAAACGCCGCCTTTTCCATGGGAAAGCGCCGGTCTGGCGGCTTTCTGCAGGTCGCTAGTATCTTTCAGAATCTTAGGAGGCGTGTTACCCATATGTTCCAACCACCACTGCGAAGTACACAAACGCAGGTAGCCCATCTTGTTTATGGCGATATCGAGATTTCGCATTTGACCCATCGGGCGTTCTGAGGGTACCGGTAATACTTTCAATAGGACTTCCCGCCGGGCAAGAAATTGGAAATGACCCGCACCCACAAAATATTTTTGGCCCCGATAATTGAGGCAGATCGCCTCATGTCGTTCGTAAAATTCACGCGCCTTGCCTTCCTCGACCCCCAACGTGCCTGCGTGGTGCCAGTAATCTTCCCAAGATAAGAGTTGGCCACGTTCTATTCGTACTTCAGGTTTTTGTTGCGCCCACCGCACTGTATTGGTTGAGAACTCTTCCGGGTTCAGCAGTGGCATTCCCGTTACCATGCCAGCCTCTGGAAAAGTTTCCATCACCTGCATGAGTGCCGAGAGCCATCCTGGATAGAAAAAAACATCACTGTCAGCATATGCCAGATATTCTCCTGGCGCAGCTCCAAAGATAAAGTTCCAGGCTGCTCCCTTACCCACATTCTTATCAGACAGGATCAGGTATTGGATCAGTTCCTCATCCCGTTTTTCTATAAGATAAGCGCGCACCTCGAGGCAGCTGGCGTTATCAAAAACAAGCAGGTCATAGGGTTGTTCGGTATTATCCCAGATGCTCTTTAGACAAACTTTCAACACTTCCAGGCCTTGGCTGTAGTACCCGCCCAGAAAAGGGGTGTAGCTAACCACCGCCACGGTCACCCGCTTGGCTTGTGCCACTCGATCTATCGATTTTGCTGGATTCTGACCGACACGCATGAGATCGCTATATGCTCAAGAATGGTTCATTGCCCGAGGAGCCAACCAACTTACGCCGCAGGCGTTTCACGCGTCTCAAAATAAACCAGCGCATCCCCCTGGGTTCATTAACCGCCATCCATAGCTCTACTCTACGTAATAAACGCACCAAGCTTGGGTTGGCATTACGGATCTTTCCGTCTACCAGGATTTTGTTGGCTTCCATTACCGTGTACATATTCGCCAATCCCCCACCCAGCGCTGCATTTCTACGAGATTCTTCCAAATCATAATGCGCCTGCCCACCAGGCAAGTGGCTGTAATCGTGATTTTGGTGTACCACCATCAAGGTTTGCGTGGCTGATATTACCTCCCAATTGGATTGACGTGCACGATAGATCACCCAGTTATCCCAACCAGCACGGCCAATTGCGAAATCCGGCATGTCCATGGAAAGATGGCGCGGAAAGATGAAGTAATCGCTCCCGGCAGGAGGGTGCAGTTTACCTCGGATCTGGACCTCACTTCGAAGTTTTTCATCCCATCCCTGGCAGAAGTCCAATTCCTGGCGCACATCCAGATCCCAGCGCTGTCCGATGATAAGGAAGTTCCGGGCTTGAGACCTCACCTGGCGAGCTGCCTCCAGGAAATCAGGCATCACCAGGATATCCGCGTTCAGGTATGCCAACAACGGCGCTTGGCTGGCCTGGCGTGCTAGTTCAAATATCGAGCTCACCAACGGTGTACCCAGATCATTCCGTCTGACATGCGGCAGGTGACTCACGCTAAATTCTCCTGCCACTTCCTTCATGCCAGGCTCATCACCGATTAATAACACATCTACCTCGTCCCCCAGGTGTAGCCATGACTGGATCGCGTTCCGCTGAATTGTTTCAATGTGTGATTCTGTGAAAGGTTTTGGGGCAGTGAAGATGGTCAGGAAAGCCATAAAAATTCTTCCTTCAATTCCCGCTCACTGAGCCGAACCACCTACTTTTATTGGCGATCATCCAGGTCATAGACGCTTTTATGCTGAACGCCTGCGTTGATTTCCGCCAAATCGGGAGAGTCCTTGAATAAATCAACTACCTCCAACCAGGAAAATGTATTACGCCCTCCAAAATGCTCGAATATCTTGCGCACCAGCGCCAAATCCTCCTGGGTGTCAACCGTCCAGCGCAAGGTGCCATAATCGGATTCGTGGTCCACTTTCAAAACTTGAAAACGCCCCTCTTGCTCGTAGAGATAAGGCATCACATGTTCTCGGTGGCGGGGTAAGTCAGCTTCACGCCAAGCGCGTTCTAGCGCATCCATGGAGCATACTTCTGTGTCCAACCCAATCGGGTAGCTGCGTGTCCATGGAGGTGGCAAACGATTGGCAGCGAAATCCACACCGTTTTCGAAAAATTGCCCGACCGTCAGGTCAATCACAGCCGGATCGATTAACGGACAATCCGCCGTGATCCGCACGATCACACCTGCCTGATAAACCCTGGCAGCCTGGTAATAACGATCGAGTACGTCATATTCGCTGCCCCGGAAAAATGCATATCCCCGCTCATCACAAAGATCCACAATCCAGTCATCCGAAGGATCGTTGGTCGTCGCCACCACTACCTTATCAAGAGATTTTGCCATTTGCGTACGCTCGACGACGCGCACCAGCATAGGTTCTCCTGCCACGTCGAGTAAAACCTTTCCTGGCAACCGGCTGGAGCCCATTCTGGCTTGAATGATCGCAACGGTACCACCTGTGTCCTTCTTCTTAACTTGCTTCATATGTGCTTCTCGCCCAGGAACAATGTTTCTTCTTCCTTTAGGTTGCCATTAAACATAACCGCGTGCCAGCTCAAAAGCCTCTAGTAATACCGGGAAATTTCTCTTCCAATCGGCGCGCTGTTGAGCGAGTTGATAGGCAGCCTCTCCCATCTCGGGGAGCCTCTGGCGCTCATCAACCGCCGTGGAAATCGCTTCTGCCAGAGATTCGACATCCCCATCTCGAAACCACCAGCCCTGCTTGCCGGGTACCACCCATTCGCGATTGCCCGGAATATCTGAAACCAATACAGGCCGTCCACAAGCCATTGCCTCAAGTAATGATATAGAAGTTCCATCGCTGTGAGAAGCGCTGATATATAAATCAGCTGCCCGGTAAAAATCTGGCAGGTCAACCTGGCCCACCTGCCCGGCATAATGAACCAGATCGAGAACGCCCCCTTGCCGGAATATCTCCCCTAACATCTCCGCCTGGGAACCATCCCCCAGCATCAACAAACGCAGTTGCGGGCGCTCCCCAGCCACTTTGACAAAGGCGCGGGCCAGGACCTCCACCCCGTAGAGCGACTCCCACGCCCGTGTTGAAAGTAATACAAAAACCTCCTCACCCCAACCGAGACGAGACCGCAATCGCCCCTCACCTGCTTCGTACCCTCTAACCTCCCCTTCATCTTCGGATTCATCCTTGGATGGTTTAAACAGTCCTAAGTCCACCCCCCATGGAAAAGTGATGATGCGTTCATCCGGCATACCAAAAGATATCGCTTTCTGGCGGATGGTTTTACAATCGCCTACCATCACCGCGCTGTGCCTCAAAGTATATTTCGTAGCCCACCTCCAAAGAGCATTGCGGTTGGCATCCTGCAAAAGATCGTACCCCCAAGACATGCTCACCAATGGTTGGTAACCTGTCAGCGCCACCAGGAAAGCGGTAGTCTGCAACGGTCCAGCCTGGATTAAATCTGGCTTTGCTTCCCGTATCACCCTTTTTAAGTCCCCCAATAACTTTCCAGCATCCCAAATACTCACCTGTGTGCGACCGCCAGCCCAGCGGATTTGCTCAACCTCGGCGGGTAGCGCACGATCATCCAGCTGCTGTCTGCCAGGTTCTAAACCCATATATGAAATCTGGTGTTCGGTATTGGCTAGAGCTCTGAGAAAACGCTGGTCGTGGGTATTGTAATTTCGGGAAAAGTAAAGCACGCGCATTAATAAGATCGATATTCGCTAGGACCTATGCTTTTTTGAACTCAACAAATCGTGTCTAAGATCCCAGGTCTATCCAGCGCAACGCTTTACCTGCAGGAATATCTATCAGGGCGACCGAACCGATTACTGTCTCAATTTCATATGGCTGGATGGTGCCAATCGTAGCTGGTCTTAGCACGGCAATCATATCCCGGGTGAATTTTTCTCCAGCCTGAATATCACGCCCGGCTCGCAGGCAACGGCGCTGGACTATCACAGTTTCCTGTTCATTTTCCGCCACAAATTTATCCGCTGAACCCAAAGCCCGCTCCAATTCTCGGGTACGGTCGACCATCTGTCGCCATGTATCTGGCGTCATCGAGAAAGGATGATCAGGACCGACCCGGTTATTATCGTCGGTGAAATGTTTTTCAATCACGCGGGCGCCTAAGGTTACCGCTCCCAGTACGGTGGCGTGCTGGGGTGTATGATCAGAGAGCCCTAAGATCACGGTCGGAAACATCATCCGGTAGGTATTCAACACTCGCAGGTTTATGAAATCGAAGTTCTCCAACCTGGCAGTGTAGTTTGTGTTGCACTGCATCAATACCAGCTTTGGGTTGATCGCCAAGATCGTGTGGACCGCCCGTTGTACTGCGCCGATGTCTGACGCGCCGGTAGCCAGGATAACGGGTTTGCCTTTCCGTGCCATCCGCTCCAGGGCTTCCAGCCAGGTAATTTCACCAGACCCGACTTTAAAAGCTGGTACGTAGGGATCTAACATGTCGATCGCCTCGAAGTCATAGGGAGATGAAAAATAATCGATGCCGGCTTCATCACAAGCTTCTTTCAGGATCGGGGTCCATTCAAAGGGTATTGAGGCCTGCTGGTAAACCTCGAAAACGGATTTTTTCCAGGTAGCCTGGTGGGAGACCTGCGACCCCATGCTTTTGAACCCGTAATCGGAGACAATCTCTGGTGCTCGGAAGTTTTGGAACTTGGCCGCGTCTGCACCAGCTTTTTTTGCCAGCTGGATAAGTTTTTTGGCGCGCTCCAGGTCCCCATCATGATTCGCCGAAATGTCTGCAATGAAATAAGTGGCATGGTTTTCACCTACCATGTGATTACCGATTGAGAACTCCATCTTTTTGCTCCTATCTCATTCTGTCCGGTTCGATTATGGTATCTGTCGGGGTCAAGCCTCGCTCATCTGCCGGATGCGTTGTGGATAACCCTGTTGATAAAGTGTATAAAAGTGCTGCAGCCCTGTGGGTAAATCTGGAAGAGGCTCTCCAAGGGCTTGGGTCAGCTTATCCGCCTTTAGGTTAAGGTTAGACGAGCGAGCCGCTTTTAACCCTCCCTGATCTACCAAGGTAGGCCTGATTAGGTTTTCATCCAATTCAAAGGTGCGCGCCAGCGCTACGGCAAAATCATATTTACTCAGGCATTCACTGCAAACCACGTGATAAAGTCCCCTCAGCCCCGCCTCCATTATCTTGACCATGATCCCAGCCAGATGATTTACTAACAATGGGCAGAAATATACGTCTGTAAAACCCATGACCTCTTTGCCGGCCTTCAGGTTGTAGAAGAAGAATTCACCCAGACTGCGTTTTCCATACATACTCCAGCCGAATAGGTTAACTCGAGCGATGACAGCTGCCGGGTTCGCTTCAGCCACCGCTCTTTCACCCTCCAGCTTTGTGCGGGCATAAACGCTCAACGGATTAGGTTCATCTTCCTCACGATAGCTGCCCTGTCGCCCATCAAAAACGGCATCGGTTGATACGTGCAACAGGCGCGCTCCGCCCCTGTCGACATAAGTCGCCAGTTTTTCAGGTAATTCCGTATTCAACTGTCTCGCCAGGGCTGGATTGGCCTCGCAGGCATCCAGATCTGCCAGTGCTGCGCAGTGGATCACCCAATCAGGTTGGGTTTGCTCCAGTAAACGCTCCACTGCACCTGGGGCCAATAAGTCGCTCTGAATAACCGTGAATGCCCTGGTGTTTACCGCATGTTGGTTTACCGTCCCAAAGACAGCGTGCTCTTTAGCCGTTTCTAAGGCCAGGTTGAGCCCCAATAACCCGCTGGCTCCGGTGACGAGAATGCGCATTCTTCTCGTCCAGTCTAGCCTATCATCAGTGCGTTCAATTCCACCATCTCAAGCCAATCCAAACGCTTAATCCAATATGGGCATACAACATTAGATTGAAACATCCTGTAAATGTTCTACCTCAAACGGGGCCACTATTGTACGGATTTGATCGATAGACAACCACTTGGGATTGGTATCACTGGCATACCGGAATCCATCGGGTAGCTTCTCTCCTTTTGACTGCCAGTCATGACCAAACCACAGAGCCGCGATCGGCTGCACTACAAACATATCATCCATCTCCACCGTTGAACGGGCTTCGTCCTCGTGGATCAAAACCTCGTGCAGCTTTTCACCTGGTCGGATGCCGATCACTTCGAGATTAGCCTGTGGGGCGATTGCCTTCGCCAGATCTGCGATTCTCATGCTGGGTATCTTGGGAACAAATACTTCCCCTCCCTGCATCTGCTCGATACAGCGGATCACAAAGCGAACGCCTTGTTCCAGACTTAACCAGAATCGAGTCATACGGTCATCCGTGATAGTCAGCTTCCCACTCTGCCGTTGTTTGATAAACATGGGAATAACACTGCCACGGCTTCCGACCACATTTCCGTAACGAACGCAGCTAAAACGGGTCGCCAAACCGCCGGCATATGCATTGCTCTGCACAAATAACTTTTCCGCCACCAATTTTGTAGCACCGTAGAGATTCACCGGATTGACAGCCTTATCCGAACTCAAAGCCACCACCTTCTTAATTTCGCTATCCAGGGCAGCTTCGATAACATTACTACTTCCCAGTATGTTGGTCTTGACAGCCTCCATGGGGTTGTACTCGCAGGCAGGCACTTGTTTAAGAGCAGCCGCGTGCACAACGATATCCACGCCATGCATGGCACGCCGCAAGCGTTGTAAGTCGCGCACATCCCCGATGAAATAGCGCAGGTTCACATGGTCGAATCCGCTAACACGCATCTCATGCTGTTTGAGCTCATCCCGGCTGAATACGATCACCTTGGCAGGCCGGTACTCTTCCAGCAAAATTTCAATAATTTTTTTCCCAAATGAGCCCGTGCCGCCGGTTACCAGGACAACTTTATCAGACCAATTCATTAATTTCTCCGTGTTCATCATTAAAAAACCATGCCTGTTACAAAGGTATCTCTTCTATGAATTGAAAATTATTGACCTTTATACCGTTTTCATCCAATAAACGCCAGAAATTCGCAACGAGTTTACCTGCCAGGGGCACAATTGTATCAAAATCATCCGCTTTGTATAGATGCTGTACGGTTTCACTGTAACCTTCCGGCAATTTCGGAAACTTAAAGGAATCTACTAATCCTTGATAATAATCGTACCTGACCCAGCTCTGGTTGAGCAGACAAAGCGCCACCAGCATCTCACTCAAAACTTCAAAGACAGTCACTGATGCATCCCTCCAGTTATCACGTAGTTGGCAGGATCGAATTCGTCCGTATGATTCAACCACCAGATCTGGCAGCCCGCTTTCTAACGCTACCCGGAATTTCTCGACGGGTACGGATTTGCCAACCTCCATTAACCTTTGGATTAGAGCGCCATCACCATAAAGGACTTCGAGTATCTCCAGAACACCCATATGGAACGGCCATTTGAGGGAGGGTTGCAATACTATTTCCTCGATCTCAAGCCTTTGGTAGACCCGATAACCCACAGCTGTGTCCCGGAATATCAAGTGTTGGCTTGTAGCGGGACAATCCTCTTCAACGATAAACCACATTTCAAGGTCCGACCAGGGGGTATCTGTGTTCATTGCAGTGGAACCATACACACCACCCAAGATTATCTGCCCCGGGTACCTTGACAACATACGCCTGCATAAGTCTTGGGCGAGCTGCCTTCTCTCCTGATGGCTAAGCATGGCTACGTTCTTTGGATGGTTTTTGGATCAAGATCAATGGATATTGGCCATTCTCCCCGAAGAAGCGAGGAAAACGCTCTTCCAGCCAAAACAGCAAGCGCAACCAGAATCGACCGCCCAATCGCGGATGGATCATCAGTCTCAAAAAACGCACGCTCACGCTTCGCCAGACCAGGACTTCTAACGACATCCTAGAACCGATTTCACGCTTTAACCACTCGGCGTTGTTCTTACTCACGAAAGTGCTTTTTAACGCTTTCTCCCCGGGATTCTTCCCAGCCATCCTGGGGTTATCGCCACGCCCAGGAGCTCCCAACAACCGCCTCCGCCATATTCGCAAGCGTTTAACCCAATTCAGAGGTTTGGCAACCAACCGCATTAGGGGTGGCGAGTCCCAGCCGTTAACAATCACCGCGGCGCTATCGTCAGCCAGCACTCTGTATAACTCGTGGTAGGCTTGTGCCTGTTCGCCATTCGGAAGGTGGTGCAGGGTGTGCAGGGCGACCACACCATCAAAAGCTTCTGGTTCGAAGGGCAAATTGGCCACATCCGCAACTACAAAAAGTCCATGACCTCCCACTACTCGCTCACCAATTCGCTGGCGCGCCTCCTGAAGTGCGACAATTGAAATATCCGCACAGACCCTGGCCACATACCCTTGTGAATAGATCAGGTATTCGGGGTATTGGATGGGACCTGAGCCAGCGTCGAGCAGATATTGTCCGGAAGGTTTTAGATGACGGGCGACCCGCATGTGGCATCCTCGGATATATTCCCGCGAAACAGGGCGAAGGTCTTCATAACGCGCGTTTTGATAAACGCCCTCGCCAACCTCCTGCCAGCCAATTTGATCGTAAAATTCACGTACCTGCTGCTTTATATCCGTTTCCAAAGACATCTCCAACCTTGTAGTTTCTACCGTCTGATTCATGCTTGCGTTTTGATCACTGGACTCGATTTCAAGCAATGCTCGTCCAATCTATCTGCTCGCCGCTCAGGTAGCGGAACGTCTTACCAAAATTATTCTGACCTTCGCTGCTCAAGACCTTCTTCATCGACCATTCCTTGATATCCTCCCACATATGCACCAGATGCCACGGAAAAGGGTGAGGATATTCAAAGAAAAAACGATAAGCGTATTCCCAGGCGCTTCGTACCTGCTCACCTGATAAGCGATACCGCTCAGGTTGGGCGAGTAGTTGGTCCAATAGCTCAAAATAAGCTTGCCATGAATCGGGGTCAAGGCTAAATCCCTTTCCCCGGTAATGGGTCTGCCCAACGACCACGGTTGGCAGACCGCTCGTCGCCATTTCCAGGCCCACCGTGGTTGTATAAACCAGCCCAACGTCGGCAATCTCGATGATGTCATAGGTGTTAACCTTCGCATCCGCAGGCACCACGTGGATATTCTCAGGCAGATTGGGGAGCGCCTGCCGTACAACCTCAGCGATAGAGGAGCCTTTCGTGACCAATTCGCCAGGATGAATGCGCACCACCACTTGAACTTCCGGATGGGCGGCCAAGTATCGCATCGTACGTTCCAGCCACTCCGTCATACTGTCGCTAAAGACCTGTCTGCCAAGCGTCAGGCTATCGCCGATGACGTTAGTCGCTAATAGCACAATTGGTCGCTGGTCTAAACCCAGTGCAAGACGAGCTTCCAGACCTCCCTGGCTGGGTACCCCCTGCCAGCGACGCGCGAAGTTCTCCCATAGGTTTCCTCTTTGGCGAGCTGTGAATAAAGCTCGCACTTGGTCTAACTGCCCGGTCGTTAATTCCTGGCCACCACGCGCCTCCCAAAGATCATTAGTTTGCTGGCGCATCACTTCCGCGTTTTGCGCCAACCATATGCAACCGTGCTGTTCCCCGAATTCGTAGGTAACCGCTGGAATCTGTAAAAAACGCCCCACCCGGTAAACCGACCCAAACTCCATAATGGTTCCGTTTGGAATTATTACCACCTGCGGGTGATTGGCTTGCATCCAGGCAAAGGCAGCTCGGGCAGCCTGAGTATTACGGTCCAACCTCAAGCGATATAAATCGCTTTCGATCGACACGTTCTCAACCTGCAAGGTATATTGGGTGTCTCGCAAGGAGACCTCTTCCACCGCTCTTTCTAACTCCAACGGAAGGGCATCTTTGGTTAGCACCTGATCGAGAAAGGAGATTGCCCTCACGAATGGCGCCGCTTTCCGCAGCACACCATCCGTATAAAGGTTTTGCCGGCGTAAATCGAAGCGCTTGATCGATTTTTGCCACTTTCCGAATGGCAAATAAGCTAAAGTCACCTCATGCCCCAACCCGGCCAGCGCCATTCCCAACAGGGTGGCATGTGAGATCCAATAATGCAATGCGCTGAAAATCAAGATCTTCTTCCCGGGTTGGGCCTCTTGCGCAGCTTGCGCCACCTGTTGGTGCCATTCCGGCAACCATCCCTCCAGCTGCTGCAAGGTGAAGCTCTTGTTAAGAGGTTTTCCCGACTGCAGCAGGTGCCAGTACACCTCCGCTGAAAGAGGTAGTTCGCCAAACATCTCTTTTAGGGCAGGTTTCAGGGGGAACCTCTTTGATCTCATCGGTAATTTAGCCTGATTACTCAAGAACACTCGATCTGCCAATCCAAGCGTGGTCTCACGGGACCCAGGCGTGGTTCGGACCAGTGCATCCCAGGCGCGCCAACCCCATCCACATTAAAGGAGAGGGCTTGTTCTTCGTGAAAATAGCGCTTGACTCGAAAAGCGCTGGCGTTTAAACCCAAGACATAGCGCCCTTCATTCAGCAAATCACCGGGGATCACACACCTGCTAATGTAGTGACCGGCCGGTCGCATGCCGAATTGTTCGAATTTCTGAGTGGTGTCGGTATCAAAGGAGGTGAAGACGAATTCTCCTCGGGTAGTCAGCAGGTAAATTCCTACTCGTAAGCCGGTTATGGGGGCATCCAGAGCGTACTCGATTGTTATGGTTAGAGATTCGGTTGAACGCGCAGTATCTATTACGCGGTTAGATTCATCGCATACTCGCATGGCTATCGGCCTGAAAGGCGCGGCCTCCTCAGGGATTTCATCGATATTCCAGGAGCGTTCTCCCCTACGAGAATAACCGGAATCCATATAATGATCCACAGCCTGGGGAGTGGCTGCCCGTAAAATCAGTCGGCCTTTATCCAGCAAGAGCGTCTCCTCTGTCAAGCGCAAGATCGCCGACATGTTGTGGCTCACAAACAGCACAGTTCGGCCCTCCTGGGCTACAGCACTCATCTTACCCAGACATTTGCGCTGGAATTCAGCGTCTCCGACAGCCAGGACTTCATCCACCACCAGGATTTCCGGTTCAAGATGAGCTGCCACAGCAAACGCCAGCCGCAGGTACATGCCACTCGAATAGCGCTTGACCGGTGTATCGATAAATTTCTCGACTTCCGCAAAAGCCACGATTTCGTCGAACTTGCGGTCAATCTCAACTCGCTTCATTCCTAGAATTGCCCCGTTCAGGGAAATATTTTCTCGTCCGGTTAACTCTGGGTGGAAGCCGGTGCCCACCTCTAATAATGACCCTACTCGTCCATGGATTTCTGCATAACCCTCGCTGGGCTCAGTCACACGTGACAATATCTTCAGCAAAGTGCTCTTGCCAGCCCCGTTGCGCCCGATAACGCCTAAAACTTGCCCGCGTTTCACCTCAAACGAGACCTCTCGTAAGGCCCATATGGTCCTATCGAAATTCTTATCCGGCACACCTCGTCGTCCTGAGCGTAACGCTCTTACTGGTGCGCTGGCGAAATCAACCAGGCTGTCGCGCAGGGTGCGGTAACGCTCTTGAGGTATGCCAATCTGGTATTGTTTGCCCAGGTTTTCGACACGTATCGCTAGATCATTCATTAAACAGCAACTTCATAGGTGAGATACCATCAACTGACCTTAAACCAGTCGAAGAATGAAAACGTTTGATTTTGAGACTTTAAGCCTGCTTCACACCATATCTGCAAAAGTTCGTTCCATCCGGCGAAAATAAATCGTCCCACTGATCAGTAAAGCCACTGCAATGGCGGCAGAAACCGCCACCATTGGTCCAGGCGGGTTACCTCCCGGCAGCAAGGCCCACCGGAAACCTTCAACAACCCCAACCATTGGATTGAGGGCGTAGATGATACGCCATTTCTCTGGCACTTCACTGGATGAGTAAACGACCGGGGTAAGGTAAAACCAAAATTGGGTCAGAAAAGGTAGCACATAACCGACATCCCGATAAATTACATTGAGTGCCGAAAGCCACAATCCTACTCCCAAGGCCGTAGCCAGGGTTAATAGCAAAAAGAAGGGTAGAGTCCACAAGGCAGTCGTCGGAACCATCTTGAAATACCACATCATCCCTATCAACACAATGAAAGCGATCAAGAAATCGACCAGACCTCCTAACACCGAAGAAAGAGGAACGATCAGTCGTGGAAAATATACTTTGGTGATTACGTTACGGTTAATCACTAAAGAGCGACCGGCATCCGTCAACGCTTTTGAAAACAATCCCCAAGGCAGCAATGCGGTATATGAGAAGATCGGGTAAGGAATATTCCCAGAGGATACTCTCAAAAGACCGCCAAAAAAGACGCTGAATACCACCATGGATAGAAAAGGTTGCAGGATAGCCCAGGCTGCTCCCAATAAGGTTTGCTTGTAGCGTACTTTGAGGTCTCGCCAGGTCAGGAAATAGATTAATTCCCGATATACCCACAAATCTCGCAGGTTGAGGGATCCCCAGCCTCGGGATGGCCGTAGGATAATAACATCTTCGTGTTGAGATCCCGCTGCGATAGAAGTTTCGGTCATAAGATTAGAATAATCCTGTAATTTCTAAAATAACTACACCCTGCAAGGCTCTCTATAAAGTTCGCCGGTTTTCCCGGTACCACGTAACCGTGCGGCGTAGACCCTCTTCAAATGGCATCTTAGCCTTAAAGCCAAAGTTTTTTTCTGCTCGCCTGGTATCTAACGCCCGCCTGGGTTGTCCGTTGGGCTTGCTGGTGTCCCAAATCAACTCTCCCTCAAACCCGGTCAACCGGGCGATTAATTCAGCCAGGTCTTTGATACTGATTTCCTTGGAAGATCCAAGGTTGACAGGTTCACTGCCGTTATATCTTTCTGCAGCCAGCAAGATGCCCTCTGCTGCATCCTCTACATACAGGAATTCTCGGGTAGGCGAACCGTCTCCCCAAACGATGACCTGCTGGTCTCCACGTTCCTGCGCTTCCAGGAACTTTCGGATTAATGCCGGGATCACATGCGATGTTTCCAGGTTGAAGTTATCCCTTGGACCATACAAATTGACCGGTAAGAGATAGATGGCGTTCATCCCGTATTGATTCCGGTAAGCCTGAGCTTGGACCAGTAACATTTTCTTTGCGAGCCCATAGGGCGCATTGGTCTCCTCGGGGTACCCGTTCCACAAATCCTCTTCTCTAAATGGCAGCGGGGTGAATTTGGGGTAAGCGCATATCGTACCGATAGCTACGAATTTCCCCACGCCATTTTTCCAAGCCTCGTGCATCAGCGGCACGCCCATCATCAAGTTGTCATAAAAGAATTCAGCTGGTCGAGCCAGGTTGGCTCCGATTCCTCCTGCCAGGGCAGCCAGGTGAATCACGATTGTGTCCGCCAGCTTATCACCTTGGTATCTGGCGACGTCGATGAACAAACGTCGAATTGCGTTAATGTCGCGCAGATCGTAATCCTTCAGGTGGGGAATGATGATATTGGGCGCACCGCGCTTCTTCAATCCATCAATGACGAACGAACCTAGAAAGCCTGAACCGCCAGTCACGATAAAACGGTTGCTTTTCCAAAAGTCAGAATTTGTTTGTTCCATAAATTATCTCGCTGTCATCGCAGGAACATTCAC
>DAOUET010000159.1:0-5523 GCA_034430155.1 Anaerolineales bacterium
TGGCGGTTGTAGAGAATAAGCTGCAATAGCGCCAGGTTTGATTTATCATAGGATTGTCAATTGCTTCTTGGTTTTCTCTTTTAAACAGTCCCTCACGATCGCCAAAGTGAGTGATTAGATAAAGTCCTCCTGTAGAATATGTCTCGCTTATGTCTCTTACTTTTGTCAAGCTTTGCAGTGTCTTTGATACATCCGAGTCCGAAGCAGAAGGCTGTCCAAACTTCAAATCAGTGACTTTGCCCTGAGCAGATCCAAACCCTGAAATTACGAGTGATAAAATGACTGTTAGGAAGACGGTTTTTTTCTCGGTGCTAAATAGCATGGCAAGAACCTCCCAATTATCTTAGTTCATGCACACATTAGATACAGAATAAAACATGGGAAGTTGCATTTTTATTTGGACGTCTGTCATTGTAACAACACATGACATATGACAATAATTAGACTGGTCCGCGTAAGATGCGGAGTTTTGGTTGCCTGCCCATATGACGTGTCTTTGGATCGCTTGTCAAAGTCGTGTTAACCACTTATTTTCCTTCAGTTGCGTTCTATTTCGCTGGTTATCGCCGCATTTTATGCGGATCGGCATAGCAACCTCCCTCCATGGGTTACCTCAAAGCCCGCCCACCGGAATGCGAACGCCCGCAGCCACGGTTGAGGACATGGGTGTAGATCATGGTTGTTCTTAGGTCAACGTGCCTCAAAACGTCCTGCATCGTCCGGATATCTTATCCATCCTCCAAAAGATAGATCGCAAAGGGAGTGGTTCACCATCAACTCGCTACAACATCCCCTCACCGAATTTTGCAGTAACGCCAGATTCTATGATCGGGACTTATATCTCATTTCCACGCCAATATACCCACCTTAGACCCGACCGTCAAGCAAGTTCTGGGACCAATCTAACCCTACGCCATCTCCCTGCGTAGGACCCAAACTAGAAAGGGAGGGGCCCATTCTCTCCTCCCTTCTCAGACTTTGGGTGCTTAATGCCAGCCTACTTCAGCACCACCATCTTCCTCGTTTGCACGAAATCACCTGCCTGGAACCGGTAGAAGTAGATGCCGCTGGAGAAGGAGTTAGCGTCCCACCTGATGGTCTTGTATCCGGCTTTCTGAGGACCATCGACCAGGGTTGCCATCTTCTGCCCGAGGATGTTATAGATCTCCAGCCTAACGTGGGAATCCCCTGGCAGAGCATACTTGATAGTGGTGATCGGATTAAACGGATTGGGGTGGTTTTGTCGCAGAACGAAATCTTTCGGAAGAACTGAACCGTTTTCATCTTCAACATTGCCAGCACAGATGGCAACAAGCGTGAGGTGCTGGATATCTGTTAGCGGCGGGTTACTGCTGTCGGTAACCCGAACCGTGAAATGAGCTGTATCTACGCTCGTCGGCTGACCGGAGATAACGCCTGTTGGGCCATCGAGCATAATGCCGTCCGGCAAGTGTCCAACAGTCAGATCCCAGAAGTAAGGCGGGGTTCCGCCCACAACCTCTAAAGTCTGGTCATAGTACTTTTCCAGGCTGGCGTGAGGAATCGTCAGGGTCGTGATTTCGACCACAGGCTCGGGCTCCTGGATGACTACAACCCGGATGTCGAAATTGTGGCCTTCGGGATCCAGGTCGTCGAAGAGAATCCACTCACCGTTGTACATCAGGCTGCTGCGCATAGGCAGACTGTCCACCCTCACACCGGCGTGCAAATCCACACGGGCCCCCGGTTGCAGGTTTACAGCCGTGAATCCTACGTGGAAATCCTCGCCTTCGGAAAACTGCAGTCCCAGTTCGGACACATCAACCCAGGTCCAGCGGCCTATGTTGGCGGGATCCAACTGGACATCAATTGAATCTATTTTGGCTGTCGGAAACGTCCCATCACTGTTCCAGATGTAAACTCGACAGGTCGGTGCTCCGCTCCATGGATTAGCCAGCATCAAGACTGCTGACAGCGAGCAAGACTCATCAGCGGTGAATCGGGTGTTGAAGAGATCCATGCCGTTATCGTTCGGAAGGCAGACGCTGGAGCCTCCCCACTCGTTATCATATTGTATCATCCGCGAGCTTGATTTTTCCTGTATTCTCAATGTTGGATCGCCCAATAGGGTTAATCCGTAATAGTAACATTCTTCCCACCCCCAAAAACCACCTGCCGCCTGAGCCAGAAACCAGTCCATATATGCGTCGCCAATCGGCTTTTGATAGCCCAGGGACGGATAAAAATCATGGCAGTATATCATGGCCCCCAAAGTTGTGTTTCCAATAGCTGATAAGCCATAACTCGGACTGAAAATATACCATCCAGCCATGTAATCGGTCGTGGTATACCTGGCATTGGAGCAGGCACACAGGATGTAGAAATAGACACTGGGATCGATGGCGGGTATTTCCCAGCTTTCGGTATAGCTCCACTGGCCGGCGGGATTTGTGAAGCCGTGATGCACCGGGTTGGAATGAGCATACAATTGAATTAATTCGTGAGGCTCGGTCAGAGTGTTTTCGTAGTCGGCATCCCAGGTTGTCCGTGGATCATTTATGGCCGTACATCCCCCAATGAATTCAGTCTGGAGGATATTCAAATGGTAGGTCAAGTAAATACAATCATTATCGAGATAAGCCAGCCCTCGATGCGCCAACGGCGCCAGGCGACTCCGGTATAAGTGATTTTTGCGAAAATAATTCTCGAGCAGTTCAATTTCGGACAAACCGCCTGCAATCAATGGCGAAGCGGTCAGTCGTCCGATCCAAATCTCAGGAGCCCTATCGCCGGTGTGAAGATCATACAGATCGTCAGCGTCCGTATCTTGAAACACGCCGTTCATATCCATATAGAAGAAATCGCAGGGGAATTCAAGGTGAAAAGGATAGGGCGGATCATAACAACCATCCATCTCATACCAGGCGATCGGCAGATCGCCGACAAACACGGCACCTTTCAACCCCTCCGCGTACAGAAGCTGCAATAAACCGCGCATCTCTTCTGGAATTCCACCTGAAATAGTATAAATGTCGACGCCAAAGCCCTCGCCCGCCAGATCAAGCGCGTGAAGTTCCAGACTGGCCTCGAGGGGTTCCCACAGGTCAGCATTCACCATGACGGCTACACGGGAACTGCTCTGAACGGAGCCCAGCGGATATTCGGAGTGCACATGCTCGTATTGAAGCCGCCCCGGGGCATCCCGGCCGGCTTTCCATTCATTGTAGGTAAAGAGGCCTCCTTCGTCAAGGTCAATCCACCGAATCAGATCGTGGTGATTTGGGCTGACAACCGCCAAAGCGCACGACGCTCCCGAAGAGTTGCCCGCGTTTGAAACCGGGAGGGTGTTCTCGGTGCTCAGGGTGTTTCCAGGGGCGATACTTAGCCAGAGCAATATATGGGTGACAACAGTCAACATACGCACCCGGCCACCCGGTCTGTCCAGGACGCAGGAAGGAACCAAACATGGTCCCGTCGTCGATCTATATATACTGTTCATTGCTCTGCTCCTGATACGGGAGACGCGCCATCATGTGAATTGCCAAATTGAATTACGAATTGCCGTACGCTCTGTTGCCACTTTCTATCGCCCGCAATAACAGCAGAAAATGCGCAATCAGGGGCTCGAATAGGCATATTGTGTTTTATCTTCAATACGTCCTGCCCAATTCGTTTGCTTGCCATTCAGGTCCCCAAGCCGACGGCATTAGAACCTGCCAGGTCAGGGGAGATGGCAGGCACAGAACACGTTACTTGTCACGCTTGTGGCCATCCATGCGGCCGTTGTCGTACTGCCCGATCAGCTCATTGAACTCGCCATTGGCATCCGCCACGAATTGAATCCTGAAATAGTCCAGGCTCTCCAGCATGAACCTGTCGGCCCCCATGGGTATCAGGCTGTACTTGGGTCTGTCTTCACGTTGGTAGTACAGTACGCCCTCCTCAACCCAAAACTTCCTGGGGCCGAATTGCCCGGCGTATTTCTGTAGTTGACTTACTTTGACGGTAACCGGATTGAGCTTCACGTTTTTGCCCTCTATAGCCCACTTGAGCTGGGCTTGCCCGTTAGGATCTTCGGTCTTTTCCGAAAGCTTCTTTAAAGCCTCCAGATGTGCCACATCCAGCGCCTTCTCCTGAGGCACCTCGATATGAGGAGTTACGCCCGTTCCTTCCCAGTTGGTTCCGGTAATTGGATTGACCGCCCGGCCAAACGGCAGCGACATGCCGACGTTCAAATTCGCAAAGACTTTCCCTTCAACCGGATGAGCTCCCCCGCCGGTGGTCTCCCCGACTATTGTGCCCCGCTTCAGGTTCTTGAGATTGTAGGTGAATTCTTCCGCCCCAGAGAAGGTATAACTGCTTGTGAGCACATAAATATCAACGTCGGTCATTCGAGGACCCTGGACGTGGGCATGGGTCCAAAACTGTTGGGTCGAATCGGACTTGCGTATATAGAAGCTGTTTAAGTGAACCGGTTTGGGCAAGAAGTAGCTGGTAATGAGCTGGATCATACTGGGACTCCCGCCGCCGTTCTGGCGCAGGTCGAAAATGATGGCATCCGTGTAGCCCAAAAAGTTCATCGCGGCAACCGCAGTGGCCCCAGCATCGGTGGCTTCAGAAAAACAGCGAAGGTCGACGTAGCCAATGTTACCATCCAGAAGCTTGATCTCTTTGAAGCAGAAGTTGTCCCGACGTCTTTGTTCAAGCTTGCGCTGTTTCTCATCATCGGTCAGCGTATCACCCGCGAATTGAGCAAGCACCTCATCCGGCATAAACATTACCCGCAGATGCTTATCGTGGCCTACTTCCCGAAGGTCTTCGGTCAGCTTCTGGCTGAATTCCATTAAGCTTGTCAAATCTTTGTATTTTTTCTTCTTGTATTGCTTATGAAGATGCTTCTCCATCTTTTTAGCCACGTCGGGGAAGACATAGATCTCGTTTAGTGCCTGCGTTACACTATCGATGATCTCCAATTGCATCCGGGTGTCGATCACCCTGTCAGGGGGTTGCTGACCGGTGGATTGTGCTCTGGCACATGTGGAGGACAGTCCAGCCGGTATCAGCAGGACGACCAAAAACGCGCATAATCCTGCTCTCACAAACAGGCTCGCCTGTGAGACGGAGGAAGTCGACACTTTGTTCATAACGCCTCCTAGTTAATGTTCTAAGGTTCTCTTATCTCTAAATCCAAACTCATCACTATTGATTCACGTCGGTAGGCAGCTGTCCATTGCTGCGTACTCGATATCTTAACGAAGCCCAACGAGCGATAGAGATTGCATGCCGCAGTCAATCGTGGGTTGGTAAGCAGAGGCAGCCGCCGGGCGCCCGCGCTTTTCGCCTATTCGATAACCGCCAAGCGCAAGTTTGCGTCCCACCTGTCGACCTTCGGCTTCTCTTGTAACCGCCATCTTGGTCAACTCGTACATACGTTGGTCGCGTCTGAGCAGTTCCGCGATACCAACGATTTTTCCGTCAAGCCGGGCAAATAGAACAATCCCCCCTGCTTTGATTATTTTTCCATGCGGGGCGGGAAGTAAACGT
>DAOUET010000160.1:0-32306 GCA_034430155.1 Anaerolineales bacterium
TATGGGTGGTTACCGGGCTGGTCTCTGTAGGGGCAATCTGGTACAGCCCGATCATCATGCGGATGCTGCTCTAGCTGTGTCTGCCGGTTTATCTCCAGTTGCACTGGGTATTTCCCCGCCCGTTAGGCAGCCTACCAACCTGGTTATCATGAGGCTTATACCTTGGCGCATTGGGTATGGCCGGGTTGGAATAGTTTCGAGTACTACCGCTGTCATCCTACTTCTTCGTTTTATTTCTGGCTGTAGGAGGCAGCCTCGCCCTGCTGGTCACCCATGGGGTGAAGCAACCGGACCAACGAAGGGACCTCAGGCTGCTGGGGATAACATTTATGGTAATCGTTTTGCCTACCGTCATCATAGGAACTGAAGGTAACAATCTATTGGGAATCTCAAAGTGGTCAGGCCGGATTGCGCTGCTGAGCATGCCAGCCTTTCCCGGCGCTTATTTTTATGTGGTCTATCGCCGCCAACTTGGTGGATTGGAGCTGCGGACCAATCGCTTTATTGCCCTGTATATACTTTTTATCCTGCTCTTCATTACCTTCACCCTGGGTTTTCTTTTGATTAACAATTGGATCGAGGATCGCAGCTTAATGATCTTGGTCGAGGCGATATTAACGTTAATTGCTGGGCTTACCATAACCATTACTTACCCAAATTTTCAGGGCTTTGTCGAACATCACTTACTCGGTATACCGCTCCCACCCACGGATCTGTCGGAAACCTATGCTTCCAGAATCACCACTTCCCTGGACATCACCGGATTGGTTCATTTGCTCAGAGACGAGATCCTTCCCAGTTTGCTGATTCGCCAATCCGCCCTGCTGCGTCTTGACCAGGAGAATTCCCTTGTCTGGCTTTATGTTTCCGACGTCGAAGAAAGGGGACTCCCAACCGAAGAAAACCTTCCCTCTCTGGCGGAGAGATCCGGGAGTTATCTTCCGTCCCAGGCATAAATGGTGACTCAACCCCTTTTGAATGGATCCGGATGGTTCTCCCACTGGTTGTGAGCGGCAAGTTGATCGGCCTTTGGTTGTTGGGAAGCCGAGACCCAGATGATTATTACGCCCAATCCGAAATATCGATCTTGAAAGCTATCGCTAATCAGACCGCCATTGCCTTGGTCAACATCACCCAGGCTGAGCGCCTTCACGCCCTTTACCAGGCCGATATTGAGCGGCAGGAAAAGGAGCGTGCAAGTTTAGCCCGAGGCTTGCACGACGAAGTGTTGAACCAACTGGCCGCGTTGGCGATGCGACAGGAAAAGTCTAACCCAGCTCCTGGTTTCCAGGAGAGCCATGAGGTGATCAGCGGTTACCTTCGGGGATGATCGCCGAACTCCGCCCTACCATGCTGGCCTACGGTCTGAGACCTGCCTTGGATGAGCTCGCCGAACAGCTCTCTGAACGGATACCAGAAAACACGCAGATCCAAATCGACTTTCCATATACGGATATTCGGTACGATCCTCACATTGAGCTGCATTTATTTCGTATCGTCCAGCAAGCGTGTGAGAACGCTCTCCGGCATTCTCACGCCAGGAACATTCGTATCCATGGGGATCTGGACCCGGAAGAGATCCAACTCATTGTAGAAGACGATGGCGTGGGCTTTCCGATCGCCGACAGCCTCGATTTATCCAAATTGCTTAGAGATGGGCATTATGGGTTGGTCGGGATGTACGAACGCGCCGCGATCATCGGTGCTGAATTGAACGTCAGGTCAGAACCTGGAGGCGGTACGCTAGTTGAGGTAAACTGGCAAGTCACAGAATAGTCCGAAAGCCGCGAGTCCCTCCACATGACCATCCAGGTAAAGGTTATCTGTGTGCCAACGAGCAAATGACTGCATGCTTCATTCATGTAGATGAGAGGTCGAATCACTGCAAATACCACCAGTGCGCCAATAATAATCAAGATATCTGCATTGTAAAATGAGCAGTACGCTCTATTTTAAATTCGAATGCAACCGAGACTTTCCCCACCAACCATGCCCGTAACCAAATAGGCATATACCATTTGTAAAATGGTCGAATTTAAAGCTTCCGCTTACCCCCTCCAAAAACTGAACTTGCTCTAAACTAATTTTACATAGTCCTATGTTTCAGCAATCCGTAGATGAGGGCGGGCTAACCCCCGATTTATCCCCTCACTGGTGATGCCCCACCGGGATCAAATACAACGGCTGGTAAGCATCCGGCAACGAAAGCACAGCTTTCACATCATCATCGATGAAGGCGCCAACAGGTACGGCTCCAAGGTCCAGCGCGACCGCTTGCAGCAACAGGTTCTGCGCGGCGTGGCCAGCCTCCAGGTGGACGTAGCGTGGGCTGCGTTCCTTTCCATACTTCTTCTCGGTGCGCTCATATTCGGCGGTGATGAGGAACACAGCCGGTGCTTTCAACACCATCTCCTGCTGCAGCGCAACTTCGTACAGCGCAGGACGCAAGTCCCCTTGCTTATGAAGGTTCAAACAGTGTTCCGTAGGATCATAATGATATAGGCCTTCATGGGTTATTACGTACACTTCGAGGGGATACAGTGCGCCTGCCGAGGGCGCAGTGCGATAGCCAGTCGGGTGCGTGATCCCCTGAGCAGCCCATAGCAACTGGCCCAGCTCCCCCAGCATAAGTGGAAGTTCGGTAAACTCACGAACTGAACGCCGCTTCGCCAAGGCCTCTTCAAGCGTAAGGGTTCCCTTCAATCTGGGCGAGGGTAAAAGAATCCTCTGGGGCGCGGTTGTCATGGTTTTACTAACCTGTGAGAGCGTAGCCTTTGTATCCGTTATTGTAGCACCCGGCTGACTTACCAGCTTACAGGCTGGGAGCCAGGATATCGAGAGCAAGGCAATCAGTATTGATCTCCAAATTAATTGGTTTTTATCCATCCGGGATCAGAAAAGTTGGCGAGCATCTTACCTTTAGTGTACCAAAGGATAGGTCTTCTCGTCAAACGTTAAATATTCGAAGGAGTGTATATCAAATCAAATTCCAGGCGACTGAAGTCGCTGCGACAAAAACAGGAAATCCGCTCTGCGGCGGATTCAGAACCTGGCGCAGGCCAGGTTTTGCGTTCTTGTCGGTGCAGATTTATCTACCGCTGCCCTTACCCTATCACGCACTTACTCAGGTATTGCAGCTTTGAGTCCGCCCATGCCTATTGCCAAAGCCCACTGAAGTTGCTACAATCTCCTCCAACTACACAATTAACTGGCAAGGGACCCCATGGGGGTCTCTAACTTAAATCCCAAATAGGGTCATTTGTCCACCCACATTCGCGCTCGGCTGAGTTCAAACCGGATCCGGTAGGCCAACCGGTGCTGGGGTCGCGGCCCAATTATGGTCGGTGGGTCGGTCACCCTGCTGCCCAGTAGGTAACAGGTGGTGTCGATCTGAAACCAAGGAGCAATGAAAGAGGCAAAGAAGGAAGGTCATGATTTTCACTCAACTTTTCTTGATCTTGGTGGTCGCAATTCCTTTGATACTCGTCATTGGTAATCGCCTGCGAGCAGACCTGGCGGCTCTATTGATCGCCGTGATTCTGGGTCTTGGACAATTCCTGGGATTGGGGCTGGTAGGCGCTGCGCACACCCCTCAGGATGCCATCAAAGCGTTTTCTGGCCTGAGTGAACCGGTGGTTTTGACGCTGCTCAGCCTTTTCATCATCACTCAGTCGCTCCAAAAATCTGGAGCGACGCGTTGGATTGCTTATCGCCTCATCGATCTTGGGGCCAGCTCAGAGCGGCGTTTGATCGTGCTGTATGCAACCAGCACGGCGGTCCTCTCTTTGTTCATGAACAACCTGGCGGCGGGTGCTTTGCTGTTGCCCAGTGCTATGGAAACCTGCCGTCGCACCGGTATCAAGCCCAGTAAGTTACTGATTCCAGTGGCTTACGGCAGCCTGCTGGGTGGAAGCGCGACGTATTTCACCACTGCCAACATCATCGTCAACAATCTACTAGCCTCTGCCCATCCGCCTCAAGCGATGTTGCATATATTAGACTTCACCCCGACCGGTGGTCTGATCGTCCTGGCCGGCATCGCCTTTTTGGGATTGTTTGGTCCTCGTCTGTTACCTGACCGGCTGCCCCCACCCGAGCTGATGATGGCCCGCTACACCAGCAGTGATATGGAGGAATACTACCAGCTCAGCGAGAGATTGTGGGAAGCTGTGGTCCTGCCCGATTCGGAATTTTCGAATAAGTCGCTTGCCGAAAGTGGTATTGGCGAGCAGCTGGGGCTGGCTGTTGCTGGGGTTTGGCAAGGCCGGCAAGCCATCTTCTCGCCATCACCTGAGCAAATCCTCCACCCGGGTGACATTCTATTAATCGTCGGCCGAGAGGAGCGGGTGGGACAGTTGACCGATATGGGTATGAAAATTGGGCGTGAGACCACCGACAACCACATCAGTACCCGCGGTGTCTCCTTTATCGAAGCCCTGGCTGCACCGCATTCGCAAGCCTTGGGTCACACCCTGCGCGAGATGGAGTTTCGCACCCACTACGGCTTTACTGTGCTGGCATTATCTCGAGATGGGCGCAATTATCGCACCAATGTGGGTGACTTCAAGCTAAAGATGGGTGATTCGCTGCTGATGATCGGCCCTCGCCAGAAATTGAAACGACTGCATAACAGCCCGGATTTCATCGTACTAGAGCCTGACACAAGTGATCAACCCGTGCAGCGACTGCAAGCTGGCCTGACGGTAGGCGTGATCGCGGTTGGAATCCTCGCCTCCATTCTGGGCGTGCCGGTGCATTTTTCGATGCTTACCGGCGCGCTGCTGCTAGTGATCGCCGGAATGCTGAGCATGGAAGAAGCCTACCGGGCAATTAATTGGCAGGCAATCTTTCTGATCGCGGGGATGTACTCGATGAGCCTGTCCATGGTTCAGACCGGGCTGGCGCAAAGGATCGGCGAAGCCATAGTGGCGGTCACCACCCCGCTGGGTCCCTTGGGGTTAGCCGCAGGGGCCTACCTCTTGACGGGGATGTTGACGCAGGTGATGGGTGGACAGGTCACAGCACTGGTGACCGGTCCGATTATGATCAGCGCGGCAATCCACCTTCATACCAGCCCACAGGCAGTGGCGGTTGCAACCGCGATTGGCTGCTCAGCATCTTTCTTCACACCCATCGCTCATCCGGTAAATGTGTTGATGATCGCGCCTGCCAATTATGAGATCAAAGATTTCTTTCACATCGGCTGGCGCTTGACCATCGTGTGCTTTCTTATGTTGCTCGTCGGACTTGTCCTCTTTTGGAGGCTATAGGACAAACACTATTCACTGTATTGAAAAAGCAAGCAACAAAGCCCCACTCTTGACATTTTCTTAAAATACTTGTAATATCTGAACTAGTTGTTAGTTTTAACCTAACAATCGGTGTAAATATGCAAAAAGGGAACTATCTCACTACTATATTGCGTTCGAACAAAACTGTCTTTACCTCCAAAGATATTGCTCTGTTGTGGCATGATCCGGGCACATCAGCGACTAGAGTCCGGTTAAATTACTACGTCAAAAAGGGAGACTTATATCGAATCCGGAAAGGCTTGTATGCCAAAAGCAGGAAATACAATAAATTGGAATTGGCCACCCGAATATTTACCCCTTCTTATGTGAGTTTTGAAACAGTGTTGGCTAAGGAGGGTCTGATATTTCAATATTACGACAAGATTTTTGTCGCTTCTTACTTAACTCGAGAAATTACTATCGACCAACAAATTTATTCCTACAGAAGAATTAAAGTCGTGGTGTTGACTAATACTGTCGGGATAGAGCATGTTAGTGAAACATCTATTGCCACCAAAGAGCGGGCTTTCTTGGACACCCTGTATGTGAATGCTGATTATCAGTTTGACAATGTCCGCTCATTAAACTGGGAGGTAGTTTTCGAGATTTTGCCAATTTACAATAATCAGCGGATGACAAAAAAGGTCAATAGCTTGTATAAAAAGGTGCACGATCAAATATCATGACACTGGACTTGGCAACCCACAGAACAATTTTGTTTCAGATCCTAAAAGATATTTACTTGGATACCACCATCTCCCCTTTTTTGGGATTTAAAGGTGGCACGGCTGCCTGGATATTTTATGGTTTGGATAGATTTTCGATTGATCTGGATTTTGACCTGTTGGATAAGAGCCAAGAAGAATATGTTTTTGACCGGGTGATTAATATTGTCACAAAGTACGGCACTCTCAAAGATGCGTACAAAAAACGGTTTAATTTATTTATTATCCTGTCATACGAAGATAAAGCCCGGAACGTTAAAGTAGAGATAAACAGAAGACAATTTAAATCCAGGTACGAGATCAGGACATATTTGGGCATTTCAATGCAGGTCATGGTTGTTGAGGATATGTTTGCCCATAAACTCATGGCTATGTATGAGCGCATTGGCAAAACCAGCCGGGACATCTACGATGTGTGGTTTTTCCTCCAATCCCGTTCTCCCATAAACAAAGAAATTGTCGAAAATCGTGCCCAGATGCCTTTTGACCTATTGGTAAAAAAATGTATTACACAATTAGAAAGAATGGATAATCGCCATATTTTAGATGGCGTTGGCGAACTCTTAACTACCGGCCAAAAAAACTGGGCAAGGGCCAAACTACGGGAAGAAACCATTGCTTTGTTGAAACTGCGGTTAGAAAGCTGAGCGTGACCTACCCCGCTTGACATAGATCGAGCATAAGCCTAAATTGGAAAAGTTATAAAGTTTGACGGAAAACCCTTATAACAGGCTTCCAGCGTAACTTAAAATGGTCATTTCGATTGCTTCATAAAAAGAGAGCCTTGGAAAAACAAGTACAGCTATCTCGCTTGCCGAAAGTGGTATTGGCGAGCAGCTGGGGCTGGCTGTTGCCGAAGTGGAGCCCTAATCCTGTTGGGATCAAGGATTTGGCTGGGTTCCCGATTGAGGCAGCCATCGATTTCATCAACAACCTTCACATCGGTGAGATCCAGGAGGAACGGCAGGCCACTGATCCAGTAGTTTGGCCGATCAATACAACCAGCGGTAAAGTCGCCATACGCCCAGATGCTGGCAGCCCAATGTGGACAGGAGATTAACAATTGGCCGCGGACCTGCGTAACGTATTGAAACCCAACTAGCCGATTCAGTGACAACCTCTTTCTGCCTCACGCGTTTTTCCTGGATCCATAGTTTGATTTCTAATCGACTCAGTTCTTTCTTGCTCATTGTCAGTATTTCGTCCACTTTTGTGTCCCTTTCAAAGGGGACATTTTAACTTTGCAGAAAGGGGACTCGACTACTTTGAACTGACATGATTATGGGATCTTTGGGAATCTCCGTGGTAAAGGTTAGATGTGACAAATATTTCAGGATATTTTCAGCTATAACCGCCTAAAATCCGATCTGGTTTAGGGGATTAGGCGTCATCCGTCCAAAAGCAATTGGGCTACTGCTGCTGCATCCATCGTTGGACGGCTGTTCTCAAGTCATTTAACCGTTACCACTGCGCTTTGAGTGAACCTTCAACTTTGAGAGGATAATATGTTTGAGTTGGTTGCTTTCGCTGCCTTGTCAGCCGGCCTCATTTATATATCGCGTGCCTCGCTACGTGCGCCGCGCTTGCATGGCTTCTATCGTTTCTTTGCGTGGGAGTTCATTATCGCCCTGTTCTTGCTCAACGCGGACGTCTGGTTCCGCGACCCATTTTCTTGGCACCAGCTTATCTCTTGGTTCTTGCTCACTGTCTCCATCGTCCCGTTGACGTTCGGGGTTCACTCTTTAGCCACCAAAGGAAAACCGGTGAAACGCCGAGAGGATGACGCTCAACTTCTGGCCTTTGAGAAGACCACCACACTGGTAAACACGGGCATCTATCAGTATATTCGCCACCCACTCTACAGTTCACTCCTGTTATTGGCTTGGGGGTTATTCTTCAAAGCCCCAGCCTGGTCAGGTGCACTGCTGGTGCTGGCAGCGACTTTGTTTCTATTCGCCACAGCCAAAGCGGACGAGGCCGAATGTATTCGCTTCTTTGGATCATCATATCAAGCATATATGAAACAGACCAAGATGTTCGTTCCTTTTTTATTCTGATGAATCGGAGTGGTCATGAGTCATCACTACCATTTTGCCATGGCTGGGCGCGGCCCAACTATCGTATCCAGCAGACGGCTGGGAGTGTGCGCGATTTACAAATATTTTTCACGCTCGAATAGAATCCTGCTCCTAAGCAAAGTCCATGCCCGCCCAGACGCCGCTAACGCAAATCGTTAGTGCACTCTCCGACCAGAGGCATTCTAAGGGCTTGATTAAACCCTTAGAGACGCGACGACTAATATTAAGGCACCTGCAGCACGATGATCTCGATAGTCTGTTCAGCCTTTACCGCGATCCAGAAGTTAGGCAATACTTCCCAGAAGGAACTTTAACTTACGAGCAAACCAGAGATTAGCTTTATTGATTTCTTAATGGACATCCAGTGCATCCCGAACTCGGCCTTTGGGCAACGATCTACAAGGAAACCAATCGATTTATTGGACGGTGTGGGTTATTGCCCTGGACTATCGATGTCCACTTCGAGGTCGAAGTCGCCTTCTTAATCGCAAAAGAGTTCTAGGGACAAGGCTTGGGCATTGAGGCGGCCAAGGCTGTTCTAGAATACGGCTTTGCCATATTGCGTCTCCCCCACCTTATCTGCCTGATCGACCCTGATAATATACCGTCAGTCAGGGTAGCAACCAAGATCGGCATGAACTTCGAGTACGAGGGGACGGACAACAAGGGACCGTTCCTGCTTTACTCGATGAGCTGCCCCTCATTACAATGACTGGATTGATCCTTGACTTATCGAGAGTGCCTAATATCTCGCTACAGCCGCCTCGAAGGTATCCTCAGGAAAGGCCAGATGTTGGACGTCCATGTGGCGCAGGTCCAGGTCGATGCCCAGATCTTCTGCACGCTGCTTTGCCTTCTCCAGCATGCCTTCGCTCAAGTCAATAGCTGTCACCTGAGCGCCTTTCGGGTAGTAGGGCATGTTTTTGCCAGTGCCCACGCCCACCTCCAGGATGCGCCCGGCTGGCAGGCGCGACCACAGATCCCGGCGCCACTCCTGGAAAGTGGAGCGTTCGGTGAACCACTCCACCAGGTCAGAAACCGGAGCGATGCGGTTGTAGCGCGCTTTGGTCGCCTCGGTCTGGCGGTCTATGTCTTCCGGTTGAATATCAGTAATCTGCATTGCCCTTTCATTGGATAACAATTCCTGGCAGATGCCTGCTTCCAGTTCGGCAAACTGCTCGCCGAATTCCGGGTCTTTCCGGTTGGGATCATGCCAGATTGCCCCGATGAATTCCTCATTCCAGGTCCTGGTGCAGTTGTTGGTATTCTTCCTGGCTAATTTCACCGCGCGCATATCGAACTTTCAAGATCTCTAAAGGTGTCTGTTGGGTTTCGCGTGGCGCCCCTTGATTCGTAAACTGTGGTCTCCAACCCAGCGCGTAAGCGACCAGGCCAACTATCAGCAATGGAATGATCAAACCAAATCCCATCATGGGTTATACCTCCTTGTCAATTTCCGTGAACGTATTTCGTTCGTAGTATGCTTATATTCTAAGACTCTTCTATAAAGCTTCCTTGAAGCTAACTTAAAGAATGTGTAAAGAATATTCGCTGCGTCTTTCTAAATTAATCCGGCGAGAAAGCTGAGGTGATGTTTTTGCCAGCAGCTTTCTCGTCGGTTAACAATTAAGCCGCCAATTGGTGACCCCTCAGCAATTGAGCATTGACGGCGACGATCACGGTGCTGAGCGACATGAGCAGAGCGCCGACTGCCGGGGAGAGTAGGATGCCGACTGGCGCCAGGACTCCGGCAGCCAAAGGCAGGGCGAAGATGTTGTAGCCAGCGGCCCAGAACAGGTTCTGAATCATCTTGCGGTGGCTGGCCCGGCTCAGATCGAAGATCTTGACCACGTCCAACGGGTTGCTCTTGACCAGGATGATCCCGGCTGATTCGATGGCGACATCAGTGCCGCTGCCAATGGCGATGCCCACATCTGCCCGTGTCAGGGCGGGAGCATCGTTGACGCCATCACCCACCATAGCGACGCGCTTGCCCTGCTTCTGCAGCTCGGCCACCTTCTGGTCTTTATACTCGGGCAGCACCTCAGCAAAGTAAGTGTCGATGCCCAATTCTTCCGCCACGGCTTTAGCGACCGCCTGGCTGTCGCCGGTCAACATGGCGACTTCTATACCCATCTGGTGCAATTTATCAATAGCCAGCTTGCTCTCCGGGCGGATCACATCTGCCAGGGCAAAAACCGCCAGTACCTGTACCCCATTCGGGCCATCCTGTACCAGGTTGATCACACTCTGCCCTTTTCCGCTGACCTTCTGCTCGAATTGGGCCAGTTTATCGGGCAGCTTGATTTCCAGCATCTCCAGCAAGCGCGGCCCGCCAACAAAAACTGTACGGCCATCGCTCTGAGCGCGCACACCGCGACCTTTTATGGCTTCAAAGTCTGAAACGGAAGGCAAAGAAAGCTGGCGTTCTTCCGCCGATTTGCGGACGCCGCCCGCAATGGTATGCTCCGAATCTCCTTCGATGGCGGCTGCCAGCGCCAGGGCGTCTTCTTCGCTCCAACCATTGGCAGTCTCGATGCCGACCACGCCAAACTCACCTTCGGTCAGCGTGCCGGTTTTGTCGAAGATGACCAGGTTAATTTCACGCGCTTTTTCCAGTGCCAGGCGTTCGCGCACCAGGATGCCGTTCTGGGCGCCCATAGCGGTGGTGATGGCCACCACGAGGGGGACCGCCAGACCCAAGGCGTGCGGGCAGGCGATCACTAACACGGTGGCGACTCGAGCAATGACGTCTACATTAAATCCAACCGCAATGATCCAGGCCACCGCCGTGATGGCGGCCACGCCCAAAGCCACGTAAAACAGCCAGCCAGCAGCTTTGTCTGCCAGGATCTGCGTATTGGATTTGCTCTGCTGGGCCTGTTCGACCAGACGCATAATGCCTGCCAGGGCACTCTCATCTCCAGTGGCAGTCACTTTCACTCGCAGGCTGCCATCCCCGTTGATCGTACCGCCAATTACTTTGTCACCGGGCAGTTTCTTGACCGGTTTTGATTCCCCGGTGATCATGGCTTCGTTTACATCCGACTCGCCTTCTTGCACATCCCCATCGGCGGGCACACTGGCACCCGGACGTACCAACACCAGATCGCCATTCCGCAGTTTATCTATAACGACAGATTCGGTGCTGCCGTCCTGGCGGATGCGTTCGGCTGTGTCCGGCATCAATTTGGCCAGTTCGTTCAAGGCGCCCGAGGCCTGGCGCACGCTGCGCATCTCTATCCAGTGGCCCAGAAGCATAATGTCGATCAAGGTGACCAGCTCCCAGAAGAAGGTGGTGCTTGTCGGTAAGAACAGAGCAGCCAAGCTGTAAACGAAAGCCACGCTGATAGCCAGCGAGATCAGGATCATCATGCCCGGTTGGCGGTTCTGCAGCTCGGGTTTAGCCATCTGCAAGAAGGGAATACCCCCATACAGGAAGACAATCACGGCAAAAACGGGCGTGATCCATTGGCCCCCAGGGAAAGTTGGCAAGCTATAGCCCAGCCAGGCCTGGATCGTGGGGCTGAACAGCAGCACCGGGATGGAAAGGACTAGCGACACCCAGAACTTCCGGCGGAACATCTGCTCGTGGCCGGCATGGTCCACGTGGGCGCTATGATCCTGGTGACCACCATGCTCGCCATGAGCGGCATGATCCTCTTGTCCTTTTGGGTGCGAGTTGTGTTCCATATGTCCCAGACCTTCTGAATGTTCACCGTGTGTGTGTTTTGATTCCTCTTCACCCGGGTGGAACCGGTCGTGTTTCTCCTGATTGAGTGGTTTGTCCATCTTTTTCTCCTAAAAAGTGCAGACTACATCTATGAAAAGCAAGAATATCAGGAAACAACTGAATCTTGACATAAACACTCCGAGTTGGAAAGGGCCAAATCGCGCCATTGAAATAGCCAATTTAGCCTATTCGAGATCATAAAGGTTTTCAGAAACAATTATAAAAGAACACCTTCCCCCGAGTCCACTTCAAAGTGCCCCCATTGCAAATAACCAATCTTAGCTGCCTGACACTTATTTCATCCTTGCCGCAGGTAGTGTAGAAGAAAATAGTGCATCTTCCTTGAAAATTTGCGCTGTTTTTTATCTTTTAGTTGGCGATGATTCTTACTTTACAGTTATTGGCAGCTTCATTCCAGCTTCATAGTGCCCGGGTATAGGGCAGGAAAATTCTAACTCGCCAGAGAGTGCGGCTTCTGTAAAGGTGTAGTCAAAAGATTGGGTGGTTCCCGGCTGCAAATCATCTTCAGAAATGTGTACCAGGGCCATCGCGTACATCGACTCCATATCCATGATACCCTGCTCAATCGGCTTAACCAGCATAATCTCGTGAGCAACCTTTCCTTTATTGGTGACTTCAAAATGGTACGGTACACCGACTGTGAAAGTTGTCAGTGAGAATTGAAAATTGAAATCATCGGGGTTGATTGACCCGGAAGATGCTATCTTTATCGCTGTAGAAGGCCAGCGGCTTGCCATGCCGTTCAAAGTAATGCCGAGAAGCTTCAGGAGATGCTCAACCAACGGGCGGAGGCGATGAAGATTTTCATCAATGCCCTGTCCTCCAATGGACCTTTGCGGGAGGAGCTTACCTTGAATGAGGCAGCTGAAACGGTTTGGGCAATCACCAGCGCTGAAGTCTATACCCTGATGGTAAAGGATCGCGGTTGGCCGTTGGGAAAGTACCAGAAGTGGCTTGCCATGGCTCTCACCAACCTGCTGCTCCCTTGAGTGGCTTGGTTATTTACCATCTACCGTGAGATAATAAGGATAAACCCGGGGTTCACCTTTCATCTTATACAAATAGAAAATAAAGCCAAGATTGGACATAGAGCCTGGTTCCCGACAGAATCCGCCCGAAAGCGGCATGAAAGAAAAATTTAGCCTGGGAACAAAACAAATGAAGATCTTTATCCCTACTATAGGTTCGCAAGGGGATGTACAGCCGTTTATTGCCCTTGCACAAGGACTAAACCAAGCCGGTCACAAAGTCATATTAGGGTCTCATCCTGTGATGAAGAGCTTAGTGGAGTCCTATGGCATAACCTTTAAGCCCATTGGTCCCGATATCGACCTAGCTAAAGAAGTGGCTGCCATCCGCCGCCAGGCTGGTAATGCAGCTATAGGGCTGATACAAGGGATGCGATTCGGCTTCAAAATGTTAGAGTGCAGCCATGATGATATCCTGGCTCAATGCCGGAAAGCCGATCTGGTGGTGGTCCCAGCTGCGATCGCGGCAGGCAAGAATGAAGCCGAACTCCTAGATTTGCCTTACCTGAGCGTAACATTTATGCCCTGGGCAATTCCCTGGGATGACCCCGATTGACTACTTTTCAAGCGGATCCTTTATGAGGCAATAGATGGACTGGTCCACTTGATTACTACCCAGCCGCTAAATCGTATTCGCAAAAGACAAGGGCTTCCTCCTGTTGGGAAAGAAGGCTTCTCCTCCACCCGCTTAAATCTAATCCCGGTCAGCCCAGTAGTCTATACGCCAAACCCTCTCCGGGAACCCCACCGTCGAGTTGTGGGTTATTGGTTTGCCGAAGTACCAGATAAATGGCAGCCACCAGGCGAATTACTTTCATTTCTTGAAAATGGTGACCCACCAGTATTGATAAGATTAGGAGCCATGAGCCTGGGTGATGGGGTAGCATTAGAATCTGCCTAGCTGTTTGTGGAGGCCACCCAGCAAACTGAGATGCGTGCGATCATCCAGGGTTGGGAAATGGGGATCGATCAATTGGTCCTTCCATCTAACATCTACGCCAGTGGCTGGGTGCCACATAGCTGGCTGATGCCGCATTGTAGTGGCGTGGTACACCATGGTGGTTACGGCACCACTGCTGCCAGCTTGCGAGCAGGTATTCCGGTATTGATCATCCCACATATCGCTGACCAGTTTTATTGGGGGCAGCGAGTTTACCAATTAGGGGTTGGTTTAAAGCCAATTCGTCGTGCGAAACTGGATACCAATGGATTGGTTTTTTCCCTCGACAGATTGTTGCGTGACCAAGGATTGCGCATCACAGCTTCTAAACTTGGCGAACAGATACGTGCTGAAAACGGCATTGAAAACGCAGTACGCCTGATCGAGCAGACCTTTGTCTAACCAGTGCTGAAGGAAATAGGCCATTGAACGCCGTCTACCATTTTCAGAAGGAGCCAAAGCCTGTAATTCCAGTGGATGAACCTACCAGTCCCAGAGTAGAGGGTTGGCGCTTCCCGCCAACTGTATAAGTCTTACAAAACCTGACAATATCGGAGGTCGGAGATGTTTGAACTGCCTGAGTTCGTGACCTTAGCCAAGCAAATGAACCAAACTCTTAAAGGAAAGATCATACGAAGAGGACAGGTGGGAAACAGCCCTCATAAATTCGTTTGGTACAACCGGAGTCACGAAGAGTTTGAAAGTCTAACCAGAGGCAAGATCGTCGGAGATGCCCAGGCCAAGGGAAAGTGGCTGTTCCTTCCACTGGAGCCTGGTTACGTGCTGTTATTGGGTGAATGTGGAGGTAAAGTGCTTTATCACACCCCCGGGTCGAAGCTGCCGGACAAGTACCATTTGTACCTAATTTTTAAAGACGGCTCTTTCCTCACCATCACCACCCAGATGTGGGGAGCCATGGAACTTTACGAGCAAGGTCAAGAGCAGGATCGAGAATACATAAAGGGCATGAGACCAACCCCCATCGAGACTGAGTTCACCTACGACTACTTCTCCAATCTGATCGAGGACCCATTAAAAGGAAAGAAGCGAAGCGTAAAGGGGCTCCTGACCCAAGACCAGCTCATCCCCGGGTTGGGAAATGCCATCGCCCAGGATATCCTTTTTCGCTCCCGGCTCCATCCCAAGCATACTTTAAGCGATCTCAGCGAGGACCAAAAACGAGGTTTATACCAAGCCATCCTGGATACGGTCGACCAGGTCATTGCCCATGGTGGGCGCTACGACGAAACTGACCTATTCAACCAGCCGGGAAGCTATATCCGCCTGATGGACAAGAACGCGGTGGGAAAGCCTTGCCCGGAATGCGGGGGAACGGTGGAGAAGATCCAATATCTAGGCGGTGCCTGCTACTTCTGCCCGGATTGCCAGGTATGAGGGCGTAACGCAGCTGATTTACCGTCACACATGAAGCTGATAGAACGGGAGAAAAAGCAGGAAAACTAGTCTCTTGGCACAGGGTTTGTTTAGAGCTCAAACCAGAACTCAAGCATCAAGACCGAGGGGCTATCGATCGGGTGCGACCGGTTGATAAGCCTCAGCTCATCGACACTCTTTCAATGCAGGCAGCGATGGCCGACACCTGGTTGCTGCGGGTGGAACGGATCAGGAATTGCGCCGGTCTCAGTGCTAGTATGCGCCACCCCCGCTCGGAGGGGAATAATTCCCGCAACTCGCTCTCAAGGACCTGTCGCGGTGCATTTGGAAGTGGGGAGTTGATTGCGAAACCTAGCAGATAATATCGACCGCCGTCCTTCAAAGTAGCAGCCAACTCAGCTATAAATTGCTTTCTCTCGCCTGATTCAAACAGGTGGAAGAAACCAGAATCGACCACGGCTTTAAATGGTCCTTGAAATTGGCTAGGATGGAGTGCGTCACCGACACGGAACGCCACCAGGCGGGCAACTTCCGGCGTAGCAGCTGCTGCCTTGGCACGAGCCTGTGTGATGGCGGTTTCGGAAAGATCTACGCCAAGAACAGTCAATCCTAGTTCAGCAAGGGCCAGCGCGAGTTCACCCGTACCGCAACCAACTTCGAGCACCGGACCAGTGGGTGGGTACTCGTCAAGCAGTGCCATTAATTCCGGCTGTGGTGCACCGATATCCCAGGGTGGAGTCTGACCGTATGCAGGGTTGAAAAAGTTTTTTGATCCATGAGAATTAGAGGTGCCCATGAAGTTACCTTCGCCTATTTTGAGACATACCCCATCGGATTGCTTTAGCTGCAATGATGGTTACCATCGCATATTGACCATTTGCTGGGGGCCATCAGGGCGCGTTGGGCTCGGGGGCCTTGTTTCGGTTGGTGAGCACAAAGGCCTGGGCTTGCTTTGGGTCGAAATTTTTAAATTTCTGGATACGCCCCCAGGAGGTCAATACCACCGGGACATTGATGGAAGGCCAGGGATAGGCGATCACTTTGAAATTATCCACCTGGTCCATTATCGATTTGATGCTCGATTTCAAACTGGAACAAGCCTGATCATCCAGGGATGAACAGTTATACCAGAATATTACATAACCATGCTCCAGGTTGTGCACCAGATATCCAGCCGGATAGGGAGGTTCCTGGTCGCCCTCATCATAAAAGCCGGCGTTCATTTCATTGGCGTAGTGCCGGCCCGAGGAAGGTGGATCGGTGTTGTAAGGACCAGGATCAGTGCCTTCGGGGACATGGCTGTTGTCTGGCATTACCGGGACAGATTCGCCTGTGGGGGGTTGGTTTCGAGCGAGTACGGCGTACCCCACCACGCCAAGGACGACCACTATAAGACCGCCCCAGAGAACCCAGTTCAGGATTTGCTTTCTCTTTTTTTGCCGTTTTTTTGCCTGCCGTTTGCTTTTCATTCGCCCTCCTGGATGGAAACCTTAATGGATTATCGATCTATGAGTACCAAATACATTGATATTCGACCTTATACGTCCGAATTATAGACGATTTTTAAAACAAATGCCAGATAAGATCATTCCCGGCTCCTCCAGATGACCTCTTTACGGGGGATGCAAGGTGAGCAGATATCCTGGCTGACCGCTTGCTCGTTTTCACGCTTTTGAAATCGTCTTCAATAAATGCTATACTATTTTAGTTTTATGATTTATGGAACTCCTAAATCTATAGGGGGTCTTTATTCATTTCAGATTTTTCGATTGAAATTGTGTATCATTTGCCAGATAATAATTCGGGAAGGTAGTGTCAAACCTTCATACAACAAAAAACCGTGAACCTGATCAGTGGTAGTATTATCTTATTGAATGGTTTTGGGCTTGTCTATGATCTATCAGTAGACTTTCCGGGGTTTCTACACTTAGTGGTGCGTTGATAGTTAATTAATTCCGAGGTTGACCCTAATAAGAAAGGTGTCCAATGCATAATGAGTACCTTCCCCAACTGCCGCATCGGCGTCGTCCTTTTTTAGCCCTGTCACTATTGATCATACTTATGGCTTGTAGCAGGCCTACCCCACACCCAACAATTTCCCCATCACCAACTGTTAGACCAACTGCCGTAGCCTCTGCGCTGAAAGATACCCAAGCTCCTCTTATTCCAGAAGTGTCAGAAATGGTCTTCCGTTTCCATGATGGAAAAAAAGTGGCTTTTAACAGCCTGTCATTTATTGACCTTCAAGCCGACGTTTTGACCACCATCATCTTCGACACGCTGGATGCCAGGGCTCTGCAAAACGAGGGCTGGTCGGGAAGTGAAACCTTACCGGGAGTCGGGAAAATTCAATGGGCTGGTGGTAATAAAGAGCAAGCTGTGCTTCATGTTCAGATTCCTGCTAATACAGAAGGCATGTTCTTGCAGGTTGCCTCGAAGTCCGGCGTGGCAACTTTCGATGTAACCCTCAATGGAATCAGCCTCGGTAGTCTGCGCGTCACAGATCAATGGCAGGTAGGTTACCTATCCATTAGCGACTTCCAACCCTCCATCGCATCCACTCAGACCCCTCAATGGTCGGATGGGCGTTATTTCCCTTTGTTCCCACCTCCTGCCGATAGGGTTTATTCCATCCGAATACGACCAGCTTTTGAAAACTGGCAGGGGAAATCTTCCTGGCGCTTCAACCAAAACGAAGATGCCATGCTGGCGCTGACTCTGGTGGGAATGCAGGGTTTAATAAATCGTGGAAATCCGAGCATTTACCTGGATTGGAGTATTGAGGGGCCATACGGAAACGAATCTCACGCCTGGTTACCTGTTCTGCATGAGAATGTCAACTTAATTGAACTTGATCTGGATGGCTTGAGTGCTATTCGATTTTTATATCGTCGTTATTCACAATATCTCAAAGGCGCGGTCATTTACGATCCGGCAATAGCCGATAGTGTAAACCTGGCAACCATGTACGCGGGATTGGAAAACCGCCTCATTCTATCTCCGGAGCAGCTTGATCTTCCCGGCATACATAAATTCAGTGATGTGGTTGATTTACGCCAATTAGCTCAGGAACAGGGATGGGATTCAAGTGCTGAGAGCAAATATCGGTTGTATGAATGGATCTATGAGAATCTGTGGCCTAATTTGGATCATCGGATTATTGGAATTATCAGCCCTGGAGCACCAAGTTCGCTATGCATCCCGGCTGATTCCTACCTCCCCCCAGGTTTAGCTGCCCGCGATTACATTATCTCCCTGCAACTTAGTGCACTATGGCTTTCACCCTCAGAGGAACCAGAAAGTGGATTACTTCGTAAGTTTTTAACCGATGCGCCTCACCCTATCCCACTACTTGGCTTTTATAACTGCGAGGAAGGCAATACGGTGGCTCTAGCGGCGCAATTGGGCGATTGGGTGCCAGTTATTACCAATGGCAATGCACCGGTTTCGTCCGGCAGCTTGAGCCTTTTTTCCAGTATCCAGCCAATGGTTCAGCGCAACCAGTCTGTGATAAACCCGGATCATATCCTTGCCACTTTGAAAGCCTCTCACATTGCCACTATCTATACTTCCGATGGGGACTCCCTGCAGGTTCTTTTGGATCAAGGCTTTGGCAACTTCCCTTGGAAAGATGTGCATGGCTACCACATCGGTTGGGGTATTAACCCAGTTTTGGCCGAATTGGCACCCCTTGTCTGGAATTACTACATGGGAATGGCCGGAGAGACCAGCTTCCTCACCGGCGTTTCGGGAGCAGGCTACACGCACCCAGCAGCAATGAATGACGAACAGCTTCGTTCTTACCTGGCTTACACCGCACGGTATCTTGATGATACTGGCTTACGATCCCTTGAGGTTATGAGTGGTGCAGGGTCACACGGAGAAGGTTGGGATAGACGTCTATCGCGAATTTATTATGAAGTTTTACATGATAAAGGTTACCTTGGCGTATTTCCCGAAAATGGTATTTTGGGTTTGTGGGGGCTTGGATTCCGCTATCAAGATGCGCCTGCACCAGCGGTATATACAAGTTATGATGCCAGTTGCCAAGATTTAGACTGGATTGTAGAGAATCTGGTGAGTAAACGTCCTGGTGAAATCTACATGGATTTACCTGATTATCCTCATGTGTCAGATGTTCAAGTGGTGGACGACCCGGAGGCGCACGCTGGAAAGGCGCTGTTATTCTCTACTGCCGCTTCACTTGGCGCTGTGCAAGGCCCCTTTGGCACTCTACCTCCTGGTGAATACACCGTGACCTTTCGCCTCAAGGTTGCAGATAACCAGGACAGCCGACCCATGGTGCGGATCTATATTGGTAGCACAAAGGATACCGGTCAGGTATTTGCCAACCAGCTTTTAGCTCCTGCAGATTTCCAAATCGCTGAAAAATATCAGGAATTCACCCTAACCTTTTCCATCGATCAGATGGTGGATTTAATCGAGATTGGAATCAGCCATTTTGGAGGAACTGACCCACCAGAGGGGGATTGGGCGTCTGAGGATCTCTATGCAGACAAAATTCATCTATCCCGCGTCGGCGGTTTGAATCTTCCGGTTTTTGCGGGTATTATCGAGATCGCCACTTCCCCTGCGAAACCGGAAAACATGGATATCATAGAGAAACTGGAACAAGCGGGTGTTCTTGTGCTCTCTCCGGATGAGTTCGTGGCTGCCCTCAACCCGGAATACATGATTGAATTTGCTGCCCCTATTTTAGGGTCCGAGAATCCTGTCATTGCGCAAGCTGGTGAATATATCGATCAAGGGGAATATCTTGAAGCCCTGTTAGTAATTCGTTCCGCTTTGAGTGAACGAATAGAATAAACAAATTTCTATCCTTGCGCTCCTTCCTTTTTCTATAATTACGGTTTAATAACATAGCTCCCTGATATCGTATTGGGCGAAAATCAAGCAAGAAATAGACAATCTGAAAATCCTTAATATAAAATGGATTTGGTTTATTCAAGCAATGACAAATAGCATGGTTTGTATGCATACATTAGCCTCTGATTTATATGCGGATTATAAATTCATATCTTGGTGGGATTACTAAACAAGGACTGCACGAGGTTCAAGGTCAAGTCCTGAAGATCGGTAAAATAATAGATCGCTTATATTTTAAAAAATACACTGGCCTTGCATTGACCGCTTAGCGGAGGCTGTCACTCCAAGAAGGTCAGCGCAGCTGACCGACGAAGGGATCCCCTGACCAGGTTGTAGTTTGCTTCAGTCGCTTTGCTCCTTCGCAAAGACATGTGAATGTATAGGTTTTCTGGCATACCACGGACTTTTGGCTCACCTTGAGATCGATATTCTGATAACCAGACCCTTGACAGATGGTAAAGAAAGGTTTATAGTTTAGCGAATTTAAATAATTATAAAGGTTATCTAATGCAATCTGCTGATCCCTTTGTCAATACGCTCGGGAAATGGATTGAAGTCTTCATGCGTCGCTCGATGCACAACTTCATCTGCTATTCTAAAGAAATGGGCCTATCGATGTCCCAAATTGGCGCCTTGTTCCATATCTTTAGAGGCAGGAGCTCTGTTTCGGATATCGGCGATAACCTGAGTGTAACCAGCGCGGCTGCCAGCCAGATGTTGGAACGCCTGGTACAGCAGGGATTGATCCTGCGTAAGGAAGATCCAGATGACCGCCGTGTCAAGCAAATCGTACTGACCGATAAAGGTCGTCAGATATTGAAGGAAAGCCTTGCGGTGCGCCAGGGTTGGCTGGAAAACCTAGCTCACACCCTATCCGATAGCGAGCGAGAGCAAATCACTGAAGCACTGAACATCTTGATCGAGAAAGCCAACCAGCTCGAAGGACTCCCTGAACTGATTCACTCGTAAATTAATCTCTTAGAGGAACATTTGAAATTATGCTGCGATTGTCCAAGTATTTAAAACCTTATATTCTTCTGATCTTAATAACGATTGTATTGCTGTTTGTACAGGCATACGCCAATCTGGCGTTACCCGATTACATGGCGAATATCGTTAACGTCGGCATCCAACAGGGAGGTGTAGGTAACGCGGTGCCCATGGCTATTCGCCAGAGCGAGATGGATAAGCTGGTCATCTTCATGAACCCCGATGACAAGGCTCAGGTACTCGATGCTTATAACCTGGTAGATAAAAATTCATCCGATTATGCTGAATACGTGACCCAGTACCCGGTTCTGGCTAACCAACCCGTCTACGTTTTGAAATCCATCGATAAGGCTGAAATCGATCGATTAAATCCCATAATGGGCAAGGCCTTTCTGATCGTTTCAAATATCCAACAGACGATGGCCGATCCGGCTAAAGCTGCTGCAATGGCACAGAGTTTTGGTTTCGACCTGTCCAAACTGCCACCCGGAACGAATATTTTTTCCTTATTGGTCAAACTTCCACCAGCCCAGCTTGACAAGATGATGGCCAGCATCAACCAGAAATTTTCCGCCATGGACGCCAGCCTGATCAACCAATCGGCGGTTGTGGCGGTCAAGGCGGAGTATCAAGCCCTGGGTATGGATACCGGCAAGATACAAACCAATTACATCACCCACACCGGCATCCTCATGCTGCTGGTATCCCTGCTTGCCGGAGCCAGCACCGTGACGGTCGGCTTCCTGGCAGCCAGGACCGCGGCCGGATCGGCTCGAGACGTGCGTAAAGATTTGTTCGAAAGGGTAGAGAACTTTGCCAACGCCGAATTCGACAAATTTTCCACGGCGTCACTGATTACCAGGTCTACCAATGATGTCACCCAGATCCAGATGGTGGTCATCATGTTGATGCGGATCGTGTTCTACGCCCCCATTATCGGTGTGGGCGGCATCATCATGGCTCTTGGAAAAAGCACCTCTATGTGGTGGGTCATCGCCCTGGCGGTACTTGTTTTGATCGGCCTGGTGCTGGTGGTTTTTTCGGTTTCCCTACCAAAATTCAGGATCATGCAGAGTTTGATCGACCGGCTCAACCTGGTGACTCGCGAAAACCTTTCAGGCATGATGGTCATCCGGGCCTTCAACAAGCAGAAGTTCGAGGAGGATCGCTTTGATCAGGCTAATGTGGATTTGACCAGCACCAGCCTGTTCGTCAGCCGTGTCATGGTCACCATGTTCCCGGTCATGATGTTAATCATGAACGGCTTGAGCGTGCTGATCATCTGGGTGGGGGCCCATCAGGTGGCCCAATCGGCCATGCAAGTTGGCGACATGATTGCCTTCATGCAATATGCCATGCAGATCGTGATGGCATTCCTGATGCTGTCGATGATGTTTATCATCATCCCGAGAGCCTCGGTATCTGGTGGTCGTATTGCCGATGTGTTGGAAACCAAACCAACCATCAAAGATCCACAAACACCTCTGCAATTCAAAGAACCGTTTGCAGGCAAGATTGAGTTTCGCAACGTGTCCTTCCGTTACCCTAATGCGCTGGAGGATGTGCTGTGCAACATCACTTTTACAGCCTATCCCGGCCAGACCACTGCTTTTCTCGGTTCTACCGGTTCGGGTAAATCCACCATCATCAACCTGATCCCGCGTTTCTATGAGGTCAGCGCGGGCTCAATCCTCCTGGATGGCACGGATATTCGCCAGGTAAGGCAACGTGACCTGCGCGACAAGATCGGCTACATTCCCCAGAAGGGCATGCTGTTTTCAGGCACCATCGGCAGTAACCTGCGTTACGCCGATGAAAATGCTTCCAACCACAGCTTGGTAGAAGCTGCCGATATCGCACAGGCGAGTGAGTTCATCTTTGAGAAACCGGAAGGTTTCGAGGCTGAGATTTCTCAAGGCGGGTCGAACGTCTCCGGTGGACAGAAGCAGCGACTTTCGATTGCGCGTGCACTGGTCAAGAAACCCCCGATTTACATCTTCGATGACAGCTTTTCCGCCCTGGACTTTAAAACCGACTCGGCATTACGCAAAGCCCTCAAAGAAAAGACCGGTTCGAGCACCGTTTTGATCGTGACCCAGCGGGTTTCCACCATCAAAAACGCCGACCAGATTATCGTGCTGGAAGAAGGCAAGGTGGTCGGTAAAGGCAGACACGAAGAACTAATGGAGGATTGCAATACCTACCGGGAGATCGCCTTGTCACAGCTGAGCTTGGAGGAACTGGCATGAACCCGCGGGCCAGAACACCTCAAACTCGTCGTGGCCCGATGGGCGGGCACGGCCCCATGGGCCCCCGGGGCATCATGATGAAAGGCGAAAAAGCCCGCAATTTCAAGGGCACTATGCTCAAGCTGGTTGGTTACCTGAGCGCCTATAAGTTGTCCATCATCGTTGTAATGGTATTCGCGGTGGCCTCCACCATCTTCTCGATCGTTGGCCCTAAAATTTTAGGCAAAGCCACCACCAAGCTCTTCGAGGGGGTACTGAGCCAGATCGCCGGGACTGGCACGATCGATTTCGGTTATATCGGGAATATCATCCTCACCATGGTAGCCCTCTACTTGCTTTCTTCCCTGTTCAGCTTTATCCAGGGTTGGATCATGTCCGGCGTGTCGATGGATATCACCTACCACTTTCGCAGAGATATCTCCGAAAAAATCAACTACATGCCGCTAAAATATTTCGACGGCACAAGCCAGGGGGAGGTGCTTTCCCGGATCACCAACGACGTGGATACGGTCAACCAGACCTTGAACCAGAGCCTCACACAGATCATTACTTCGACCACCACTGTGATCGGCGTGGCGGTCATGATGTTCTCCATCAACTGGATGATGACCATGGTAGCCATGGGCATCGTGCCGTTATCGATGGTGATTATCGGCTTAGTGATCAATAAGTCACAGAAATACTTCAAGCAGCAGCAGGATTACCTGGGACATGTCAACGGTCACGTCGAGGAAATGTACGGCGGCCATGTCGTGATGAAAGCCTTCAATGGCGAGGAAAAAAGCTTGGAGCAGTTTAACGTCTACAACGATACCCTTTACGACTCGGCCTGGAAATCGCAATTCTTGTCGGGCTTGATGATGCCGGTCATGACCTTCGTTGGCAACCTGGGCTATGTAGGCGTATCCATATTAGGCGGCTGGCTGGCCATTCAAAACGCCATCACGGTGGGTGATATCCAGGCCTTTATCCAATACGTACGCTCCTTCACCCAACCCATCACACAGCTGGCCAACATCTCGAACGTGCTCCAACAAACCGCCGCGGCGGCGGAGCGGGTGTTCGAGTTCCTGGATGAGGCCGAGGAGGTTCATGAAACCGCAAACCCGGTTCATTTACCCGCTTTGAAAGGGCAGGTGGAGTTCCAGCACGTTCGTTTCGGTTACAACCCCGATAAGGTGGTTATCAAAGATTTTTCCGCTACCGCCCTGCCCGGCCAGAAGGTGGCCATCGTGGGTCCCACCGGAGCCGGAAAGACCACCATGGTCAAATTACTGATGCGCTTCTACGATGTATCCAGCGGGGCCATATTGGTGGACGGTCACGATATCCGCCAGTTCACCCGCCAGGACCTTCGTAAAATGTTCGCCATGGTGTTACAAGATACCTGGCTGTTCAACGGTACCGTCATGGAGAACATTCGCTATGGGCGCGATAACGCCAATGACCAGCAGGTGATCAACGCAGCCAAAGTCGCCCGGGTCGACCATTTCGTTCGTACCCTGCCAGAAGGCTACAATATGGTGCTCAACGAGGAGGCCTCTAACGTCTCGCAGGGCCAAATGCAGCTCCTGACCATCGCCCGCGCGGTCCTGGCTGACCCCAGAATCCTCATCTTGGACGAAGCCACCAGCTCGGTAGATACCCGGACTGAGGTGCTGATCCAAAAGGCCATGGACGAACTGATGAAGAACCGCACCAATTTCATCATCGCCCATCGCCTGTCCACCATACGCAACGCCGATCTGATCCTGGTGATGAGGGATGGCGACATTGTGGAGCAAGGCACCCATGTGGACCTGCTGGCCCGCAACGGGTTCTACGCCGAGATTTATAACAGCCAGTTCGCCAAACTGGATGGCAACGGGGACGGGCACCTGCCACAGGAAGAGGTTCTTGGGCTTGCCCGGGTCCCGTCTCAGGCTGAATTGGTGAGCCCTAGGCAGTACATCCAACTGGCTTATCAGGCTCTCGAGAAGGGAGAAAAAGCCGAAGCCCGCCAGATTGCCCAGGAAACCATCCGCCTTTTCCCCAATTACGAAGCCGCCTACCTGATCCTGGCCGCGCTGGCAACACCGCATGAATCGGTTTCATATCTGGTAAAGGCTCTTCAAATCAATCCTTCCAGCAAGCGCGCCCGGGAAGGTCTAACCTGGGCAGTGGAGAAAATGCGGGATTCATCTTAGGGGGACACCCGTCGACTGAAGTTGCAGCGACAGATACACGAAATCCCACCGTGGCGAATTAACATGACTCATCTCGAATTTAATCTTCTGGGATGAGTCATTGCATTTAAACGATTATGACATTATGCCACCGTCCTGATTAGATCACGGCGACGCCGAGCCCCCACAACACGAGATCATTAAGCGACACCATTCCGGCCAATGGGGCGGGAAAGGGCGAGCAGTTAGGGAATTTTCCTAGGTTATTCTGGCATTATTCCTTTTCTCAGTATATACTTCACTTTGGGAAAAACTCATTTTATTTTAACCTTTTACAGCCTAATGCCCAAATTTATTTAGGGGATTAGACCGCAGAGATCTATGAGCTGTTTAGCCCTAAACCACAGCTGATCACCAAGCTAGGCCGCATACCATCCAAACCTATGGCCATTCAAATCCAATCTAAAACATCTGATACGATGCAACAAGATACCAGCAAACCCAAACCATACACACCAAGCTTCCTCGACAGGTTTATGGACTTTGTCGAGCGACTGCCCAGCCCCTATTGGCTAACCTATTTGGTGCTCTTCATCCTGCAGAGTATCATTATCCACATCCTGGCTTGGATTGACGGCTGGCTGCCTGCTTACACGTTCAGCCCAATTTCACTTCTTTTTCCGCTTTGGCTCTGGGTCCCACTGGCAATCATGACCCATTTGAACTCGGTATCGGTTGAAGCCTTGTCAAGTTTTAGCCCGCTCCTGGATGTTGATGAGGAGATGGTAAAAAGGCTGAAATATGAATTCACGACCATGCCGGCCCGAGGCGTGATCCGCAGCGGTGTGATTTGGTCCATCATTTATATCATCTTGACGTATTTGACCTTCCAATCTTTTTATGTGGCATATGGGCTCGGAAAACTCATCTCCGTGGTTCTTATCCTCGAAGGACTGCTCTCTTTTTTAACAGGGAGCGCAATCTACTATCATTCCCTTCGGCAGTTAAGGCTTGTGAGCAGCACGGTGAAGATGGTTAAACAATTTAACCTATTCGAGCTCAATCCGGTATACGCCTTTTCTCATGTAACGTCACAAACGGGTGTGTCGTGGATGATTATGCTCAGCTTGACGTTACTAGTCTTTCCGATCCAGCTTGCGAGTGTGCCGGTTATGGCGATACTGGCTTTACAGGTAGTGCTGGCAATCGCAGCTTTTGTATTCCCCCTTTGGTTCGTGCATCATCGTCTTGTCTCTAAGAAGCGCAGACTCCTTGCAGAACACAATCAGCGTGTCGGGTCAATGTTGGAACGGTTGCACCGTTGTCTCGATGAAAATAAAATAGATCAGGTGGTGCAACTCAATAGCGCCATTACTGGATTGAATACTGAACGTGCCATATTGACCGGTATTCCCACCTGGCCATGGCGCACAGGCACGCTTACCGGTTTTCTGTCCGCCATCGTATTGCCAATCATAATCTTCCTCATACAACTCATAATAAAGGGTTGGCTGGGCAAATGAAGTCATGCGGTACTAAACCAGTGGCCTAACTCACGGTTCAAGTGCAATGGGGGCGGTTTACCGCCACCCAATACCCCACTGCAAAGGACACCTGCGGTGCGGGTGAGCCGGGCACATTAGGTGCCTCGATTACCGTGAATATCTGTTCCTGTGATTGATTCATGAGGTTGAGAGGATATCGTTATGGGAAGAATTAAAGATTTTGCGATACGAAGACCGCTGCTCTTCGTAATCCTCCTGATTCTCGGCGCGCTGGTCATCGCAAATCTCGTCGCAATTCTGGCGGTGATCTTGTTTAGTGTCGACCAAGCAGGCCCACTTCTTGGCCCCATAGCATTATTCACCGCCACACTTTTCCTGACCTTCATTCTCTGGCGCTTCAGATGGCTGAAGGTCGCAGGAGTGGGGTCTTTAGGGAACTGGCAGGGGTGGGTGGTAGCGTTATTCCTACTGGTTTACTACATTCTCGAACTGCTATATTCCTTCTTCGGTGAGATTAATTTCAGTGTACCCACCGCAGCAGTGTCCGGGCTACGGGTGCCCAGTGTGTTCATAGGTGCTATGTTTGAGGAGATTCTATTTCGCGGGGCTGTCCTGTATGCATTGGTGAGTGTTTGGGGTGCAACCAGAAAAGGGGTTCTAAAAGCCGCGGTCATCTCAGCCCTTCTCTTCAGTGTGATTCATGCAGTCAATGCAATTTCCGGAGATCCGAGCGAGGTCCCTGGGCAAATGGCAATCGCTCTTTTCGAAGGCATATGGTGGGCTGCCATCCTTCTACGTTGGGGAAGCGTATGGCCAGTGGTCTTTATTCATGGGGCCACAAATTGGGCTTTGCAGACCAATGCCCTTAATTACGCGGACAATCATGGAACAGCAAGTTCCTACGCATTGGCGGTCTTGCTAGGGTTACCGCTGGCGGTTTTGGGTGTGTTGTGGATACTCCGAGCCGATTTCGCACCTCAATTCGAGGGCACCAGTTCTCTTGAATTACCTCAGGTTGATGCAAGCTAAGCATTTTATCAGATAGCTTGAAGTGATATGCGGTGTAGAGGCTTATATCAAGTGCGAAAGGTACCTGATCCTGCTCTCTGAGCGAGTCCACGCCAGCCCAGCTCCGGCAAACGCAAACCGTCAGGCCGCCAAATATATTTGAAGGGAATCGGGAGAACATTTCTTGACCATGAGTGAATTAAATCTTGAGACTTCAAGATTACACCTACGCTCAATGCGAGCGTCAGATCTTGATGAACTTATTAATATCTTTGGGGATCCCAAGGTCATGGCTTGGTTTAACGCAGACCCGTTCGATCTTGCTCAAACCCAGCAATGGATGGAAAGAAACCTTACCCATCAGGCATTGCATGGTTATGGTCTCTTCTCGGCTATCTTGAAATCTGAAGAGGTGCTGATCGGGGATTGTGGATTAGAACGCATGATCCTGGATGGCGAACAAGTAACTGAGCTTGGCTATGATTTCCGAAGCAATTACTGGAACCGGGGGTTCGCAACCGAGGCTGCCATAGCTGTTCGGGACTATGCTTTCAAGGTGCTCCACTTGCCTGGCTTGATCAGCCTTATCCGAGTTGGAAATCAAGCCTCCAGACGCGTATCCGAAAAAATCGGGATGCAATTTGTGGTTGAGACAACCCAACATGGTATACCGTACTGGAAATATGCCATTGAGAACCGGACCTTAACTCAGCAATAGGACGATCGAATACATGAGCCAAGTTATTTGGTTACACACAGGGCTTCACCAGTCATTCAAGTTTCAAGAAAGGAGAATGCGACATGTCTGAAGGAGAAAATGACTCTAATCAACCGAAGGGTGACACCTTGGGAAGAAGAGGTTTCTTCTACACCGTGATGGGCGGTGCCATTGCAGCCATCTCCGGTTGGATAGCAGGGGTCTTTCCGAGAAATGGAACCGTTGGGCAGGAGCAGCCAATCTCGAGCCTGCCTGAAACCAGGGTTTCCACGCTGGAGGCCAGGGTGGCAGAACTTGGAAAAGCGCTGGTCTCCAGCACCCCGGAAACCAGGGTTTCCGCTCTGGAGATCAGGGTTGCCGAACCGGAAAAAGCGCTCGTCTCGACCCCTCCGGAAAGCAGGGTTTCGGCGCTGGAAGCCAGGATGGCGGAGCTCGAAGAAGCGCTCATGCAAACCGGTGGCGTTCAGGAGCTGGGCTACTTAGAGGGCGAGCAGAACGAACGGGTGGTCTTCGAAAAAAGTGAACTCTCGGTTATCAATCCGGAGGGAGTGCTGCTCAACCTGGTTGCTACCAGTGGGCATGTGGGGATCAGGTTCTACAAGGACTTTGGGTTTGGGAACGAGCAGGTGACCAATCCCTGGCACATGGGCTTCATCGAGGGCGTTGAGGGCTATCAAAACCTGGCTATCCTCCGGGACTGGCGATTCACCGCCGCCCTGTGGAATGAAGACGGCAAGCTGCTCCTGGGGCAGCTGGACCCGCACCCGCCCGCCAATGAGCCTGCTAAAGCCAGGCTCGAAGTAAGAGGCTCGCTAGATGAAGTTCAAGCCATGGTCCAGGCCAGCGATGGTCAAAGCGCCGACATCATCCAAATAGTTGGCACAGAAGGCAGGAGATACTTCACGGTAAACAGTGCCGGCAATGTGGTCGTTGGATCACATGACGATCCCAAAGAAGTCATTTTGTACGACACAGTCGACCGAAGCGCCTATTCCTTGAATGTAACCAATGGAAGCCTGAACCTAACCAAGGTCTAGTGCTTTGTCAGCCGTGAGAGTTAATTTTGAAGCGTCCAGAATGACCCCCAGATATAGGGCATTAAGGCCAATTTTGGCCGATGTAACCCATAAGCAGGAGAAGAATCCGCTGCGCTGAATCTAAAAATCAGGCTTGACATAGCCCTAGCCGCTTCAAGGGAAGGATCCCAGCTGCCCGCCCAACGGCTCGCGGCATACGCAAGAGAAAACTCATTTGTCGCCCATTCTTGAGAACCAAGTCGAAAGGAGAGCAAAATGCCTAAGGCACAAACAGTAAAGGAAGTTGTGGAGCAGATCGTTGTCGGGACGGCGACGGAACGCGAGAAGGCCATCGCATTGCACGACTACGTTCGCGAAAACGTCAAATTTGGTTTCAATAAGTACTTCGACGCCAGCCCACCGGATTACACATTGGCCTGCGGTCACGGACACTGCAATCCCAAAAGCCGGTTGATGGTTACGCTTTTTCGGGCGGTTGGACTGGAGAGCTATCAGCACTTTGTGGTGATAGCTAAAGATATTCTGAAAGATGCCATTTCCCCCAGCAGGTACTGGATGATCCCGGCAGAATTGTCTCACAGTTATGTAGAAGTGAAGGTAGATGGCAAGTTGTGTTCGATTGATAGCTTCATCGTAGATACTCCCTTGCTCAAAGGCGCACAAGCCATACTTGCCCGGGAAGGCCGTTCACTCGGTTACGGAGCACGTACCGGCTCAATCAATACCTGGGACGGTAAGAGCGACGCTTTCTCTCAATTCGACCAGAGCATGATGATCGAAGATCATGGCCGTGTTGACGACCTCGATGCATATTTCCGTGACAAGAAGTATCGCCACGTGGTCTTTGGAATGCGTTTCAACACAATGTTTAGATTCATGGGAGAATTCGGCGTGGCTCCGATGAATACTCACATCGATAAGATCCGCCAATAAGACAAGGTTCCGCAGCTTTATCGCCGGACAATAGGCAAAATTCGAGGCTCTCTGGGATTTGCCGTGATGGGGTAGATATGTGGGGGTGTTGGGCGGGCTGAGGATCTTTTACAAACTAATCGCAGCCCTGTCCGTAGGGCGACCGGCACCCCCAACGCCCGGGGACGGGATCGAGATCTTGGAACGCCCGGGGACCGGTGGAGGATCTTTTACAATCTGATCGTAGCCCTGTCCGCAGGGCGACCGGCGCCCCCGATGCCCGGGGACGGGATCGAGATCTTGGAGCTCTCCACCATAAAGCAGGGCTGGTTTGGCGCGCAGACGCTCAATGAACCTTACCGGGCTGACGTAACCCGTGAACCACAGCTGGAGAAATTCTATTTTTTATTCCTCCTTTGTAACCCAACCCGCCAAAGCAATCTCCTACAAGGTATTATGCTCCTACACCTCTCAACACACTCCGCCAAGCTCTCAATGACCGCCTCATTCCTCCTTGCCAAGCAAACCCATCTGCCATCTTACCAACCAGTCCCGCAGGCGCACGGGCACCAGCTTGGCGAGCAACTCATATGATTCCGTATCCTACCCACTGCTAGAATTTTCGAACAGTTGGAGAAAGATACATTCTTCTGATCCTTAACCCAAAAAAACCACCTATGGTGACTTTAGATACGGTTTTTGGTCTATGAGGATCTAAAAAATAATGTTCAATCGCTCTTTATTACCAGGAAGTAGCCAAAACCCAAGGCTATGGATAGATGGAGCAAAGTCGGAATCCATCCAAGAACATTCCCCACACCGCTGAGTATTCCTATCACAAGTATAACAAAGGCGATGGCCGATTCAAGACATTGACCCAAAATGACCGCATGGCGCGCTTTGGAGGGAGTCTCATCTCTCACCATCCATGAAATCACTGCCAGACCCAGGAGAGCTGCTCCAAAAAGCCTGACCATCATCAAACCCGCCGAATCCAGTGTGATTGCGAACAACGATAGTGAGAAAGCCGGGATAACCACAAATAGGATCCCGAAAAGAGCCAGGAATACAGCACAATAGATAAACATACCCTTGATTTTCATCTGAATTTCTCCTTTTCACTCTTTTTCACTCTATTTGGACCAAGTAACCCTGAAGCCAAGTCGCAGCTGAACCAAAAGGGGATCACTTGATAATCATTTGGCAAAAAATATATCCGGATTTTCCTTCCTTTCGTATTCGGCGATTTAATCTTGCATTGATCAAATTCCCACCATCTCCCGGTTATCAATAGAGCACTTTTACTTATATTCTCACTTGTACTTAACCCGGTTTAGATAAAATCGTTACTATATATAATATAATTGGTCGGGTTGCTGCACGCTGGCAACAAAGCCTTTCATTTCGTAAGAAACTGGTGATGAACCCGCAATCCTGACGGCGCGCGTTTAGCAAGCATTGGGTCGCTCAGTTTGGCTTTGATCACCGGAAGCGGCGCAATTGAGTTTTGAGCAAGTTCCTCATCGAACGACCCTCTCACGCCGCTTCAAGAGCCTTTACCCGACCTTGCAGGGCTTTATCGCCTTTCTGGGTGATTGGGCCAGCGCCTTGAGCCCGGAGTTTG
>DAOUET010000161.1:0-30130 GCA_034430155.1 Anaerolineales bacterium
CTGAGGGAGCAAAGCGACCGAAGAATCCCTGAATTGCTCGATTAAAACGGTCGTAACATGGACTCTTCGCTTCCTTAGGCGGCTTAGAGTGACATTAATATAGCAAATTGTCCGACTTTGTTTTGGTTGCTCCATAAGAAAATCTTATGCTCTATCGGACTGGTATTAATCCTGAGCTCGCTGGCTGCTGGTGTGGCTTTGGCAGCAAGAAATGAAGGGGATGTAAAACCTCCTGGATGGCGTTTAATTATGGGTGAAATCATCGCTGTCGAGCAGGATCAGTTTATTGTGATGAACCGCGGTGAAGAGATTACGCTGAATGTAAACGATAACAGTCGCTTTTGGACGCCTGCCGAAGGTGAAGTGGGTTCTGATTTACTAGAAGTTGCGGGATGGATGGTAGGTTTTGCCCAAAATGATGAGTAGGGGAGTTGGGATGCTCGTCTGGTAATTCTGTTGCCCGTAGACATTAAGCCACCGTGGATACCAGGCGTGCGCAAGGTAGGAATAGTCACTCAGGTAGATCAACAGGCTGAAATCTTTTCAATCAGGACTCCCAAGGGCAGAGCGTTCACTTTCTCCTTGGATGAAAACATACGTTTCTGTGGGCAGCTTCCCGACCTGGGAGATTTACAGATAGGCATGTCGACATTGGTAGCTGGTCGAAGATTAAAGGGCGGCACATTGCTTGCTGTAGTTGTGGCTGCCCGAGAGGCTCCCGCATTTAGCAGACACATGGGGATTGTCACTTCAATAGATGCTGCGACAAATACTTTTGGATTGCACGCTCGCAATGGCGAGCAGCTGATTTTCAAAGTGGATGAAGAGACCCGGTTTCAGGGATTTGACGTAGATGTGCAGAGTCTGGATGACCTTCAGGTAGATATGGTGGTGAAAGTTCTTGCCAAAAAGCAGGAGGATGGTAGTTTTTTAGCGATAAATGTCTCTGCGACCACTAAAGAATCCCTGGAGCAATACGACTTGCGAACGGTTGGCCACATTATAGCGGTGGATGCGCAAGGTTTCAGCGTACAGGCCCGAAATGGCGAGCAATATGACTTCCAGGTGACCGCGGAAACACGCTTCCGCAGCCTACAAAATCGGGTAGCCGCTTTAGAAGACTTGCAGGTCGGAATGAAGGTTCTCGTTGGGGCAGAGCAAGTTGGTGATGGAAATTATCAAGCCCAAGTCGTTATTATTGGAGCCCTGAGAAATTGGTGAAATCTGAAGGCGGATATTAGAAACCGGGTGTCTCCAGCACTGAACTGGAGACACCATATCCTTTCTTGAAGGTCAAAGTCGTTATCCCGAACTCCGGTCGTTTATTTATTACAGGAATAATATCCGCAAAATGGTATCTAATATGAGACCTAGTAAGAACAATAGACCAAAACGGCGATTGTGAACAAAAGCAGAGGCAACGAACCATAAAGGCCAGGCATCGGAAGGGTAATCGTCAGGTCTTTCCTGAGGTTTGGGTTGGCGGTACATGGGTAAGATGACTTTGTAAAGGGTAGGTATGGCTAATAAAATAATCAACAAAACCGGGGTAAAGAAGCCAATGGCTACCAGGTAAATGACCAGAGCATATTGTAATAGCATCATGGTGACGACAGCATAGCGGGCAGGGCGTTCTCCCAGTAGAACCGGCAAGGTATGGATGTGTTTTTCCTTATCCACGGTGAATTTGTCGATGTGCTTACCAAATATCACCGTAGTAACACCTAAGGCGTAAGGAAGGCTGGCAATCACCACGTTCCAATCCCAAGAACCTGTGACCACATAATAACCGCCACCGATCATCAATGGCCCCCAAACAATCAACACCGCTAATTCTCCCAGGGCGATGTATTTGAGCGGAAAGGTGTAGAAAAGTACAAAAAAGGCACCCAATCCCAGTAATACTAACGCCAGAGTGCCTCGCGTATAAACCAGTACAGCGCCAGCAGTAAGGGCGAGCAATCCTGTAATGAATGCATAGGTGAGCAACTGCCTTTTGCTCATTAGACCATGTTCAAGCGGTTGAGGACCATATTGGGCGCGAAAATAATTGTCCTTGTCGACTCCCTTGACATAGTCAGTGAAATCGTTAAATAGATTGTTCGTGGCGTGCGCCAGGATCAAACCAATAACCAGGAGCAACCATAAACCCAGGTTGAAATTCCCGTGTTGATAAGCCAAGATTCCAGCAATAGCAGCTGATATGAAGGTCATTATTAAGACAGCCGCGCGGGTAGATATCAGCCACTTCGAAATAAAATCGAGGTGATCCCATTCTTCCTGGCTGATGCGTGGAATCACCTGGAGCGCCTTTCGCCACATTCCGACGTTCATCTGTAACCTCCTATTAATGGAGAAAATGAAAATTCTCAGGAATTACGCAGTTGAAGGATTTTTCTGAAGTGCTTGAGTAGGATTTACATGCCCAAATCCCTCAGAAGACCCCTCAATAAGTTATCTCAAATTTTATTATAAAAATAAGACTAAACAGTGAGTAGTTTATGAGAGAAGTCAATTCAAGCGCAGGATATCCCGCAAGATAGAACAAACCTGATCAACCTGAGCCTCAATCATTACCCCTGAAAATGGCAGAGCCAAACCGCGCCGTCCCAGGTCCTCCGTAACCGGAAAGTCACCATCTTTATAACCGAACCTGGAAACCATATATGGCTGCAAATGAATGGGTATAAAGTAAGGTCGCGCCGGCACTCCACGCCTTTGAAGAGCACCCGCCACGGCATCCCGGTTGAGGTGGGGTTCAAATCGGACAACATAAACAAACCAACTCATACGCGTAGTTTCGGGAACAATCTGCAGAGATTCAACTCCGGGAATCTCTGCCAACCGTTCCTCATACCAGGAAGCCACTCGTTGGCGTTTCGTAAGCAATTCATCCAAGCGTGACATCTGGACAGCGCCTAAAGCAGCACTCATTTCATCCAGTCGGTAATTGTATCCAAGATAGGTATGCTGCAACCAGGTATCCCCTGGTGCCCGACCCTGGTTGCGTAAACTAAGCATCAAAGCTGCGGCTTGTTGGTTGTTGGTCACGATAATGCCACCTTCACCAGTGGTAATCTGTTTATTGGGATAAAAAGCGAAGACACCATATTCACCCAACGTGCCAGCCTTACGACCTTTATACTCGGCACCCAAAGCCTCACATGAATCCTCGATCAATTTTAGGTGATGCTCCTGGGCGATGGTTGAAATCGGATCCATGTCTGCAGGTTGTCCGAACACATCAACTGGCAGGATTGCTTTCAACTGGGAACCATCCCCAGCGCCAGAGCGAGGCAACCAGTGATTGGCTACAGAGCTTCCTCGGATCAAATCATGCACTGCTTCCCGGACAGCGTTTGGGTTAAGGTTGCCTGTAACTGGGTCGACGTCCACGAATATGGGGATAGCGCCTTCAAATAACAATACGTTTGTTGAAGCCACAAAGGAAAATGGGGTGGTGATGACCAGATCACCGGCACTAATCCCGGCTGCACGAACACATAAATGCAGCCCAGCCGTGCCCGAATTTACGCCTATTGCATATCTACATCCGGTAAACTCACGAAAAACACGTTCAAAATCCTGGATGCGGCTACCCATGCTAAGATGAGGAGTTAGCATGACCTCTGCAACTGCTTGCCTCTCCGCGTCTGTCAGATCGGGAGAGGACATAGGAATGTTGAGATGATGAGATTTACTTGTCAAAGACTGCTCCTTGGGCGTGATATCGATCTTAACCAATGCGTAGAAATGTAAGGGACAAATACAGTTTCTATTGAGGCCAGACAGAGCCAGCTCGAATAATCCCTCGCGAGGGGACATCGCTCTTGATGGTAGCGCCATTACCAATTCGAGCGTTGGCACCTATTGTTACGCCTAAGTTGATGGTTACGCCCATTCCAATCAGAGCACCATTTCCGACATGAACTTCACCAGCTAAAATTGTCCCTGGTGAGAGATTAACATAATCATCCAATTGGCAATCGTGAGAGACGATAGCTCCAGTATTGACAATAGCCCCAAAGCCGATCTCCGCCTGACTGCCAATATATGCATGTGGTAAGACCTGCACTCCCGGTGATAAAGTGGCACTCGGTTCAATAAAGGCAGTTGGGTGGACCACTACCGGGAATACAAATCCAGCCTCAGCCAGGAGGTGAAAAACCTTAATCCTGATTTGGAGATTGCCTATGCCTCCCACGGCATTAACCGCCAGGCGTATGCCTTGACTTCGTAATTCGGGTAAGACTTCATTGCCACCCAAAATGGGGAAACCCAACACCTTTTCCTCTCTACTCAGACCATCGTCTACCACCCCGATAATATGATAAACCCTCACAGTTCTTAACAGATCAATTATTGATTTGCCATGGCCTCCGCCTCCATAAACTATGATGGCGGTTGGATCGAAGTCGGATTCGGCAAGGTTGACGCCATTTGTGGGTAGAGTTGTTTCTAAGAGTGATTTAACCATGCTCTCGGTTACTAAGGGACCTATGGGTAAATTACCCAGGCTAATACCATGCTGGTTGGCCAAAGCCAGAGCTGGTTGGGTGATACGTAACCCTTTTGGCAGCTCTGTGGTCTGCGTGTGGGATGGTTCACGTTTGGAAGTCTCTATTTCCGAGGGCGATAACCTCTCGGGAGGCCTCCAATCTGGCGAACCTGCCAGATAGCAGAGGGTTTCACCCGCCAAAATAGTCTCTCCTTCCGCGAAACGAAGGTTAACCACAAACCCACTGGTTTCCGCGGTTAAATCTGCTGTCGATTTGGTCGTCTCCAATGTGGCGAGTACCTGACCTTCAGTCACACTTTGCCCTTCCACGATCGCCAGCGAAGCTAAACGCACTTCAGGCTCATTGGGATTTAGAAATGGGATAGTTACTGGTGCAGAAGTAGTTTGCATACTTTTAGAATCCTATGCATAAGATCGTATAAAGTAGTTTAAACGCAATACACGGCTATCCAACCCAAATCATGATGGTAGTAATTAGGAGTCCTTGTTCATTTCTAAAATAGATTGAACAATATCATTTTTATCGGGAAGCACGGCTGCCTCTAAAGGTTTGGAGGCAGGGATGGGAAGATCATCGGCGGCCAGACGGCGGACGCAGATCCCCTGCGGTCCCAGCGTTTCAGCCACACGAGCGAGGATCTCTGCTCCCCATCCCATGGTGAGATTGCCTTCTTCAACCACCAGCAACCGCCGAGTTCTAGAGACCGAAGTGAGCAGTGATGAAATATCAAATGGAGCCAGTTGGGTAAACACAATTAATTCTGTAAAAACTTCGTGGTCATATGCCAGTGTGATAGCCGCTTGCAAGGCCAGCTCGGTCATATAGCCATATGTCGCCAGCGTGATCCTAGGAAGAGGAGCTTCCTTCAAAGTGACCAGGTAGGAGGGTGCATAAGATGGAGACTCGATACCGGCGCGCATGGTCTCTGAAGGACTACTGTTGTTTTGGATAAGGCTAAAGTCAGCAAGAGATTCCTGTCCTCTAATTTGCGCTGGATAAAGTAATTTGTTCTCTATAAAAAGCACCGGGTTTTCATCGAATAAGATGGCGTTGGTGAGAAGCGCCCCTGGATCGCCCAAAGTACATGGAGCGATAATATGCAAGCCGGGCACACCTAAATAGAGTTTCTCCAGATTTTGACTGTGAGTAGCACCGTAGCCGCGTCGGCCACCCATCGGCGTACGGATAACAATAGGCACTTGTACCTGATCGTTGTACATCCAGCGAAATTTGGCTATATGATTTATGATCTGATCCGCGATAAGGGCGGTAAAATCTCCAAACATGATCTCTACCACCGGTCGTAACCCACGCAGGGCCATACCTGCTCCTACGCCAACAATCCCCGCTTCGGAGACGGGGGTGGGGATTACCCTGGTCGGGAACGCAGAAGATAGACCTTTGGAAACCTTAAATGCACCGCCATATGGATCAAGCAGGTCTTCACCCAGCAGATAGACGCGTGGGTCGGATGACATAGCATGGTGAAGAGCAGTATTAAGAGAAGTAAGAACCGTAGGCATGGTTAGTGAGGGGCTTCGATTATTTAATCAGATGCTGTAACTAAGGTTGGCATCTGGCGATTACCTATAGAAGGGAAAGGGTCACGCAGGGCTTGCTGGAATGCCTCATCTATTTCCTCTTCAATGAGGGATTCGATCTGGACACGCCGGTTTGGTTCCAAACGAGCTGCCTGGATGGTAACCGGATCGCGCTCTTGACAAAACTTCGCAATCTTTTCAGGATCACGTGTGTCATCTCCTTTGGAATGCGGACCGAAGCGGTGAGTGTGCAAAATCAAGGCGCGTGGGGCAATTTTAGAGCGGATTTGAGTTAGCAATTGCTCTGCAACCGGTAAGATTTCAAGCACATCGCTGCTATCTAGTTCTTGGAAAGGGATATTGAAGGCTGCGAAACGAGAAGGGATATCCCCTGCCAAATTTAATTCTATCGGCGTGGTTTGAGCGATCCTATTGTTTTCCACCACATAAAGAATAGGTACCTGCCAAAGGGAGGCCATATTTAGAGATTCGTATAAGACGCCTTCACCTAAAGTGCCGTCACCCAGAAAGGAGATTACAATCGAGCCGCTTCCCAAATGCTTTTCAGCCAGGGCCATCCCAGTCGCGAGGGGCATGGTACCTCCTAATACACCATTGGAGTAAAAATTTCGCCAATACAGGTGCTGAGAGCCACCCCGCCCTCCACAAACTCCGGTAGCTTTGCCCATCAATTCCGCAAACAGGGCGCGTATATCGCCACCATAAGCTAAGAAATGTCCATGACAACGATGGTTGCTTACAACAATATCACCCGATTGGAGATGGCTTAAAATAGCAACTGCGTTGGCTTCCTGGCCGATGTAAGTGTGAGTAGTGCCAAAAAAATGCCCATGAGGAAATTCTCTCAGCACGGTCTCTTCAAAACGACGAATGCGAAAAAGTGAGCGGTACAGCTGGATGTGATCGACAGGCTCCATAAGTCTTTTCACTCCATTCCGTGCTTCCCCATAAATTCCTCTGCAGTGCTAAAGCCTGGCTGGTTGATTCCTTCCCGGGTTATGACTTTCCAGAAAGTATAGAGTAATATTTTCATATCTAACCGGAAGGACCAGTTATCCACATACCATACATCCAATGAAAATTTGTCCTCCCAATTAAGGACATTCCGCCCATTGACTTGAGCCCAACCAGTGATACCTGGAAGCACCTCGTGACGGCGGGCTTGTTCGGGTGAATAACGTTCGAGATACTGCATCAACAACGGTCGAGGCCCCACCAAGCTCATTTCTCCATGCAAAACGTTGAATAATTCGGGCAATTCATCCAGGCTGGTTTCACGTAACCAACGCCCGAACGGAGTGAGGCGTTGATCGTCGGGCAGCAGCTGGCCATGGCTGTCGAGGGCTTCATTCATGGTTCGGATCTTATACAAAGTAAAAGGTTCACCGTGATAACCAGGTCTAAATTGATTGAATATGACTGGTTTGCCGTGATAAAGTCGTACCAAGAAAACAAGAATTAAAAAGAGAGGGAATGTCAAAATCAGACCTACCAAAGAAATGATGAGGTCAAAAGCGCGTTTGGATTTTGGCACACCAGCTGGAAAGAGCCTCATAATTGGTGGAATTGTACCAAAAGAATTTATTATGGAGCTTGGTAGAGGACAAAAACGGGATTGCGATTGCTACCTTTTGATGTGAGACGGCAGGGAGATGAATCCTTGACAATGACTATAATATGAGCGCTGATTTCTCGGACAGATGAGATCAAAACCAAATCCAGAGGAAAACGATGAATTGGTTTAAGGACACAATTGAGATATCTACCAGGGGAAAGGGACTTTACCCCTTTACCGCTGAGGTAACCAAGCGGATTGTTGATTGGGGCATTCAAGAAGGAATGTGTTACCTTTATCTACCCCATACAAGTGCCTCTCTTGCAATCAGTGAAAACTATGACCCTACCGCCAAGGACGACATAAAAACGTTCATGGATAAACTAGTGCCTGAAAACCTACCCTGGTACCGTCATACTCTGGAGGGCTCAGATGATTCTCCTTCCCATATGCGAGCATTGATAACAGACACTAGTTTAAACATACCCATCGATGATAATCAATTAAGCCTGGGGCTGTGGCAAGGAATTTATCTTTTTGAACATCGGGTGAGAGATCAACAAAGAAAGGTGCTCTTAAGGTGTTTGGGAGTTCAAGTCAGTACGGATTAGACAATGGGGCTGCTTCAAGTTTCGAAAGGACCTTACGAGCGAGGTCCAATAGATATGATTGTTTGACACGTGATTCCAAACCATGTCCTGTGATGACAGTAAGGGTGTTTCTGTAAATAAATTCAATGTTGTAATCCAATAAATAATCCTGATTTGGTTCTTGCTCCTTATAAATATAGACGAGGTTGGATTGACCCAGATCTAGATTAACATCAACGAGTTCAGCTATTCCTTCTTGGGCTTCGTTATAGACTGGGTGCCATTGCGGTCCAATTGCCAATCTAGCTCCTTCCCCAGTCCGGTAGAACACAATATAACAACCAATTTTTTCTGGGGCTAATTTGGTATTATCTTCTAGTGTGTACCAGACAAACCAACCCTCGATTCGTCCGGTAGCGTCCAGGTAAGCTCTGCCATCATCGGCTCCTCGTACATCGATGATCTTGTCGTTAGGGTAAGATCCTGACCAATCGGAGCCTGGCAGGTAATAGGGGTCTGGAATATCTTCCGGTTGGAGGAGATAATCCTTGGGGCTACCTGAAATTACAAGAGCAGAATCTTGAGTAGGCGTGGGTTTTTCAGTTAAGTCAGATGAAGGTAGGGTGGTGGGTGGATCTGGACTTACGCTTACGTCCGGTAAAAGATCGATATCATTATCGATTTCCAAGAAGAATGATGAAACCCAACCTCGGTCGATCTTTGCCCAGGTGCTATCTGAATTGCGACCATAAATTCTAACACAATTACCCTCGAGTAAATAGCCAATAGAATCAAACTCGGTGCTTGGCCCCATGCGAATGTTCAAGCTATTCGCCCCCTTAACACATCCAGAGATTAAGGAAAGTGTGTCTGTAGGTGCGGGTGTAAGGGAGGGGATAGTAGTGGGTGTGAAAGGAGCTTTGGCGGTACTGGTTCTTGCAATAGCGGTTTTGATCATACTATCTGACGGTCGCGGGGAACATGCAGTAAGCAGGGTAAAGCCGATTAGGAAGGAAAAATATCTCATGGAAAAAGCCTGGTGTAATTGAGTTTATCTTGAATTAGGTATAGTATAAACCTATGAAATAAGTTATGCGATGAAGAAAAAATATGGGTTTCCTACCGAATCTGATGGGATAGTAAGAGAGAAATTTCCTCTATAAATAAAACTCCCCTCAAAGGCAAACTGAGGGGGGCAATCTACCGGTGACGGGCTTTTGATATTTAACCATTAAAGCGTAGGAATTACAAGAAAATTTAGTGAACGAATTAGAAGTCTGACAAACTTGTTAACATTTATCTCCATGGTGAGCATCAACCTGAATTTCAGCCAACAGACGCGCTTTCACGTTAATAAGCTGCTCTTCTATTTCCTCAATTCTTATGATCATTGAAGCGGGAATGGAGTGCTTTGGTAGCTGAGCTGTCAAATCGTCAAGAAGTTTTTCAAACCGTGCAATTTCTCCTTCTAGCTCTTCCTTCATATAGCAATTATACCTTTCAAGAGACTTGATTCTTAGAAACTATCCCCACGTTTCCTTTTCTTATGTTCATACAATTTCTGGTCTGCTTTTGAAATCATATCCCCCAGAGAGGTCTCAAATCTGGGGTCGAAACGAACCACACCGTAACTCAGAGATATTTGGTAACGTGGATTGCCAGCGTTCTGGCTGTCGATTTTAGCCTTAAGACGACGCTCGATAGCTGCAATATCGGTATTTGCGAAGTTGACTGCCAGGACGATGAACTCGTCACCACCTAATCGGGCAATCACATCTGAAGATCGAAAACATTCTCCCAGGATTGTACCGATTGTGCGTAGAGCTTGGTCACCCACTGGATGACCGAAGCGATCGTTTATCTCCTTTAGACCGTCAAGATCTGCGAATACGAGTAACAAACCCCAGTTTTCACGCTGGGCAATTCTAAATTGCTGTTGGGCGATAGATAAGAAACCACGCCTGTTGAGTAAACCGGTAAGCTCATCTTGAAATGAGATCTGCTGCAATAATATTCGCATTCTATTACGCTCAACTGCGTATAAAAGTGAATATACTATGTGATCGACACTCAAATCCTTTTTTATTAGATAATCTTGGGCTCCTTCCCGAATGACTTCGATGGCTAAAGACTTGATGTCTTCATCAGCGATAACAATAATAGCCATATCTGGTGCATGGTTATAAATCTGGAGAAATGTATCTAAGCCGAAACTCTCCGGCAGAGATAAATCTAATATGATGGCATCGAAGGCTGTTTTTCTTAGATAATTTAGGGCTTTACTCAGGCGATCAACCTGATTGACATTGAAACTTATTGAGGGGGACTGTTTTAATAGGTCTTGTATCTGCTTGGCGTCTTCGGGATTATCTTCCACCAATAAGATATTGACAGGTTTTTGCAGTGTTGAATCGACCACGTCCTGCTCCTAAACGAGAATTATTCAAAGAAAATAATCCCCAATCATTATTTCCGACATTTGCTGTAAAATAAACACATATAGCCAGGCCTTTCCCATGCCTTTCCTTTCGGAAAATCTTCACTTTTGAAGAGGTCACCATGGCCATGAAGGATTTATTCCTGTTATTTCTACACCTGGATAACATTCGGCGTTTAGTTCCTCTGCTACCGCTAAAGCCTCCTCCCAGGTTTTGAACTCTTCAGGTAGGGTTTTAAGTTCGTAGGTAATAGGGTAACCTTTTCGAGTGCGAGTTTTTACTTCCCGGAAGACAATATGATAAGGATCGGATGCGAAGGTTCTTTTTGAGATGAAGTATTTGGTCATGGTTTTCACAATAATTTATGGTTGTAAAGATGGATGATTGCAATAAATGTTCGTGTGATTAGTTAAACGGTTTTTAATTTTATCTGTTACAGATTTCATTGATCTATTAGCTGAATTTCCTGGACACGATAACAATAAATCTCATCCTTTCCCCAACGTCTTGCTAAAATCAAGTAAGCATCTGCATAAGTCCATTTGACGATAAAACCATCCGAATCGGTACCGAGGAATTGAGGTTGTTTTACAAATTCACTTTCGGTGTGCAAAAGTAACACACTTCCCGCGCACATCCCAACCTTAACTCCTTCCCATTCTTCTACTTGATTTTCCTGTGTGATAAGAGTTGAAGGTGATGGAACAGGAATTATCATGCTGGTTGTAGGAAAGGTTGATGGGGTTGCCTGTTCTTGCCGGATAATTGGTGCACTTGTGGTTTGTTGAGATCCTATAAACGGACCAAAGGATCTTATAGAACGAAAAAGTGAAGGGCCAACTAACCATGATCCAATCAAAACAGCTACAATAAGTATTAGTAAGAGCCATAATCTGATTCTCTTTGCTGCTCTTTTTTTCCTTTGAGAGTCCGGGCGGGTTATTGATCTGCTAAGCTCCAGAGTTGGCTTGCTTGGGCGAGTTGGTTGAAGCGATAGTGGTATGAGGTTATACCCACAAGATCTACAGACTTTATCTTCTGGTGATATTTTTTCACCACAATTTGGGCATTGCATTGGAGTAACGCTACTTGAGCGGGGACTCTCTTCTCTGATTTCAACATTATTGAACGAAGGATTGATGTCATCTAGATATATACTGAGCGCATTCAGATCTTCGAGTGCATGCTGGTTATTTGGATTGATTTCTAAGACTTTTTCCAGGCAAAAACGTTTTTTCCTCGGTTCTTCCAAACATTTCGATAACCAAAACCAAGCTGTTTCGTCTTGGGGGTTATCCAGAACAATTCGTGCAAGGATCTTACTGGCATTATTCTCCTTTCCGTTTTCGATCAACTCGATGGCTTCGCTTATACTATCGTTGCTCAACTGATGACCTCTCTGGGATGTTGGTGGACAGGTGATGTGAGGTCGTAGTATTAGAGGTTTAAACTTTACTACCTCACAGTCAGAATCTCACCTATTTCCAAAACTGGTTGTCAAACCTGCAGCCTCGGCAGGACTCGGGGTTGCCAAAGATTGAGCTTTGGGTAGAATCGCACTACTGCGTATGGTTCCAGATTTGAAAGAGCTGTAATCTATCAATTCTTCTGCCTGGCCAATGCGAGAGGAAAGGATACATGCCATAATGATGAAAAATCCTGATACCAATATCCAAAAGCCAAGGATTATGATGGTGGAAATTGTCATTAAACCTCCTTTTGTACTCAAATAGAACAGTCAGTGTCGTGTCTCTGAATATCAAAGATCTTGAAAGCTATTACTCCAGTACTATGTTTTTGCACTTTTTTCATAAGTAACAACGGTTGTTGAATAAATTAATTACCAATCCTTACATATCTGTCTATTGCAAACTTGGATTAATAACCATCAGCTAGGGTGGATTTGTGCGAGGTAACTGTTCGTGAGGAAAGGAAAATAGCGCCTGGAGAGAACCAGGCGCTCTAAAGTGTAAGATATTTGGGATAAGAATTATGTGTGGCGTCGACAGCTGAAATATCGAAAGATTTATGGGTTCGCAGTCAGGGCTGTTTACAAGCTATTATTGATATATCAAGGGATAATTAAATGATTAGCTTTCATCTCTGTCTGGAGGAATTGACCGGCGAAGCTGTTTTTTCTCCGATTGGCGCCGTTTATTTTCTAACCTTATCCTTCTCGACGCCAGGGGTGGTTTTGTTTTATGGCGACTTTTGGGTTTCCTTGCTGCTTGACGAATGAGTCTTATCAATTGATGGCGAGCCTCTTGACGGTTTCGATCTTGGCTGCGGAACCGTTTTGACTCGAGGATCAAGATTCCCTTCGCATTGATTTGGCCCTTTGAAATTACCAACAGCCGTTGGCGGACATCATCTGGGAGTGAGGTAGAATTTATCACATCAAAACGAAGCTGGACAGCTGTGGATACCTTGTTAACATTCTGACCACCAGGGCCAGGTGCACGAATAAAGAGCTCGTGAATTTCATTGTCTTGAATTTGGATCTCAGGTGTGATTCGAAGCATATTTTGATCTGGTTGAATGATTTCTCAGCAATTATAAGAGAGGACTTTGGCCTTATCCTTTAATTTTGAGGAATCAGGATGGTAGATTATGGGCTGGAAGAAATCCTCTATGGAAAGCAGTTGCATTAAAAAAGATATTGGCTATAATAATTTTAAGCTTTTTCTCATGATAAAAATGTATCCATAAAACCCAAAACAGGGATGGAAAATAGAGCAAAAGGCAGGAAAACCAAAATTACAACGAAACGAGGGTACCCATGGCAGAAAAGATCTTAATCGTTGATGACGACCCAGATACCGTTGAATTTTTGAAATTACTTCTGGAACGCCAGGGATATCAGACATTGGAAGCCCCGAATGGCATGCAGGCGCTTTCCCTGGCTCACAGCGAGAAACCAGATTTGGTCATTTTGGATGTGATGATGCCTGATTTGGATGGTTATGAAGTTGCCCGTAGCTTACGTAGGCATCCAGATACTGCTTTGACACCGATTCTAATGTTTACTGCCAAGACCCAAGTAGAAGATAAAGTGGCTGGTTATGAAGCTGGCGTTGACATTTACCTGACCAAACCGGTTCATCCCCTTGAGTTACAAGCCAATATCAAAGCGCTAATGACCCAAAAAAAAGCTCGCACTTCCTCTGGTACCAGTCAGGGTTATTTGGCAGGAGTGGTGGCTGCCAGCGGCGGCTTGGGAGTATCTACAACAACGCTTAATTTGGCGATTGCTTACCATCAACAAAATAAGGATAAAGTAATCGCCTCTGAAATGCGACCCAGCCAGGGTTCTTGGTCTCAAGAACTTCAACTCCCAGACTCTCGTGGTTTGGAAGGTTTGTTGAAATTAAGCCCAGAGGAGATCACATTAGCAACTGTTGAAGAACAATTGATCCTAACTAATTATGGGGTAAAGCTTTTACTAGCTTCTAACCAATCAAAAGATATTGAATACGCCAACGCAATTGCTCAATACGAATCTATCATTCAACAGTTGATAATGATCACCCCATTAGTATTACTTGATATTGGAACAAGTTTCTTGCCAGCGTTTGACACGATTTCTGATCTATGTAATGAAATGGTGGTGGTGACAGAACCTAATCCGTTGTCAATAAAAAAAACTAGTCATTTTATTGAGGAATTACGAAGTGCGGGATTTGGGAGCGCGAAACCTTTAACTGTCATAATCCTCAATCGAGCTCGGGTGGAAATGGCATTATCGGTGAGTCAAATTGAAGAAGCATTAGGTTGCGCAGTGGCTTTGGGAATCCCTCCTACTCCAGAGCAAGCATATTTTGCTGCGAAGAACAACGTACCTCTCAGCTGGGTCCAAAAGGATGGGTTGGTTGCCCAACAATATAACAAGCTGGCTGAACTTCTTTCCCATCGTGTAAAGGAATAGTGGCAAGTGAAGACCAGTTTAGGATAACGTATATGAGGATCAAGAATAGAGCAATTGTGTCGTTTTATTGGGCGGAACGCATCTAATAAACCAACACACCACTTCGATTTACGATGAGTTGGTGATAAATCCAAATTCACGTTGGTATAAATACATTTTAGAAATTAGTGGGATGTAAATCTAGATTTTCGTTGTTGTGACCATCGAGCTTATTAAAAAGAATCATAGTGGGGTGAATCGTGAGCCGGAATCGCTTCACGCAATCGATATGCCGTGGTGTTCTATTATTAATTCTTGCTTGCCTGCCGCTTCTAGCCTTTCTTAATTCCTCGCTGGCTTCTCCCGCGGAGATTTTTATTCCTTTGGCGGTGCACGAGTGGCCAATCCAGAATCCAAACACTGCTCCTTTATTGATCAGTGAGGTTCTCTTCAGCCCGAACAGTGATGAACCAGCAAGGGAATGGATAGAGCTCTATAACCGGGGAAATAATCCACTAGCACTTGCTGAATATTTGGTGGGTGATGCAGAGAGTTTCGGAGACCGGGAGGGCATGTTTTGTTTCCCTCAAGAAAGTACGATTGGTTCAGGGCAAGTGATCGTGATAGCCAACCAGGCGGTTACTTTTTTCGCCAATTACGGATTTAAACCGGATTATGAGATGACAAGCTCACAACCAGATGTGCCTGATTTGATTAACTGCGTCGGTTGGGCTAGCGGGGGCATCAACCTGAACAATACCGGAGATGAGGTGATCATCCTGGGTAGAGATTTCGATGTTTTGGAGGCGGTTTCATGGGGAAGCTCAACCTTCGCTTTCAATCCGCCAGCCTCGACTGTAATAAAAGGACATTCTCTTGAACGTAGACCGGGAAATATGGATAGCAATACAGCTGGTGAATGGCTCGACCAGCCTGACCCGGAACCAGGAAAAGTAGATCTATCTATACCGACACCGTCCCACTCCGAGACACCGATTTTGACTGGCACCCCTTCTGCGGAGATGACCGCTACTACTCCAATTTGTGGAGGCGCGATTTTATTTATCAGTGAAGTCTTGTATGATCCAATCGGTTCTGGTGAACCAGATGGTGAATGGTTTGAAATTTTCAACGCTAGCAGTTTTCCGGTGAATTTAACCTGTATTAGAGTGGGTGATGAAGAAATGGTTGGAGGAGGTGAAGGTATGCTGGCATTTCCTGGAGATGCCATTTTATCTCCGGGTGATGTAATAGTAATTGCTCATAATGGCGCAATCTTTTTCATAATTTATGATTTTTACCCGGATTATGAGATGGTTGAATCTGATCCAAGCGTTCCCGACATGATTAAATATTCCTCATGGGCTGGAGGATCTGTGAGTTTGAGTAATACTGGTGACGATGTCCTCATCCTAGATAGTCAGGATGCTGTGATCGATTCTGTTTCTTGGGGTAGCTCTTATTTTTCTTTCGATCCACCTGTTGAGGTTGTCCAAGAGGGGCATTCACTGGAGCGTCTGCCAGCCAATCTGGACAGTGACTCTGCCTCAGATTGGATCGATCAGCCATTGCCAAACCCTGGACAGATCGATGCTTCTGAACCGATATCGACACCGACAGTAACAAAATCATCAACTTACCCAGCATCGACCTCGTCTGCCACAGCCACCCGAACAAAAACACCAACGAGAACACCAACTAAAAGACTGACACAGACGAAAACTCCAACCAATACAAAAACCCCCACCATAACCCCAACTAAAACGAGAACAACCACAGCAACACCGACACCGGTCCCTTGCGGAAATGAATCCCTGTTACTGACCGAGGTAATGTATGACCCAGGTATTGAGGCTGATCCCGCTGGAGAGTGGGTTGAGATCTATAATGTCAGCAGCATTGAGGTATATCTGGCCTGTGTGAAAATAGGCGATGAAGAAACTGCCGGTGGGGGAGAAGGTATGTTCACATTTCCTCCAAGTGCAACCATACAAGCCGGTGAAGTGGTTGTGATTGCTAATCGCTCTGCATCGTTCTACCCCGTTTTTGGTTTTAAACCAGATTTTGAAATGATTGACTCTGACCCTGATGTTCCTGACACGATCAGATACGGTGGCTGGGCCAGTGGAAGCGTTAATTTAAGCAATCAAGGGGATGATGTCTTAATACTTGATCACAGCGATGCTGTGGTGGATGCTCTTTCTTGGGGATCATCAACCTTTGCTTTTAATCCGCCAGTAGAGATAGTTGATCAGGGGCATTCTCTCGAACGCAAACCTGCAAATAACGATAATGATGTCGCCGCTGATTGGAAGGACCAGTCAAACCCCTCACCTGGTAGTATTGACCTGATTGCTCCTACAGACACACCAACCCCGACCACAACAGCTACAGCAACCCGAACCCCCGCTCCGGTAGAGTGGGAGGTATTGATCACGGAGGTTTTGTACAATCCTCTTGATAATATTTCAGAAAGAGAGTGGATTGAAATATTCAATGCTGGGAGCAGCTCCGTCGATCTTTCAGATTTCAAGGTTGGTGATGAAGAGACTTCTTCTGGGAGTGAAGGAATGTTCAAATTTCCAGATGGAGTATCCATCGATACGGGGGAGATTTTGGTGGTTGCCAATAAAGCAACCTCATTTTTCGCAGTTTACGGTTTTTTACCGGACTTTGAGATGGTTTCCTCCGATCCATCGATTCCGGATATGGTCATGTACACCTCATGGTCTTCGGGGGATGTCAATTTAAGCAACAGCGGAGACGAGGTACTTCTATTGGATAGCGACGACTTAATCGTCGATCTGGTTGCTTATGGGAACTCTCCTTATCCCGGTTTCCAGCCACCCGTTCCGGCAGTTTCCTCAGGACACTCAATCGAGCGGAGACCTGCCAGTGAGGATACCGGCACATACTTGGATTGGATTGAGCAAATAGTGCCCAGTCCGGGAGAGGTAAATCTATCGCCCTAGATCTAGATATAGTGTTGAATGTATAGTAAAACGTGAACGAAATAACGAAAGGGGCAGCCGTTACCCACAGCTGCCCCACTATCTAAGGAGGAGAAGGGAGTAACCCCACTTACTTGTCTATTTGATAGACGATTCAATTAGATAATTTCTTACCCGTCGATATTTTTCCGGGTACAACCCTGATTACATGAATAATCATGGCAGCAGGTATATGGCTTACAGAATTGTTTGCTGCGATTCTTGAGGTTGAGGAAAAAACATATTTGTAGAGAGGCGCTTATCTCCATTTTACGATTTGCTATTCCCTTACCTTAAATGACTGAATGTAACACGCCCAGACTTGCTACGTTATTTCTAATGTGAATGAAGGAATATTTTTTGGCAGGTTCTTACGAGCATTTATTCTTTTTATAATATTTACTGTGTTTTTTGTGACTATTCCTGGTTTAGGGGGTAAGACTCATGCCGCGGCAGCCGCGCCTCCAGGTGAAAGGAATATAGATATGAGATTCTGGTGGCATTTTTTTGATCCTCCTGATGATGGTACTCTGGGCGAGTTACTACAACAGCCGACGTGGCGGGCAACTGCCTTTACTTCCAAAGCACTGATCAGTGATAAAACGACGACAACACTCAGGTCATACAGTAACTGTGAATACTCAGAATTGAAATACTTGGTATGTAATAGCTTGTCGATAGATAAGTATTTTGCAGATAGCTGTGGTGAGAGAAGTGCTGTTTCAAGCACCAGCACGTTGCCGATACCTGCCATATCGATCATATTTGATCGATATGGTAATTATGATCCGCATAGTTCATGGAGGGGTGTTGACCCAGTTGACCTCCTGGCAAGAGCTATGCTGGCAGAGGAAAATAATAAATTATGTGACCCGGAGAAGGATAAGGATTTTTTGGGTGCAGGTTGGGTAATGGTCAATCGTACTCAGGTAGATGATGGGTATTTCGATTATGCTGAAGGCAGTATCGAGAGAGCAGTGCTTTCCTTCCAACAATTTGCAATCACCGGTACCAAGCGTTGTCAACAGTGTCCGCTTCTACCCGGTAACGCAGCAATTGTCGCTGACCCGGAATCCTATATTGGATGGTTTGGAGGCAACCCCAGGGCATCATATTGGAAATCCTATTCGATTGCAATTGGCATCCTTAACGGAGACTTATCCGATCCGACCTACGGAGCTTTATTTTTTTCGGATGCTTCTTATGACGATAATGGGGGTATCGTGACAAATAAAGATGGCAGGACTCGTTTTAAGTACTATATCGATGGGAACAATTACACCATCGATGAATTAGAAAAAATGAGGATGCCACCGTGGCCTTAGAAAATAAAGAGTGATATATACAAAGCGGGTAATGCGATTTCTGCCCGCATAACGGTCATAGCCGGTCCATCTCATCATTGTGATCTTATCGATTACTGTTGATATTTCCCAGTTTTTACCTCAAATCCTTTACGTAGTGTTAATAGATTGAAAACAGGTTATTAAATATTCCCTGGTATATTTACTTTGAAGAGAAGTATTTTAACCATGTGGAGAGAAAATAACGATGGTTTTCATAACAACAATTCTGGTGTTGGTGGGCATGCTCTTGGCAATGTTTGTCATCGTCGCTGCCTGTATGCAATCGGCCAGGCTCAGTAAGATTGAAGAGCAATTTAACGATCCTGCATACCGGTCAGAAATGATGTCCCATTATAGATGAACTCTAATGAATAAGAAGGTGGTAAGAACTATACGAACTGCTTGCTCTTGACCAGGTATCACCTTTGAGAGAACTCAAAAGTGAAACTTATATCAATACAGCGTTAAAGTACACGGCCTCCTGATAGCCTCAGGAGGCCGCATTATAGATATAGAATATGAAGTGTCTGGATTTAGACGGGCATCCCCTCTACTTGCCGTATTACCATCACCACTTTCCCCTTAATTTCCAATGTGCTGGGATCATCAATATATATAGGATTCATGGTGGGATTGGCAGGCTGCAAACGCACACGCCCATTTTCACGGTAGAAGTACTTTAGGGTGGTTTCATCACGGTCATTTAGCCAGATAGCAACCATTTCACCATTACGAGCCTCATGGGCGGGTTTCATGATGACAATATCACCATCATTAACCATCGCGTCGATCATCGAAGTTCCCTGTACCTCTAAGGCGAATAGATCATCACCTTTTTCACGGGCAGGTAACATGCTGCGAGTGATCTCCACTGCACTTTCAGGATCGTAATAAGGGAAATCTGAGGATGGGACTGGCATAAGCTCGCCAGCGGCGATACGGCCCAACAGGGGGATGTGGAGCATTTCGGTAACCGAATCGGCGGCTTTCTTGACCTGAGCTGATACCCGGCCTGCAGCTTTTGATAAAGGCTTCATCAGACGTACCCCTCGCGAAACACGTCGGTCACGTTCTATATAGCCCATATCCTCCAGCTGCTCTAGGTAATAATTTACTACCGAAGTGGAGGAGATATCGGTTTTTTCACAAATCTCACGAATGGATGGGGGGTAACCATTTTGATTCTGGAAGCGTTCGAGCACTTCCAAGATACTCTTCTGTCGTTCGCTCAAGCCCTTGCTGCGTTTTCGAGGCATAATCTCAACTCCTATGGGTATAGGAAAAGGAAACACTTGTGCTATAAATATACACGAACATCCGTTCTGTGTCAAGGATTAACTTTTTTTCAAATGTCTGGTTTTCTGTGGGATAATGTAGCCGCATATGGATTTTTATACTCGCTTGGTGTATGCTCGTGATTGGCCTTTCTTGGGAAGGTTGGCTTATTTGATCCTAAAACTTTGTGGAGCGGAAATCCCTCGTGCTGTGCATATCGGAAGGGATTTTGAGCTGGCTCATGGTGGCTTCGGGGTTGTGATTCATCCAAGCACAGTGATTGGTAATGGCGTCAAGGTTTATCCCGGGGTGACGCTTGGTCGCGCCGATGTGTATAAACCGGTCGAAGAGTCCAGATTTGTGGGGATTACGGTGGAAGATGAGGTCATTTTGGCTCCCGGAGCCAAAGTTCTTTGTAAGCAAGGAGTCCTGCAAGTTGGACGGGGGACGGTGATTGGCGCAAATGCTGTCCTGCTGTGTTCGACAGGCGAGAATGAAATTTGGGCAGGCGTTCCAGCACGCTGTCTTGGTAGGCGGAACACTTTCCTGAGAAGGGATGAAAGCCCAGATCAGGTCCAGAGTTAATGAAAATCCATGCGAAGCAGGATCCGAGAATCTGTATTGTGCCTCGCCTCTCGGGGATTGGTGGCATGGTTTCCTTCCAACAAAAACTGACTCAAAGCTTGAAGAGGAGGGGGATTGATGTTTGTATGGACCTTGAAGATGAACCGTATCAGGCGATACTGGTGATCGGAGGTAGCCACCAAGTCTTGAAACTTTGGCGTGCTCGACGTCGAGGGATCCCCATTGTGCAAAGGTTAGATGGTTTGAATTGGTTACACCGGCAACGCTGGACGGGTCTCCGGCATTACCTGAGATCCGAGTACGGAAATGGATTGTTAAAGTTGATCCGCAACCGCCTGGCGAACCATGTCGTCTATCAAAGCCGATTTGCCCAGGAATGGTGGGAACGAGAGTACGATTCTGCGCCAGGATCGTGCTCAGTGGTATACAATGGGGTCGATTTGAGCACCTATGCTCCTCATGGAACTTCCTCATTGCCAGAAAATTATTTCAGGATACTTTTGGTAGAAGGTAATCTGATGGGAGGATATGAAATGGGGTTGGAGCATGCTTACAATATGGCAGTGAAACTAAAGAGCGAGCTTGAGGGTAAGACCAGTAAATTGAAAACCGCTGGATTGAAATTAATGGTGGTTGGCCGGGTACCTCCAAATCAAAAAGAAATTTGGGATCAACGAATATCTAGAACAGAGGACTCTAAACGGGTGAGGATTGAATGGTTTGGCCTGGCACCTCCCGAACAGATCCCTGAAATTGATCGTTCTGCTCACTTACTCTATTCAGCCGATATTAATGCCGCCTGTCCGAACTCGGTAATAGAAGCCATGGCTTGCGGTACACCTGTCGTGGCTTTTAACACTGGCGCCTTGCCTGAACTGGTAATGGGAGAAGCAGGTATGACGGTACCGTACGGTGGGGATCCTTGGAGGTTAGAGACACCTAACTTTTCAGCAATAGCGCAAGCGGCATACTCTATTTTAGAAAACCTGGATCGTTATCGATCAGGTGCTCGAGCTCGCGCTGAAGCAGTTTTTGGATTGGAGAAAATGGTGTCAGGATATCTTGAGCCATTGTTGGGTATAACGCGCCATGGAATTTGAAACTGGGTAAATCTTCATAAAGATTATTCTTCGGATGGCATGATGTCCAACTTTATCTTTTCATTAGCCTCCTTCACCGCCCGTATCCTGCCAATGCCGGTTAAGCGGCTGGTTTACCGTCTCGGCCCAATTGCCAGGACTATCCGCAAGGGCTTGAATAAGGCTATGCCTCGGGGATTGACACCAGTCACAATCACATCAGGAGCCCTGGCTGGCTTGCGTATGGCGCTATATTTGCAGAGCGAAAAAACTTACTGGTTGGGTACTTACGAACCAGAGTTGCAGAACGCAATTCAGGATTTGGTACGCCCGGGCTTGCAAGTTTACGATGTAGGCGCTAATATTGGTTACATCACATTGCTTTTTGTTCGTGTTGTGGGGGAGTCTGGCAAAGTATATGCATTCGAAGCTCTACCCACAAATATCGAGAGATTAAGGATGAATTTAGCGTTGAACAAATTGGATGAACGGGTAAGGATTATTTCGAGTGCGGTTATAGATCGATCTCGTGAAGTGCACTTTTTTATAGGACCATCTAATGAGATGGGGAAAGCCGAAGGATCCGCAGGTCGACTAGTGGTTGATAGCGCTGAGAGCATCGTCATTCCTGGAATCTCGCTAGATGATTTTGTTTATAAAGAAGGATACCCAGCGCCACAGATCGTGAAAATGGATATCGAGGGGGGCGAAGTGATGGCTTTACCTGGAATGAAACAGTTGCTGGGTGAACAGAAACCGATATTATTCTTGGAATGTCATGGTCGCGAGGCAATCGGGGTTAGCTGGGAAATCCTAACCAAGGCAGGATATTCTATCAGAAGGCTCCAAACGAATTATCCCACTGTAACTAACCCAGGAGCTTTAAACCGTAAAGCTAATCTGGTAGCATTTCCGCCAGGATAAGGATCTGTATGATTCCAAGGAACCTCTGGTTGGGGGAACACTTTTCAGGGCGGTTGGGAATCCAACAGCGGGTGTTGCCCAGCTATCGAACAGACTTTTTCGATATGCTGTCATCAGCCTGCGACGGCGGTCTGAATGTGTTCGCAGGTTCTGCCCTCCCCCAAGAATCAATCTCAACAGCCGAGACACTCAAAATCGCTCAATATTCTTATGGGCGAAATCTCCATTTTTTTTATCCGGAATCTCAATTTTATCTGCTGTGGCAAACGGGTCTAATAAATTGGCTGAAAAAATGGAATCCTGATGCCTTGATAATTGAGGGCAATCCTCGCTATCTGAGCACAAACCTGGCGATAAAGTGGATGCATTCAAGGAGGCGACCTGTATTAGGGTGGGGGTTAGGAGCTGTGAGCTATAGTGGGCCGATGACAGGGTTGCTGACCCGCCTGCGGAGGTTATATTTCAATTCAATTGATGGGATTATTGCGTATAGCCACAAGGGTGCGGAGCAATATCGCCTTCAGGGAGTGCCGGCCACGAGAATATTTGTTGCACAAAATGCCGTGGTAGCCAGACCGACCCAACTGCCCCCAGAACGTCCAGTGGATTTTGATGGAAAGCCCAAGGTGATTTTTGTAGGGAGATTGCAATCTCGGAAGCGCATCGATTGCCTTTTAAAAGCATGTGCCGCAATACCAAAGGAGAAACAACCATGCTTGTGGATAGTTGGTGATGGACCTGATCGGGAAAAATTAGAAACGCTCGCGGCAGAGATCTACCCTCAAACCGAATTCAAGGGAGCTATCCAATCTGAGGGTTTAAGTAAATTGCTAAACGCGGCTGATCTTTTCATACTTCCTGGTACTGGGGGATTAGCGGTTCAGGAGGCGATGGCTCAAGCACTTCCTGTAATCGTGGGGCGTGGGGATGGCACTCAGGAGGATTTAGTAAAAGGCATTGGGGAACAAGGCGAAAAAAACGGATGGTTTGTACCCTCCGACGATGTTGGATCCCTGGCTGAGATTCTCAATATCGCATTATCAGATGTCAAGCGTTTGAGACGCATGGGAGCAGAGTCGTTCCGGATTGTGAGGGAGGAGATAAACATAGATAGTATGGTTCGAGTATTCGTCCAGGCGCTAAACAGCCTTGAAAGTTCAGAACATCATCTGGGCGTCAGATATGAGCTATAAACTACTACGTGAGTATGATACATAAAGATGAAGCTGTTTTTTATCGCTGATGGCCGTTCACCTACAGCCCTTAATTGGATAAGCTTTTTTGTCGAGAAAGGCTATGAAGTACATTTGGCTTCGACGTTCGCTTGTAAGCCGAAATTAAAGCTGGCTTCCCTTTCAATAGTTCCTGTTGCCTTTAGTGCCATGAAAAGGGGTGAGTCAGGTAATAGGGAAATCGGCAACCAGGAACGCCTCCTAAATGGAATCGGCACTATTAAGCTCCGAACTAAGCTTAGGCAATGGCTGGGGCCGCTCACGCTTTCTAAAACTGCAAGAGAATTAAACCAGTTACTCCTCGAGGTCAAACCTGACCTGATACATGCGATGCGGATCCCTTACGAAGGCATGGCGGCGGCTCTGGCATATGGAAGGATTTATGATCTAAGCTCACCAGGAAAATCATCCCTCCCTCCATTATTGATTTCCGTCTGGGGAAATGACTTCACACTGCACGCTCAATCGACGCCTTTGATGAAGCGGTACACCCGCCTGGTTTTGGGTCGCGCTACTGGACTGCACACAGATTGCCAGCGTGATTTACACCTGGCTCACAACTTGGGATTCTCGAAAAATAAGCCTGCAGTAGTACTGCCCGGCGGGGGAGGTGTTCAACTGGAAATTTTCTATCCGCAATTAACCCCGAACCCGCAATTTCGCTCACTAGGAATTAGCAGCCGAAGAGAGCGACCATTTGTGATTAACCCTCGCGGATTCAGATCCTATGTTCGAAACGATGCTTACTTTCGGGCAATTCCATTGGTTTTAGAGCAGTTTCCTGAAGCAAGCTTTATTTGCCCATCAATGGCAGATTCAGCTCAAGCCTGGATGTGGGTGGATAAACTAGGAATATCGTCTGCGGTGGAACTCATCCCGGAAGTTTCACGAAGCGAAATGGCGGAATTGTTTCGTAAATCCGTGATTAGCATATCGCCTAGCACTCACGATGGAACGCCTAATACGCTGTTGGAAGCGATGGCTTGCGGTTGTTTCCCTATCGCCGGAGATATCGAGTCTCTGCGTGAGTGGATCACCTCAGGTGAAAACGGTTTACTGGTCGATCCCACAAATCCCCGAGAGATAGCTACCGCGATCTTGAAAGTTTTAGCAGATGAGAAACTCCGACAGAAGGCAGCTGAGATCAACCGGAAACTGATCGCTATTAGAGCGGAATACAACCAGGTGATGGCAAATGCTATGATCTTCTACCAGAACTTGGTAGATTTTAAAAGAATAGCTGGAGATATGATAAATTTAAGAAAGGCGTGAAGATATTTTTTCCACGCCTTTTTTTAATTTCCAAGTGTTACTTCAGCGACACTCAATTAGACCAGTAAGATTTTAGAGATATTTGTGGATCCATTCAGTTGAAAGAAGAGATAAACCGGATTTTTTTATTCGATATAACCGCGTAGTTCGCGTTGAATTCGAGGGCTGCGCAGCCGGCGGAGAGCTTGCGCTTCGATCTGACGTACGCGCTCCCGGGTCACACCCATTTTACGACCGACTTCGTTGAGGGTGAGAATCTTGCCATCGTTCAACCCATAACGTAGATGCAAGATACGAGCTTCTCTAGGAGGCAACTTATCAAGCATTTCTTCCAGGTGTTCACGTAGCAGGTTAAACGTGGCGGTCTCATCGGGTGCTGGTGCTTCTTGATCTTCGATAAAATCGCCTAATAATCCATCTTCATCGTCACCGATAGGCATTTCCAATGAAAAAGGACGTCGGGCTACCTGAATCATATGCTCTACCTTGTTCAGGGGCACTTCAAGGGCTTCGGCCAGCTCTTCTACCGTTGGATCACGCCCGAGTTTCTGTTTGAGCTGGTGCTGGGTACGGAGCATCTTGCTAATTTGATCACCCATATGCACGGGTACGCGGATAGTGCGTCCTTGATCTGCAATAGCACGCGTGACAGCCTGTCGAATCCACCAAGTAGCGTAGGTGCTGAATTTGTATCCACGATGATAGTCGAACTTTTTGGCTGCGCGCATCAAGCCGATATTCCCCTCCTGAATCAGGTCAAGAAAGGGTACCCCTCGACCCATATATTTCTTAGCGACACTGATGACAAGGCGGGAGTTGGCGGTGATCAAGTGCTCACGGGCTTGCCAACCATCCTCAATGAAACGACGTAGTTCTCGATGACGGCGCTGGCTGACATTCCCTTTTGCCAGCTCTTCTCTTGCCATACGACCACGCTCAATCCGCTGTGCGAGTTCCAGCTCTTGGATGGCTGTGAGAAGAGGTATACTGGCAGCTTCTTTTAGGTAGAGACCGATAGTATCGCTGATATCGATATTGGCGAGTAAATCATCGTGGTCCCGTACGGCTGATCTGGACCGTCCTTCAGCTTCTTCTTCCTCATCGTCCAATTCATCTTCGGTTGGCTCTAAGGATTTTTTATCTTCAACGTAGGGGACACCCGCACTTATCAATGCGGCGAACACTTCTTCTAACTGGTCAACCTCTTGTTCCGCTTCAGGATAAAGGTGAAGGATGTTATCGATGGTGATATAACCCTTCTGACGGCCTAGTTCTATCAACCGAGATATATGGGATAGATGGTCTTCTTCTTCAATCGCGTTTAAAAGATCTTCGTTTATTATCTTGCTCATACAATCTTTTGAATTTCTTTCTTAGTCATCTATCTTCAGGGGTTAATCTCATATATTATACCACAGATTTTATTTTTTGCAAATTTTGTGGGGATATTGTGAAATTGCGTCATAAATAATTGTAAATTATATTATTGTTGTAAAAAAGACAACTTATTTGTGAGGATGTTTAATTATGTCGTCACGACTAATCTGGATAGGAAAAACCCACGAACAAACCAATCCACAGGCAGGAATGATTTATTTAGTACATCCAGGTGTGAAGGATTAGATATTTATCGAGTGCCCTTCAGCGGAGAGAGCTGCTTCCATTAAGACCTCGCTCAAGGTGGGGTGGGAATGTACATTCCGAGCGATTTCAGCAGGGGTGAGTTCCATCATCTGGGAGATGGTTAATTCTGGAAGCAGTTCAGTAACCTCTGGACCGATGATATGAGCTCCTAGGATTTCTCCGTACTTGGCATCGGATATCAGCTTAATCCAACCAGTTGCATTGCCCAATCCAAGGGCTTTGCCGTTTGCCTGAAAAGGAAAGCGCCCGATTTTAACCTCGTAACCCCGTTCCTTGGCCTGAGATTCCGTAAGCCCGAATGAAGCAACCTGTGGTTGGCAGAAGGTTACGCGTGGCATCATTTCGTAGTTTAGTGTGATCGTTTCTGCGGCTGCGATATTTTCAGCACAAATGATCCCCATGGCGGATCCAACGTGAGCTAACATCAGCTTGCCGGTCACATCCCCAATCGCCCAGATGCCGGGTACATTGGTTGCCATGTGTTCATCGATTTGAATCATGCCACCTTCGGACATCTCTACGCCTAAATCTTCCAGACCTAAATTACGATTGTTCGGAGTGAATCCAATGGCGACAAGAGCTTGTTCGCTATCAAGCGTCTTTTCGCCGTCCTTGCTAGAAACTTTGATGTGGGCACCTTGTTTGTCAGCTTTCAAACTCTGTACCTGGTGTCCAGTGAGTACTTTAATACCCCTTTTTGAGAAGGCTTTTGCCAATTCGGAGCTGATCTCCTCATCCTCCAACGGCAAGATCCGTGGCATCATCTCAACAATGGTGACATCCACGCCGTAAGAATTCCAGATGGTTGCGAATTCAACCCCAATTGGACCTGCTCCGATGATGACTACTGATTTCGGTAACTTCTCTTGGATAATTGCTTCTAGATAAGTGAGTATCTGCTCGCCATCGATCTTCCATCCTTTTGGAACGGTAGCATGGGCGCCAGTTGCCACGATAATATTCTTACCTTTGAGTTCGACGGAATTACCTTCTTGATCAGTTACTTCGACACTGTTTCGGGCTGATAATTTTGCTTCGCCCATCTGGACGTCGATCTTGTTCTTCCGCATCAAGAAACCGACGCCTTTTGTAAGGCGATCAGATACCTGCCGGCTACGTTTAACGGCAGAGTCGTAATCTAATTTCAGGTTATCAAAAGAAAATCCAAATTCTTTCCCCCGTTCGCGCAGGATATGAGCAATCTCAGCATTCCTCAATAATGACTTAGAAGGGATACAACCCACATTAAGACAGACACCTCCTAGCCATTGTTTGTCGACAATGGTGGTTTTTAAGCCCAATTGGGCAGCTCGAATGGCTGAAACATAACCAGCAGGGCCGGCGCCAATTACTATGATATCGTAATCGCTCATAAGTATCCTCGTTTTCTAAGGGTATTAAGAAAATACCTGGGGATGAGTGAGACCAGATATGTATTCAGTCTCTTCTAACTAGCTTTAGATCACCCAACAAATGAATCGATCAATTTCCTTCCTGCCAATTCTGCAAGAATTCTACCACTTTCCCCAAGAAGTAGTCGGCGATGGCATCATCTAGTATACGATGGTCAAAAGTCAGTGAGAGATAAGCCATAGGACGAATGGCAATGGCATCATTGATCACCACAACGCGTTTTTGAATGAGACCTACTCCCAGGATAGCGTATTGGGGTTGATTCATGATGGGATTGGCGAAGAGGGATCCGTCTACACCATGATTGGTGATCGTGAAAGTGCCACCTTTGACTTCGTCCGGTTTCAATTGGCGATTGCGAGCCCGATTAGCCAGATCATTAACCGCGCGAGCGATGCCTAGCAAAGATAAACTATCCGCGTTTTTAATGACCGGAACGATGAGGCCTCGTTCACCAAGGGAAGCTGCTATCCCGATGTTAATATCTCGATGGATTACAATGCCTTGATCACTCCACGAGGAATTGACAATGGGTTTGGCTTTGAGTCCGGCTATTGAAGCGGACACGAAATAGGCTGTGAGGGTAAGGTTGACACCATCTTTAGCAAACTGATCCTTATAAGTTTGGCGGTGAACAATGACTTGGCTTAAATCTGCTTCCATGATGGTAGTGACATGGGGCGAAGTTTGTTTACTAAAAACCATATGGTCTGCGATAGATTTTCGTACGGGTGTGAGGGGCAATACTTCTCCAGGCATTGGTTGGGGTGCGATTGGGCGAGGAAGTGCCTGTTCTATTGTGGGGATTTGTGCGGTAGGGGATGGAGTACTTAGTGGGGGTAGTACCAAAGGTGTTTGTACAGACACGACTTCCCGTCCTTCAAGATAGGCAAGCACCTCTTTCTTGGTAATACGTCCCGCCCGACCCGTACCGGTAACCTGTGAAAGGTTAATATTGTTCTCGCTGGTAATCTTTGCAACAACTGGTGAGATAAAGCCTAAACCGTTATGGCGTCCTGGAGAAAACGCTGGTTGGGATGGTTGAGGTTGAGCTTCCGGGATTGGCGCAGCTGTAACCGTTGGGGCAGGGCTTACTACCGCGGCGGTCTCAGGGCTTTCTGCAACGGGTTCTTCTCCTGCTGGAAGGGACTCGCCGGGTTTGCCAATCCAGGCGAGCAGCGTGCCAGCAGGAATGGTAATCCCTTCTGGGATAAGGATCTTCAGCACGGTACCTGTCGCGGGACTGGGGATCTCCGTATCAACCTTATCTGTGTTAACCTCTAGTAAGGGGGTCATATTCCTTCACCTTACCTCCCTCGGCTTTGATCCATCGAGTAATAGTACCCACATCGACGGATTCACCAAGTTGAGGCATTATCACTTTCGTCGGCATAATTCCTCCTTAATAACCCTTGCCAATCAGGAAATACTGTAATCTTTAATGTGGAGATGAGTTAAGTAACAGGACTTACGCAGTTGGTGAGAGGATGGGGGTGTTTGGGTGGGCAACGCCCACCCAAACACCCCCAATTTTCCCCTGAACTGCGTAACTACTATTAAGTAACTCATGTTACGCACTGATAGCACATAACGGCTAAAATAGTGGTCAAGGAGTGTGAAGCATGAAACGAAATATCCTTGACCTTTACTCAGATTATTTGATTAGCTCATTTGGACCGACGACCGCTACGGGGTTAGCCGAACTGATGGAAGGAGCCATCAGTCATGACCAAGTAACCCGCATGCTATCCAGTCCAAAAATGACCTCCCAAGAATGGTGGCGCTTGGTCAAGCCACAAGT
>DAOUET010000162.1:0-1974 GCA_034430155.1 Anaerolineales bacterium
TTTCTCTTCGGTAGACAGTATGGTCAACGTCTTTTTCACCAGACACTGGGGGCTGTCATACCGATTCAAATACAGTGAAACCAGCTCGGGATCCACTTCCTATCATATCGGGGGAATTGCCTTTGTGTTTTGAGGGATACATCCCGCTTCTTCCTGTTGCGCTGCATCCTGTGAGAAACACCCTTGCCATGCCGGCGTTTGTCCAGGCACATTCGCCCTCTCGAAGAACGAAGCTTCATAGTTTTGAACACGGACAATCTGTATTGCAGAATGAAAAGAGGGCAATCTATATATTTCCTTACTGGGTATAACAAAATAAGACAAGCGAGCGAGGGGGGATCGAACTCCCGTCACGAATCCTTATAGCACGTGAGCTCCAAACCGAGCAGAAAATCGGGAATGTTCTGCAGGAAAATAATAGAATTAAATAGACAGGGGAAACAACAAAAGGGGAAATAAGGAGCAAAGGATGAGCCGTAACATCACATCATCTGTCTGCTGCATTTTGTTACTCACCACCTTGATCACAACGCGCATTTTCTCAGAAGATCAGTCAAATATAGAAAAAGTAACACAAAGCAACACTCACTTCGCAATAGATCTTTATCAAAAAACTAAAACAACAGAAGGTAACGTATTCTTTTCGCCCTATGGCATTTCTACGGCATTAGCTTTGACATATGCAGGCGCAAGGGCGGAAACCGCGAAACAAATGGCTGTTGTTCTGCACTTGTCATTAGAAGACGAAGAGCTTCATTCCGCGTTTGCAGAGATACAAACCAGACTGAATGCGATACAACAAGGGGAGAAAATAGAACTACATATCGCCAACTCCCTTTGGCCTCATAAAAAACATCCTTTTCTGAGAGAATACGTGAAATTGGCCAGGACATTTTACCAGGCGGAAATCATTCCTGTTGACTATGAAAGGAATCCAGAGTCTGCAATACAAAGAATAAATTCATGGGTAGAGAGAAAAACAAACAACAAAATCAAAGATATTATCGCCGGTCCTCTACATCCTCTAACCCGTCTGATTCTAGCGAATGCGATTTATTTCAAGGGTGAATGGGTCAGCCGATTCGAAAAATCTGCCACAGTAGAAATGCCTTTTTATCCAAAAAAGAATGAAACGGTTCAAGTTTCAATGATGCAGCAAACCAGCGACCTGAACTACGGCGAAGATGAAATCCTGCAAGTACTTGAAATGCCGTACACCGGGAGTGAGTTGTCGATGGTGATTCTTTTACCCAGAGACATAGATGGTCTTCATAACGTAGAAGAGATACTAACGGTAGACAGCTTAGAGAAGTGGAGCAAGAATACTTCCGAAAGACCGGTCGAAGTTTACCTTCCAAGATTCAATATGACATTTCAGTTTGACCTTAAGAACGTGCTCGTTGCATTGGGGATGACGGATGCGTTCGACAAGAATAAAGCCAACTTCTCAGGGATGGATGGGTATCCAAATTGGTCATATATAGACTTTGCTGTACACAAGGCATTTGTTGATGTTAATGAAGAAGGCACTGAGGCGGCCGCAGCCACAGTGGGAGGCGGCTGCTTTCCCGCGGGAACGGAGGTGCTCACAGCCAGTGGACCTCACGAAATCGAAGCAATCGAGGCAGGAACAAAAGTATATGCCTACGATCTGGTTAGTGGAGAATGGATGCTCAGGAGGGTTCTTAGGCGGCAATCTCACCGCTACGATGGAGATATGATCACCATTCAAATGGGTCATATCACGATCAAAGCGACGGGGAACCATCCTTTCTACGTTCTCCGCGGAGACAGTCTGGTTTCCCGGCCTCTACCTCAAGACGTCCCGAAAGAAGAAACGAGAATCACAGAACAAGGCCGCTGGGTGGAAGCACGTGATCTCAAAGAGGGTGATGTGCTGAAGGATAAAAGCGGTAATGGTTTGATGATCACCAGTGTGTCGAGCCGGTCTGAACAGACCGTGGTGTACAACCT
>DAOUET010000163.1:0-15991 GCA_034430155.1 Anaerolineales bacterium
CCGGGAATGGATGCGATGATGAAGGCCAGTCGAAACCAGAGTGGGCTGATACCAAAAAATTCACCCAAACCACCACATACCCCGAATATGATCCGTTTGCGACGCGAGCGGCGTAAGAGTACTTTTGCTGAGCGAGACATAACGATCTCCTTAATTCAATCCCAAATTTTGATAAAGTCAGATAAAAAAAGCATCCTCATAAATGTGAGACTTTAGAAGTCTCAAAGATCGACTTCTACCTTTATTTACGGATATTCGAAAGGAAAGTTGCTCGATTCCATTTCTGGTTGGGGGTAGAGAGGGGTGGGATACCTTAAAAAAATGGATTTCTGTAAGCATTTAGTTGACAAAGGCAATTTATTATGCTAAAGTAAATGGCATGTTCTACACGAGTAGACAATTCGTGTAGACAACACGTGTAGAGGAGGTGGAAGATGAGAAAATCTGTCACACGTGACGAGGTGGCCAAAGCCGCGGGGGTTTCCACCGCAACCGTTTCCTACGTGGTTAACAACGGGCCCAGGCCGGTTTCTACCGAGACGCGCAAGAAGGTCTTGAAGGTGATCGAGAAGCTGGGATACCGGCCAAACGCCGTGGCCAGAAATCTTCGCAGGCAAAGGACTTCTACGCTGGGTCTGATCCTCCCCGACACTTATAATCCATACTTTGCTGAAGTAGCCCGCGCCGTGGAACAAACTGCCTTTGATCGCGGCTTTACCGTGATGCTGTGCCATTCTGACTACAATCTGGAAAGGGAACTGCATTATGTCAGCGTGTTGCAAGCCGAGCGAGCGGCTGGTGTGATCTGGTTTCCTGCGACCAGCAGCGCTGAACCGGCCATTCGATTGGCGGAATACGATATACCATTGGTGGTTTTGGACCGTAAGGTTGAAGGCATGCAGGCTTCGGCGGTTATCGCTGATAATTTTCGGGGAGGCTATATTGCCACGCAGCACTTGATCGAACTGGGTCACCATCGGATAGGCTGTATCGCCCGGCCATTCGAGCTGCACCATAGCCAGGAAAGGGTAAGGGGGTATCGGGCTGCGTTGGAAGATAATGGCTTCTCACCCGATGAGCGATTGACTGTCAAGGGTGGCTTTCGCCTGGATGATGGTTGTGAAGCTGCCACGAAATTGTTCTACATGGATTCCCCTCCATCAGCCATTTTTGCTTATAACGACTTTATGGCAATTGGCGCTTTGAGAGCCGCGGTGGAGTGTGGGCTGAAAGTACCTGAAGACCTGTCAGTAGTAGGCTTCGATGATATCCCTCAATCAGCTTTCACCTGTCCTGCTCTCACCACTGTTCGTCTACCAAAACATGAGATGGGGTGTCAAGGAGCAAAACTATTGCTGGACTTGATTGATGGAAAAAGCCCCCCGTCAGAAACGTTAGCGCCTCTCGGCGTTAAATTGATCATACGAGAATCTTCCGGGCAAGCACCTGGTCTTCGATAAATCAGTCTATTTGCCCATACGAGCTTGCTGGAGATATTTTGTGAATGTGATCGTATCGTCAGACCATGTCGGATTTGCCCTGAAGAAAGCTGTGTTAGAACAGCTCGAGAGGATGGGTGTACCTGCGATCGATGCTGGACCCGCCGACTCTACTACCCCGGTTGATTATCCTGATTATGCGGTTGGTGTAGCGCAAGGGGTTTCAAGCCGCCAATACGATCGGGGTGTGCTTATCTGTGGAAGCGGATTCGGCATGGCAATAACTGCAAATCGTCTTCCAGGAGTAAGGGCTGCAGTGTGTAACAGCGTAACACAAGCCAGGTTAAGCCGCGCCCATAACGATGCCAATGTCTTATGTTTGGGATCAAATATCGTTGACCATGAAATTGTCCCTTTAATCGTCGCTGAGTGGTTTGGAACTGAATTTGAAGGGGGACGTCACCAGCGGCGATTAGACAAACTGGAAAATGTCGCTAAAACACCTTCAAGGGGATCATCGCTTCAAACTATTAACCAAACTGGAGAAAATACGGTCCTTCCTAATAAATTCGGTATTGCGATTTCCCCACGAAAAACCTCTTTTGGTCCGTTATTGTTCAGTGGTCACTTGGAAGATGGCATCGCAACAGCTGCCCATGCTGGTTTTCAGGCAATCGAGATCAGTTTACGTTCTCCATATGATGTGCGGGCCAGTTATCTGAAAGAAATTCTAAAGCACTATGGATTATCTTTAGCAGCTTTAGCTACCGGTCAAGCCTGTGTCGATGCCGGACTATGCCTAAGTGCTACGGACTCCCAAGTCTTAGGTAAAACAATCGAACACCTTAAATCTATCATCTCGTTCGCAGCAGAATTTAAAGCCCCGGTCATTATCGGCGGCATTCGAGGCAAACTGGCAGATCTTCAAGCGGATCAAGCTATCCAACGCGTCCATGCAATTGAGGCGATCCGTGCATGCGCGGAATACGCTGGTCAAAAAGGTATCACCCTGTTGATTGAACCGATCAATAGATACGAGACCAATTTCATTAACTCATCTGCCGATGGATTGCAGCTTCTGGATGAAATCGGTGATCCAAATGTCAAACTATTACTGGATACTTTTCATATGAATATTGAGGAGGTGGATCTTATTAAAGCATTTCAGGATGTTGGTGATCTTTTAGGGTATGTTCATCTGGCGGATAGCAATCGCCTGGCACCAGGACAAGGACATCTTGATTTCGAAAAAATTCTTCGAACCCTCGAGGATATTGGTTACCAGGGCTGTCTAACCGCTGAAATCCTACCCCTTCCAAGTGATGAAATCGCCATGCAGGAAACCATTGATTTCTTGACAGCTCTGGCGAAATCATCCAGGAAATCTGATAAAGGAAATGTAACCAGTTTAGAAGAGATACCGGTGGTTGGTGTTGAAGAGAATAAATGAACTATCTGAAGTAATTAGAGCAATTCGATTTTCCTTTAGTATTGGTAGGATCTAAACTTTTTCTAAATCTATTTACTAGTCTCTGAAAAGGAGTACGTGAAATGGCTAAATGGCAAATTCCTCCTGATGGAGGACACATGGATAAAGCTTCTGGGATCTATTTCCAGACGCTGACGGGCAAAGAATATCAAGAACGCCTTCAAAATAACGATTTAATCATCATTCCGATTGGCAGTTCGGAAAATCACGGTCCACATGCCTGCTCCGGAGAAGATACATTTTTGGTCACGCGTATGGCTGAAGCGATTGCAAAGAGGACAGGTTGCACGGTGGCAGAACCTATCTGGTACGGCTCGCATCCTTTCCACCATCTCGGCATGCCTGCTACCATCGTTATCCCCGAAGAGACTTTTATCGATTATTTACGGGCGGTAATCGCCGGTTTTTGGAACACAGGCTTTCGCAAGCAAATCTTGTTGAATGGCCATGGCCAGGACTATGCCATTCCAGTGGCGATGCACCAATTTGCCAAGAAATACCAGGTGCCGGCGTTAATCATCAACGTTAACTGGTGGTTCATTATCAAGGAACACATCCGCGATAAAGCGCATGGAGGCCCCTTCGATACACCCTTTATTCACGCAGACGAGTGTGAAACTTCCTTCTCACTGGCTTTGTTCCCCGAAATGATTAATATGGAAGACGCAGTTGATACCAAACCGCAGGGTTTGATGCCCCCCGGGCATATCGGTATGTCCGGTTCGGCGTACAACATGCCTATACCGTTCTGGCAGCATGTGGGAGCATCTGCCATTGAGGTGATCGCTACGCCTGAAGGCGTGGTTGGAAGTGCTACTTTGGCGGATGTGGAGAAAGCAAAACCTGGGGTAAACGCCATTCTGGATTATCTAGAGAAGCTGGTCAATGACATCATGGAGCGCTATCCGCCAGGTGTGCTTCCACCAGCCGAGAAGCTTTCTCAGCGATCCTCTGAGGAAATCGAAGCCCTACTCAAAGGACCTGAGCAGGAAGGTGGCAAGCATCTTTATACGGTAGCTTACCCGCCCTAAACCAAGAAAGCATTGATCTGACCTAATTCAACCAAGCTTTCTTGAATAAGAATTTTCGATAAAAATTTTGGAGGTATGACAATGGCGAGCACATTGAGTGCACCGGTAAAAGAAACAACCGAGCATCCTGGCAGTAGACCTAAAACGGTTAAAGCTGCCGTCATGACCGCACCTGGAAAGATGGAGACCCAGATGCTGCCTTATCCCGATCACTTGGAACCTGGGGCGTTGATCGTGAAAATGGAAATGTCGGGCATTTGCGGTACAGATAAACATGCCTATAAAGGTGAGGTCACCCTATACGGTGGCACCGAGACAGAGCAGGATATGGTCTTCCCCTCGGTGCACGGCCATGAAAACTCCGGCATTGTAGTAGAGATGAACGGAGATGGCAGAGACATCGAATACAGCGGGCAAGAATTGAAAGTGGGTGACCGGGTGACCAACTGCCCGAATGTGATATGTGGCAGGTGTTATTACTGCCGCAACATTCACGGTTACCCCTACTGTGCAGAACATCAGGGCATAGGTATGACCTATTATGCTGACAGATACCCCTATATCGTGGGGGGATGGTCAGAATATATGTATCTGCCACCCAAAGCCTGGATTTATAAAGTTCCAGAGTACCTGCCAGTCGAATATTCGGCTCTTTCAGAGCTGTTCGTGGTTACAGCCATCTTGGACCGCGCTAAGGAATATTCGGCTTACGGAGGGAAAGGCTTCTTCTTTGGTGATACGGTGGTGGTTCAAGGCGCTGGTCCGATCGGCATGATGATGGTGGTGAAAGCGCGCCTGCTGGGAGCGGGAAAGATCATCGCTTTGGATGCCATGGACATGAAACTCGAATTGGCCAAGGAATTTGGCGCTGACCTGGGGGTCAACGTTTCAGGGCTGTCTGACCAGGAATTGGTCCAAATCATCCGTGATGAAACCGAAGGCCATGGCGCAGACGTGGTGGTCGAGACAGTCGGCACTCCGGATGTGGTGAGGGTTGGTCTGGAGATGCTACGCAGAGGCGGTACTTACCTGGAGACGGGGAACTTTGCTGATACCGGGGAAGTTTCGTTGAATATTCACCGGCACATTGCCGCTAAAAATGTTTTGATTTTCGGGAACACAAACCATCCCCACGATGGGTATTACCGGGCAATGGAGATGATGTACCGCCACCGCAATGATTTTCCCCTTCAGAAGTTGATCACCCACCGTTTCAGCCTGGACCAGGCACAAGAGGCCTTAGAAACCTCCTTCCAGCCTGACGCCCTTAAAGTCGTCTTTGTGCCATAGGAGATACAAATGGAGATAGGTTGTAATACAGTCGCCTTTCGACGCGAATCTTTAGATTATGCCTTAGAGAGGATCGCTTCCGCAGGTTACAAATTCGTTGAGGTAGAAGCCAACCTGAAATGGTGCCCCCACGTGGACCCTTGGGAGGATGATCCTCTCAAATTCAAAGAAAAGGTGGCAAATCATGGGTTTGAAGGGGTGTCGGCTATTGGTTGCCATCGCGAATTGATCACCTACGACCAGGGGGTCAAGGATATCGCCAGGGCGCTTGAGTGGTGTCATGTAGCCGGTGTCCCGGTGGTTTTGACTGGAGAGGGGCGTTTACCCTCGGAGATGAACGTTGATCAGGCTCTGAAAATTCTAAAAGGTCGTTTGGAGCAGCTAGCGGTTGTGGCTGAGAGAAACCAGGTAACCCTGGCCTTGGAAGATCATGGCAGCATTTCACTGACACCGGATGGATTGCCAAGGATCGTCAATCTGGTTGAAAGTGACTGGATCGGGGTTAATTTCGACACTGCCAATATCCATCGCGGAGATTACGTCGGCACCGATCGAGGTGGTTTCGAGTGGAAATTGGGCGCCAAGACCAGCTACAGCGAAAAAGAGTTGTTGAATAAAGTGGTTGCTAAGGTGAGACATACTCATATCAAGGACGTCATCGGACGCGACGCGGTGGTACTGGGAGAGGGCGAGGTTGATATTTTAGGCTGCTTGAATATCTTGAAGGACGCTGGCTACCAGGGTGTGCTTTCCTATGAGACGGAGGGCATGCAAGATCCCGAAGAATCTCAAACCATGATCGTGGCCAGTAGAGCGTATCTTGAGGAGGCCCTGCAAGGCTAGTTGAAGATATCGCTGGTCGAAGGATCAACTCGAACACGTATCGGTCCCCACTAGGATTTGGAGTGACCATTCTGTTGCTAGGAACAGCTGTCTTTTATGGATCAAAAAACACCGATAGTCAGTTTACAGAGCATCACCAAAAGGTTTGGGGGCACGCTGGCAGTCAATCAGGTCGACCTGGAGATTTATCCGGGCGAGGTCCATGGCTTAGTCGGAGAGAACGGGGCTGGCAAATCGACTTTGATGCGAGTCCTGGCGGGCTTTTTTCCGGACTATGAGGGGCAAATCCTGATGAATGGCAAGCTGGAGCGGGTCACCCAACCCAGGGACGCCATGCGATTGGGTATTGCCCTAGTTCACCAAGAGCTCAGCTTGGTTCCCGAGTTGACCGTGGCAGAAAATATTTTTCTGGGACGTGAATTCAAAGCACATCTTCCGGGATTGATATTAAATAGAAAAGCGGAACTCGAAGCCCGGCAGATTCTTAGCGAGGTGGAAGCTAATATCTCGCCCAGAACAAAAATCCGCAATCTCAGTATTGCCAAACAGCAATTGGTGGAGATCGCCAAGGGAATCTCCATGCATTCAAAGGTGCTGGTCTTGGATGAGCCAAGCTCTTCTCTAACCGCTCCTGAAATCAAGGATCTCTTTAAAATCATCCGCAAGTTAAAGGAACGCGGCACAGCAATTGTGTATATCTCCCATAAACTTTCGGAAGTGTTTGATATTGCAGACCAAATAACGGTTTTGCGAGACGGGAACAAGGTTGATTCACGCCCGGTGGGCGAATGGGATGAGGCCAGCCTGGTGAAAGCTATGGTGGGACGCGAACTTTCCCACTTCTTTTCGAATACCCACAAGTACGACCCGAAAGAGGTTTCCCTGCAAGTAGAGCACATGACCCGCACACCTTATTTTCGGGATATCAGTTTTCAAGTTTTCAAGGGCGAGGTGTTAGGGATTTACGGTCTGATAGGATCCGGTCGTACCGAGTTGGCTGAGTCGATCATCGGTCTGGACGCCTTTGATTCTGGGAGTTTACTAATCGATGGGAAACCCGTCGAAATCCGCTCGCCGCAAGATGCCATCAATCATGACATCGCTTTGGTGCCTGAGGACCGGCGCACACTGGGTTTGATCTCCAGCCTGGATGTCAAAAGCAACCTATCGTTGCCGATTTTGAACCGTTTGTCCAGGTTGGGATTCGTGAAGCAAAGGGAGGAGATGGAAGTAGCCAAGCAGAGTGTGGATACCCTTGAGATCCGGGTTCCCTCCCTGAAAGCCTTGGTTACCGACCTCAGCGGTGGGAACCAGCAGAAGGTCGTTCTGGGAAAATGGCTGAATGCCAATCCCAAAATCCTGATCCTGGATGATCCCACTCGGGGGATTGACGTGGGGGCGAAAGCTGAGATCCGCGGTATTGTTGACCGGCTGGCAGCCGAGGGCCGGGCAATCATATTGATCTCTTCGGAATTGCCCGAGATCATTGGGATGAGCGACCGGGTCTTGGTGATGCGCATGGGAAGCATTGTGGGCGAATTTACCCGAGAGCAATGCAGCGATGAAGCCCTGGGTGCCTGTGCTGCAGGAATTGATCTCACCCGTAATTCCCACGCAAACCTTCTGGATGGCAAATCCGGAGATGAACTGCGTAAAACCGTCAGCATCGACGCCTAGCGCTATGCGGGTCAGATTAAGTAGGAGAGGACCAGAATAATGGCTACGAATACCTTCGAACAATCCCTGAAGCGGAATGAGATTCTCTTAACCTTACGGGAGTATGGGATTTACTTCGCCCTGATTATCTTAGTGGCAGGTTTTGCCATCGCATCTCCCCGATTTGCCACGGCTAACAATCTGGTATTGATCTTGCTGCAGGTCTCGGTCACCGGGATCATCTCGATCGGGATGCTTTTTGTGATCCTTTCCGCCGGCATTGACCTATCGGTGGGATCTATTTTAGCGGTGGCGGGCATGATCTCGGGTGTATATGCCCACGCCGATCCTACCACCACAAACATTATCCTGGCGCTAGCCATACCGCTGGGGATTGGGTTGGTTTGCGGCTTGTTCAACGGCGCGCTGGTAGCCTGGGCTAAGGTTCCTGCGTTAATCGTGACCTTAGGTACGCTTTACGCCTACCGCGGCTTTGTGGTCTGGTACCGGGTTAATCCCATCTACGATCTACAACCCTGGTACCGGGTGATCGGTCAAAGCTCGATTGGTCCAATTCCCATTCCGGTGGTGGTGTTTTTCCTGGTGACTATCCTGGCATCTATCACCCTGAATCTCACCCGCTTTGGTCGTTATGTATACGCAATCGGTGGGAACGAACAAGCCGCCAAAGCTGCCGGTATAAACGTGGCCTTGATGAAGTTGGGGGTTTACACCATCAGCGGCTTGTTGTGCGGGCTAGCAGGATTGGTATTTACCTCCCGGCTGGGAGCCGCCCAGGCGATCTCGGGTCAGGGATATGAGCTCATCACTATTGCTTCGGTGGTGGTGGGAGGCGCCAGTCTCTTCGGAGGCAGAGGCACGGTCAGTAAAACTATCGTAGGTGCCCTGATCATCCAGGTGTTGCAGAATGGTTTGGTGATGCTTAATGTACCCTCACCTATCCAGCAGATCATCATCGGGTTGATCATTATCGGAGCGGTAGGTTTGGATAATTTATTGCGGAAGAACTAATAGGATAGAACCAAGAGGAGGGAAGGAGGTGTCAACAAGCAGATTTAAGAAACCTAGCAAGCTGATTGATCGTACAGATAAATTTACGAAAATTACAACAGAATCCTTTATGGAGAAGACAAAATGAAGAGGCTCTCAATACTACTGTTTAATGGGATCATGATTTTGATCCTGGTGGCTTGCACAGCCACCCCCTCGCCCACAGCTGCACCAACCAGCGTGGCTCCCGAAGCTACCTCACCACCTGCCCAGGCAACTACCGCGCCATCCCCCTCCTTTGATTTTTCTGGAGAATTTTGGAATAAACCTGCCAAAGCTCAAAAGGAGTGGGTGATCGGTGTGTCATACCAAAACCTGGCCTTCCCTTATGTCGCCGCCATGCAAAAAGCTATCCAAAACCGGGCTGCTGAGATGGGCGTCAAGATCATCGAAACGGACGCCTTCAATGACACCAATAAAGAGCTGGCGAACGTAGAAAACCTGTTGGCTCAAAACATCGACCTGCTTTTGTTCGAAGCAGCCAGCCTGGAGGCCTCGGTGGCATCCATTGAGGCTGCCAACAAGGCCGGCGTCCCGGTGGTGCAGTTCAACGGAAAGGCAGAAGGAGGAGATTACATTACCTTCGTAGGCTCGGAGCAGGTCGAGTCAGGTTTGTTGCTCGGCCAGTGGCTGCTTGACCTATATGACAAGCTGGGTAAAGACACTCTCAAGGGCATCTACCTGCGAGGAGTGGCGGGTCAGATCACCGACATCGCCCGTAGTGACGGGGTCAAGCAGGCGCTTGAAACTGCTGGGATGACCGACAAGTTTGAATTTACCGAGCAGTATGCCGATTATGACCGCGGTAAGGGCCAGAGCGTGACCGAGAGCATCCTGAGCCAGTCGACCGATTATGACTTCATCATCGCCAACAACGACGACATGATCTTGGGTGGCATGGCAGCCGTACAGCAGGCCGGCTTACTGGGGAGCATGCCGATGTGCGGCGTGGATGGGTTACCGGAGGCACTCAGCGCCATAAAATCTGGCAACCTAACTGCAACGGTCTTCCAGAATCCAGAAGGGCAAGCTGCTGGCGGGTTGACCGCGGCGGTGTGGTACCTGGAAGGGGCCTCCCCTGATAAAGAAATCCTGATCCCCTTCACCCTGGTGACTCCCGACAACGTTGACCAGATTGCCCAGATCGCCGATCGAGTATACGGCGCTGAAGCAGGCACAGTGGTTGAACCGACGGAAGCCCCTGCCTTTGATTTTTCTGGGGAATTCTGGCACTCGGATTATAAAGCCCAGAAAGAATGGGTGCTGGGTGTCTCTTACCAGAACCTGGCGTTCCCTTACGTAGCTGCCATGCAAAAAGCCATCCAGAACCGGGCTGCCGAAATGGGGGTAAAGATCATCGAAACGGACGCCTTCAACGACACCAACAAGGAGCTGGCTAACGTTGAAAACCTGCTGGCCCAGAATGTTGACCTGCTGTTGTTCGAAGCGGCCAGCCTGGAGGCCTCGGTGGCATCCATCGAGGCTGCCAACAAAGCCGGCGTCCCGGTGGTGCAGTTCAACGGTAAGGCCAAAGGGGGTGAGTATATCACCTTCGTAGGCTCGGATCAAATTGACTCAGGCTTATTGTTGGGCCAGTGGCTGCTTGACCTGTATGACCAGCTGGGTAAAGACCAGCTCAAGGGCATCTACCTGCGAGGGGTGGCAGGTCAGATCACCGACATCGCCCGCAGCGACGGGGTCAAGAAGGCGCTTGAAGATGCCGGCATGACCGATAGCTTTGAGTTTACCGAGCAGTATGCCGATTACGATCGTGGCAAGGGCCAGAGCGTAACCGAGAGCATCCTGAGCCAGTCGACGGATTATGACTTCATCATCGCCAACAACGACGACATGATCCTGGGCGCTATGGCGGCCGTGCAGCAAGCCGGCTTACTGGGCAGCATGCCGATGTGCGGCGTGGATGGCCTGCCAGAAGCGTTGGATGCTATCAAGGCTGGCAACCTATCTGCGACGGTCTTCCAGAATCCGGAAGGGCAAGCTGCTGGCGGGTTGACCGCGGCGGTGTGGTACCTGGAAGGCGCCAGCCCACCAGAGGAGATCCTGATCCCCTTCATCCTGGTGACTCCCGACAATGTCGATGATATTGCCCAGATCGCTAATCGGGTCTACATCAAATAATGGCTGATAAGGTGATCACCCAGTTACGAACCTGAAATAACTGGGAAGAAACCCTAAAACTGCCGATCTCCTGAGGTAAAGGAGTTATAACGGCCCTGAAATCTCCCCCAGGAGATCGGCAACTTCCGCTAACCAATTCGAATGGAGTGTTAGAAAATGGATATTCGCTCGATAGAGAGTACCCCACCAGCGGATGAGCATGCCGGTACCGTACCGGTCTGGTGGTTGTTCAAACCTAGAGAGATGTTTGCAGAGACGGTGGGCGGTCATCTGGAGCTGGTCAGCGAATTCGAAGTCAAAGCCGGTGGAAAAGTCAATCCACATAGCCATCCTACCTTTGAATTTTATTACGTTACCTACGGCCGGGGCTTCATGCAAATTGAAGAGGAGGTACGGGAGGTACACCAGGGCGACTTGATAAAGATCCCCCCGGATGCTATCCACAGCATGTGGCCGGCAAGTGAAAATGCCCCCATTCACTGTTTCTGTTTCGCGGTGGCGGTCAAAGACGCCCCACCTATCGATTATGGGGCCTATTAAAGTCTTGATATTTTCTGCCTATGGTTGATTCTTATTGATAAAAGGAGCAGGTGAAATGGCAAGCAAATATTCAAATATGGCTGAGGAATCCATGAAAGCCCCCTGGCGGGATAGAGCGAAGCTCAGCTATACCACAGTAGAACATTACGGCGCTAAAGGGAATATCAGCGAGCAAGACGTAGCTCGTCTCTTATGGGGCGCCATTGACATCCACGTGCATGGCTATCCCGATGCGCTGGTGGACACCGGCTGGGATTTTGCCTGGGAGGCTAAGCAAGCTTACGATGCTGGCATGCGTGCGATGGTGTTCAAGAGCATGCTCTCTGATACTGCCCCGATGATGTATTTCGTCCAACAAATCGTGGATAAACACGCAGAAGAGAAAGAGCAGCGCGGAGAGATGCCACGCCATCCTTTCAACGCTTTCGGTGGGGTGGTGCTCAACTGGTCCGTGGGAGGCTTGAATCCGGAGGCGGTGGCTGTCAGCGCCAAGCTGGGAGCAAAGATCATCTGGCTGCCCAGCCATGATTCTGCCCATCATATGAAAGTGCTGGGAGAACCCGGAAAAGGTGTCGAAGTCTTGGATGGGAATGATAATGTCTTGCCTGAATTGATCGATATCTTCAAGATAGTTGCCGATTATGACATCATCCTGGACCTGTGCCATACCGGGACTAAAGAGCGCTTTATTATCACGGAAGAGGCTCTGAAATATGGCGTGAAGAAGATCTTGCTGACTCACCCGCAATGGAGTGTCAACCGCATGAGCGTGGACCAGATGGTGGATATCAGCAAGATGGGTGCTTACATTGGTTTGTTTGAATACAGTGCGGTGCCCCATTTTAACAACCCGGTCAGCGAACGGGATGAAGTTCTGGAAATCATTGAAAGAGTTGGCCCCGAGAAATGCGCTATCGCCACAGATTTCGGCTCGATGTTGAACCCGCCCCCGCTTGAAGGTATGAAGTTATTCATACGGTTGCTCCTGGCTATGGGCGTAAACGAGCAAGACATTTGTACGATGGTGTCGAAGAATAATGCTGGTTTGCTCGGGTTAGAATTCTGACTTTTAGGTGCAAAGGTTAACACCTTAAACTCAGAATCGATTAAATAACCACTGGGTAAATCCCTATGACTCCCTGGTCCTGGTTTTACGGATGGTTGGACGCGTCTGAATCCGCTAATTTAAGGGGTTGGTGCTTAAAAAAGGGATCCATTAAAAGGTATCCCGGATAACCAGAAGGTATTTCCTTGATTTCAGTTACAGGAACTGCGGATTTACGGATTAATTGGGTGACCAGGTGAAAGGGATGAATACCCTTAATTATCAGGGAGGGCTTTGATATGCCATTGAATGGGAAGATGCTTAATTACCTGGCTGGAGAATGGATATCATCCAACGCCAGCGATTTATTAAGCGTTTTAAACCCAGCCACCGGGGAAGTTTTGGGTGAAGTTCCCCTTTCGTCGGCTAATGAATTGGATATGGCTGCCGGAGCGGCTGAAGCAGCGCTGGAGGATTGGCGGCGGACGCCGGCGGTTGAAAGGGTGCAATACCTCTTTAAACTTAAATTCCTAATGCAGGACCATTTCGAGGATTTAGCCCGGACCATCACCATGGAATGCGGTAAGACCTTAGATGAGTCAAGGGGTGAACTGCAACGCGCTATCGAGAATATAGAAATAGCATGTGGCATCCCCCTATTAATGCAAGGGTATAACTCTGAGGACATCGCTCGTGGGATTGATGAGGTCATGATCCGCCAGCCGATAGGGGTAGCTGCAGTAATTGCTCCTTTTAACTTCCCGGGAATGATCCCTTTCTGGTTTATGCCTTATGCGGTGGCATGTGGGAACACTTATATCGTAAAGCCCTCTGAGAAGGTGCCTCTAACCATGCAGAAGATATTTGGGCTCATCGACCAATGCGGTTTCCCCAAAGGTGTGCTTAACCTGGTCAATGGAGCTAAAGACACGGTGGATGCTATCCTCGACCATCCAGCTATCCGGGCGATCAGTTTCGTAGGTTCCACCCCGGTAGCTCGTTATGTCTATAGCCGGGCAGCCGCCAATGGAAAACGGGCTCAATGCCAGGGAGGCGCTAAGAATCCCATCATCGTGCTGCCAGATGCAGATATGGAGACCTCTACCCGAATTATTGCCGATAGCGCCTTTGGATGTGCGGGGCAACGCTGCCTGGCCGCTTCCCTGGCTATCCCTGTGGGCGAAGCCGTTACTCCTTTCACACAATTCATCGTTGAGTCTGCCACCAGTCGGGTAGTTGGCTATGGCCTTGATGATGGCGTTCAAATGGGGCCGGTTATCACCAAGCAAAGTAAATCCAGGATCGAGGGATGGATTGATTCGGGATCGAATGAAGGTGCAGAGCTGCTGGTTGATGGTCGCAATGCGGTCATTCCAGGGTATGAGAAAGGAAATTTTGTTCGCCCCACGGTCATTAATGGTGTTCCACCCGATGGGATGGTGGCCAGAACCGAGATTTTTGGACCTGTGCTGGGTCTCATGCCGGTCGATACGGTGGATCAGGCTATTGCTCTGGTTAACAGCGGCAAATACGGCAATATGGCTTGCCTGTTCACATCCAATGGAGCCTCTGCCCGCAAGTTCCGTTACGAAGTCAAGGCTGGAAATATCGGCATTAACATCGGAGTCGCCGCGCCAATGGCTTTTTTCCCCTTCAGTGGTTGGAAGGATAGCTTTTTCGGAGATATGCACGGGCAAGGGCTGGATGCGGTGGAATTTTTTACACAAAAGAAGGTTGTCATCGAACGGTGGCCAAAAGAATGGTCCCGTCGATTTTAAAGGTTGGGATAAATGAGAAGTATGCGGTTTTTTGCTGGGAAAGGAGGAATTCATGGATACGAAATTCATGACTGAGTTTAAATCCCCTCTGCACCAAATGGCAGTGACGACTAAGACGGATTACTGGAATGATTCTTGTTCGGTGGAGGAATTGACCTATGCTATCGAACGCGGCGCGGTTGGCGCCACGACCAACCCGACCATCGTGCTTGGGGTTCTCAAAAAGGAGATGGAGCGCTGGGATGATCGCATAAAAGCCATCATCAAAGACAACCCCACCTGGTCTGAGATCGAGATTACCTGGAAGGTGTTCGAGGAAATAGCTGTCAACGGCGCCAATCTGCTCCTTCCGGTGTTTGAAAGGGAGAATGGCAAGAAAGGCCGGCTTTCCATCCAGACCAATCCGGCCCTTTATCGCAACGCCCCAGCCATCGTTGAACAGGCGGTCCATTTCAGTGGCTTAGCCCAAAATATGCAAGTCAAGATTCCCGTCACCACCGCAGGGATTGCTGCCATTGAGCAGGCCACTTATCGAGGCGTAAACATCAATGCAACCGTGAATTTTACGGTCCCGCAATCGCTGGCTGTGGCGGAGGCGGTCGAACGTGGCTTGAACCGCAGGGTAGCTGAGGGTAAAAGTATTGAGAATATGAGCCCGGTATGTACCATCATGATTGGCCGAACCGACGACTGGATGCAGGTTCTGGCAAAACGTGAGGGCATCCTGGTCACTCCCGGATACCTCAATTGGGCTGGTATCGCTTGCCTGAAGAAAGCCTATGGGATTTTCCAGGAGCGCGGCTACCGCACGCGCTTGCTAGGAGCTGCCTACCGACATCACTTACATTGGACTGAACTGATCGGCGGGGATATCATCCTGACCATTCCATTTGAATGGCAAAAGCTATTCAACCTTTCCGATTTTGAGATTGTAGAGCGCTTTTACGACCCTGTACCTGAGGAGGCCTTGGGGACCATGTACGAGAGATTCCCCGATTTCCGAAAGGCATATGACCTGGATGGCATGTCTGTGGAGGAATTCGATAGCTACGGTGCGACTGTACGTACCTTACGCGGTTTTATAAGCTCTTTTCATGATTTAGTGGCGGTTATCCGAGATTTTATGCTGCCCAATCCTGATGTGAGCCGCTGAGTCGCCCTCAAAATTAATGGGATTAATACCAGAAGGCCTCACTGGTTAGCAGCAAATTTCGTAGTTCATGCTCCCAATAGGACTTCTGGATGCTATCAAGCGCAGGCCCTCCAGCTCTTCCGGAGGGTCTGCGCTTTGATAGCTTAGTAGATACGCAGTTCAGGGGAAAATCGGGGGTGTTTGGGCGGGTAACGCCCGCCCAAACACCCCCATCCTCCCACTAACTGCGTAAGTACTATAGCTATAAAATGATCGTGGGAGGCGGGAGATAAAATTTCTATAAGGGAAGAATTATAAAAAATTAAAGACTCCACTGCAAAAACTTGCACTTTACCAATTCACAGATAGCGTTTGCGGCTGCGCCAGGCTGTGGAATGCCACCAAGATGGTTTTTACGCAGGCAAAAATAGAAACGTCTGGCCGTTCCTGGGCGCTTTTTCCTGCCCCAAGGGCAGCATCCTGCGGTTTTTCTGCCTTCTTTTGGCCTTCCAGGTAGCGTTGAATACGCCGTACGTTG
>DAOUET010000164.1:0-5751 GCA_034430155.1 Anaerolineales bacterium
GTATTTGATAGAGGCCAACTCGTCCGCGTCGAGTTGCTAACTCAAAAGCAGTTTGCCGGTTCCTTGTCTATTTGCTTGGAAAGGTACTGTTCAGGTAGCTAAACCTGAGTAGAAATAGCCTGTGTTTGCGTTACTGAATAGAAATGCCGTCTGTTTGCGCAAAAATAAGGTACTACTTTGCACTAACAAAATCAAAGTTATCAATTGACACCTCAGTGAAATTGTGTAATACTTACCAAGCAATGGGGTGGTTCAACTTAATAAAATGAAGAATTTCCACCCCCCTCCTTTGCTATCTTTACCAAAAGGAGGTGATGCCGATCATGAGTGATGGTACAACTAAACTCAGCGCTGCGGCATGCCTCCTCCTTCTTCGAGGATAATTGGATGCCGCAGCGCGACAAGGAGCCGTTGAAAAACGGCTCCTTGTATTTAAGAACGCCATCAGAGGGATTCTGAATGCAGGTTTTTCCGCGCTAAAGATGGGATAAGGAATACCTTTGACGGTTTGGAAATTAGAAATCCTGTACTTTTTCGACAGCTTGCTCAACCTTACCCGTCAGGTAAAAGGCGTCTGCGGGAAGCGCGTCATATTTTCCATCAAGTATCGCCTGGAAACCCAGGATTGTATCCGCAATCTCAAGGCGTTCGCCAGGTACGCCAGTCCATGGTTCAGCACCTTTAAAGGGTTGGGTCAGGAAGTTTTGTAAGAGGCAGCCGCGCAGGACGTCCTGGCGGTCTTGCACTTCGGTGAGTGCGTCTATGCCGCGTTTTTCGACCAGAGGGAGCAGGTCATTGTATCGGATGAGCAGACTGCGGGCCCGAGCAGCTACCTGGAGATGCGCTTCAGCGACGAGTGGAGATTGTAGCAGCCTGGATTTAGAGGTTAACGGATCGATTGCAGGCCAAAGTTGTCGTCTGGCGCGCTCCTGGTTAAAGGTGATGACAGCATCCAACCCTTTAAAGGGATCAGGTTCAGCACCCACACTATGATCCCCAAAATAGACCGTAGTAATGGCCGTTTGGGGTGTGGCAGTGGCATTATATTTTAGATATTTAAACACCGCATCGCTGATGGCTAAACGGCTATCTACCAGCAAGATGACTTCATGGCCTTGAGAGCGGAAATGCTCGGCTATGGTTAACCCTGTTTGGACGAGATTAAGGTTGGCACCAGCGGAGCGACTGGCAGGGCCGAAAACATTGACGGTTCTCTCATCCACACCCCAATCGCGCCAGGCAAGCATCATGCTTTTACCAGTGTAAGCTGCCTCTTCCAGACCGATACAGACCGTGTAGCCATCATAGCGCGCTACCAGGTTATCGATCAATTGAGCCAAGAGGACAAACTTCCCAACGCCGGCCAGAGGGGTAAAGACACCGTGGTGACCACCACGCTTAAAGGGCGCGAATAAATCGAGGATTTTGATGCCGGTCTCCAAGATCCAATGCGAGGGAGAGGAGGCCGGGTGATAGACTGGCCGCTTTTCCAGGTTGGTGAGAGAAGAGAGATCGTCTACCAACCGTCCCCGGGCATCGAGCACCCGGCCAAGCAGGCGTTCGCCTACCGGAACCTTGCGGGTTCTCAGGCTGGAGGTGGGCTGCTGGACCCGCCTGGGCAGGTCACCACCGGGTTTGCGGGCACCATGGGCGACCAGCAGGTCGATCAAACCGGGCTGAGCCTTTAACAAGGCCCAATCAACAGGTTTCCGCCCATGATTATCAGCTGTGTCGAGGTTCGCCCCCTGGTCAATTAACAACTCGGCAATCTGTGGGTTGTTTCTGAGGATAGCAAAATGCAGGGGGGTAAATCCAGTGGCGCACTTGGCATTGAGGTCTGCTCCGCCTAGCAATAACAAACGGATGATATCCATTTGTCGCATGAGAACCGACAAATGGAGAGGGGTCATGCCTGATGAAGTTTGAGTATCTGGGCTGGCTCCCTGTTCGAGGAAGAATTTCAACAAGGACTGATCCCCGGTGATAGCAGCCCAATGCAGCCCAGTCACACCCAGCGGCCAATAAAATCCATCTGAAGCTATCCCCCACTCCGTTTGAACACCCAGTAACTGGCGATCTTTAGCCACAAGAGAACTTACCTGTTTCAGGTTTCCGGCTTTAAGCGCTAAGAAGTACTTGACTTTATTAGTGAATCCCTCGTCCCGAGAAGGTTTGTTTGATTGGAGTTGGTCTTGTATCATGTTAATCATCCTGTGTTTGAGTCTTTTTCTGGCGGTATATAGGCTTTTCTTGATTGAAGTCAGCGGTATTTCTAGGAAATCAGAGATCTCATTTTGTGAATAGCCCTTGATATAGAAGAGGGTGGTAATCTGTCGCTGGTTGGAGGGCAGCGCGGCGATGGCTGTTTGAATGGCTTGCCTGGTCTGCAAATCTTCCAGGACGGTTTCAGGATCAGGAGCGGCCTCAGGCAGGCTGTGGTTGCTATCTAAAGGAATGGTGCGGTGTTGCACACCTCGGATTTGCCGGTCGCTATGTTTGATGACAATCCGGCGAAACCAGATTGGGAAGGCTTCGGGTATGCGTAGATTCACCAGGCTGAGATAGGCTTCGATGAAAGCTTCCTGAGCGGCATCCTGGGCAAGGGCAGAATCACCCAGCATTGCGTAAGCAATGGCGTACGCCATATCCTGGAAACGCACGACGAGTTCACCGAAAGCGTCTTTATCACCGTATTTGGCTGAATCAACCAACCTGCGCAACTCTTGCATATCATCTCGTCTTCGAAGACTTTGCAATTAAGGACTTACATGGTTGAGGATTTTATTTGGATAGTTGGGCAGACGAAGCCCACCCACCCCCGATTATGATTCCTAATATGTAACTCCTGTATTTAAAAGACCCAACTAAAGCGTTAAAAGATACCGCCAATTTGTAACAAAACGAGGATGGGACAGAAAACAAACACTTATCTGTCCCATCCGAGGTAAGGGGAAAGATCCACAAGTGGTACCAGCAAATCTGATTAACCGTAAGTGTAAAAACCCTTTCCCGTTTTGCGACCCAGGAATCCGGCATCTACCATCTTGCGCAGCAGCGGAGCGGGGCGGTATTTGTCTTCTCCCAAATCCTTATGAAGCACTTCCATGACGAAGAGCACCACGTCTAACCCGATTAGATCACAAAGAGCCAGGGGACCCATGGGATGGTTCATACCTAGCTTCATGACCGTATCGATGGCTTCAGGAGTGCCAATGCCTTCCTGCAAGGTAAATATCGCTTCATTTATCATGGGGCACAAAATGCGGTTGGAGATAAAGCCGGGCGAATCCTTGGCTTCAACCGGCTCCTTGCCCATAATGCGACAGATATCCGTGGCAATCCTGGTGGTCTCATCTGAGGTTTCCAACCCGCGAATTATCTCCACCAGTCGCATCAAGGGTACAGGGTTGAAGAAATGCAACCCGACAACTTTATCGGCTCGTTGGGTGGCAGCGCCAATTTTGGTCAAGCTGATGGAGGAGGTATTAGAGGCCAGGATAACTTCAGGGCGGGCGCGTTGGTCCAGTTCTTTGAAGATTTTTAATTTGAGGGCGGGGTTCTCGGTAGCAGCTTCTATGACGAGATCCGCCTGAGGGAGATTAGTTAAATCGGTGGCTGTGACGAGTTGCAGGGCTGCGTTCTTCTGGTCAGCCTGGATGATCCCCTTGCTGAAGAGTTTCTCAACCGACCTGGAAATTGTAGCTCTGGCGCGCTCTAATTGATCAGGAACGATGTCCATCATGGTGACCTGAAAACCTGAGACCGCCGCGGTCTGAGCGATGCCATTCCCCATGGTGCCTGCGCCGAGAACGAAGATATGGTTGATCTCCATAATATTCCCTTCCAATGTCTAATCAGAAACAGGGTGTGAGGTAAAAGTATTTGGGTACAGTTCTCCTGAATTTGGATTATGGCTCAATTTCGATGGCCATTGCCACAGCTTCAGCGCCACCTAAGCAGAGGGCGGCAATGCCCCGCTTGAGACCTCGATCTCGGAGGGCATATATCAGGGTAGTGAGGATGCGAGCACCGCTGGCTCCGATAGGATGCCCAAGAGCGATAGCTCCGCCGTTGACATTGACTTTGTTCCAATCCCAGCCGCTGTCCAGCAAGGCATAGCCGTTGGCTAGTGTTTGGGCAGCGAAGGCTTCATTGAGTTCTATCAAATCCACATCCTCAAGGGTCCAGCCTACTCTTTCCAGCAATTTTGGTAGGGCATGGGCGGGTGCGTCAAATAAATATTTGGGAGCTACAGCAGCCTGGTCATATCCCAGGATGCGTGCCATTGGTTTTGCTCCGATGGAACGCGCCTGGGCGCGGCTGGCAACCACCAAGGCGGCAGACCCATCGTTCAAGCCCGGGGCGTTTCCAGCTGTTACTTTGCCATTTTCCTGGAAAGCAGGTCTCAATTTCGCCAGGGCTTCGATGGAAGTATCGCGCCGGGGGGTTTCATCGGTGGCGAAAAAAGTAACCTGACCTTTGCGATCAGGGATTTCAACCGGAACGATTTCTGACTTAAACTTACCATTGTCGCTGGCGGCAATGGCCTTCTGATGGCTGGATAAGGCATATGCATCCATGGCTTGACGAGTGACTTCGTATTCTTGGGCGATGAATTCAGCTGCATCACCCATACTCCAGTCTTCGAATGGATCCCAAAGCCCATCCTTGAGCAATGCGTCGGTCAATTGAGCATGACCAAAACGCAAGCTGCCCGTGCGCGCATCTACCATAAAGGGGGCGCGGCTCATGTTCTCCATGCCTCCGGCCACAAACAAGTGGGCGTCACCAGCCTTGATTGATTGGGCAGCAAGCATGACCGATTTCAGTCCGGAGCCGCAGACTTTGTTGATGGTGGTGGCGCCGACAGTCTCGGGCAAGTCGGCGAAGATGGCTGATTGCCTGGCTGGATTTTGACCCAGGCCAGCCGAGACGACATTGCCCATAAGAACTTCGTCGATTTCTGAGGGTTCGCTTATGCCAGCTCTCTTGACGGCTTCCTTAACCACAATGGCTCCTAATCGAGGCGCGGGGATGGAACAAAGGCTTCCCTGGAACCGTCCACTGGGAGTTCTGACAGCACTGAGAATAACAGCTTCGTGATTATGAGTTTCCATACGTGTGATCTCCATATACGGGTAGCAAGCCAGGTCTCATGGCTTGTTCTCGGGATCCCCCCAATTTTCGTAAATACGATGGTAGGTGTCTTCTAAACTTTCTGGAAGAACGCGCGTTTGGCCTAAAGATGACATAAAACTGGTATCTCCTCCCCAGCGAGGCACAATGTGCAAGTGAACATGATCTGTGATGCCAGCTCCGGCAATCTCCCCAATGTTGATTCCTAGATTGAAGCCTTGGGGATGGTATACCTCTTTGAGTACTTGGATCGCGTGGGTGGCTAATTCCAGCATTTCGCCGCGAGTCTCGACCTCCAGCATCTCGAGTGAAGGCTGGTGATCGTTGGGAACCGCCATCAAATGCCCACTGGTATAGGGGAAACGGTTTAGAATGACAAAGGCCCGGTGTCCACGAAAAACTATCAGATTATCGGGGCCATCGGGCCTGGTGAGTGCTGTGCAAAATACGCACTCTGCCTCATCGTTATTATTTTCTATATAAGCCATACGCCAAGGGGACCAAATGTAATTCAAGAAAGATACTCCGGATTGAACCTCGGGTCGAGAAATTCCATTAAACATAAGTCGGGTTAAGCGCCGACTTGCCCTCTAAAATGTAGTGTGTTGGATTTCG
>DAOUET010000165.1:0-2254 GCA_034430155.1 Anaerolineales bacterium
CCTCATCCTTCATCAGTGTTATGAGAACTTATAATTACTTACGAGTTTGTTTTTTTTCACAAATCCTGTTGAAAGATTAAAATAACGGGCTGAATAAGATAAACCAAGCTGACGCAAGTCCAAGGGCGCCAAGAAGGACCCGGGAGTTGCGTCTTTCGTATTTATTGGTTATATGCTTTGCTTCTCGGCTTTTTCTGTCCATGCTATACTTGGCTGCAACATGTGGAAAGCCCGGTTAAATCCTTATACGCCTTTCAAAGATCAAGGATTCATCTTGTTCCCCCACCTTGGGAGCACGTCAACGTGAAACATATTGCCCGATCTACTCTTATCGTGGCGGTATTTTTCGGGCTCGATAAGCTATTGGGATTTGGCCGGCAGATTCTCATTGCCCGCCAATTTGGCCTTTCTTATGAAATTGATGTATTCAATGCCGCCAACAATATCCCGGACTTGCTCTCCGCCTTGATCTCCGGGGGGGCTTTGGGCGTTGCTTTGATCCCTGTCTTGTCGGAGTATCTTGAGGGGCGCGGTCGCCCGGCTGCCTGGGATTTGTTTTCTCATATTGTGAACCTGGCTTTTTTGGTCACTGCGGGGCTATCGATTGTGATCGTCATATTTGCCAGACCGTTGGTTTCCTTCAAATATGGGATTGCTCCAGGATTTCCACCAGCCCAACAGGCTTTGACGGCTGAATTGATGCGGCTTGACCTGGCTGCCATCTTGATATTTTCGATAAGCGGTTTGGTTATGGCAGGGTTGCAGGCAAATCAACATTTTCTGCTGCCTGCCATGGCACCAGGGTTGTACAATTTGGGTCAGATTTTTGGCTTGATCATCTTGGCTCCGCTAAAAGGATTGAATCTGGGAGTCTTCACTTTACCTGCATTCGGTTTGGGCATTCATGGACTGGTTTATGGAGTGATCCTTGGATCGTTGTTACACCTGGGGATTCAGATGCCGGGTTTAATTAAGTATGGATTTCGTTGGGCGCCGGTTATCAACCTGCGGGATCCTGGGGTGAAGCAGGTTTTGAAGCTCTTAGGACCACGCGTGCTTACCATGTTCTTCCTCTACTTATTCTTCTACGTGCGTGATAATCTGGCATCCGGCCTGGGCGAAGGAGCTGTGACGGCCCTTAACTATGGCTGGTTCATAATGCAAGTTCCTGAGACATTGATCGGCACAGCTATCGGTATTACACTCTTGCCTACTTTGGCTGAGCAATTCGCCCGGGGGGAAACCGAAGTGTTCCGCCACACCTTGAATCACGCCTTACGCACCATTCTGGCGCTTACCTTACCTGCGGCAACCTTGCTGGCAGTCGGTCTACCTCCTTTCATCGAGGTGGTTTTTGGATTTGACCCGCTGGAAGCGAGTATGGTTGTGTGGGCTTCGCGTGCATACCTGCTCGGCTTGATAGGACATTCCTTGCTCGAAGTTGCTGCCCGCTCCTTTTACGCTCGCCAGGATGCTCGCACACCCCTGTATGCTGCAGCGCTTAATGCTCTCGCTTATATCTTCGTGGCGATATCTCTATCTCGCAGTCTGGGGCCTACAGGAATAGCCCTGGCTAACTCAATCGTCTTCACCAGCGAAGCCTTACTGTTGCTCTACCTTTTAAATCGCAGATTACCGGGGTTGCTCCAATTGGGCGGTACTTTGAGGCGCGTCGTGCTCGTCTCCGCGATAGGAGCATTGTTAGTTTTCTCGCTTATGCGCCTGCCGGTAATTCCATCGTTGCCTCTGGCAGCAGGATCGTTAACCCTGGTTGGGGTGCTGCTTTTACCATTTATCTGGCCTGAAGTGAATCTATTATTAAAGATGTAGACGGCTTTTTGGTCGGAGATTTGCGACGAATAGAGGTAGTTTGAAGGTTATTATCGAATTCTATATGTCAAAGTTCACCTCGTTTTTTTTCATTCTTGCCTGGATAGCCACACTGCCAGGAGGCTTTAAGGACCCTTCAAGGGCCATGAAATCTGCCTGGCAGGATAAGGTTGACCCCACTTTATTAACAGAATTCCTTTCCAATGCAGGTGAGATTGAGTTCATCGTGTATCTAAACGCCCAAGCTGATCTTACCCCCGCTTTTGGATTGCAGACAAAAATAGAGAAAGGGGAATATGTCTACCAGCGTCTGACGGAGCTTGCCCGACGCACCCAGGAACCCATCCTCAATGCCTTGAGTACCATGGGAGTGGGCTACAAATCCTTTTGGATTGCTAACATGATATGGGTGAGAGGCGACTTA
>DAOUET010000166.1:0-3825 GCA_034430155.1 Anaerolineales bacterium
CTTCCGATGCTTTTTCATGCTATACTTTTCTCAGTATTTTAGCCTATTTTTAATCTTAGGCAACCTAAAAAAACTAGGCCGCTACTAACCTATAAGTTCTAGTGTGCCTAAGGCGTCCGAATCACGAGCTAGCCGGTTTTTGATTGTCCATGTTCTTAGACCTTTGTTCACCGAATTTAAATAAAGCAGAGGAAGTTTCATATGAAAGCAGTTGAAGTAAATCACTTGTACAAATCCTACGCTGATGTAACTGCAGTGCATGATTTGACCTTTTCCGTTAATCCTGGAGAGATTCTGGGGCTTATTGGGCCTAATGGTGCGGGCAAGAGCAGCACTATAAAAATTATCTTAGATTTCATGAAACCCGATTCTGGCATTGTGAAAATCTTCGGCCAGCAAATGAATGAAGCCTTAAAGGATCAAATCGGCTACCTTCCTGAAGAGAGGGGATTGTACAAGAGATTAACAGCCATTGATCTAATCCTCTATCTTGCCTCCTTGAAGGGTATGGATAAAACAACAGCCGAAGAGAGAGCGAATGTATTACTCGAACAAACCGGCATGCTCGAATACAAAAAGAAGAAAAACAAGGAAATGAGTAAAGGCATGGGACAGCTTATTCAGTTTATCGTCACCATCATTCACGATCCTGATTTGATCATTCTGGATGAGCCCTTCGCAGGACTGGATCCCGTAAGAACAGAGACAGTTCAGAACATTATCGGAAATTTAAGGGATAAAGGGAAAGCTCTAATTTTGAGTACGCATCAGATGAATAAAGTCGAGGAGCTCTGCGACCGGGTGCTGATGATAAACAAAGGGCACACTGTTCTTTATGGGGACTTATTGGAAGCAAGGGCTAAATTCAGAAGAAATTCGGTTCAGGTGGCTGTTGAAGGAGGAATCGGTGACCTGCCTGGAGTTATTGATAGAAAGCTTACTAACGATTCCGTAGAATTAGATTTAGCTCCAGACACAACACCACAGGCCATTCTCGATCGACTACGCGATCAAGGAATAACCATTAACCGATTTGAGGTCACAACACCCTCCCTCAATGAGATCTTCTTGAATCTCGTGGGGTCGGATCATGAATAAAACCTATTTGATATTCAAGCACGAGTTCCTTCAAACCATCAAGAAAACCGGTTTTATCGTTTTAACCTTCATCGTTCCGGTATTAGCCCTTCTGGCAATCGGAAGCTACGAATTGGTGACGACCTTGATCGAACCTTCGGCGAAAGAGGTCATGACCGTCGGATATGTGGATGAAGTCGGGATCTTCAGTGATCAAACCGACCAGGGGTTGATCAAGCTGGTTCCATATGAATCGAGAGAAGACGCAACCCGGGCTCTGGTCCGCAAGGATGTTTCGGAATATATCGTCATACCATCGGATTACACTTCCTCGGGGACCGTCCAACGCTATACGCTGGTGAAAGAGCTCATCCCCCCTCCAGTCACCATACACGTGATCGAAAGCTTTCTCACCTGGAACCTCTTGAAAAATGATGTGGCATCTGAGGTCATCACTTCGATTGTGACTCCTCTGAACATGGAAGTCACCCGCCTCGACGAGAATGGAGATATTGCGCGAGAACAGGGCAGTATCGGCAACATTATCGTCCCCGCCATTTTCGCTTTATTGCTGAGTTTTGCCCTCATGTTGGGCGCGAGTTCTCTCATTGGAGGATTAGGGGAGGAGAAAGAAAGCCGCCTCATCGAGGTGTTGTTCTCATCGGTTTCCGTTCGCCAATTGCTCATCGCCAAAATATTGGCGCTTGGTGCCGCCGGGCTGCTGCAAGTCATCGTATGGTTGATCTCGGCGCCTCCCTTACTGCACCTGGCTTCCTCCACCTTCGGTGGATTTCTGAGTGACATTCAGTTGCCTGCCAACTTCATTGTCCTGGGGGTTTTTTACTTCGTATTAGGCTATCTGTTGTTCGCCATACTATCTGTCACGGTCGGCGGCATCAGTTCCAATGCCTCGGAAGCGCAAACCATTGCCATGTTCTACATCATGATGTTATTTGTACCGCTTTGGTTTGCAGGGCTGATGATAAGCTTCCCGAACAATCCCATATGGGTTGTGCTCTCGATATTCCCCTTCACCGCGCCTATCCAAATCATGCTGAGGTTGGGCCTGTCGGATGTTCCGACATGGCAGATCCTGACGAGTATTGCCGTGTTAGGGCTTTCCGTCATCGTGGGGCTATCTTTCTCAATAAAAATATTCAGGACGTTTATGATAATGTACGGTAAAAGACCGAGTTTAGCAGAAATTATCCGGGGTTTGAAAACTGATTGAGGCCCGTGCCTCGTATCGACAATCAGAGTTCCACAAAAAAAGGGCTATAAGGAGATTTTACGGTGCCTATTTTCGTGAATTGATTGGTTATGATTTGAAGGCAACGGTCCTGGGCCCCACTGCTTGAAATCAGCTAAGATTTAGGCATACAGCAAAAAAACCGGATAACAATTCGCTGAAGCGGACGCCGGAGGAAGCCGCAAATCTATTTTTGGGTATTAACCGGCGCCGCTTAGCTCAAAACCGTTAGGCGTATTTGTCCAATCTGACGTGGGGTAATCGTCGGAGTATTACCCGGCATGCCATATCAAAACAGTGCTAGCATTTCGATGCGCCTAGCACTTTGAAGGAGGGATGCATGAAATATATATTGACAGTGCTTTCATCAGTCTTCCTACTTGTTACGTCTTCCTGCGTGACGAGCCCCGATATTATTCAAGAGGATGAGCCTTTGTCGGCTGATCCTACACAACAACCTTCGGCCGTGACAAGCCCAGATCAGAGTGTCAACGCCACAGCTCCCTCCTTGCTACTCTATAGTGAGGTCTACATTTCAGTTGCAGAAGAGGTGAATGTGCGGAGTGGCCCCGGCACGATGTTCGAAGTTCTCGGACAGTTGATACCCGGTAGGCGGTACCAGGTCACAGCCAAGGACCACGACTGGCTACAGATTCAATTCAACGATGAAACCGCCTGGGTGTTTTCTGCTCTAGTGACCCTCGACGGCGATCCAAGCCTCATACCTGATTTGAAATTTTCCCCCACCTTTAGTTCTCAGGCAACGACAACGTTCACAGACCAAGAGACTGCCATTGCACACATTCGCAGTTTCTTAGGGCAACCCGATCTCCCTCTGATGTTCGTCGAGCTTACCCTTATGATCAATTCGCCGGACGCAGACCGGCAGGTAGCCATATTCGAGGATCAGATCGCCACTCGCTACTCCGTCGATCCATCGACATACGCTCTCGTCCAAATCGAGCCGTCGGGCTTACACTACACATCCGGTACCCCAGTTTCACTTGATGTCATTCGACAAATGGCGCAGGACCTTGCTTCAAGAAGCCCTGGATTTCTTAGCCTCGAGCCCACGCTTCAATATGAAGAAGGACAGAAGAATGAAATCCATTTCTTCTCCTGGATCGACACACGGCCAGGATGGAGATTCAATCGCCCCCAAATCCAAGTTGGAATTCTAGATGACGGATCTCTGTGCACGTATATGAACACTCTTATTTGGGCGCCTTGAAATACGCCTAACAACGGGATGGAGCGGACGCCGCGCGCAGCCGGTTTTCAGGTGCTCGGAGTCTTGCGTCGCCGCTCATCCCGGAACCGTTAGGCAGCATTCTCTTCTATTCTTAGCGAGTGCAACTCAGTAAGGAAGATTCCGCAAATGGCTCATTCAACCGTCTTGGGTTTTGCAGCAAGGGCAACAGGACAACCACTAGAACCCATCAATTATGCGCCGCCAAAATTAGGGGAGCACGATGTCCGGGTTTCCATCACACACTGCG
>DAOUET010000167.1:0-2940 GCA_034430155.1 Anaerolineales bacterium
TCGTTATTAAATTTGGTGGATGAGATTTGGTTATCGCGGTTGAGTCAACTGCTACCAGAATTGCGCCAACACCATCCAAATATGTCCCCCGCTCCTGTGGAGCCTCCTTTCCTGGATGCAGATGTAAGTCAGGCGCAACTGTACGAACCCCTGGTGCAATGTATGCTGGCTTTGGCCAAACGGGCTCCGCTGGTGTTGTTCATCGATGATTTGCAATGGACAGACAGCGCCACGTTAGACCTGCTGCAATATGCCATCCAGCGCTGGCAAGACAGCACGGCCCGGGTCTTGTTTTTGACCAGCCTGCGGTCAGAAGCTTTGCACCCAATAACCCAACCCGAGTCAGGGGGCAGCCCGCAGGGATTGAGCCAATGGCTGGAACGCGTGGCGCGAGAGTTGACGCCGGTTCATATCGAGCTGGAGCCGCTGGGGGAACGTGAGACGGTGCAGATGATGCTGTCCATCCTGTCGCCGCCCGATGCCGACTTCGCTCAGTGGTTATATAGTGAAACGTATGGGCAACCCTTCTACTTGATTGAGACACTTAAGGATTTGCTCGAACGGCGTGTGCTCCATCCTAAACGGCGGAAAGAGGGTCAATGGACCTTCTCAGTGGACGCTGAGCATGATCTTGGGCAGGCGGTGCGCGTCCCGTCTACCGTGCATGCGGTGATCCGCTCACGCTTGAATCGCCTCAGCCCAAATGCCTTCAGCCTGTTGGCAGGTGGAGCTGTGCTCGAGCATCGGATCACCTTTGAGCGCATATGCTCCATCTCCAACGTGAGCGAAGACCTGGCTTTACCCGCCCTGGACGAATTGATCAGCGGCCGGCTCTTACTGGAAACGGTGCAGCCAAGCGTTGCCAGTGCTTACGCGTTCACCAACGACATGCTGCGCGATGTGGTTTATACCGAAGCCGGGGATGCGCGGCGGCGGCTATTTCACCGGCGGGCATTAGAAATCCTCGAAAAGGATGGGGAATCGGCGGCGGTACTGGCTCACCATGCACTGGCTGCCGGGCTGGCACAGGCAGCTTTCCACTACAGCCTGGCTGCCGGGCGAGAAGCGTTGCGTCTCTTGGCGGTGAGTGAGGCCATCGTCCATTTTGAGCGCGCCCGTCAATTTGTGCGAGAGGCAGCGCTGCCAGAAATGCCAGATGAGGCAGATTTACGGGATCTGTACATTCATCTAAGCCGGGCTTATAACTTGGCTGGTAAGGCGGAAAAAGTTTTGGCGATTGATGCTGAACGAGAAAGATTCTTGTTGGATTGAAAACCATCAATTAAGGGCTTTTGGAACCTGCTAGGCAAACGACAATACTTTACGACGGTTTTCTTTTTCGCCGGATCGTCGTTTGCAGCATTGTACTTCTCCCTGCTGCTCCTGGTCTACCCTAACAACATTCCATTAATCCCAACAATCATTTAGGTTTGGTCGTGGCTCATCTGCCTGCTTGAGGTAATTTATTACATCGGGCATACAGAAGCGTGCCAGCTTGGTGATATTGCATTGGCACATCCGTTAGCACGGGTATTAACGGTGATCCGCGTGGCATTACATACAGCGCTCTTGGGAATTAGCAAACCATTCAGCGCTGATCGATGCTTATCCTGGCAGTGGCGATCCTGGGTAGCACCTGGGGACGTCAGGGAGTGCTTATCGATTAGTATGTGAGAAACGGAATCAAATAAAGCGAATGTAGCCGCGCCAGATTGTAGTTTGAATGGAGATATGATAAACACAACCAGTCGGCGTAATGTGACGCTTTTGAGACTCTACGCCACTATACTTATAGTTGGGTAGTTTCACGCTGGCTATAACAGCAACCCCAGGAGGAGCTAAACCCTCATATATAAAAAGTCATGAGAAGGGCGTAGATCCTTCATGTTTTATATTAATCGATAAACCTGATGTAAAAGAAATGGAGAGTAGAATGGAAATTCCTTTGAACGCTCAAGTTGAGTGTACGGATGGCGTCTGTGGGCGCTCCGTTTATGTGCTGATCAACCCGGTTGTCGAGCAAGTAACGCATCTGGTGGTGAGAGAGGATTCGTTCCCCAACACCGAATACATTGTACCGGTTGATTTTGTGTCCGAAACGATAGCCGATACGATTCAACTGCGCTGCGGTAAGGCGGAATTGGAGAAGATGGATCCGTTTATAAAAACTGAGTTCGTCGAAGAGAAGGCGTCCGATAGGTATTTAAACTATGGCGGTGGATTGTACCAAGCGGGATCATATTTCTATATGCCCTATGTTACCCCTGGAATGACAGTGCAAGTGCCCGTGGAACATCGACAGATCCCACCGGGGGAGCTGGCTGTGCGCCGGGGGACCCGCGTTGAGGCCACGGACGGCTATGTTGGCCACATCGATGAATTTGTGGTCAACCCGGAGAATTGCCACATTACCCATCTGGTGATGCGAGAAGGACATCTGTGGGGACAGAAGGATGTGATCATTCCGCTTTCAGCGATGGGTGATACTGGCGAGGATACCGTGTTCCTCACGCTCAATAAGCATCAGATCGAGTCTCTGCCAACTTTCCCGTTACAAAGGCGTTGGTTCTGATAGGTGGGGTTGGTTGGATATCCTGCCTTGGACGGATGAAATAATCAAAACCAGGCAGGATCAAATATCATACAAGTTTGCCCGGGAGCTACCCATCGATGGACGAATGCAACCTGGTTATGCTGATTGACAGAAGGATTACAGTCATGAACGATCACCATCCCTGGGATTTCACCTGTAAAACATGCGGCAGTCATAAATTGACCGTCACTCGAGTTTGGAAAATCCTGACCGGGCCCGATAGTGAAATTTGGCAGGAATGGGGGCCGCTCGAGGCTGATCATCTCTGGCGCTTTGAATTCAAGGAAAAGATAGAGAAAGAAAAATATAAAGACGATGAAGTTGAGCGAAGGGACTTCGGTGAGTAT
>DAOUET010000168.1:0-7499 GCA_034430155.1 Anaerolineales bacterium
CTCCACAGGAGCGGGGGACATATTTGGATGGTGTTGGCGCAATTCTGGTAGCAGTTGACTCAACCGCGATAACCAAATCTCATCCACCAAATTTAATAACGAACCATCACCTTCAATCCGTAACCGGAGTGCCTCTACCAGCGGCTGAAACGGCAAATGGCTGCCACTCTCAAAGGCGCTTCCCAGCAGCAATTCCGCTCCCTGGGCACTGGCCCAACGGATGAATTTCCTGGCCAGGCGGGTCTTGCCAATCCCAACCTCGCCGCGCAGCACTATGAGTTGGGGCAGGCCATCAGCGGCGCGTTCATAGCATTTAATGAGCGCCTGGTATTCGCGGTTACGCCCGGCAAACAAGCTTCCCAGGAAATTAACTGAGGTATCTGGACGCCGTGGCTGAGGCGGGGTTTTGTGGGCATAAGGATGTACAAGCTGTGGTTGCGTGCGAATGCGCTCCGCCAGCGCTGCCGTATCCGGTTCTGGCTCGACGCCCAATTCAGCCGCTAAGATGGAGCGACAAGCTTCATAGGTCTCAAGCGCTTGCCCGCGCTCACCGGCTGCAAAGTGCGCTCGCATCTTGCGGCGATAGGCAATTTCGTTCAGCGCATCCAGGGCAATCCAATGCGAAGCTGTCTCTGTGGCGCCGGCAAACTCGCCATGCGCAAATTGAATTTCGGATAGCCGGTCGAGGATCAGGCCCATGCGGCGATGGCAGACTTCGCGCTGAATGGCAGCCCAATCGTCAAAGCCAGGTGCATCGCCCAATGAAAATCCGGTCAGAAAATCACCGCGCTGGCAGGCTGCTGCCGATTGTAATAAAGGCAAGCTGGTCGAACCCTCTGGCAGCGTCCGGCTCGAACGGTCGGCGCGTGCCAGCATATAAGCACGTTCTATCGTTTTTAGATCAAAATCGATATCGGCGTCTGGATTCAGACTCAACGAATTATGTGTGGCGGAAAGATAAGAAGTTTGAGCCTGACCACTCGCCTGGCGCAAGGCTGTTTTCAGGTGATAGAGGGTGTTGCGAAGCGAGCCATGGCTACGCTCAGGGCTGGCTTCCGGCCATAGCCGGGCAGCCAAAGCCTCGCGCGGTTGTGGACCTGTCTCTATTGCCAGATAGATCAGTAACGCCAGCGTTTTGCGAGTCGGGAAGGATACTAATTTCTTATCCATGCGCACTTCGGGCGGTCCCAATGCATAGATATGTAATGGTAATGCCTGGTCAGCTATTGCATGGCTCCTTGTGACGCTTTTGAGACTCTTTATCATTATACTCAGATTAAATGTTAATAGAAAGACAAAGATTCCGCTTAAGAGAGTGCTGTAACCCAGAAGAAGGCCCACGATGTCTGGTATTGTTCTAACATTCCCCATCCTGAACGGTAAGGTGGAAGCCTGGCGGCGATTTTGCCAGGAATTATGTGGCTTTCGACGAAAGCCATACGAAGCCTCGCGCCAGCGGTTGGGCATCACGCGCGAACAGTTGGTCTTGGTGGAAACCGCCTTTGGGGCGACGGCTATGACCACGTTGGAAGCACCTGATGTGGCTCAGGCTTTGGGGCAAATCATCATCTCAGTTCTCCCATTTGACGTCTGGTATCGGGAGAAGCTGCAGGAGCTGCACGGCGTCAACCTGGCCGGATACGAGCAATTCGCACAACCAACGCCCCTACCGCCCAACCAGGAGCTGCTTTTTGAGTGGACGTTGAATTCTAATGTTGGCGGATGACCCTTATTTAAACGCCAGCCCCGGTAAATGATCGGAGTGATGCCACATTCGCTTCTCCTCTGAGAAGGAGTGGGGATCAACAAAAAGACGCACGGTATTCCGTGCAAATCATACATTTACATAGGAGATAGAAATGAACATAATAATTTACCTGATCGTTGCTGCAGTAATCGGCTGGATTGCGACTGAAATCATGCATGACCGTTCAAACCTGCTGATCAATATCGTTGTGGCCGTCGTAGGTGCCTTCATAGCTGGCTGGTTCATTAGCCCCCTGTTCCATGTTGGGACGATCAACGATGCGATCACCATTCCAACCATGCTGGTGACACTGGTAGGTGCCATAATCCTGCTAGCAATCGTCAACCTGATCAGCCGCAGACGATAAACCCGATTCAATTTTCATCTCGTAAAAGATCCGATGAGCAGGGGTGCATCATAGCATCCCTGCCAACCTCAGATACGAATACACAGACACTAAATTACATTTGATCGGCGGGACAGGAAGAATCCTTATGGACGAAAAAGAATCCGTACAACCCGAAGCCAAGCCTGAAACACGCCCGCAAAAATCCATACGCGGCATCCTGCGCTGGGTGCTGGCAGTGTTATTGGCGTTTGGGCTGGGTGCGCTGCTAATCGCTATAACGCTTTACTTCCCCACCCGGCAGCAGCTCGTCAAAGCAAACGCTGACCTGAAGCAAGCCAACGCGACGGTCACCAGCCAAACTGATCAGATCACCACGTTGCAGACGGGTAATGAGACCCTGCAAAAGGATCTGGATTCTGCGAAGCTGCCTGCATAGTTATGTGCTCATGGCGTTGTCAGGTGTACGTGGAGCCAGCCAGGCGGTGGCTGCCGGCGATTATGCTGGAGGGCGCCTGTCGTTGATCCAAGCCTCTGATTCGCTGGATAACCTCTCTGGTTTGCTGGGAACGGATCAAAAAGATGTGCTCACTGCCATGCAACAGAGTGCCGCTCAGGCTTTGACTAAGCTGAAGACCAACCTCTCGTCAGCACAGCCGGAGCTGGATCAGTTGACGAATAACTTGGTGCAGCTGGAGGATAACCTATTCCCCAACCCGTAAGATGGGCGAACAATTCAAATTCCACCTTTATTAGAAAAGACCAGAGTTTGAAAGGTTACCCGATGAACAAGTGACGTATACTGCAGTTCGGGCTAAACTGGCTTCTGAACAGAATGAAATTGTGGATCTGTCTCATTAAGCCACTTTAGTCAGCACGACGAGTGAAAAAAGCGCCAAGTAAGCCTTATGAAGTATCTTTTCTAAAATACACTTCCCCTTTTTAATAAGACAATACCTTTCTATATAGATTAGGAGCAAACTTTGGAAAACCAAATCACGTGCCCTCACTGCAAGAAAACGATATCGAACAACTCAGTGATTGATTCCGCGGCAAAGGGAGAGGATCTTGGATCGACCTTCCTCATATGCGAGTGTGGCGAAAAGATCACATTTTGGGCCATTACTGCCCAGTTAAGAGACCAAAAAAAGCCGGGAAGGAGATTCCAAAATTGGTTTCATAAACTTACCTCAGCTCGAGGATAAAGCAAGGTTGCTATGAGAATCTTACTGGTTTACCCCTAGTTCCCCGACACCTTTTGGAGTTTCAAGCACACCATGCGCTTTATCCATAAGAAGGCGGCTTCCCCTCTGTTAGGACTGTTAACTGTGGCGGCCATGCTGCCTCCTGAGTGGGAAAAACGACTGGTTGACCTCTCAACATGACCAACCTGACACCCAATGATCTAGCCTAGCTTGGACCCATCTGTCCGGCCTCATCTTTCTCTTTGGCGCTTTCCTTGAGCATTATTATTACCAGCTAAAGCAATAGCAACCAGAAGCGGCAGACCCAATATAAGGTATTAAAAGTCTCGATGCCAATAAATAAAGCCGTGGATAGAGTATCTATATAAAATTTGGACGAAAAGAAAAAATGGAGGATTGACTTATGAAAGAGAAACGGTTCACCTTCGATAAAGCCAAGCAAATCGGCGACACTTTAGGCACAGACTGGAATAAGTTTGAAGTCGAACAATTCCAGATGGGACTCGAAGTGGAGCTTGAGCATGGGACCATAGATCCAAATACTAATGTGACCAATGATGACCCTCTTCTCACCGGCAAGATTGCCTTAGCCCATCTCAATGAATTTCCGGATTATTACACGCGTCTGGCGAAAATGGAAAAAGAGGCTGATGAATTTTGGGCTAAAGGATAGAGCTGCATGGAAGAAATCCATGACAAGAAGCCTTGCTCCACGAACAAACGCCGCATACGGGCCAAGCTCATCTTTAATCCCGGGTCAGGGGTCAAATCAACTTTCCATGCCACGCAGCATTGGTCATTGGTTCTAAGTATAAGGATTTCCTCCTATGCTTCAAACACCTCACAATGATAAACAGCACCGAGCGATTTTGCAGAGCATCGCCCACCGGGCAATGCTCGAGCGAGGTTTGCTGCCTGACTTTTCTGCCGCAGCGCTTGCAGAATTGGGCAAGCTTCAGTCGCCAGCGATGAAGAAAGGTGCGCCAGTAGGTACGGAGCACCGGATTCGTGACATGTGGGATCTTCTTTGGGCTTCCATTGACAATGATGACTCGCGTGACCTGGATCAGTTAACTGTGGCCGAGGCCATGCCTGCAGACGAAGTAAAGATTCTGGTTGCCATCGCGGATGTGGACGCGGTGATTAAAAACGATTCAGCCATTGACCAACACGCACGCCATAACACCACCTCGGTTTATACTGCGGCCGAGACCTTCCCGATGCTGCCTGAAGAAATTTCGACCGATATCACATCCTTGAATTTCAACGAGGAGCGTCTTGCCGTCTTCGTCGAAATGGTGATTGGCGCGGGACGGATCCCAAGCGCCCGTGCGTTGTCCCAATTGCGGAAAGGCCATGCAACCTCGACAAATTATCCGCCCCAAAGAACGTTGCCCGCCCTAAGCAACACTGGCTGGAGGTATGTAAATATCGAGCGAACCCGGGTCTAGAGGCAGGACCTCTACGCTCCCGGTTTCGCGTTGTCAATGCAGGCTAAAACAGCAATTCGACGGCGTCGAATTTCCTCGTTCGTGAGAAAAGCGCTCTGGTCACTTGCAAAAGGGGGATGGAATTGTTACAATTATACCGGTACAGAACAATGAAACAAAGGGGTTCCCGTTGAGGGCGCTGCTTAATTCCCAAATCTAGTGGTTTTGGACGATCACTTTTACTCGGCTTAGTTCAACCAGGGATTATGTGGCGGCTTTGCGCCACATGAATCCTTAATCCGTTTGGCGGCTAGTCGTTGCGACTTGCGGTAGGTATTGTGCGATTATCTGCCATTCCGAATCATTTAAGTCGTTCGGGTAAGCTTGTCGGGATATTGGCGAGTCATTTCGTGCACCATCACTATGATGCGGTATGGCGAGGCCGGATCGAATCGGGGCAGAAAAGGAGAGATAGATCGACCCAATCTGATGCGGAGTTGATGTGAGCAACCAGGGAACAGTTGACCTCTGGTGCTGAAAGAACCAATCATATTTATTATAGAGGTAACCAAGATGGGACTGTTAACGTGGATTGTTGTCGGTGCAATTGCCGGTTGGTTGGCAGGTCAGGTCATGAAAGGATCGGGCTTCGGCCTGATTAGCGACATCGTGATCGGCGTTATTGGCGCGTTGGTGGGTGGCTGGCTTGCTGGCACGTTCTTCAATGTGCCGGATGCTATCAACGGGTTTAACCTCACCACGATCGTTGTTGCGTTCCTTGGCGCAGTTGTTGTGTTGTTCATCGCCCGCTTGCTTAAGCGCTAGCCTGGGCAATGGCAGCGAGTAAAGAATGGAGGAACATCTATAAGCCTAAAGTCCTGACTTGTTATCACATTGTTTACTGGCAAGCATTAGTGTGACTCAGCCCGCGCCGTGGGACACCGCGGCATGGGGTGCCTGTGATATTACGAATCGCACTTCTCACACAAGGAAGTGAGCAACATGAAACTGATCAAGAACCTGGGAATGCTCTTATTGGGCATCTGACTCATCGTGACTGGCTTACTGCAAGTGGTCAGTATTCCAATTCCAGCCATCGGTACTATACTGGCTCTGCTCGCTATCGTTGCTGGTGTTTTAATCTTGCTTAGTCGGTAAGCAGTTCGGTTTCACCCTTTGCCGTTTCAGTGAGCGACTGGAACAGGCTCATTGCACTCTGCGCACGAACGGCAAACACACGCTCCGACAACGGTACGCGGGGCGATTCTTGGCATCCTCGCGTAGATAAAGGCGTCGCCGTCTTCTCATCAAGCGTGCCGTTGCAAGGGGCTTCAGCGCTTCGCAGCCTGATAATTTTCGTGTCGCTACGAAAGAGGATTATACAAAGTAGCTGTTGCATTACGCCGCTCAACAAGGGTTTGCACCCTGACTGTCGGGGATTCTGCCGGTAAAAATGGGTTATCGGCATCCCAAAGTTGGTTCTGATCTCGAAGTTGGTTCACGTCCCACCCGCCAGCAGATGAAAACCGGCGTTTAGCAGCCGTCCACTGAACATCGGCATGTACGCACCCCACATGGCTCCGCCGGCAGGTTGTCCGACCCTGCCACACCCGGGCCGAACGTCGGACCCCGCTTGAAGAGATATATATATAAAAGGAGATGCGACTATGAGACTCTCTGCTCCGAAGGTCATTACTTGGTGGATCGCTGTTGCCCTTGGTGTTCTTGGGCTCCTCGGTCACTTCGGCACAATAGCCAGTCTGAGCCCGTACTCGTTCTGGCTCGTCACAGCCGGGCTCGTTTTACTGGTGTTAGCAACACTCCTCAAGGACCTCTAGCTGCTCGAGTGCGTGGGCCCTGGGGTTGAGAGTCGGTCCGGGCCACCCAAGGGTCCACGCGTCTTCCGTTCAGCTTGCTGCTTCCGCATGGACAGCTGCCTAACAACTTCGCTGGTTGTCCTGAAAGCTATTGTCTGCTAACCGGTGCAAGTCCGGTCGTGACTTCGGCATCTCTATACAGATCTGCGCGGGAGCTGTCGGGTAACTGGCAGACCTACCGCGATGGCAGCCGTAGACGAAATCCACTATCAAAAAAGAAGACTATTATTATCGATGCTTTATCAACACCACACAACAGAATCAAGACGCTTATCCTCTTGGTGATCTGTGGCTTGTCGGCAATTGCCGCTGCCGCTGTAGGTATCGACGATAATCCGCCCGGTATACTGTTAGCCTTTCTTGCAGCTACTGCCTTTGTCCTTGCATTCGTCCACCCCTGGCGAACCGCAAGGCAGTTCAGGTTCCTCCTCTACGCGTCGATACTCGGCCTTGCTCTCTTCGCAATTCTGAACAACGTTTTCGCGGCTGTCGCCCACAATTCGGCAACCCCGGGTGCGCTCCAGAATCTGCTGCAGGGCCTCGCCGTCGCGGCCTTTTTTCTCGCCACTCTGATCTGCCCAGCGGCCTTCATCGTTGGCGCAGTCGGCTCGCTTGCCATGTTCATTCGCAGCCGTCGTCGACCAACGTGAATCCGTGAAGCAGCTGCCTAACACATCGTGGTCCCGACAGGTGGGATTCACCCCGCCAAAAAGGAGTACACTACACTCAATCTAACTCCATCAAATCGGCTTTATCTCGTCCCGCCCACCAGCGGGTACCGATTACTTGCAGTGTCAAGGCTTGGGATAGGTAGTATTCTGAACAGAGCCTTTGAAGATCTCCACGGCTGTGAGAGCAGCCGTTTTTTTATTTTTCGTCTTGGATTTCTTTCCC
>DAOUET010000169.1:0-2282 GCA_034430155.1 Anaerolineales bacterium
TTTGCCAGGGATCACGAAGAGGTGCGCGCCGTGATCATGAATGGCTCGCGGGTCAATCCAGAGGTAAAAGGGGATCTCTTCCAGGATTACGATGTCGTCTATCTGGTAAGAAGTGTCCAACCCTTCCGGAGAAACCCGGAAATCACCCGGTACTTTGGCGATATCATGATCATGCAGAGGCCTGAGGATATGCTCGACCCACCGCCGGAAAAAGGCGGGCATTATGCCTACTTGATGCAATTCATAGATGGAAACAGGATCGATCTCAGTTTTTACCCATTAGAGGATGTAGATCAAGTCATAAAGGACAGCTTGTCGCTGGTGCTCCTGGATAAGGACAAGATGATCAAGGAACTACCTCCACCTAGCGAGCAAAGCTATCTCCCCCAAAAGCCATCGGCGAAGTCATTTGATGATTGCTGCAATGAGTTCTGGTGGCTAAACCCCTACGTGGCAAAAGGGTTGTGGAGGGGGGATCTGATCTACTCAAAGCAAATATTGGATACCCTGATGAGGGGACAATTGATGAGGATGCTGACCTGGTATTTCGGTACCCAGACCGACTTTCAAAGGTCACCGGGGAAATTTGGGAGACACCTGAAGGGGCACCTCCCCGGCGATATCTGGGTGCTGCTCGAAGAAACCTATTCCGGTGCACTTGCAGAGGACATATGGGAATCGTTGTTCGCCATGGGAGACCTTTTTCGACGGATATCCAGGGTGGTTGCGAAAACCTTTGGGTTAAATTACCCGGAGGGGGATGATAGGAGCGTATCCAGTTACATAAGGCGCATCAGGACACTGCCTAGAGACGCGATGACCATATATTGACCGGTCCGCGTGCCACCTTGGGGATAAGTAGACCATGCCGGAATCATGACAGGTTTAATCTGAAAAGGTGTGGTATTCTCATGGTCAAAAGTTGTTAAAATAAGGTCGGGTAATCCAGGATGGCGATGGTCGTACCTAATGACTTCGGAGAGGATTGGCCCTGAATGCCACCCATAAGTCGGGAGTATAAAATCGGGAATAGGATATGAAGAAGAAAATCACCCTCTTTGTCTCATACGCGCGGGCCAATAAAGTGCTGGCCGGAAGGTTCCTGGAAAGATTTCGCACACAACTCAAGGCCGCAAAGCGCTACCGTTACGTTTTCTGGCAAGATACCGATATCCTGGTGGGAGAATTGTGGCATGACGAGATCCAGGCTGCCTTATCTGCTTGCGATATTGGGCTGCTGTTAGTGAGTCCTGCCTTTCTAGGGTCGCAATATATCAACGAGCACGAGGTCCCCAAGTTTGTGGGCAAGAGAGCCAAGCCAGTGATCCCGGTGTTGTTACAGCCAGTTGATCCGGAGCTGCATGACCTCAAAGGCCTGCAGGACACTCAGATCTTCCGCTTAGAGAACTCCCGCTTCGCCCACCCGAAGGCTTACGGGGAATGCTATACCAGCGCCCAGCGCGACCAATTCGCGCTCGAACTCTTCCGCCAGGTCGAATTGAGATTGTATAAGTTGTATCGACTCTGAGGGGTTTACACCAGAAATTGCCTATGACCGACACGGAACTCTCCCAAATCGCTGCGATTGCAAAAGCAGATTTACCGGCTGCCTACCGGTCGGCAGATCACGCCGCCAGCGACTCACGGCGAAACTACCTCAGGCTGGTGTGGGCAGACCTGGCCTTGATTCTCTTGGGAAGCATCGTCACTTCCTGGGCAATTGAGGCGCAGAACAGCCGGGCTACCTTGGCGATTGTAGGTGCGGTTGCCCTTGGACTGGGATCCCTGCTCACCCTAACCATCAGGGTTAGTGATTTCGATAAAGTCTGGTTCGGGGCGCGCACCATTGCCGAATCTATCAAGACCCTGGCCTGGCGCTATATGACCGGGGCCGATCCTTATAGTTCATCCCTGACCTCGCAAGGGGTGGATGAGCGCTTCTGCGCCGAAGTCGCCCGCATCCTGCAGGAGCGCCGCCACCTGGGCGCTTCCCCAACAGGCTCCGAGGCGCTGGCCGACCAGAACACAGCCACTATACGGATGATCAGGGAGCAAGGCACGGAGACCAGGAAGGGCATTTACCTGCGCGATCGCATCCGGAACCAACAGGCCTGGTATGCCCTGAGGGGGCAGGCCAACAAGAATAGTGCCACCAGATGGCTGGTCGCCATCGCCATATGCCAGGCGCTCGCCGTGGTTGCGGCGATATTGCTGGTTCGTTGGCCCGAGTTCAATCTCAACCTGGCATCGATCCTGTCTTCATTGGCGGCAGTCCTGCTTGC
>DAOUET010000170.1:0-67383 GCA_034430155.1 Anaerolineales bacterium
CAAGGAAAAGCTGGACGCGGGAGCTGTTCTCGTGCAGATTTATACCGGATTAGTATATCAAGGGCCGGGTTTGGTCAAACAGATTCTAAGGGCGTTATGAATTTAAGGGATGCTGAAGGTATATTGCCAGCTGTCACCGTCTCTTAGAAGGTTAGTCGTCTGGCCTTGCTGGGTAAAGTGAACCACCGCACGGCCGAATTGGTCCGCGATGCTGTGATCGATCTGCTCCACCCCGTTGCAGATCGCTTGCATACCATCACCGGAGATAATGGCAAAGAGTTCGCTGACCACGAACGCATCGCCCAAGACCTTGGCATCGATTTCTTTTTTGCTCATCCGTATGCTGCTTGGGAACGGGGTGCGAATGAAAATATGAATGGCTTGATACGCCAATATATTCCTAAAAATCGAGACCTCTCTTCGGTCACCCATAACGAACTGGAACAGATCATGTTCAAACTCAACCATCGTCCTAGAAAATGCCTTGATTTCAAATCACCCTTTGAGGTATTTTTTGAGCAACCTGTTGCACTTACGAGTTGAATCCAAGTCAAATAACAATCGCTTGCGGGGTCGAAAAGCCAGCGATTATAGATATAACGAGAGTAGCCAATATCAATCTGTGTACCGGGGGCACCTCCGGGTGAAAGGCGATCCTCAAAAAGCAACCCATGTAAATCCTGGCGATAGTTATCTGATTGACTCTCGGTGAGAAAACGAGTGAGCGCCTGAGTGTTAGCAAACAAGTTGTTGTAACTCGCTATATCCCTGTCTCGGCACAAAGGAACAGTTTTGTCTGGTTGGCATGTTTGCTTCTTGTCCTCGGGCTGTTCCAAGATGAAACGGTTTACGATTGGTATTTCCAGATTTAGGAAATACTCCATCACCCGATCATCTGCGCTGCTAAATACAAAAAAGGACTGGTACATACGGAAGATGTGTTCGTCAAAGAAGCGACCAGACCGGACCGATCCAACTTTACTGGCATCGTTTCCATAGAAAATAGCGATGAAGCGAGTGATGCCTCGTTCCAGGTAATATTCATAGACAATATCCGCCAGAGAGAGCCCAGACTACGGGCGCACGTTGCGCGGGTAATTGGTGATTTTTATGGCGATTGGACGTCGTTCTAAGAGGGTAGGATCCGTTACGTTCATGCTGGTGAGAGGATTGATCTCTTTCGGAAATTTTCGGGACCATAAGTTGTGATTAGTGGGATCAAGGGTGAGGGTGGTGTATCTCCCCAACTGAACTGATTCGCGGGGTTGGAAAGTTGGTTATTATTATCAATTGGTCTCTCAAAGGAAAGTATTTTTGGATTAACCCCCGATGAAACCTGAGCGGGAATGGAGAAGCTAGTCTTGGCAGAAGCAAAGGCCGGGGCACAGGAGCTTGTGACCAATCCGATCAAAAGAAAAATGATAAGGCTTAACCTCAAGGGAAGGGCTTCTTCAGAAGATTCCATTGGTTTATAGTAATGGGATATTGCATTTCATCGGCCAACAGAATCGTTAGAGCAGATCAAGAGAGGATAAAGTCACTTAATCTGCTCTAAAGTGGCGGGCTACCCCCCTTAGACTATTCAATTGCCAGGTTATTGCTTAAGATTCTCTATGGTATGCGGAATTCGAAGCGCCAGGTGGCCTCCTGTGGTTGCGAAATTATCGAATTCTGCCCAACTATCTGGAACCAAGTGTTGCCTGGTTTGAAAGGGTAGCTGCTACCATCGGGGAAAGTGAGATATAGAACGCTATCAGTAGAGGGGCGATTCCAGATGACTTGATATACCTGACCATCGCGATATGCATATGCAGGGCCACTGCCATTGAGCAGGATCTCGATGATCTCTGCCGGGGGACGTTGGAAATATTCGTGTTGCACAATTAGCACGACGACATTAGCGGCAGTGATTTGTTGATCGTTCAAGCGGTCAGTCATAGGAACATATTTTTCTCCCTGGCCCTGATCGAAAACATCGTCTTGGAAACGCAGATAATGGCCAGTAGTTGGATCATAATCCCAGCGGTTATAACTATCCCCTGAATAGCGTATGCTGACTTGTTCGGCTGGCTCACCTTCTCCAGATGGTTCTAGTCGAAAAGTCATTCCATCTAAATTCTGATGGCTGTCGTCGACGTTTTCCGATTCTAGGAAGGCATGGATTTCTTTTGTGCCACCTAAAAGAAAGTTGTAGCCATTGGGGTCTTGACGACAAAGGGGGATGTTTGATGTAGGCGGGCAAAGCTTGGTTTGACCTCTCTCGAGGACGAGCCTGTCGCTGTAATCAGCAGAAAACAGACGTCCGTTAATCCTGTAATCAGCACTACCATATGCAAAGATGCTTTTATACATTCGAATAAGTAGATCATCTGGAAAGCGGGCTGAACGGATGGGGCCGACTAACTCAGCGTCATTGCCATAGAAGATAGCATGAAAACGGGTATAGCCATTGTTGTGGTAGTAATCATAGACGATATCAGCAAAGGATAACCCCCAGGGAGGCCGGTTATAACGTGGAATGATGTTTACCTTGATGGCTACTGGCCTGCGCTCCAATAATCTGGGATCTGAGACAAAAAGGCCGGTGAGTGGATCGACGTTTTCAGGAAAATTGTTTGGTCCAAAGCCTTCTTCTGGGTAGGAGGGAGTGGGAGTTGGCGTGGGCGGTGAGGTTGGCGTCAGTGTTGCAGTAGGCGGAATTATTGTGGGAGATGCCGTCAATGAGGGTAGTGGTGTATTTGTCAACGCCATGGTGGAAGTCTCTTGAGGAGCAGGTTCAAACCCAGAACATGCGCTCAACGATAAGCAAATGAACAGGCTTGTATAGATGCCAAATGAAAAACTTCTCAGCATACCTCGTCCTCCAGTTTAAATTATGTCGATTAAATTTCGAAGGCTTATCATACTCCAATTAGAGATCCATGGCAATTACCGCTTGTCTTTTTTAATAGATAACCCTATAATTCTGCCCATATGGAAATTCCTCAGCTAGAGCGACACAGTCTTTGGCAGCGAGCCTGGAAAAGCTTGGTATTTCTGCCCGCCGGGCTTCTGTTAATAGGTTGGTTATTAACCACTCCTTCAGGATTATTGGGCAAGGCTGATGCAATAGGCTATGCAGTTTGCCATCGAATAGATTTGCGTTCTTTTCATCTTGGTGCAAGGCAATTACCCCTATGTGCCCGTTGTACTGGCATGTATTTAGGGGCGATGTTGGGGTTGGTGTATCAGGAGATAATGGGGCGAAAGCGAATTGGCACTCCCCCTTTGCGAGTATTGTTTGTACTGGGTGGTTTAGTGGCCGCCTTCATCGTGGATGGTTTGAACTCATTCTTGCATTTAATCCCCGGCATGTTCTCCCTCTACGAGCCTAATAACACCCTACGCCTGTTATCCGGAACCGGGATGGGTTTGGTGATATCAGTGGCACTCTTTGCGGCTTTTAACCAGACGGTCTGGGAGAAAAGGGATGACCTTCCTGCTCTGGCGGGATCACGATCTTTAGTTGTTTTACTTATCCTGGGAGCACTTTTGGATCTATTGGTGATGACAGAGAACCCGGTCATCCTTTACCCGCTAGCATTGATCAGTGCAGCCGGCGTACTGGTCATACTGACCATGGTATATACTACCGTCTGGTTGATGGTGTTACGAATAGAGAACCGCTGGAACCATGTGATTGATTTGGTATTACCCTTAACGGGTGGGTTCACGTTGGCTTTGATGCAAATAGGATTACTTGATTTAGGGCGGTATCTGCTGACGGGCACCTGGCAAGGATTCCATCTTGGTTAAAGACTGGTAATCGCCTGGAGAAAGGAAGTAGATGGTGTGGGAATTGCTAACCGGTGTACTCCCTGCGTTTGGTCTTTCGGCCAGTGCCGGGTTAAACGCGTATATCCCCCTGTTGGTTATCGCTCTAATGGCGCGTTTTACGGACCTGATCAAGCTGGACGCCCCCTGGAACACGCTCACCAATGGTTGGTTGATCGGTTTGCTGTTGCTCCTGTCGGTTATTGAATTCTTGGTCGACAAAGTGCCAGCTGTCAATCATGCTAACGATCTCATCCAGACTTTTATTCGGCCAATCGCAGGAGCAATCGTGTTTGCGGCCAATGCAAAAGTGATCACGGAAATCCACCCAGTCTTGTCCTTGGGAGCTGGTTTGCTGGTGGCTGGTAGTATTCATGCAGTTAAAGCCACTGCGGTACGTCCAGTGGTAACCGCCACGACTGCAGGGGTAGGGAATGTGCCGATAAGTATCGCCGAAGATATGATCTCCACAGTGATATCAATCCTGGCTGTGGTTGTACCGGTGTTGCTCACCGCCATTATCATACTGTCAACTTCTTGGCTTATCTGGCTGCTCTGGCGGCGGGCAAGCCGAGAGCGTCTCGAACGATTTATTGATTCTTAAATAGTTACTAATCATAGGAAGAAAATTGGAGGAGAAGATGACTGAAGATGTAAATACCCACTACGCGGAACCGGAACCACCAAAACGCAAAAGTAGAGGTTGGATGATCGCCCTAATCGTGGTGGTTATTCTATGCCTTTGTTGTATCGTAGCTGCCGCAGTCGGTTGGTGGCTGTGGAACAATGGTGATTCTCTACTCGGATACTCTTCTTTGCTAACCACCATGCCCGCCTTTTGAGATTTAATGCTATCGCGCTGAGACACGATTGCAGGCACATCCTGTCGGGATCTCATTGAAACTATTCAAGAGTCCTCGAAAATTTTTCAAACACCCCTTTCCAAATGTGTTGAAAGGGGTGTTTACTTTTTTGGATGGCATTTAATTTGATTTTGGAATACAAAGAAATCCTTAGGTCACCGGGGTGGAAATAATCAACTTGGGATTCAACGGATGCCAGAGTCGAAGTTGATTTGAATTTGGGTAATCTGTCCTTGCTCAACGGTTACAGTCTGAGCTGCGGCTCGCGGGAAGGGAGCATTTGTACCGGATTGAGGCTGAAGGGTATAAGTCCCGGGTTCAAGGGATAACTGGAAGTGACCTTCTTTGTCAGTCTGGATGGTTGTGACGGTTTGATTGCGTTGATTGAGGACCTGTATCGTCGCCTGGTATGGCAGATCGGGGCATAACGTTTCCCCGGATCCAGCCGCTTGAGGCCCTGGACAAGTTGGACCTATTAGAACCTGTCCCGCGACTCCGCTGGTTTCAGCAGGCAGGTTATTTGGAGAAATTTTTATAAGCTCAGAGGTTAATTCAACCAAGAATTGTGCGATGCTTTCTTCATCATCTTGGGAGGGAGTCGCATTCCCCTGGCCATTAAAAGTATAATTATCATTGAACATGTCCGCTGAACCTTGCTGGGGATTGGATTGCCATTTAAAAGTAATGAAGCGGTTCAGCCAATCTTGTATCTGAGCCCATTGATCCTGGTTTAGGTTGCCTTGACTGATGACGTGGTCATCACGGCAATCTTCAAGCGTGAAAACCCGGTTAAGTGTGATGGTGAGACGCTGGCAAATGCCGGTAATGCCACCGGATCTCTCCCATACCAGAGCAGTATTAACAGACGGGGCTTTCTCTGGGGGTATTATTCGGAACGATTTGCCGGAGAGATCGGTATGGATTTGATAGATTCCGTCTGGTGTGTTCAAGACGAAGCGGTATCCGGGGGTAATTACTTGGGCGCAGACTTCGCCAGGTTGCGAGGCACCAAGACAGGCATTGTTCCATTCCACCTTTTCGGAACTTATCAGGGAAATTTCGTCCGCAGGTAGATTTGCTTCTTGTGCCAAGAAAGCTGCCGGCGCCTCGATTGGATTTTTAGACGGCTCGGGTGTAGGGGTCTCTCCCACGGACAGGCTAGGACTACAAGCTGCCAGGATAATTGTCATCACCATCAATAAGCTCGGAATGTGCTTCGACATAAAATCTCTCCTAAGGTAGAGGACCACTCAATAATAAAAACGATAGACCATGTGAGAAAGTTCCCTCTAGAAAAACATGTATCAGCGATAAAAATAGCACAAGAGAGAAAACTTGTCCATATTCGCGTGGAAAAATCCACAAAATTATCTATTAGGGGTGAAGACGGTATTGATAAAATTAAATCGACGTCCCGATTTTCATGCGAACCGCTAATAAGTGTTCTTGCTGGTGGCCTGCCTAATGACTTCACCAGGGAAAAAGCCATTTGGAAATTTCTTTGAGCGCTAAGACCTTCATATGCACCAAGACAGCCGCGATGCCATTCAGCCGTTAGTGGATAAACACTCGCCCAAGACCCATTTCTATATAAAATCTGACGGGATACCTAGTACTTCTTCCGGGGATGACCTGTTTTGAGCGAAAACATTCCCCGGAGCTCGCTAATGGGCAACATTTAGATGCTCAGTAAAACCCAAGAGGTGGAGTTTGCTAGCTGACATGGGTGATGGGAAAAATTGGAGCGCTTTTTGCAGGTCTAAACTCAATTGGATTTGTGAATTTATCTCGGGTAGGTGAGTGTGGGAGGGGAAGTCAAAGGTGAGCTTGGTCCCCTCTACGGATACCACGGTGCGGTTAATACTGCCTCGAAAGGATGTCTCTAATAACTCTCCGCGTAGCTGTAATTCGCCACCACCGTCAAGTTGGGCTGTATCTGGCCTGATAAGCACAGTAACATATTTTTCCTCAGTCCCCTGGATGGGAAAATTGCCGATGGCGGTATGAACGATCTCCTGATCATTCTCCTGGAGAACTTCGCCTGCCAACAAGTTAGTCAATCCCAGGAAACGGGCAACGAAAATTGATGCAGGCTGGCGATAAATCTCCTGGGGTATGCCGACCTGTTCAACTTTGCCAGACTGCATAACCACGACCCTGTCTGAAATGGCGAAGGCCTCTTCTTGATCGTGTGTGACGTAAATTGCGGTTTGTTTAAGACCACGCAGGATTTGACGTAATTCAAATATCAACCGTTCTCGCAAAGTTCTGTCGATGGAACCGAGCGGTTCGTCTAGCATCAACAAACGAGGTTGAGGTGCAAGTGAACGGGCCAGGGCAACTCGCTGCTGCTCACCACCAGATAGGGTGTTTACATCGCGATCAGCATATCCAGACAAACCAACCAATTCCAGCATTTCCGAAAGGCGCTTTTGGGTAGCATACCGGTCTGATCCGGACATCCTCAACCCGAATGCGATGTTATCAAATACGTTCATATGGGGGAAAAGTACATAATCCTGGAACATGAGTCCAAATTCTCTTTTATGAGGCGGGATGCTCATCAAAGAGTCGCCGTTCCAATATACCTGACCTCGGTCGGCTTGCTCCAGGCCAGCGATGATCATCAAGGTAGTGGTTTTTCCACATCCACTCGGTCCTAGTAATGCCACGATTTCACCCTCGGGGACATCGAAGGAAACGCCATCGAGAGCGCGGGTAACGCCGAAGGATTTATAGATATCAAGAAGTTTGAGCCCATTCATATTAGTTATGAGGTACCAACATTCCCAAGAATTAAAAACCCAGATAACCGCGATGACTCCTGATCCTTGACTTTCATCGTGCTTAAAATTCTCCCACTTCTGCGATACGGAAACGTTCTATCGCCAGCATACCAGCGCCTGTGACTAACATAAGGATAGTGCTTAGAGCCAAAGCCTGACCGTAATTCAGCGCTCCTGGCAAGGAGAGATAACGGTAAATAACCAATGGGATCGTGGGGAATTCCGGACGGGCAATCAGCGCAGTTGCGCCGAACTCGCCAAGGGATATGGTGAAGGCAAATATGGCTGCGACCAAAACCGCCCGGCCAACTAATGGAAGATCGATATAGCGAAGAACTTTCCCGGGTGATGCGCCCAGCAGGGCAGCAGCAGACCTCAAACGAGGCTGAATACTGCGGAGCGCGGGGGTTAAACTTCGCACAACAAAGGGAAAAGCTACCAGGGTATGCGCCAGAGGTACGAGTATCGGGGAAGCCCGTAAATCAATAGGCGGATGATTTAAAGTAACAATGAAACCCAAGCCTAGCGTGACCGCGGAGGTACCCAGTGGAAGCATCAGAAGCGGGTCGAGGATGCGGTTAAAAGCCGATGCAACCCCATGTTTTTGTAGCGAATTGCGGGTTAGTGCCCAGGAAGCAGGTAAACCCAACCCCAACGCAAATATAACCGTGGTGACAGCATAAGCCAATGAGACCCCCATGGCAGTAGTAGGCGGCACATAGAAGAGCGATTCCCGGCGGTTGATGGATAGCTCTTTGTAATATTCAAGCGTTAAACCCTGGCTCACTGAGCCTCGCTGGCCGCGTTCGGCTGTCAGGCGAGTTACCGAACGTAAGGCCAGTCCTAATAAGGGCAATATCAGTAAGATGAGCAAGAGAGAGATGACCAGTACGGCAAATATCCGCATGCGCAATGAATTAAACGATCGTTGCGTATAGCGAGAAGATCTTAAAGGAATAGGTCGTGAGAGCCGGGCAGTCAAGCGAGAATATGCCACCGTGAGACCAAGTGTGCAGGCGAGTTGAAGGACAGAAAGTACCGCGGCCAGGGGCAGGTTGAACAGGCTGATCGTTTGATAGTAGATTTCTACTTCCAGGGTGGCAAAGCGAGGCCCTCCAAGGACCAGAATAACGCCAAAGGAGGTGAAATCGAAAATAAATACCAGCAGAGCTGCGGAAGCAATGGCGGGCATCAACAATGGAAGTGTTATATGAAGCAGCGTGCGCCAGCGACTAGCGCCGAGAGTTCGGGCTGAATGTTCCAGATGAGGGTCAAGATGGGACCAGAAATCGCCGACCATGCGTAACACGATGGTGGTGTTATAGAATACATGGGCGACGAAGATGGCTATGAGAGTGTTCGTAAATTGGATGGGTGGTACGACAAAATGAAACAAATCCATCAGGAGTATATTGACCCATCCACGCGGTCCTAATATGGAATTAAAGGCTGCTGCCACTACCAGCGTGGGCAGGACAAATGGGATTCCGGTGAGAGCCTTGAGCAGAGACTTACCCCGGAAATCAAAACGAGCCAGTAGATATGCTCCAGGTAGCCCCACTATTAATGTCAGTAAAGTCGATACAATAGCCTGCCAGATAGTAAACCACAACACATGTTTGACCGTGTTGGAGCTGAGTGCTTCGATCAATGGCGCGGCAACACCCCCCACCCTTGAGGTATAACTTAGCTTTAAAATGTTGCCCAGGGGGTAGAAATAAAAGAGTGCTAGAAATGATAGCGGTAAAAGCCAAAGAGCAAGAGTGCGCCCAAAGTGACGGAAGTCAGAAATCAGCGAATCCAGAAAGACGAATACCTCCTTGTTATTTGGGACACTCACTTTAATACAGTCTCCGTCCAGGCTTTAATCCACTTATCTCTGTTCACCGCTATTTCTTGTGGGCTGACAATCCCGGTTTTTTGGGGAAGGACCAGATATTTCTGAAAAGTATCATTGAGTTTTGCATTGGGATTTACTGGGAAAACGGCCATCTGTAAGGGCATGTCTTCTTGAAAAGTAGGCGAGAGCATGAAATCTACCCACTTTTGGGCTAATTCAAGTTTTTTCGTGCCCGCCAATATCCCCACGAATTCGGTCTGGCGAAAACAGCTGTTATCGCTGACAACGGCAGCAGTTGGGGGTTCTTCGATGGGTTTCTCAGCAAAGATGATCTCAAATACTGGGCTTGAGTCGTATGAGACCACAATTGGACGAGGACCTTTACCCGATGACCCGCTGAATTCCGTGTAATAGGCAGTTTCCCAACCATCCACAACTTCAACATCGTTGGCCAATAAACCCTTCCAGTAATCCAAGTACCCGTCTTCTCCGAAATCAGCAATCGTTGTTAAAAGAAAAGCCAAGCCCGGTGAGGAGGTCGCCGGGTTTTCGACTACCAACAGCCCTTTATTTTGTGGTTTGAGCAAATCTCCCAGGTTTTGCGGGGGTTCAAGGTTTTTCTCCGAGAAATAGGATTTGTCGTAGTTCAGACAAACATCAGCATAGTCAACCGGAAGAGCTCGGTTTTGCGGGTCGAGTTTGAATTCATCCGGGATTATTTTCAAAATTGGTGAATCGTATGGCTCAAAAATACCTGCATCGAGCGCCCGGCTGAGAAAGGTATTGTCCACACCATAGAAAACATCTGCCAAAGGGTTATCTTTAGAGAGAATAGCTTTATTCAGCGCTGTGCCAGCGTCTCCTGCTTTTAAGAATTGGACTTTTGCATGGTTTTCAACCTGGAAAGTATCTACGACTGTTGTTGATACGGCAAAAGAGTCATGGGTCATGATTTGAAGAGTCATCTCTTTTTCTGGCTCAGAGGTCGTTCCTCCGGTTGTGGGTAGCTCAATTGGAGTAGTTTTGCCAGAAGGCGCACAAGCCTGGATCAAAGAACTAAGAACTATCAGGACAACCAGCAGAGCGGTTATTTTCTTCATGATTTGAATCCTTCAACTGATAGCGGCATTTTCACCTCGGTGAACGACTAGTAAGCAACCTTCACCGATTTGAACCTGAGTGGGGGTTTGTGAGATTTGATTTGATACGCTCAAGGTACTCCCGAACTGGAGATCGGCTGCCTCTAAAGGCCATCTCAATCCTTGGGTTGTAACCCTTGCGACTATGGGGGTAAGCGCAATAAGGGAGACAATATCGCCGGGTTGACCTTCTATGGTGAGGTTGTCACCTGAATGTAGCAGAAAAGCCTTATCCGGTCCATTGCAGACAACCAGACGGGCATTGCTCCATTCATCTTTACTTAACAGGAGAAGGTTGGCGAGGGATTGGTCTAGACGTCCGCCCGTCAACCCAAAGAGGATGATATCTTGCGCGCCTTGAAGGACGGCATACCCTAAAGCCAGTTCCAGGTCGGTCTTATCTTTATCGGGAGAGTGAATGATAAAGTGGGTGTCTTGAGTCCTTAGTGCTTCCCATTGAGAGGTTGGCAGGGAATCCAAGTCACCGATCACAACGTCAGGGATTAGCCCAAGTTGAAGGCAATGAACAGTGCCCCCATCAGCAGCAATCAGTAAATCTTCAGGAATTATCTCGGATAGTGCCCCGGGGATGTCATTAAATGTCCCGTTGGCAAAGATGACAGCTCGCAATATTAACTCCCTCCCAGGGAACCCGGGGAGGGAGCTTTGTATTGACGTGTTGCGTTTCCTCCGCCGGCATTACCCGGATCAGGTTCGCGGGTCGAGGGCTATGGCCTTCCTCTCAGCCTGGCAAATCCCAGGCTCCCCGTGCAGTAGTGGTTATTTAATCCGAGTATAAGCGTTGAAAATATCATTGTCAAGATTATTCCCCCGAGTATTCAATAACTCTCAAAATTCACAATCTGTTAACACTCTCCTCGATAATGAATTAAACCAGGAAAGACCCATCTGTCGTGCGGTAAAATCTCACACTTCTGGCTTATCCATTTCATCGAGAATGGTGTAGAGCAATTCCAAAAGGACTTTCTTAACATATTCCTTGTCTGTAGCCACACAGTTCAATAATTTGACTTTGTGATCCAATCGAAGGGCGATACGGATATCTTCCTTTTCCCAAGCATCCTGACTATCCTGCTTATTGGCTGCTACTACGTAAGGCGTGGGAGCGTATGCGCGAAAGGTTTCCAAAATTCTGCGGGCTTCCCGAAAGGTCTCTGGCCGGGTGCTATCAACCAATACGATGAAGCCCAACATACCTTCAGAAAGGATCTCCCACATGAAGTCGAAACGTTTTTGACCTGGAGTGCCAAACAGATAAAGTACCAGATCTGCATCAACGGTGATACGACCAAAGTCCATCGCAACCGTAGTTTTGTCTTTGACTTGCTCTGTATTGGTTGTTATTTTTCTTTCGGTCGAAACGACGTCAATTTCACTAACAGTTTGGATAAATTCAGTTTTTCCAGCGTTGAATGGTCCGGTAACTACCATTTTGACCGTTTGCATGGCGTTCTGACCTGTGATAAGAACCCTAGAGTGACCTGATGCGATCAATGAGTCGATTTATGAGAGATTTCTTTTCTTCTTTGTGTTCGCCCACGGTAGAGACCGGAAATCGACTTACAGAAGACCCAGTCTGCCCGGCGATAACCGGCCTGATTATATCAACCAAGCCAGCCTGTAGAAGGCTATAGACAATCCGCCGAATTTCGATCTCGTTCATTTTCGTGGCATGGGCGATCTGTGCAATGGTATTCTTCGGGCTGATGTACGAAACCACTTTCCATTCTTCAACTGTGAGATTAACTTTACGAATATTTACGCCTGGTCGGTCGGTAAATTTAAGCGCCATATCGAGACTAGGGATTTCGTCAGACAATTGTTCCCACTCTCGCATTTGACGTGAGCCTTCGACGATGATGTTCTCGAGGCTGACCCGAACTGGGATCTTATTCTGGGGGGGTAAGACATCGTTATCGAATTGGAAATGACCATCTGCCCAGGTGAATAGTCGATTGAGAACGCTGACACAATAAGTCTGTATGCAATTGAGAATATCCTGTCGTGATATATAATTTGCATTGATTAGAAGCAGACCCAGTTCTTTTTCATTCATGTTCTGAGTCCGCGCTTTGATAATCCTGTGTTGGGCCGTAGAGAGTTTTGATGCCTTGTACAATATCGTGACAAGGCCATTTTCTTCCCGCCCCATTCGAGCGTAAGTTAAATTACCATTTAGAAAGAAAATTCGCGCGGTATCGTTCGACCCTGCAATGGTGAGAGCCCCAGTTTTTTGGGCAAGATTGATCAGATTAAGCAGTTGTGTGAACGGAAAATCGCGTAGGTTTCCTTTGAGGGCCATGTAAGCCTCGGGTTGAAACGGCTGCTGTGTTTAGAAGTGGTGAGGATTATACTTTGTAAGTTCTTTCAAAGTCAAATAACTCTGAACGCCGATGGGCAATTTTAGGTTTACTTGACACTGATATGGCTTAAGTTTATAATCCTGCACGCACAATCCTCGGTAGCTCAATTCGGCAGAGCGGGCGGCTGTTAACCGCTAGGTTCCAGGTTCGAGTCCTGGCCGAGGAGCTAAAGTTGTTAATTCTATCGCATGATATCTTTCTTATTCACTTGTCGACTTCCGAAACCCACATGTTACCGGGCTGACTAAAGCCTCTATATGATAATAAAAAATGACGCCTCTTGAAAGGGGGCGTCATATATTTTTAATGACAAATGTGAAAATTGATCAATTTTGTAATGCCGTCGTTTTCAAAAGAAATTATTCCTTTTTGGGTTCCTCTACCTTGGTAGTAGACTCGCTGACAGCAGGATTTTTGTCTTCCTTATCCGATTTTACCTCACCATTTTTATGCACAGAACCGGATGGAGAGCGATTGTCAGTAGCATAAAAACCAGAACCTTTGAATACGATCCCCACCGGGGTGTAAATTTTGCGTAATGTCTTTTTTGAACACTCTGGGCATCGAGTTAAAAGTGCCTCGGAGAATTTTTGTTGGCGTTCGAATCGGACACCACAATTTTCACATTGATACATATAAATCGGCATAAGTACCTCGATACCACTACAGGTAATACTTCATCCTTTAAAGATTATAGTGCGCAAGGCGATTAATTGCAAGTATTATTGGGTAATCTGTAATATTATTAACAAAATTCTTATTTCTAATCGATCTATATGCAAGGTTTGAATATATTAGGACTTACGCAGTTGGTGGGAGGATGGGGGTGTTTGGGGAACGCCCACCCAAACACCCTCGATTTTCCCCTGAACTGCGTAACTACTATAAATATTAGTGCGTAGCGATAGTGAAAAGCAAAGAATGGAAAGATTTGAAAATCTATCAGCGAAATAGTTGAGTACTACAGTAGTGGTTTATTAAATTCAGATATTTAAGGGGTTGGGGTGATAGCACGATGAGAGAGCGTACCACCGGTAGGGGCGGTTACAACCTGGCTGGGACTCGGCGTTTCCATGGCAGTCGGGGATGAAGTCAAAGTAGAGCTGGCCTGAGGGGTAAGCGCTCGGATACGCCCTAAAGCCAGGTTGATCCAACCTTCCGGGACGACATCCTCCGGTAGACTTAAAAGAGCCTGCCAATCTTTTACTGCAGAAGCATCGTTCCCTGAGGCTTCCAAAGATCGTGCTCGCCAGTAATAAATTTCTGCCAGCTGTTTATCACTTTGGGCAAGTTTTTGGCTGCTATTGATCTGTCGGTAAGCATCTCCAGGACGCTCTTCAAGCAACAGGGCTTTGGCAAGCGCGATGTTCGCAGCGAAGGAATCCGGACGGAGTTTGCTTGCCTCAACCAGATCATTGGCAGCCGCCTCACCATTTTCTAAAGCGAGGAAGGTATAACCACGAAATAGAAAAGCATCAAATAGCTTTTCGTCCAGCTCAAGAGATTTATTTAGGGCGCCTAGTGCTTGATCGAATGAATTGATTTTGTAATACGCTTTACCGAGTAGATACCATCCGGATGCATCATTCTTCTTGAATAAAGTATAGGTATTGAGAAATTCAACAGCTTGCTCTGGTCGGTCTAAGAAAAGATAAACCTCTCCAAAAGTAAGATAAACGGGTAGTAAGGTCTGGTCGAGTTCATACGCTCGTTGGGCGGATTGCAAAGCCAAAGGACCTTCTCCCAGAAGCAGATAAGCTTGCGAGCGATAAAGATAGAGGAGAGGCGACTCCGGGAGTAATTCTTGTACGACCTCTAAATCCTGGAGAGCGGCCTCGGGATTATTGCGAGTGAGATGATATTCAGCATAATCCAGGTAAGCCTCAGCAAACAAGGGATCCTTGTCGATCGCCTTAATGAAGTCTAATTCCACTTCCGCAGTGGGATCCAGAGCAAGTTCAGCTCGAGCTTGCCCCAAATACGCTGGAGCAAAGCCAGGATCAGCGGCTATGGCTTGTGCATAAGCAGTCAAGGCGTTATCTGGATCTGCCATTAGACGATAAGCTTCCCCGATATAATAAAAGGCATCTGCTGATTGGGGTTCAACTGCGGCTGCCTGCTGCATAAATTGCAGCATCTCTTCAAAATTCCCCTGCTGGAAAGCTCGTATGCCTGCCCGGTAAGCCTCACTGATGGGATGGGGAGTATCCACATAGAGTGGCGTAGAAGTGTACGTTGCTTCTAAGAAATAAGACAATGGAGTTGGACCAGAAAACGTAGGAGTAGGAGTGCGCACCCAAGGAGTGTTGGTTGGCAGTAAAGTTGCCGTTGGCTTGGGCGTCCAGGTGATGGGTGTAATAGTTAGTTGTTGGCCAGCTAACCTCCCGCTTGACCTGAACATTGATCCCCCAATTATCATCAACAATGCGAGCACTGCGATCACTCCACTCAGATAATAGAGGGCTTTGCGATTAGTTGGATTTGAAAAAAAAGCCTTAATTCCGCCAGATGATACTCCCTGGTGATCTTCGATCACCCATTTGCGCCGGATAAATTGGGATGGGGGCACCATTTCATTAGTCGAAATTACCCCCAGCAAATGCAACCCATTCTTGGCGGCCTGGTTTTCAGGATCGATGCGCAAGACATTCTTGAGACAGAAGATACGCTCCTTAGGAGTATCCACCACCGCGCTCATCCATAACCAATAGTCGGGGTTTTCCCGGTTGGTGCGCAGGAGACGGGTCAACAGATCCCGAGCTCGAGCTCGTTCCCCATTCGCTATCGCTTTGATGGCTTCCTGCAGGACATTATCATCATTCATGAGAACTTCCCACATCGAGAGTCTAGCATAATGCTGTTCGATGAACAAGGAGTGAAAAGACACCTCAAAGAATTGTAAGCTGCTAGCGGCAGTGTATAATCGCGGCTATGCTTGGTTCTAAATTGCATATTAATGGGGCGACCCCTGTAGGTATTGTGTTTTTAGTTCTAGGATTAAGCGCATGCGGGCAAGCTGTCACAACCGAGAATCCTACCCCTAGCGCGATAGGCACATTGATCCCTTATCGGACAGTCACCCCCAGCCCGGTAGTTGCCTCTGCCACAGAGAATATTTTACAACCTACCGTTCCTGATTTACCCAAACCCACACCGTTGACTTATAAAGTAGTCAAAGGGGATACGATGTTGGCGATCGCTTTACGATATGGAATCAGTTTGGAAGAATTACTGGCAGCCAACCCCAAAGTAGACCCAAGGTTTCTTTCTGTCGATACCATCTTGATCATTCCAAAGGAGGAAAGCGCCTCGGAATTTCCGGTCAACCCGACTCCGCTACCGTTAATGTTAACCCCCCCACATTGTTACCGGGTTAACAGTGAAAATGCAGACGACGGTGGGGTATGGTGTTTCGTCCTGATCGAAAACAATCAAACACAACCGGTCGACAATATCTCCCTTTGGGTCGGATTATATACAAACCAGGGAGAGGTAGCTGGTGGTTTAACCACAACACCGCTGAATTTGCTTACTCCTGGAAAGCAGATGCCGGCGATGCTCTACTTTCCACCACCCCTGCCCCAAGAATTTTCACCTCTGGCTGAGTTGCTTACTTCTGCACCGGTACAAATTAACGATCAAAGGTATTTACTCGCCAGACTTGAAGAGGTTGATGAGGAGATCGATGGCAACGGCCTCCAGGCAAATGTGCGCGGATTAATTTCATTACCAGAAAATAGCTCGCCAGCCAGCCAAGTATGGCTGGTCCTGATCGCCTATAGTTCCAGTGGGGAGGTGGTAGGTGTTCGCAAGTGGGAGGCGAATGGATCGGTCGAGCAGCCAGTAGTATTAAAAGGGGGTGAAAACTTATCTTTTGATGTGACTGTGTTCAGCCTCGGCGCTGCTATAAAACACCTCGAAGTTTTGGTCGAGGCCAGGCCGTAATCGAGGTATTACCGTGACACTCTCAAATTAATGGTTGATATAGTTTTGCCTGAGCGGATTCCTGGTGATCAACCGATTCAACAATAACTGGCTACAACTCCACATTGGCGCCAGGGGGAAATGGGGTTACGCTTCGCTCGAAAGAGAAACCAGCTGCTCCTGGGTGACCACCCCCGCCAAATTTAGTGGCAATCTCTGAGACGTCCACACTGTCTGAATAAAGAGTAACTACAGTCATCAAATCCCCGTTCTGACGTAAATCAACGTAACAATAAGCAATTTGGAATCCTAATTCCCGGATAAATTGTCCCATTTCCCCGCTGCCGCGATTATTAATTGCCATTGTTCGATACCCCTCAAATTTCACCTCGAAACCATAGCGCGAGACCATCCGGCGGATGCTGTTCCAGCGCGCTTCAACCAGCACCTTACCTCCTTCGATCAGATGGTTGAGAATATGGGTGTCGTCATCCAAAAGCGGTCCCCAGATCTGGTCATTGTCGGGATGACTATTTTGTTGGAATAATCCTTCACTAAAGGGTCCCGTGTCAGGTAATGACCATCGCCAAATGTCACGATCGCCAATTAGCATGATAGCCTTAGGAACGGTTTGCTCTGGAAAGAAGAAATTCCATGTCAGGACACAGGCAGCCTCAGAAGTATCGCGTATGCCAGGCCAGGTTGCAGCTATATCAGATAGTTGATCAATAGCCGACTTGTGATGATCGATCCAGATCAATTGGCGATCCCGGGAGAGTGCCTGCATATCTGATTTTGGGAGTGAAAAATCCGTCACAATGACGCGTCCGGCCTGTGCGATGAGCTGCCAGGGTACAGGGTCTCCATAATTCATTTCGCAAAGCCGAGTCTCGGATCCTAAAGCTCGGCGAACAATGGCAGCGGATGCTCTTCCGTCGGCGTCATTATGGTAAAGACAGACGGTCTGGATTCTGGTGGAGGGGGGAAATGAAGTTTCTTCCGATTCAGACATTCAGGGGGTGTAGGCCAAGATATCGACGCTAAGGAGGTCTTGGTGGAAAAGGATCCACTGGCAACTGGTGAGAATCCCCTTAGGTTCTAATTCTACGCGCCGAACAGGCTTAATGGAACAGGTGTAAAGACCAGCACAAAAATGATTAAACCCAGAATTGCTATGGCTCTACGATTCGGATCCAAGGGAGTGATTTGATCAAGAGGTTCCGCGTAGACACGACCAAGCAGAAAGATTAAGAAGGCCCACAGCCACCATCCTGTCCAGATAGTGCCCAAGACGATTAATGTTAATAAGATAACAGGCAGTACCGCCCGGGCCCGCTTGCCAAGCAGGACATAGAGTACATGCCCGCCGTCTAACTGACCAGCAGGGATCAAGTTGAGAGCTGTGACCAATAATCCTGCCCATCCTGCCCAGGCGATCGGATGTAAGATGACATCGGTACCGCCAAACGGAACTGGCAACCCGGTAAATACGTAACGGATCCAATAGAGTACGGGATTAAGACCGCCATAATTGATCGGTTGGGGCAACCATTTACCAAAAACGAGGAATTTTGCAATTAAATAGAGGATGGAATTCCCTTCCAAACTGACGCCCTGGTTAATAGCGGCGGGTAAGTGATCGAGCTGAGACAAATATAAGCCAAGAATTAGCACAGGTATGGCAACTACCAGACCTGCCAGAGGGCCAGCAATACCAATGTCGAGTAATATCCTTTTGTTTTTCGGCGGTTGCTTGAGTTGGATAAAAGCGCCCATCGTTCCGAAGGGACTGATCGGGAAGGGGATAAAATAGGGTAGGGTGACTGCAGTGTGATGATATCTAGCAGCCAGGTAGTGACCAAACTCATGAGCCAGCAAGATAGCGAGTAAACTAACCGCAAAGGCCAGCCCCCCTCCTAATTGGCTGAGCACACTCTTGAATATAATGCTGATATTACCCGTTACTGGCCCATTATATGTAAATAAGATGTAGCCGACCGGCATACTCAACAGGGTGAAAAAGAAGAAAACCCCATTGATCCAAGTCCGCGATGGAGTCGGACGTACTACTCCTTTTACTAAGATGACGGTGTGACGTCCGTTTTCATTGCGAAAAAGTGGTGTCACGTTCAAGGGTTCCAATGAGGCAGCCAATTTATCATAAGCAGATTTCGATTCACCCATGATTCTTCCACGGTAGCGCACCAGGAAGTTTTGTTTCGCACCACCCCAGGTAACGTCTTCAACACGCATTAATTTATTAACGAGTGGAGTCATAGGATCGGGTGAGATCGATTGAACAGGGGTTTCGATTGAAGTGATTTCCATAACAAACCAACAGTACCTTTTCTAGATTTTTCTTTCCTAAGTACCAATATTTATTGATTAGACAAACTCAATAATTTACGAATATTGACCGATAAGCAGGCGGGAGTGGATGGGAGTCGAACCCACCGCGGCCCGCAACGCGACCCGCCACCGGTTTTGAAGACCGGGGAGCCCACCAGGACCCAACCACTCCCGGGTATTATTCGTTTCTTGTCAGCATTTACATTTAGGAAATTATACCTGTAGAAGGAGGGGGTGTAAAGCGAGATATAAACTCATAGCGATAACATGTGGCATAGGCCCTGGTCACGCAAGAGGTCAATAGTACATTTCCGAAAATTCTGGTATAGTCAGGTCACCTGGAATCTCGATAATTTTTTCCCGCACTTCATGGTCTGGTTTTTTGCTGTTTTTTGAAACCTACAGGAGGATAATCCTTATGAGAGATCGGGATTTGTGGAATTTGGTCCGTGAAGCCTGGACTGCTCTAGGACCTCATTATGAGCCGGTGATCGAGTCCATCACCGAAGAGAGTGGATTGGAGGCTCGCGGTTGGAGTCTGTTGTTAGCTGCTCTGTCCTTTGAACCGGATGATATTTCTGTGCCTCATCTGATGGTGCGAGGACCGTACACAGCGACAGAGCAATATCTTGCCCGGCTGAATGCAGCGGTTGGTATGGGTTATTTGGCAGAGGTGTCCCCGGGCGCTTTTGGTTTGACTCCTTCAGGGAGTGCTTTAACCCACCATTTTATAGAGAAGGTGCGGTCTGCCATGGATTCTGCAGATCCATTATCGAGGCGGGAATCTAAACAGCTTGCTGATTTGTTTAACCGCCTGGTTGAAAACAGCTTAGAAACACCGCCACCGCCCGATACTTGGTCCATCCTGCACAGCTATAAGTTGATGCCCGACCCAAAGCCTCCCTTACCGTTTATCGAACAGGCCATTTCATGCCTGGCTGCCTATCGCGATGATGCCCATCTGGCTGCATGGCGTCAAAGTGGGTTAACCGCGACAGCCTTAGAAACATTGACTTTATTATGGCGCCATCAAGTTGGATCGCTTGAGGAAGTTTACGATAAGCTCTCCTATCGAGGACACTCGCCTGAAGTATATTCTGATGTAATTACCGAACTCAGATCCCACAATTTTATTGCAGGTACAAAAAGGGCTTTACGCGTTACTGAAGCTGGTCGAACATTTCGGATTCAGGTGGAGACTGATACTGACCAATATTTCTTTGCTCCCTGGTCTTGTCTGGATGAATCTAAAAAGAAGGATTTGGAAGCGCTATTAATCAACCTCAGGGATAGTTTGAGAACCAAGGTTGTTTCTAATTAGGTGGTTATTTATCAGGAATCTCTCCCACGGGTAGAAACACTGATCCGTTTTCCTAGTTTGCTATTGCTTTCAGTAACCTTGGAAATATTATCGGCGGTGGAAAGATTTTTAATAGGGAGGACCTTAACGCAGCTGTAAGCAGGATGGCTGTGAATTGTAGTAGAATTCTCAAAAAATCGCTTCAGATCAGGTTGATCATGTTAGGTGTTGACTTCAACCCCCCTTTTACGCTAGAATGGCAATTGTGCCACTATAGATGGTATCTTTAAACTTATACAGGTAAAGGTTTAGCCAGGTGATTTGGGTTGGCTTCATAAGCCCAAACCACAATAAGCCCACCATCTGCTCAATTCCTAATCCTAATGATCGGAGGGTTATATGAACAAAGATGATTTACTTATTCGTGTTAATGAAGATCAGGTTAAATTCATCTCTCTACAATTTACCGACGTCACCGGCTCTGTGAAGAGCGTGGACATCCCCGTCAACCGTCTCCAGGAAGCCTTAGAAGAAGGAATCTGGTTTGATGGTTCGTCGGTCGAGGGGTTTGCCCGCATCCAAGAAAGCGATATGCGTCTGGTTCCAGATGGCAGTACCTACGCGGTTCTACCCTGGAGTCCTGTAGATTTTCGCCGAGCTCGTGTTTTCTGTGATATTTATCAACCGGATGGTTTACCATTTCCGGGTGATCCCCGCAGTACGCTAAAAGGTATTTTGGCGAGATTGAGCGAGCGAGGATGGACATACAATGTCGGTCCAGAACCCGAATTCTTCCTATTCAAACATAATGGGCCTGAGAGTATTCATCCAGTTCCACATGATGTGGGTGGATACTTCGACTTCTCGGCGAATGACGATGCAGTGCGCGTTCGGACGGAGTTGATGGATGCTCTCGCCGGCATGGGCTTGGATGTTGAAATGGGCCACCATGAAGTCGCCCTAGGTCAGCACGAGATTGACTTCCAATTTGCTGGGGCATTGCGAACTGCTGACAATATTCTGACATTGAAATATACCGTTCAAGCGATAGCAGCACAACATGGCCTGGTGGCATCATTCATGCCCAAACCAATATTCGGGATTAATGGGTCGGGAATGCATTGTCACCAATCTTTATTCGATAGCAAAGGGAATAACCTGTTTTTTGATCCAAACGGCGAGCATTACCTGTCGCCGGTTGCTTCCGGTTTTATCGCTGGACAGCTCGTGCATGCGCGCGCCCTGGCGGCCGTGGTCGCCCCAACCATAAATTCTTATAAGAGGTTGGTTCCGGGATATGAAGCGCCTGTTTACGTCGGTTGGGCACAAATCAATCGATCGGCGTTGATCCGAATTCCCCACTACACTCCTGGGAGAGAGAAGTCCATTCGAGCAGAACTACGCTTTCCTGATCCATCTGCGAATCCCTATCTGGCTCTGACCGTCATGCTGGCAGCTGCCCTGGATGGTATCGAACGTGGTTTAACTGCTCCAGAACCATTAAATGATGTAAATGTTTACCTGTTGACAGAGCAAGAGCGTGCTGCCAGGCACATTGGCGAATTGCCGGGGTCATTGTCTGAAGCTTTGAGGGAGTTGGGTAACAACCAGGTATTGAAAGATGCCCTCGGGTCAGCCGTTTATGAAGCGTTCCAACGAGCTAAATGGGCCGAAGTGGAGGAATACCGCACAAAAGTGACTGATTGGGAAGTTGAGCGATATTTGCTAACTGCGTGAAAATCAATAAAGGACCTCTTACTGACATGATTTTCACAAGGGAATGGGATTGAAATCGGTATCGCGATCGAAGAAATCTTCACTCTCCAGGCGCTTGAGGGTATTTACAATGAGGTAGGTGAGTGGAGTCGCCAAAGCCTCGTAGGTAACTTTGAAAAACCATTGTGAAATGATGGCGCGAGCGAGTTCGGATGTCTGAAAAATCCCAAAGAACGCGATGGTAATAAAGACCGCCGAGTCAGCTCCTTCGCCTACTATGGTGGAGGCGATCGTGCGAACCCATAATAAACGCCCGGCGGTCTTGATCTTCAATTTAGCCATCACATATGAGTTGAGAAATTCTCCGATCAGATATGCGATAAAAGAGGCTAACAATAAACGGGGAGTAAATCCCAGGATCGCCTGGTAAGCCTGTTTCGCCAGGTCTGGCGTAATGAATTGACCTACCGACCAAAAAGGCGCCGGTGGCAATCTTCCTGCTATCCAAATTGCGATGACTGCCAGTAAATTGCATAGAAATCCGGTCCAGATCACTTGTCTGGCGCGGGCGTATCCATATACTTCGGTGAGGATATCTCCGAATATGTAGGCCAAGGGGAAGAGGATAACAGCTGCCGGTAAGTAAAGTCCGGCGATATTTATTACCTTAACTGCGATTATGTTGGAGATAATCAACGTGGTAATGAAGATTGCCATTACAAAAGGGAACCAGCGATAACCCTTTGGTTGTATCCTGGTCGGATCTTCTGAATCAGCCATGAAAAACCGCTTTCCTAAATCGATTAATCAAATCAGGTTATTGAACGATCGCCATCTAGTTTAGCGGACTCGTGTGATAGCCACTGCTCACGTGCCTGGGGAGTTTTGGTATGGTCTGCTTCAACTTCTATGCCAATTCCTCCCCGGATGTTAAAGGTGCCGGTGACTTTACACCAATGTGGGTTTAAGATCGCTACCAAGTCATCTAAGATCTGGTTGACTACGTGCTCGTGGAAAACCCTTTCATTCCGGTATGACCACAGGTACAGTTTGAATGATTTCGATTCAACGATCTTCTCATCCGGCACATACTGAACCCGAATAGTAGCAAAATCCGGTTGGCTGGTCATGGGGCACAAACAAGTGAATTCATCACTTTCGAGAGTAATCTGGTAATATCTACCAGGAGAGCGATTGGGAAACGCCTCCAATCTTTTGCTTGGTTTCGCCTCACTGCCCAGGATGGTTAATTCTTTTAAATCAGAAGGATCTGTTGGCATTTAATACCTCCTAAGAAAGCGATAATCCTCTCCATTGGGGGAAATTGAAAGTACCGGTAATCTTACGATCAAGAAAACCAGGTCACCTGCACTACCCTGTAAAAACACGTTCATCGTAAATATATTTTATACCTGGAAGTAGTGGGTATACGGTCCTTTCGCGATCGTAAAACCGACAGAACGGTGTGACATTTTACACCAGCTCGGTGTGAATACCTTATCAGATCTAGACACCATTTGCTTGATAACCAAGCTACCAGTGCACCTCTCATAACGATAATCGATCTTTATCAACTGAAACGGCAACCATCAACCTGGCTTTAGTGCTAATTATCTTGTATTTGATAATAAAGCTAGGACTTACGCAGTTGGTGGGAGGATGGGGGCGTTTGGGCATCGCCCGCTCAAACACCCCCGATTTTCCCCTGAACTGCGTAACTACTAAAAGCTTTCTTTTCGGGTGTGAATCCATTCAAGGTCATCTGCCTCACAGGGCTTTAGACAGCGACGAGGTATGTTGATCAAAACTTTCCGCTGCATTTCGGAGGTTTCATCTAAAACCCTCAATGAGGAAGGTCACTTAATCAATCAGGAGCGTTATTTGCTTAAATTATACCCATCTAAGGGATCGAGAATCCTTCCAGAAAGATTAGTCTTGAGATTTTATCGCTAATAAAGTCACATCATCCGCTTGAGGAGCGTCTCCTTGAAAATCCCCCAAAGATTGGAGAACCTGGTCACATATCATTTGAGCCGTGGCACGAACGTGGTCACGTACACAAGCTTGTAGCCTTTTTAAACCAAAGAAGTCCCCTTGTTGGTTCCTTATATCGGTTGCGCCATCCGTATATAAAAATAATAAACCACCGGGTTTGATTTCAACAGTTTTTACATCAAGGTTAGGTTTGGGTAAAATCCCCAAGGGTTGACCCTGACTGAGAGCAGGAATACTCATCTCTCCCTGATTGTTAAAAAGCAGAGGTAGTTCATGACTTGCCCGGGCGTAGAAAAACTCTCCTTTAATACGATTTAATACGCCATACAATACAGTAACAAACATACCTTCATCATTCATATCCTGTAAGAGGCGATTTACCCGGTGCAATACGTGTGTTGGGAGGCGGTAGCGGGTGCATTCAGCCCGGAATAGACTGTGTGTGAGTGCCACAAATAGTGAAGCAGGTACACCCTTATCGGATACGTCGCCGATTAGGATGGCTACATTATCCCGGTCGAGCGAAATAATCTCGAACAAATCACCGCCGACAGCCCTGGTGGGTTCCATTTGCACTCCAAAGTTGTAGCCCTCCAGGAGTGGTAAGGTGCGTGGTAACAGGCTGGTCTGGATTCGTCTGGCAACCTGTAGGTCTTGTTCCAACCTTTCCTTTTCAATGATTTTGGCTTGGGCGGCCTGAAGATCTTGGTAAGCCCGAGTTAATTCAATATTCTTCTCTTGCAAGTCGTGAATGGTAGCATTTTTCGATTAGCGTAAACGGGTGCTAAATTCGCGCAACATATGAACGGCAAGAGACGGGCGGCGTTCGAGCATTGCATCAAAATCTTCACGGCTCATTTCCATTAGTTTAGCGTGTGTACGCGTATGTATACTGGCTGTCCGCAACTCATCTTGATCAAGCAAGCTCATTTCGCCAATATAATCGCCGGGTCCTCGGACATTGAGCAAACGTTCGTTTGAGGTTCCATAGGCTTTAATGATTTCTAATTCCCCTTCGAGAATGATAAAAAAGAGATTACCCTGCTCGACTTCATGCACTAAGAGCGTATCGTCTGGAACTTCACAGGGTCGTAGAACTTCCTCAAGGTGGCGAATTTCAGCCTTAGGGAGTGAAGCATATAAAGGAACATTATTTAGGGCTGACATTCTTATTCTTCTCTGTTTTTTACCATAGTAAGGACATTTCCGGCATCCTCAGAAAAATCAAAATGGACCTCATCCATTAATTTATGCATCAAGAATAAGCCTGCTCCGCGTGGTTTGATTTCATCCAGGGGAGCGTTCAGGTCTGGTTCAGGAACGCTCAGGGGAACAAAAGATTGGCCTTGATCTCGTAAAATTATAGAAAACCTATCTTTTGTGGTCTCGCAAGTACATTGGATGTCCCCTAAACCTTCACCCCCATAAGCATGCTCAATGATATTTGAACAAGCTTCATCAACAGCTAATTGCACGGCATAGATCGCTTTTTCACCCAATCCAGCTTCTTTAGCTGCTAGGGTGACGAAATCGCAGATCTTCGCCAAATTTTCATAATTTCCAAGGAATTTTACAGAGGGCATTGATTCCCAAATGTTCTAAAGGGTTGTGTGAATAAAAGTTAATTTACCTTTGTCGGTGATAATTGGGAGAATAACATGCGAATGCAAGTATAACATGGAAAAATATTCCCGAAACTCGGGCGAGTTCAATCATCCCCCGAACTGACCACTTTATAGTATGAACCTGCAATCTTAGGAAATTTAGTAACGATGCCTCTTAAACTCCTAATAAGAATGAGACCTCAAGCGAAATCCGCGATATCAAACCTAAACGCCTTCCAGCTTGTGGAGTTGTCAAAGGCTGGATTTGACCGAATAATTCGCAATGAAATCCATAATCAGACGGTTGAATAAATCCGGTTTGCTTAAATGTGGCTGATGCCCACAATTTGGTATACCCCGACCAATGGCTTGTGGCAAGCTATCGACAAGGGCTGGGAAGGACTTGGGATTAAGAGTTAGATCATCTTCCCCCCAGATAACCAATACAGGAATGTCTATTCTTGAAAGTTGCTCTTCAAGGTCTGGGACAGTTTTAGGGATTTGCAGTATGTGAGGGGAGGCGCGCTTGTAATCCTCAGCAATTTGCTGGCGGTATGAATCAGAGATTTTATGGCTGGCTTTAATTTCCCATCCTGCAAAAGCGTGGATTAACCAGGTGGGTGCCACCTCCATAGCTTTTCCCCAGATCTCGGGTCGATGATTGACCATGCGTACGATTGGAGAGAGTTGCGCGCTGTGATAAAAAGGGTCAACCAAGACTATACCTTGGACTTCATCCTGATGTTCAATACCATATGTAAGACATAATAAGCCCCCTAATGAATGACCAATCAAAAACGGAGGTATCGTTAATTTTAAGGAAGAGATCCATTGAGAGGTTTGTTTGTTGATGTTTTCGAAGCGATACAAATCGGGATCATCTGGTTTAGGGCTATCACCATGACCTAACAAATCCAGGGAAATCGCCTGGTATCCATTATGGACAAGTTCAGATGCCAGGGACATCCAATCATACATTGAGGCAGCTATACCGTGGATTAATATCACCGGCAGGCCATCCCCCTGGATAAGATAATTTAAATCTGATGAAACTGGCATATGGTTAAGATTGATTAGTTGTGGGCGTCTCCAGGCGCTGCTCGTAGCGCTTGGCGAGCTCGCGCCGGATTACCTTACCGATAAATGTGCGAGGGAAATCCTCGACAAAAATTACAAAACGTGGCACTAAATTTGGCGGAAGGCGGCGTCTGCAAAATGCGATTATGGAGTCTGGATTCGGACGTTCTTTTTGGGCGATTACGAAAGCAATCGGTTGGTTTGCGATGGCGACGACAGCAACCTCCTGGATTTGAGGGATTTCATATAAAACTTCTTCTACATCGCGCGGGAAAGCCGGTTTGTCGGGTTTATCGGGATACCATAAATCAACTTTCCGAGCGATGATTCGGAAGTAGCCTTCAGCATCCATCTGGGCGATATCCCCGGTCAATAACCACCCATCTGAATCGAGTGCCTGTTCAGTTTCTCTTGGAGCTTTCCAATATCCAAGCATTGTCTGGGGACCACGGACGGCAAGTTCTCCGATTTGACCGATAGTGACTTCTTTCTTCCCTCCTATTAAGTCAACTACTCGAGCTTCGGTTGAAGGCAGAGGCATCCCGATGCTGCCTACTTTCCGTTTTCCTTCGAGGGGATTGGCGTGCGTAATCGGGCTGGCTTCGGTCAGACCATAGCCTTCAACAAGCCTGCCACGGGTGAGCTTCTCGAAAGATTCCTGTACTTCAACAGGCAAGGGAGCAGATCCACTGATACAAGCTTTAATTGAGCTGACGCCGAATTTTCGGACGCCTGGAAAATCCTTAATGGCCAGGTACATACGTGGCACTCCGGGGAAAATGGTCGGATGGTAGCGTTTAATGGTCTTTAAAACCTCAAGGACCTCAAAATCTGATTTGACAATCAGTGTAGCTCCCAATGTGAAAGGGACGTTAAGCGCGGCGGTCAAACCGTAGCTATGGGAGAAGGGCAAAATGGAAAGAAACCGTTCTTTTCCTTCTTGAGCAGTGGGCATCCAATGGCGGGTTTGCAGGGCATTTGCTACCAGATTGCGATGGGTCAGCATCACTCCTTTAGGATCCGCAGTGGTACCGCCGGTATAATGGATAGCTGCAAGATCGTTGGAAGTGGTGGGGATCTCTGGTGACTTCCAACTGTGGGCAGAAAGCAGGCGGTTAAAGTTATGTGTGTTGACTTCGGTAGGCATGTCCTGTTGAGGCTGTTTACTTTTTCTCCGAGAAAGAGCCAGCCTTAGTTGTCTGGAGAACGGCATGTAATCACTGAGACGAGTAAAGATAACATGTTCGAGAGGAGATGATCCCACGCTTGCCAAGGCGGTTTTAATCTTTTGAACGGTATTATCGAACTCGGTCAATGTGACCAGAACCCGCGAGCCGGTTTCCTGTAATTGGTGGATAAGGTTTTCAGGGTCAGTGGAAGGTAGGGTGAAGACAGCAATCGCACCTGCTTCTAGAGCGCCGTAGAATGCGATCACCATTTGAGGTGAGTTGGGCAGCAGCAGCATCACACGGTCGCCGCGGTCCACTCCCAGAGAGCGCAGGGCATTGGCAAAGCGGTAAATTTCCTGGATCAGGCGACGGTAAGTAATGCGATTTCCTTCGAAAATGATCGCGGTATGACGTGGGAAGCGATGGGCAGTGGAACGCAAGAAGTAGTGCAGGGGGATAGGCGGGATAGCGATGGTAAATGGAACGCCCTCGTCATAATTATTCAACCAGGGTCGTTCGTTGATCAGAGATTCCTGAAGATTGGTTGGGGATGTGAGGGACTCATCACGCCAAGTACCCTGGGTGCGATCCAAACTACGTTGGATGGCGCGGTTGACAGCTTCGCGCCTTTCCAACATCACCAGATGACCGGATGCCCCAACGTCAATTTCTTCCGCACCGGGGATAGCACGGGCGACTTCCTCGAACAATGGTTCTGCAAAGACGATGTCAAGGTGACCTCGAATGACCATGGTAGGCACTTCAAGGCTGCGAAAGAGGCTCCATCCATTCCAGGTTATGAGATTTTGATGGTACCAGGCGTGCATTACGTGGGGTGGCGCAGATAACCAACCGCGCACGAGTATGCTGATCGAGCGCAGCATGGGCAAGGGCAATTGAAGCAAGAAGCGGTAGAGAGGGTTTAGTCTAAACTCGCCTGCTGTTGCAATCAGGATTAGTTGGGAGACCCGATCGTGATGAGCGACAGCAAACTCGGTGGCAACCGCCCCACCGAAGGAATGGCCAACCAGGACAAAGCGATCAGCCACTGCCAATTCTTGAAGGGCGATTTCGAGATCCCTCTGGATAGATGCCATAGAATAACCGCTACTGGGTTTGTCAGATCTGCCGTGACCGCGGAGATCAAGTGCGATAACGCGGTTTGAAAATGAGAATTCTTGTAATTGAAACTGCCATTGATGGGCTTGGCCACCATAACCATGTAAAAAGAGGATGGTGTGATTGGGACGATCAGGGGAGATATCAATCGCTGAAAGCCTGACCAGGGGATCAGTTGATATCCGGACCTGACGCCGGTAAAGTGCAAGATCGATTGCCATTTTAGTTTATGTGGTCGTTTACGGTGTTTCTGAGAAGAGTCTATATCAAATGAGGGGCTGGGTCAATTATGAGGTGCTTGATGCAAGTTTCCCGATTCGTGGTTGTATAATATGCCCGATATAGAGGGATGGCAGATGTTAATCGATAGAGGGACTGGGAGGTGACCAACACAATGATAACCAGTACAAAGTCAATCTTGGTAAATACCAATGGAAACGCTGATACCCATGATATCACCGATCAGATTCGAAATTTGTTGAAAGACTGCGGTATCCGCGATGGGATCGTGACAATTTTTACACCTTCCTCAACAAGTGCACTTACGACAATCGAATATGAATCGGGCGCGCTGAGCGATCTACGTCGTTTATTTGACGAAATTATCGATCCAAGCCGCCCGTACGCACATAATGCCAGATGGGGTGATGGCAATGGACACAGCCATGTGCGGGCTTCCTTATTGGGACCTTCCATCACAATACCCATTGTCGATGGCAGGTTAACGCTAGGAACATGGCAGCAAGTCATTTTGGTGGACTTTGATATTCGCCCACGTCGGCGAGAATTGGTAGTTCAGATTTTGGGCAATTAGAAGATCATCTCTTTCTGAACTCTACCTATCTTGGCTTCGAATCTTATCACCCGTCAGAGCGATAAAAAACACCCAAGTGATTGGCTACAGGTCGTTCTTGACCAGGGATACCGTTGTTAATGGGGGAATTAAGCAAGATGGGCTTGCCGTTTACTCCTTCCATGACAATTGTGGACGATCCTCCGCCATCTAAATTCATGGCATTGTATGCTCCATGGGCAATGAGGATATCGACGAGTTCATCCAAGGTAGCACCTTCACTATAACCCGTTTGGCGGCCATCCACGACAACCAAGATCAACTGCCGGGACTTTTTATCAAGAGCAATGGCTGTGCGCGGTTGTGGTTCATTATCCAAACTTGAAGAGCGCTGACCGTTTCTAAGCAGCATTAGGTTTCCTGAGATCGCGTTAAATATACCCCCGATGGGGTTATTAAAGCGAGCCCGGTTCGTTCTGGAAATATAAAGCACCGGCTCATCGTCCGTAGATTGGGAATAAACCAATCCTTGAGATGCTGCAAAACCGATGGGATTTACTGGATCACCTGAGTGAGGATAATAATCCAGCAGGTTGTTTGAATACCACGGCGTGAAACCATCACCGTTTACAGCCAGTTGTAGATTGAAATCATCAAGGAACTTAGAGGTGGTGCGTGCTTCAACAGGTAGTTCGTCCTCTGGATTGCCTGGTGTGACGAGAAATGAAATACCCTTCTCCCGCAGGGTGATCGTGATGATATGAATAACCATGGGGCGAGGAGCTTGCCTGGTTTCCTTTTGATAGGTAATACCTGGAATCAGTTGCTGGCTAACGGGGGAGGATTGGAGGCGAGGGTTGAACCTGATCCAAGCCGCGCTGATTATCAGGAAGGAAATTAAGACACACGATAACGTGCCAAATAATCCACCGGCGATAAGAGCTTTTCGGCGCATGGGTATCTTTATTGTGCTGGGTAGGGTGAATTTTTCTATGCGATGATTTCCTTTTCTCCAGATCGCATGGCGTTGAAAGCTGCGATGGAGACCTCAAGCATGTCCAGGCTGGGTTGGCGGGTGGTCATACGTTGCAATGCTAGGTTTGGCTTAACGATCAGGCGTACTAAAGGCGAATCTAGATGATTAGATGTCCAGCGAATATATTCATAAGCCAAACCAGCCAGGACAGGCAGCAAGAGGATACGACTGATAAGACGCCATGACCAAGGTAAGGGCCCCAACAATCCGAAAAGGAGCACCGAGAGCACCACTAAAGTGAGCAGAAAGGCGGTTCCACAGCTGGGATGTTCTAATGAAAAACGAGCAACGCTTTCTGGGGTTAATTCTGCCCCGGATTCAAAGGCGTTAATAGTCTTATGTTCAGCACCGTGATAAGCAAAGACCCTTTTTATTTCATCGATCCTGCCAATTCCCCCAATATATGCCAGTAAGAACACAAGCCTGACCAGCCCTTCAACAAGATTGCCCCACCAGGCGCTCCAATTAAAGTACCTCTCAAAGAGCTGACCGGTGATCGCTGGGATCAGGAAGAATAAGGCGATGGCGAAGGATAATGAGATAAAGATCGTCAGATAGTAGACGGGACCTTCGATTTTTTCGTCCTCTCCAGTCTGGATATTGGCGGAAATGGTCAGGGAGCGCATCCCTAATCCCAAAGCGTCCCAGAGCATTACCACACCGCGTAAAAATGGGATATTTGCAAGGCGACTTTTATAAATCGCTCCTAAAGGTTCTTGGTGAAGGACGATTTTACCCTCAGGTGCGCGCATGGCAACTGCCATGGATCGCTTACCCCGCATCATCACGCCTTCAATAACAGCCTGACCGCCATAAGCGGGAAGTTTTAAATCTTTCATCTTTGATTTCTTTTCACCTCTTACTATAACAATAAAGAAGAACATCAAGTACCAAATTTTGAATCAAGACCCCAGGTTGTAGAAGAAATTAATATACGTGTCAATACCCCGGTACCATGTGGGTAAATGAAGTTTTTCATTAGGACTGTGCATATTGTCTTCTTGCAATGAAAAACCACTATTTACCGACTCGATGCCCAGAATTTCCTGCAGCTGGCTTACAAATGGGACAGTACCGCCTTCGCGTTTGAAGACCGGAGGTTTTCCCCATACCGATTCCATCGCCCGCGCCATCGCTTCGACACCTTGCGAGTGGCGATCGGATATCGAGGCCGGACTACCAACCAAATTGATAACTTCGTATCGAACCGTCTTGGGGGCATTGGCTTGCAGATAACGCTTTAACTGATCGAATACTTCCTCCGGGTCCTGGTCGGGAACTAAGCGGGTTGAGATCTTAGCCATCGCCCAGGCAGGTAGCACGGTCTTCGAACCCTCACCGGTGAATCCTGAGAAGAGACCGTTGACTTCCAGAGTCGGACGCGCTCCGGTACGTTCAACTGGGGTGTAACCAGCTTCGCCCCATAAGGCTGGAGCTCGAGTTTGATCGAGATAGAAAGCTTCATCCATGGGTAATCTTGCCAGTTCGGCTTGTTCTTCTTCGTCTAAAGACCGTACTTGATCATAAAATCCAGGAAGGGTCACCCGCCCTTGTTCATCGTGCATGCCGGCGATTAATTCACAAAGAGCTTGAGCTGGATTATGCACTACGCCTCCATAAGTCCCAGAATGGAGATCATGATCTGGACCGTACAGGCGTAATTCAAAGTAAGCTAATCCTCGTAAAGCGTAGGTGATGGTAGGCAGGTCAGCGGTGATCAATCCGGTATCGGGATTTAAGGCAAAATCGCTGGAAAGAAGTTTTTTATGGGCGGCGATAAAATCAGCCAAATGTGGTGAGCCGATCTCTTCTTCGCCTTCGATAAGGAATTTCACATTGACGGGCAGGTTCCCATTACGCACAATCGCCTCTATAGCTTTAAGGGCTGCCATAACCTGCCCTTTCATATCCGTGGCGCCTCGTCCGTATAAATTCTCTTGCCTTACAGCGGCTTTAAAGGGAGGGCTTTTCCATAGATCCAAGGGCTCGGGTGGCTGGACATCATAATGGCCATAAATCAGGACTGTTGAAGCGTTTGGACCTGCGCTTATCGATCTGCCATAAACAACTGGATGACCGGGAGTGGGGTAGATTTGAACATCACTCATCCCCAAATCTTTAAGTTGGTTGGCGACCCATTCAGCCGCACGTTGCATATCGGATTTATGGTCAGGGTCTGTGGATATGGATGGAATCGTAAGGAACTCGATTAATTCGTTCAAAAAATCCTGGCGATGACTCTTGGCGTATTCCAGAGCAGTTGATTTCGGATCGCTCATTAATATCTCCTTATGGTTTCCTTGATTTGAGGTTGAAATTGGTTATGACCAGACATTCCAAGTTTTTTTGAGTTAGAAATGGGCAAGTCATACGCTCAACTACCCCTCTGGTAAATTATACCCGGCTCTGGCTTTGCTTATGTGTTAAAATAATTATGGTGGATCGGCGGTCGTCGCGGGCTAAACCTGCGGCGGCGTCGGGCCATTTACCCGACGAAAAGTGCCGCCGTCCTGAGTGTTCTTTTTCAGTCGGGCAGGCTGATCCAATCAATCATCAGACGCCGATCCATGTCTCTCTGGAAAAAATATCACCTCGTTCATTCTGTTGAAGAAGCTCTTCGAGCGCTATCTGGCGCGTGTGGTCCAGCTAGGTTAATTGCTGGGGGAACTGACTTATTGCTCGACCTTCAGCAAGGTCGCTATCCTGCAGTTGATACCTTGGTGGATATATGCTCAATTCCCGATCTAACCATCATTGAGGAGCGCCAGAACCGCCTGTTTATCGGGGCAGCTGCACCATTAAGCCAGATTATTGCTTCTCAATTGGTATGGCAACATGCCAGAGCTCTCATTGAGGCCTGTGAGTTGATCGGTGGACCTCAGGTCCGCAATGTTGCCACATTAGGGGGCAACGTTGCGCATGCCTTACCGGCCGCGGATGGCACGATCGCCTTACTCGCTTTAGAGGCGCAGGCCCAGGTCGTCTCATTAGAGGGTCAGCGCCTCATAAACCTTGAGGATCTTTTCAGCGGTCCGGGAAAGTCCACTCTCGACCCAAGTAAAGAGCTGATCCTAGGCTTTTCTCTCCCCTTGATTGGTCCACGAAAGGCTTCGGTTTTCCAACGAGTGATGCGTCCTCAAGGGGTGGCATTGCCGATATTAAATCTGGCGGTCTGGTTGCAGCGAAACGAAGACGATCACTATGGAAGCATCATCGGCGATATCCGCTTGGCGGTAGGACCGAGTGGGCCAACACCAAAGCGCGCCAGACATAGCGAAGAGGTATTGCGGGGTAATCCATTGAACCAAGATTTATTGGATGTGGCTCTGAAAGCTTTATTGCAAGAGGCTCACTTCCGTAGCAGCCCTCACCGCGCTTCCACTGAGTACAGGCAGCGTCTTTCGAAAGTATTGTTTGATCAAGCGATTTCTCTTGTATGGCAACGTACTTTCCAAACGGTGTAGAAATATATTCTTGAGGTTGGTTTCTGTTGGTAGTGAATGGTGCCTAGATTTTTGAGGTGATTAAGATGGAATTTACAATTAACAGTGAATGGATCACAATCGCCCCTCAAGCCGGGGAAATGCTTTCTGACCTTTTGCGGGAACGACTGGGCTTGATCGGCACGAAAATCGGTTGCAACGAGGCTGAATGCGGGTCCTGCACCGTGCTGGTCAATGGTGACCCGGTATTAGCTTGTGTGTATCCTGCCAGCCGCGCCGAAGGAAAGGAAATATTAACTATAGAAGGATTGGCTCTAGACTACCATTCCGAGATAGAAAGTGCTGAAGGGTTGGTTACAAAGCCATTGAGCATCTTACAGCAGGCATTTGTCAAGTATGGAGCTGTGCAGTGCGGATTCTGCATCCCTGGACAGATTATGACGGCATATGCTCTTCTACAAAAGAATCCACATCCCAGTGATGAGGATATCCGGGTAGCTCTCAAAGACACACTCTGTCGCTGTGGAGGATACCCGAGCATAATAAATGCGATTAAAGCCAGCGCTCATTGCTTGCGCACCGGTGATCCGCTTGAAGACCTTCACTTATCGACTTCTCAGGTACCTTTGGAGGTGGTAGGCACACTTCAAATTCGACCCGATGCATCTGCAAAAGTCAGAGGTGAAGCACTGTTTAGCGATGATTTAAAGTTTGAAGGGATGTTGCAGGCCCGGGTCAAGCGTGCAGGGGTGCCCCATGCTTTTATAAAAAAGATCGACGTGGAAAAAGCGCGCCGGTTGCCTGGGGTTGTATCAGTGTTGACCGCGAACGATATACCTGGTGAGAAAAACCACGGGTTGGTAATTCATGATTGGCCAGTTCTTATAGGTATCGGCGAACGCGTCCGCTATAGTGGGGATGCAGTAGCTCTGGTTGCAGCAGAAAGCCGAGAAATAGCCGGGCACGCCCTAGACTTGATGGAGGTTGAATTTGAGGTTTTACCGGTAATCGATAACCCACGTCAAGCTCACCAATCTGACGCAATTAGTCTGCATGAGACTGGAAATTTACTCAAACATATCAAAGTTCGTAAGGGAGATGTGGAGCGTGGATTTGCTGAGGCTAATGTTACCTTGGAAAGATCCTTCTCCACCGCTATCACCGAACAGGCCTTCATCGAGCCCGAGTGCAGCATTGCCCGGACGACTACTGATGGGAGAATGGAAATCTATGTAGGTTCGCAGATTCCTTATGCCGACCGCAACCAGGTCGCCCGGGTGCTTGGCTGGCTTGAAGAACGGGTGCGTGTGATTGGGATGATGATTGGGGGTGGCTTTGGTGGCAAGGAGGATATCGCCGGGCAGATACACGCCGCCCTATTAGCACAGGCTACCGGTCGTCCAGTGAAATTACTTTTTGACCGGCACGAGAGCTTTATGGTACACCCGAAGCGACACGCGACTCAAATTCGCGTCAAGGTAGGTGCCCGGAATAACGGGCAGCTGACTGCCATAGAGACTGAATTATACGGAGATACAGGAGCATACGCCTCCTTGGGTGAAAAAGTGATGACGCGTGCCACAACCCACTCGTCAGGACCCTATAAAGTGCCCCATGCGAAAGTAGATTGCTATGCCATGTATACCAACAACCCCCCAGCTGGCGCTTTCCGAGGGTTTGGAGTAACACAATCTTGTTTTGCAATTGAGAGCATCATGGACGAATTGGCAGAGACATTAGGGGTAGATCCTATCGAACTGCGCCGGATGAATGGGCTAAAGCTGGGGAGTATAACCAACACTGGTCAGGATTTACGTGAAAGTGTGGGATTGTTGGAGTGTATTGATCGGGTAGAATCTGAGATGCGCCGTTGTTGGCAAAAAGATCATAGACAAAATAGCTTCCCGATCAATGGATCGCTGTTTACCTCAAGGGCGGTTGAAGGGGCTGCCTATCTCCAGCGAGCCTGGGGTTTCGCATTGGCTTATAAGAATACTGGATTAGGTGGCGGCGCACCCGATAAGGCTTCTGCCGAGGTGGAATTGTATCCAGATGGGATGCTCGAAGTGCGCACCTCCTCAGCTGAGATCGGACAGGGCTTGGTGACTGTCCTGCAAATGATCGTTGCTCAGGAGTTTGGGCTACCGCTATCAAGAGTTAGGGTGCTCCTTTCGGATACAGATTTAACCCCCGACGGTGGTCCAACGACCGCTTCGCGACAGACCTATGTGAGTGGGAACGCTGCCCGACTGGCTGCTCAAGCCTTGCAGCAAGCTATCGTTACCACTCTGGCTGAAAAATACGACCAATCTCCTGAGTATATCCGGTTTGTGGAAGGATTGGCTCAAGTTGATGGTCACACCCTGCCGCTGGGTGAGGTCGTAGCGGAGATGCGATCCGAGGGCAGAGAAGCACGCGCTTTATACGAATATTGGGCGCCCCCAACCAAACCCTTAGGCGAGGGGGGTGATATGCACTTCGCTTTCTCATTTGCGGCACAGGCAGCCGAAGTGCAAGTCGATACTCGCACTGGAGAGGTGTCCGTATTAAGAGTGATTGCTGCAAACGATGTCGGTAAAGCCATCAATCCGCTTGGTCTCCAAGGACAAATCGAAGGCGGTGTCATGATGGGTCTGGGAAATGCTCTAACTGAACATTTTATCGTTGAAAAAGGCCAAGTGATCACCGATCGTTTGGCACGCTATCGCATACCGTCCATCGTGCATACACCAGAAATTATTTCAATCGTGGTGGAATATCCCACCGCAGATGGACCTTATGGGGCCAAGGGCGTGGGAGAGATTTCGAGCATACCTACCACTCCTGCCATCACCAACGCGATTTATAACGCGGTTGGCGTGCGGGTTACCCGCTTGCCTGTCGACCAGGAAGAAATCGCCAGGCGTTTAGATGAATTGTCTAACCCGCTTTAATTTTTTAGTTAGGAAAATCTTGTTCGACTCAGGAAATTTTTATGCCAGATAATCGTCTACCGCGCTGGTTGGAGTGGGCTCGTGAGATCCAAGCGCTTTCCCAGACGGGATATCATTATGCTAAGGACGAATACCAACGCGAGCGTTACCATCGCCTGACCGAAATTGCGGCCGAAATCGTTAGTGAATATAGCAATTTATATTTCGATGGTTTAATGCAGATATTCTCTGCTCAACAAGGCTACGCTACCCCAAAAGTAGATGTGCGCGGAGCGGTCTTCCGGAACGGTGAACTTTTGCTCGTGCGGGAGATCTCTGATGGTGGTTGGACCATGCCTGGTGGATGGGCGGATATAGAAGAACTTCCTTCGCAAGCTGCAGAAAGAGAGGTTTGGGAAGAAGCCGGTTTTCGGGTGCGAGCCCGAAGGGTTGTCGGGGTGTATGACGCCAATCGGATCAGCCCAATGGAAGTCTTCCATGCTTACAAAATCATGTTCTTGTGTGATTTGATCGAAGGCGAAGCTCGCCCAAGCACTGAGACCTCGGAGGTCGCGTTTTTCGGATTCAAGGATATTCCTGAGAATTTATCTGGCGAACGTACCAAAGATCGCCAGATACGGGATGCATTTGCTGCGCTGGCTGATCCAGCCTGGATAGCAGTATTTGACTGAGAAACCTCATCGGTGTGATCCGATGATGCCTATAATGCTTGACACAAGAGAAACTTGAAGAACCTTCGTTCCAGCCTTTAGTAGATTTTCGTAAAGTAATGAAGGTCAAAATGGAGAAATCGGGATGTTGATAACAAATGGAACGCTGATCACTTGGGAGGAGCCTAACCGGATTCTTGAACACCAGGCTGTCTACATATCAAATGCACACATCGAGGAAATTGGACCACAAGAAGAGCTGCTCCGGAAATATCCCCAAGTAGAACGGCTGGATGCGGAAGGACAATATGTTATGCCCGGAAATATTTGCGCACATACGCATTTTTATGGCGCTTTTGCGCGAGGCCTGGCGATTCCCGGCCGTGCCCCTAAGGATTTCCCTGAAATACTCAGTAAGTTATGGTGGCCGCTAGACAAATCACTGACCTTAGAAGATGTGAGCGCCTCAGCACAGGTCATGCTCATCGACGCCATAAAACATGGCACAACCACATTGATTGACCACCACGCCTCACCCAACGCCATCGATGGCTCGCTGGATGTGATTGCTGAGGCTGTTGATAGGAGTGGATTACGAGCCGTATTGTGTTACGAGGTCACTGATCGCGATGGAGAAGCGAAGGCGCGTGCAGGAATAAATGAAAACGTGCGTTTCATCGGAAGGAGCCTGCACGAGCGAATTGCCGATGGAAGAGTAGCGGCGACCTTCGGGTTACATGCCAGCCTGACCCTCAGCGAAAGCACCTTGGAGAAATGCCGCCAGGCTGTTCCTGAAGGAGTTGGTTTTCATATCCATGTAGCCGAGCATGAAGTGGACGAGTATGATAGCCTGGGAAAATCGGGAATGCGGGTTGTCGATCGTCTTGACCACCACGGTATTCTGAGGCCGAATACCATTGTTGCCCATGCTGTACATGTTGATTCGGTAGAAATCGCTTTGCTTTCTGAAAATGGAATCTGGGTTACCCACCAGCCGCGCTCAAACATGAATAATGGGGTAGGTGCTGCTGAAGTGGAATCGATGATGCGCGCTGGGGTGAAAGTCTGTTTGGGGACGGATGGATTCTCCCACACGATGTGGGAAGAATGGAAGACAGCCTACTTGCTGCAAAAAATCTGGCATCACGATCCGAGGCGCATGTCAGCTTCAGATGTCGCTCGCATGGGGATTTACAACAATGCTTGTCTATCTGGAAAGTTCTTTCAGGATGCCATTTTGGGGAAGCTGCTCCCTGGAGCCCTGGCAGATATAATCTTGGTCGATTACCATCCATATACATCACTCACTGAGGCAAACTTGCCTTGGCATATCGTTTTTGGTTTTCACGAGAGCATGGTCACCACCACGATGGTAGCAGGAAAAGTGTTAATGAAGGACCGCCAGCTGCTGCAACTCGATGAAGAAGACATTACAGCTAGGGCAAGATCTTTAGCGCCGGGCGTATGGCAGAGATACAAGGCTCAGTTTGATTAGCCTACCATTATTTAAATAAGACATTTGCAATTATTGACTTTTTCGATCTCAACAATTACTCAAGAGACGACGGAGGGACAATTTGACCGAGCGAAATTATCCAAAACCGGTGGTCGCCATCTTCGGAGGAACGGGCAATGAAGGTCCAGGCTTAGCCTTGCGATGGGCGCAGGCGGGTTATTTGGTAATCATCGGGTCAAGGCAGACTGAAAAAGCCCAGACGATAGCTGATGAATTAAATTTAAAACTGGGTGGGGGAACTATCCGTGGTATGCAAAACAACGAGGCAGCGCGCCATGCTGATATCTGTGTTCTTACCGTACCCCCTGGAGCGCATCAGGCAACTGTAGAAGGGTTGAAAGAGGATTTAAAGGGAAAAATACTGGTGGACGCTACCGCCAGGGTGGATTTCCGTGAACCGAAACCTCCTCATCCGCCATCTGCTGCCAGAATGGCACAGGATACGGTCGGCGAGGAGGTAAGCGTTGTGGCGGCTTTCCAAAATATCCCGGCGCATACATTAAGGACGAATCTTGATAAACCCGTGACTAGCGACGTGCTGGTCTGCGCGGATGATCTCGAAGCGGCTGACATAGTAATCCATTTAGCCCAGGAAGCCGGTATGCGCGCTTATTATGCCGGCAATTTGGACAACGCGGTTGTGTTAGAGGGTTTAACCTGTTTATTGATAAGCCTTAATAAACGGTATCACGTCCGTTCTGCCAGCATTGGCATAACTGGGATATTAACAGCTGAAAACTCACCGTAGAAATCATGATTCACATATAAAGATATGACCCTGACACTTACCCCCATTCCTGGTATTCCATTCATTCAGCCCGGTGATGATTTAGTTAATGTTATATGGCAGGCGCTAGGAAAAGCTGGCCTTATCCTATTGAATGGTGATATCCTGGTGGTAGCTCAGAAAATTGTTTCAAAAGCCGAAGGCAGGCTGGTAAACCTGGCATCTGTATCTCCCTCCTCGCGAGCTAGTGAACTCTCCAAACAAGTCGATAAAGATGCGCGTCTTTTGGAGCTTATCCTACGTGAGAGTAATGAAGTTTTACGAACACGCCCCGGGGTGGTCATCGTCGAACACCGCTTGGGTTTTGTGTGCGCCAATGCAGGTATTGACCATTCAAACGTGAGAGGTGAGGATGTTGAAGGCGAGGAGTGGGTTTTACTTCTGCCAGAAAATCCTGATGACTCAGCTGCGTGCATTCGTCGAGGCTTGGAAGCGACCAGTGGCTCCCGCCTTGGAGTTTTGATTATCGATTCCCACGGGCGGGCCTGGCGGATGGGTACGGTGGGGGTGACAATCGGTCTCTCAGGCTTGCCTGGGTTAGCAGATCTACGCGGCTGGCAAGACTTGTTTGGATATGAATTGCGGGTCACTCAAGTCGGTGTCGCCGATGAACTCGCAGCTGCGGCATCTCTGATTATGGGTCAAGCTGGAGAAGGAACGCCCGTCGTCCATGTGCGGGGATTTCCTTATGGTCTGAGGGAATCCTACCTGGGGGAACTGATAAGACCAAAAGAAATGGATTTATTCCGGTAGCGTATGCAACCGCCTAAGTCTAAACTTTCAAAAGATTAGTAGTTACGCAATTCAGGGGAAAAACAGGGGTGTTTGGGCAACGCCCGTCCAAACACCCCCATCCTCCCACCAACTGCGTAAGTTCTAAAGATATTAAAACTTGCGCATAAGGACCTGGATGAGTTGAATCCCGCGCAATCGGATAGCAAAATTTTCATAGGGCTCTCATCAAACCAACCAAGCAGACGCGGTAAAATATAAATGATCATGGATCCGCAAAAGGAGGGAGAGTTTTCAGATTTGAGGTCGAAATCTAATATTCTTAGTGACCAAACATAGAAGCTATGGATATATTGTTGAGGGTTGACTTTAAGTAAAAAGGTCTATACGAGATGTCTTTGGAGAAGATACCTAAATCACACCAGGATCTGGTTGAAGATGAAAAGCGCGCCTTCGCCCACCTGGCTACGATTATGAAAGATGGATCGCCTCAGATTACCACAGTGTGGTTCAATACGGACGGAAATTACATTCTAATCAATTCTTTAAAAGGCCGCGTTAAAGTTGAAAATATGCGGGAGCGACCTAAAGTCGCTATGATAATCCCAGACCCGAAAGATCCATACAGGTATTTACAAATAAAGGGCCGGGTTGAGGAAATCACCACAGCTGTTGCGAGGGAACACATCGACATATTAGCTGGCAAATATACCGGCACAGTCCACTACAAAGGGTTTCACCATGGGGATGTGCGCATAATCTATAAAATCTTACCGGAAAGCGTATCGGTCAAGTAAATGGAATACGCGCCTGAGATTGGAGAAATACAGAAATTTTTACGCTCACGCCGGTCAGTGCGCCATTTCTTGTCTCAACCTATACCTCAAGCTCTGATTGAAGAAATCCTGGAAACGGCAACATGGGCGCCCTCAGCTCATAATCGCCAACCCTGGCGGTTTGTTGTATTGACCACGATTGAGGCGAAAACTCACCTCGCCGAGCAGATGGGGGCAGATTTTCGCCAAGACCTGATCAGGGATGACTTTTCTGTTGAGGAAGTCGATCACCTGGTAGCACGATCACGAAACCGAATATTAGAAACGCCAGTCGTGATCGTACTATGCCTCGATGCCACGCAGGGGGATATCTATCCCGATAAGGCGCGTAATGAAGCTGAATACATAATGGGTGTCCAAAGTGTTGCCCTGGCAGGGGGAACCTTGCTGCTTGCGGCTCATTCAGAGGGATTAGGCGGCGTTTGGGTCTGCGCTCCACTCTTTGCGCCAGAGACCGTTTGCCGGACCTTATCCTTACCGGAAAATTGGAAGCCACAAGGGATGCTATTACTGGGATACCCTGCGACAGTGCCTGAGTCTCGAGCACGTAAGCCTATCGCTGAAGTTACCCTCTTCAAATAAGGAGCTGACCAGAGTGATGAAAGTCGTTGCACTTGCTGGAGGTGTGGGTGGGGCGAAAATGGCTTCTGGGCTTTACCAGATACTGCCTCCCGAAGACTTAACCATAATTGTCAATGTGGGGGATGATTTTGAACATCTGGGTTTGAAAATTTGCCCGGACTTGGACACAGTCTGTTATACCCTCGCAGAGATAGCCCATCCGGTGACAGGTTGGGGTCGGGAAGATGAAAGCTGGAATGCCTTTGAGAGCTTAGCAGAACTGGGTGGACCTGTTTGGTTTCGATTGGGGGATCGCGATCTAGGCACCCATCTAGAGCGCACTCATTTGCTAGCAAGAGGTTGTAGACTGAGTCAGGTGACAGAACAGTTTTGTCGTGCCTGGGGTGTCGATTCCAGGGTTTTCCCAGTGAGCGACGATCCAATCCCCACCCTGGTTCTCACTGATGAAGGGCAGCTGTCATTCCAGGAATATTTTGTCCGGCGTCAATGCCATCCACGGGTAACAGGTTTTAAATTCGAGGGGATCGAAAAAGCTCGCCCAGTTCCGGAGGTCTTACAGGCGCTTGAGGAAGCCCAGGTGGTGGTAATTTGCCCATCAAACCCATGGGTGAGTATTGATCCTATATTGAAGGTCTCGGGTGTAAGAGCATTGCTCAAGGCTCATCATCCGACTGATCACCGGGCAGTTTTAGCGATATCCCCGATAATTGCAGGTGAAGCGGTAAAAGGGCCTGCAGCCAAAATGTATACGGAATTTGGAGTTAAGCCTTCGGCGTTGGCAGTAGCCCAACATTATGGCGAACAAACTAAAGGAGGCATACTGACAGGCTTTGTATTTGATACTGTAGATACCAATCACCTTGAGGCCATGCAAGCATTACGCTTAAAGACTTTAATTACGGATACGGTGATGAAAACACCTGCGGATCGCAGAAGGCTTGCGGAGGAGGTGATAGCGTTTGGATTTGATTTAATCGCTACATGATTGATTCCTGGTGATATTTTTCCAGGATAGGAGAAGAGAGTAACTGCCCAGGTGTTATGTACGTTTTAATATATACAGGAATAGCTCAAGTATTTAAACATGGTAAATATAAGAATATGGATGGAGATCTCACATGACTCTTTGGGCGATCGTTCCAGTAAAACCGCTACGCCGAGGTAAATCACGGCTAGCAAATGTTCTTACGCAAGATGAACGTACAGACCTCAATAGCAAACTACTAGCGCATACTCTGGATACATTAAATATGATCCCGGAGATCGAACATGTGTTAGTGGTAAGCCGTGATCCAGCGGCACTAGCTTTGGCACGGGATCATGGGGCAAGGACGGTTCAAGAAAACGGTGAATCACATCTAAATATTGCTCTAACCCGGGCAACCGTGATAGCCAAGAAATATTCAACGCGAGGTGTTTTGATTATTCCTGCAGATTTACCTTTAATAACACCTGAGGATATCCGATCAATGGTAGACAGGGTTAAGAATCCTCCGGTTGTTGTGGTTGCTCCCGACCGGCGAAGAGAAGGTACCAACGCGTTGCTAATTTGTCCAGCAGGTTTGATCGATTATGAATTCGGTCCAGGCTCTTTTCAGCGTCACTGCGAAAGCGCCCGCCAGGCTGGAGCCCGATTAGAAATTTGTGAACTGTCGTCGCTGGCATTAGACATGGATTTGCCCGAGGATTTGGAGTTGATCGGCGAACAATTTGAGGGTCCCAAAGTCACCATTTGACCTCATTCAAAACGGGAACCCCCAAAAGATTATTTTTAGGAGGAGATGTATGCCTGAACGGGTATCTTTGTATATGCAGGACGCCCATGATCTACGTGACGGTCTGGATTATGTGCGTTATGCAGAAGAGCATGGATTTGAAGCTGTCTGGCAAGCTGAATCGCGCTTGGTTAGGGATGCCATTGTACCCATGGCTGCTTACGCTGCCGTCACAGAACGGATAAAAGTTGGTTCTGGAGTGATAAACAATTGGACGCGTAATATCGGGTTACTGGCAGCGACATTTCTAACATTAGATGATCTTGCCCCTGACCGCATCATCTGCGGGATTGGCGCCTGGTGGGACCCATTGGCACGCAATGTTGGTATTGAGCGCAGGAAACCGCTTAGCGCTATGCGGGAAACAGTTATAATTTTACGGCGGTTGTTGAATATGGAACGTGTAACCTTTCATGGTGAATTTGTTTATGTAGACGGGATCGAGCTTGATGTCGTGCATGGTCGCAGGGAACCGCGCAATGTCCCCATAATGATTGGAGCAACCGGTGATAAGATGTTGGAACTGGCTGGGGAGATTGCAGATGGCGTCGTGCTCAATTATTGTGTTCCGCCACAATATAACGACAACGCACTGGAATTGCTCGAAAAAGGTGCTCGCAGGTCAGGGAGAAGCTTGAAAGATCTTGATTGCCCTCAGTTGGTTGTTTGTTCGGTTGACGAGGACCCCCAGAAGGCCATCGATACTACCCGTGAATTACTCACCCAATACCTCGCCCAGCAACCTCATATTGCCAAGGCTTCAGGTGTAACCCAAGATGTGGTCAATGAGATTCAAACTATTTTGGGGTGGCCGGCTACCCACGAGCAGATCCGAAGAGCGAAACACCTCGTTCCAGAAGATTTGATACACCGCATTACTGCTTCAGGAACTCCTCAGGAAGCACGCTTGAAAGTGGCTGAATATAAAAGGCACGGTTGTACCTGCCCAATTCTATACCCGGTTGGGGGCGATGTAAAATTGTTGATCGATACCTTTGCCCAATGATTCTAGCTTGGGTATCTAAATCCTTTTTTGAAATAAGATAGGGCTTTCTTTGAGGGAATCTCTCGGAAGCCCTATCTATTTTCTCTTTGTCGGTTGATAAAAACATCGGAGGAGTTGGGTACATAGGTTTTCGTAGAATTTTTCTAGGGGACTATTCAATGCCCTTTTTCATCAGTCCGGCATAATGACCATGAACACCAAGAAAGGGATGGAGTGCTATTTCTTGAGCGCCATGAACTCCCAGATACGCAGGTTTCTTTGAATGATTACGAGGCAGCGCTAAACCCTAGCTCTTATTAATCTAGATATCCTGTGCTGAATCTCAAGAGGAATGTTTCTATAACTCGGATAGTATAATAAGAACCGAGATATCAATAAATAAATGACATAAGAATAGCAGAAAGGCGTATTTTAATCCCTAATTTGGAGAAACTACCTAGTGTTATCCACACAACCTAATTCACGTTATTGCTTCGTATGCGGTATCGCCAATCCATTTGGCCTGCAATTGAGATTCTACAAATCCGGGGAGGAAGAGGTAACAGCCGAATATACCGTTCCCCAGCGTTTCCAAGGTTATCCGGGAGTCGTGCATGGCGGTATCGTTGCTGCAATGTTAGATGAGGTTGCCGGTCGAGCGCACATGGGAGGTGATCCACCGCGTTTTATGTATACAGCGCGATTGGACATCCGCTATCGTAAAAATGTGCCAGTGGGAGAACCTTTACGGCTAATCGGCAGAATTGGTAAAAGTAAGCGGCGTACTGCTACTTCTACCAGCCAGATCTATGGACCAGATGGGGCTTTGTTAGCTGAAGCAGAAGCTCTCCTGGTAGACCTGCCACCTGAAGTACTTGATTCAACGGATCTGGAGGCATTGGGTTGGAAGATCTATGATGAAGATGAAATCCAAGCGGTGAAAAAGTCGTCTAATATTAAAATTCTTGAGGGCAATCCGATTTTCCCGGTCTTTAAATCCTCGAACGAATAACCTCAGAAGAAAAAACACTCTCGTAAATCCCAGAAAACCTGATGATTACTGAATACCATCGTCCGAAAAAGCTAGAAGCTGCCTTGAAACTACTTTCACGGTCAGAGCCACCCACATTTCCAATGGGAGGTGGTTCAATATTAAACCGCCCACAGTCTAACCGATTTGCAGTTGTGGACTTGCAGGATTTAGGATTAAATACTATCCAGAATCGTGGCAATACGTTGGATCTAGGTGCGGCGGTCAATTTACAGTCATTGCTGGAGGTTTCTGGATTACCAACCGCGCTGGTAAAGGCTATAAGTCACGAAGCAACCTACAATCTCCGCCAGGTAGCTACCGTTGCAGGAACATTAATCGCATCGGATGGTCGCTCACCCTTTACAACGGCTTTATTAGCCCTGGACACGAACCTTACCCTGGAACCGGGGGAAGAACAGGTTAACCTGGGCGATCTATTACCTTTGCGTACGGAGCGATTGCCTGGACGATTGATCACCAAGATACACATCCCGTTGAATGCGAAATTGGGTTATGAATATGTAGCTCGTTCGCCAGCAGACTTACCAATCGTTTGTGTAGGTGTAGCTCAATGGCCTTCGGGGCGCACTCGCGTAGCTCTTGGGGGGTTTGGCAAAGCGCCCCTGGTAGCTTTTGATGGCAGCGAGGCCCAAGGAGCAGAGGCAGCCGCGCGTAATGCGTATAGCCATGCTGGTGATGCATGGGCAAGCGCTGAATATCGCCGGGAAATAGCTGCGATCCTTACCCGCCGATATTTAAGACTAATTTGATGGTGAGTTGTGATGAGATTAAATCTTCTAATCAACCATGACAAGCATGAAATGGAAATCGATCCCGGAACGAGTCTGCTCAAAGCGCTTAGAAGCTTGGGTTATTTTGGGGTCAAACACGGCTGCGAGACAGGAGAATGTGGCGCTTGCACGGTCTTATTAGATGGCAAACCAGTGAATTCGTGTGTGTATCTGGCAGCTCAAGCCGAAGGGCATTCAATCGAAACGATCGAATCAATCGGGCAGCACCCCCTCCAGGGTTGGAAGCGGACTGAAGGTTTTCACCCTCTCCAGCAGGCTTTTGTAGACAGCGGTGCGATTCAATGTGGCTATTGTACCCCAGCCCAGATATTAGCTGCTAAAGCGCTGTTGGAGCGCGTCCCAAATCCCAGTGAAGAAGACGTGCGTGAGCAGCTGGCAGGTGTGCTGTGCCGCTGTACAGGCTATCTCAAACCTGTAAAGGCCGTACTCAGAGCTGCTGCAATGGCACGGGGGGAGGTGGTAGAACCTATTGATAGTCTAATTCCAGCTCCCCCCGATTGGTTTTCTGAGGGAGAGGCTCACCCGGGTCAGGATGAGGCGGGATATCCAGGAGCGGACCTGCCAACACAAACACAGGTCATGCCACGCGTCCAGGTGACACCTGAAACTAAAGCCTGGCAGCGAGTTGGAAAGCCAGAACCTAAGGTAGACGCCATCAAGTTGGCTCAGGGAAAACCGGCTTTTACTGCAGACTTTGAAATGCGCGGTATGCTGGTGGCGAAAGTTCTACACAGTCCAATAGCCCACGCGCGCATCAAGATGATTGATGCAAGCCAGGCATTAGCCCTTTCTGGCGTGGCTGCTGTCTTAACCTGGAAAGATATTCCTCGCGTAATTTATTCTACTGCTGGTCAATCAGATCCAATTCCTGGTCCATTGGACAGCTTTTCGTTAGACAATAAAGTTCGTTTTGTGGGCGATCGTGTGGCCTTCGTCGCTGCAGAAAGCGAAGAAATTGCCAATCGAGCTCTCGAATTGATTAAGGTCGAATATGAAGCGTTGCCAACTGTCCTGGAACCATCCGATGCTCTAAAATCTAGGGCACCGCAGCTGCACGATGAGCCCGAATACGTCAATTTTGGGGAATCAGACCCAACCCGGAACCTGGCAGCTCAAATTCGAATCGACATCGGGGATGTTGATAAAGGCTTTGAGGAGGCTGATCACATTTTTGAACACGAATATGAGGTCCCGAAAGTACAACAAGCCCACATTGAGCCACACGTAGCTGTGACTTATTGGGACGAAGACGATCGCCTAGTGATTCGAACCAGCACACAGGTCCCCTTCCATGCCCGCCGCCAGCTTGCACCGGTTCTAGATCTACCAATCAAACGCATTCGTGTGGTCAAGCCTCGCATCGGGGGCGGCTTCGGGGGCAAGCAGGAGATCTTGATCGAAGATGTACCTGCTCATCTAACGATCGCGACTGGACGACCGGTATTTTATGAATACACACGTGAAGAGGAGTTTATGGCTTCGCGGTCGCGACATCCCATGCGGGTTCGCCTGAGAACAGGCCTTAAAGCGGACGGCACGATTACCGCCAACGCTATGTACGCCCTCAGCGATACCGGTGCTTATGGCTGCCATGCGCTGACCGTCACCGGTAACACCGGTCACAAAGCCATGGCGTTGTATGTAGGGGATGGACCATATCGATTATCCCCTAACATACGCTTCTATGCGGATGTTGTCTATACCAACCACCCTCCAGCCGGGGCATATCGAGGGTATGGTGTTCCCCAGGGCTTTTGGCCTTTAGAACGTCATATGGAAAAAATCGCCCGCGAGATGAACCTGGACCCCTTAGAATTCAGGCTAAAAAACGCTCTAAGGCAAGGAGAGCTGCACCCATTCAGTACAGCGTGGAGCGAGGGGCGCGAACCTCGCCCAGAGATCATTCAATCTTGTGGATTGGAAGAATGTGTCAGCCAGGGAAAAGCCGCGATTAATTGGGATCGAAAATTTAGAAACCCTGTTTGGCATCTGATCCCTGATAAACCCTTTGCACGGCGAGGGATTGGAGTGGCGTTGGTTATGCAGGGAACGGCCATCCCCTATCTGGATATGGGCGGAGCCAGCATCAAGATGAACGAGGATGGATCGTTCAACCTGTTAGTAGGCGCTACAGATTTGGGTACAGGATCAGACACAGTTCTAGCGCAAATGGCGGCTGAAGTGCTGGGAGTTCCTGTTGATGATATCTTGGTTTATTCATCGGATACTGACTTCACGCCTTTTGATAAAGGAGCTTACGCTTCTAGCACCACTTATATCTCGGGAGCAGCCGTTGTGCGCACCGCTCGAAAAGTTGCGGAGCGGATTCGCATCCGGGCTGCGGGCATCTTGAATGAGGAGAACGCCACAAATTTTAAACCGGATGAAATCCGACTGGTAGATCGCTTGGCGGTAGCACCTGATGGAAACCGCGTGACTATGTCTGAAATCGGCCACCACGCCTTGCACCATGCAGACCAGGAACAAATCATGGGTGTGGGATCTTACATGTCTCCGGTAGCACCACCCCCCTTTGCGGCGCAATTTGCTGAGGTCACGGTGGATGTTGAAACCGGTCAGGTTGTGGTTGACAAGTTGCTCATGGCGGTAGATTCTGGGGTGATCGTCAATCCCATCACGGCGTCTGGTCAAATCGAAGGCGGCATGACCCAAGCCCTGGGTTATGCGGTCTGCGAGGAAATGCAATATGATGGGGAAGGACGCCCTCGCGAACGCGACTTCCGCAACTACCATATCTTTCAAGCCCATGAGATGCCTGATCTGATGACGATTTTTATCGAGACTTTTGAGCCTTCCCATCCATTCGGCGTTAAGGCGGTCGCAGAAATCCCAATGGATGGGGTTGCTCCGGCAGTCGGAAATGCCGTGTTTGACGCCTGCGAGGTTGAAATCGATGCCATTCCGATCACGCCCGAAAAAGTGTGGCGGGTACTTGCCCAGATGGATGTATCTCTGAATAACGATTAAGAGAGCTAATCAAATACCAGTTTTGTTCACTTTTGAAAGCGATTGGTAAAAAGATATAGATTCACCAGGGCAAATCGTAATAGAACATACAGAACCGTTAATTCAAGAGGCTGAAAAAAGCTTCCAGAAAGCAGCTAAACGTTATATGATTCATTGTGGCGAGTTGGGTTCAAGAGTTACACTTGCGTCATGGACAGGGCGTTTTTTTTGACGATCCGTTACCTGCACGAGCCAGACAAGCACAAGTTTAGTTCTCAAGATTTTTGGAGGTTATTTTACGGCAATTTTCCCAGAATCCTGACATCGCTACCCAGATGGGACCCGCCGGGCAGATGGTGTGATTTCACGGAAAAAACAGCTTTTGCGAGTCGTTCTTGGGTTATTAGAAAGTAAAACGAAAACCTCAGGCTGTGTATATCAGCCATCAGTATGCAAGACCTTTGAAGAAATTAATGATTTACCAGGCTTTAGCTGAACTCGAACGTAAAAATGAGGCTGGCGCGCTGTGCACCGTTATCCGCAGTCAAGGATCGACGCCGCGTCATGAAACCAGTAAGATGCTGGTTTACCCTGATGGTCGCATATTAGGGAGCGTAGGTGGCGGTGAATTGGAAAACCGTGTGATCGCTGAAGCGAAGCAGTCCATCATCGATGGGAAGTCACGATTATTGGATTATAGTATGAGCGATCCCCAACGTGGAGATCCGGGTGTGTGTGGCGGGCAAGTAGAAATATTTATTGAGCCGATTCACCCGCAACCCACCCTGGTCGTGATCGGCAGTGGGCATGTAGGTAAGGCCGTCGCTCACCTGGCTAAGTGGCTTGGGTTCCGAGTGGTGGTTAATGATGACCGGCCTGAATTCTGCACTCCGGAAGCAGTACCAGATGCCGATGAATATCATCCGGTCCCAATGAAAGAATTACCGAAAAACCTGAATATTACTGATTCTACCTACCTAGTTTTGACTACTAGAGGTGTCGATATCGATGTAGAAGGCTTACCTGCTTTGTTGGAATCTTCGGCAGCTTATATGGGGGTGATCGGATCAAAAAGGCGCTGGGAAACCACACGTAAACAACTGATTAAGGCAGGCATTTCGGGAGAGAAGCTGGCAGGTGTCCATTCTCCCATCGGTTTGGAGTTACACGCTGAAACGCCTGAGGAAATCGCAGTAAGTATTATGGCAGAAATTATCATGCTTTACCATCAAGGCGATGGCACACCGATGAAAGCTGGATAGGCCTTATTTCAAATCCGGAGAAATTTATGTGGTCTAGATATATAAATGCGACCAATATTGAAGATGTTTTAACAATTTTGGCAGATAGAGGCAAGCGCGCTCGGATCATTGCTGGAGGAACCGATTTAATTCTGGAAATTGAGAGAGGAGTTCGGAAGGGAATTGATACACTGGTTGATGTGAGCAGGATTCCTGACCTTGATCGCATACATCTCGATGAAGAGGAATTTATTCATTTGGGTCCCCTGGTGACACATGCCCATTGCGTAGCCTCCAAATTGATTTTTGAATGTGCTCTCCCCCTAGCTCAGGCTGCTTACGAGGTAGGCGCCCCACAAATTCGCAATCGAGGCACAATAGCTGGCAACTTAATTACAGCTTCGCCTGCCAATGACACCATAACTCCCCTGATGGCATTAGGAGCCCAAGTGCGGCTGCAATCTCAGTCGGGAGAACGCCTTATACCTCTCGAGGATTTTTACACTGGTGTTAGAGGTACGTTGATGCGTCCCGATGAATTGATGGTTGATATCTCTTTCCCTGCTATGAAAGCAGACCAACGCGGGATTTTTGTTAAATTTGCATTACGGCGTGCTCAGGCCATCTCTTTGGTGAATGTCGCTATCCTGTTGACTTTTGATGAGAAGGTCATCGATGAACCGGTAAATTGCAAGGTTAGAAGTGCTTCAATCACCTTAGGTGCCGTGGCACCAACGATTATCCATGCCAGAGAAGCTGAAATATTTTTAAAAGGACGAGAGCTCGACGAAGAAACAATTGAGGAGTCGGCAAAATTGGCTCAACATGCGGCGAGACCGATCGATGATGTGCGCGCTTCAGCGGATTACCGGCTTGAAATGGTGCGGGTTGGAATCCTGCGAGGTTTGCGATCGATTTCAAACAACCAGGAACGTGCCGAATTTCCCGAATATCGAGTTACGCTGTGGGGTCAGGATACCCCCCCTAAGCTTGCTCAATTAGCTAAAACTGGCGAACATCATCAGAATTCGAAGATTTTGACACGCATCAACGGCCAAGGATATACTTTCACCAGCGGTCATAACAAGACTTTGTTGCGCTTATTGCGGGAAGAGGCGGGCCTGATAGGTACCAAGGAGGGTTGTGCTGAAGGGGAGTGTGGTGCTTGTACTGTTTTCTTAGATGGCATAGCTGTGATGAGCTGTCTTGTACCGGCAGCTAGAGCTCACGGGGCGGAAATTATGACAATCGAAGGATTAGCTCAAAATGGCAATCTCCATCCCGTGCAAAAGGCTTTTATTGAGGAGGGGGCTGTTCAATGTGGTTATTGCACTCCTGGATTTTTAATGTCAGGAGCGAAGCTATTAGAAGAGCGACCGTATCCCACTCGTAATGAGATCGAGCAAGCGATTACTGGTAACCTATGTCGGTGCACGGGTTACTATAAAATTGTGCAGGCAATCGAGAGTGCCAGCCATATGGAGGTGATTCATGACTAAATACACCCAATCTTATACCCGACAACAATCTAAACCAAGGCCATGGGACGTTCATCCTATCTGGCGGGGGATCGGCTGTATTTTTATCATCCTTATCCCCATCATGTCTTATGCTGGGGCGGTGCTACTGATGCAGGCAAACGCGAAACAAGGCTGGGTAGGTCTTCCCAGAGAAATCACAGGTTCATTCGTGTTGCCAGTTCTTGGTCGGATTTATTATACGGACCTGATTGTAGCTTTAATCTTGATGATCATAGGTTTTGGAATATTGACCGTCGTATATTCTTTTACCTACCGATTAATTGGCCCCCCGAAATACGGACCACTGGATGCACCTCCTGAAAAAGGAAGCAGAAGACCGCGTTGATTAAGTATCTAGAACCTAGGTTTTGGTCCTTTGGATCGGTCCCGTGGTAATTTTGTAAAAAGATGGAGCGAACGGTTCCCAGCACTGCCTCTGAGGAGATAGAGCTCTATCTCCGAACATATTATTCTTTGCTGCGGTCTACTTCCGAGACACAGATTCGTACCCTGGAAGTGGCTCACGCTAGGATACATTCATTGTTACATCCGGCGGCACGCGAACCGTATCCAGATATGTCGGCCTTTATTTATTGCCTATTGCGATTACCAGCCTGTATGCCGGAGGTCAATCTGGTCGTATTGGGTCAAAGCCCGGCGGTCTTTAGCAAGGGAGGCTTTGGAGATATTGAAACCTGGAAGCCAGTGTCGGCGCCAGCCAGAAGACGGCGCTGTTTTTTTGATGGTAACGAGATATTAGCTTGCTTCATTGCCAGCCGTACTGATATTGATGATGTGCTCCCCATGCTTACGGCCTACCAGATTGAATGGAACAAACTACATGTGCTGCTAAAGTACCTTCCAGATCCAATTTTCATGGATGATATGGATGAAAATCTTACTGGCGAGACAGATCAGAAATTAGCACAAGCGCTGAAAATATCCCTGGAGGATTTGGAGAAATTACGGGTGCTTTGGGGCAAGCAGTTTGCCCGAAATTTGAAACAAATCGCAGCGAGAGAACGACGATTGGGTGTAATGCTATTAAGCGGATCGTTAATTGAATACTGGCGTGCCACCAGGATTTGGTGGGAGAATATTTCACAAGCTTGTCCGGAATTGCAGGAGAGACCCGTTTATTTTGTCTCAAGCAATCCTCATAGCTTGAGGAATCTAATCTCTGGTTTTGCTTTGCAGCATCAGGACGAGCTTGTGGCATTCCTTGAGCGATCAGGACATGAAGACATGTTGCAAGAATGGAGCCGCATTCAGGCGGAATTGGTCCCTTCGAGCCTGGAAAACCTTTTGTACTATGTTTTCAAGAAATATCGGGAGACTTCGTTGGGAGAGGGGCTGCTCCAATCCCTAAAAGAACACGAGCACGCTTGTGGGATATTACGCATTCCCAGCGAACACAGCTTTGACGTAGAAGCCCAGGTCTTTGATCTTGCCCATCTGGACCCTCAATGCATTGATCCACGCCTGAACGGTGATCTGAAGTTCCTTTCGAAGAGTGATGCGCTGATCTTGAACATCGATTATCCTCTAGGGTTGGCTGCCTATAACATCCTTACAAAAGTTGCCGAGCATGTAGGAAGGGTTTTAGGGGTTTATGTGATCGGGAAGGCTGCAACCCTCAATGGAGTGATGGGAGATGTGATGATTCCAAATGTCGTTCACGACGAACAGTCGCAAAACACCTACCTGTTTTCGAATTCCTTCTCAGCCGCCGATGTCGAACCTTACCTGGTCTATGGCACAGTGTTGGATAATCAGAAGGCGGTAACCGTACGAGGCACCTTCTTGCAAAATGATCGCTATATGGATGTTTTTTACCGGGAGGGATATACCGATATTGAGATGGAAGCCGGACCATACCTCTCAGCCGTTTATGAAATGTACCGTCCTAAACGCCATCCAACCAATGAGATTGTTAATCTTTATGGATTGCCTTTTGATCTGGGCATTGCTCACTATGCCTCAGATACCCCTATAAGCAAGGGTAGGAACTTAGGTGCAGGAACACTCTCTTATTACGGCATGGATTCCGCTTACGCCGTATCAGCTGCAATCCTTAGGCGTATCTTTTCGCTTGAGCGCAAACGTCTGGCATAAGAGCCTCCTGCGGGCTAACTCAACCTGTTGTGGCTGCGTCGGCGATTTCTAGAGCCTTGTTAATAACCGAGAAGCCCTCGGCAAGCTGCTCATCGGTGATAATTAAAGGGGGGATAATCAGGATGGTATGCCAGTGGGTGTACAGGAAAATGCCGTGATCTAAGAGATAATTGCGTATAGCCACCATCTCTGGGCTACTGCTATTATACGGTGCTAGAGGTTCTTTGGTGGCGCGGTCTCGCACCAGCTCGATAACGCCGAAAAGCCCGATTGAGCGCACATCTCCAACAGAAACATGTTGTTCTCCAAGATCAGTCAAATGCTGCCTGAGAAGCGGACCCATGGCTCGAGCGCGTTCGATTAATCCATCTGCCTGGATCACATTGATGTTGCTGATGGCAGCCGCCAAGGAGATCGGGTGAGCATTGTAGGTTAAGCCGCTTTGATAAACGCGATCGTTGAAGAATTCGGCGATTTCCTGACTCATAGCGACAGCTCCGAGAGGGGCATAACCGGAAGTCAAGCCTTTCGCCATGGTTATGATGTCAGGGACGACCTTCCAATGGTCAACTGCAAACCATTGACCGGTACGCCCAAATCCGCTCATCACTTCATCAGCGATCAACAGGATTCCATAGCGATCACATATTTCTCGAACACCCTGTAAATAGCCGTCCGGGGGGATGATCACCCCGTTGGTGCCGGTGACAGGCTCCAACAAGATCGCTGCGATAGTTTTCGGACCCTCGAAAGTGATAATTTCCTCTAGGTGATTCAGATAGTCCCGGCAAAATTGTGCTTCGGGAACATCGGGCGTTCCGAGATGAAAAGTAGAACGATAACGGTAGGGGCCAAGAAAATGTATTACACCTGGCATTAGATTTGGCTCCCAAGCCAAGCGTCGAGGATCACCTGTCAACGCCATGGCACCAGCGCTGGCGCCATGATAAGAACGGTAGCGCGCGAGAATTTTATGTCGACCGGTATAGGCGCGCGCCAGTTTGACAGCGTTCTCATTGGCGTCCGCGCCGCCCAAAGTGTAAAGAAACCGGTTTAAATTTCCTGGTGTTACATCTGCAAGCAGTTTACCCAATACAGCCCTGGGTTTAGTAGTCATCGGGGGACCAGCGAATGGCAGTTGGTGAGCTTGCTCTGCAATGGCGTCGATCACCCGTTCGTCTCCATGTCCGATGTTGACGCACATAACCATGGAATTGAAATCTAAATAGCGTTTGCCGTCAGCGTCCCAGAAATAAACCCCCTTGGCACGGGTCACGGGAATGGGGTTCACGTGTGCCTGGGCAGACCAGGTCCAGAAGTTATGCTGGAGCGAGATTGGCAGGATTTCATCATCTGAAAGATCTAACATGGATACCTCATCCCATTGCGTAAAGAATCATTCTATAGGATTTTATTTGAAAACTGGCGTCGATTTGAACCGAATCGTATCACAAATCATGATCTATCCTGGCGAATCTTCGGTAATGAGCCAAAAAGTCGGTGCTGCTCCTGGGAAAAATGCTTAATATCTTAGGACTTACGCAGTTGGTGGGAGGATGGGGGTGTTTGGATAACACCTGCCCAAACACCTCCGATTTTCCCCTGAATTGCGTAACTACTAATCTATTTAATTTCAGGATTGTCCCTTGCGAGGTTATAAACCTTAGAGATTATTCTTAGTATCTTTATTGGGTATTACACCAGAAATATCTATTGAGAAGCAGGATACAGCAAAATTATCAATTGGTCACCCGATCGCTCGCAACTCTAGGGTTTGCAATACGAAAATCCTATTAGGACTGGTAATCAAAATCAGGTTGGGCGAGGATATTGATTCTCCAAAGGGTATTGCCAGCGATCGCCTGGTCTACTTGCGATAATTCTAGTAATATGTAGATAGAGGAATAGATCAACGCTGGAGTAAGCGCGCGCCCACCAACTACCAATAACAGCGATCAACCCTGAAATCTATATCCCAATGGCTGAAAATATAAGTGTAAAACATTTACCAAATCGTATTGGCTGCCCATAACGTAATTCGATGGATTGTGATTATCTTAGTGGTCGTGGCGCTATTCCGTGCTTATCGTGGCTGGTTCGGATGCCTGGAATGGTTCGAATCAGATAAAAGGATCGGGTTTTTTTTCATCCGCTTTAGCCACACAGATGCTTCTAGGGTTGATCTTATATATATTTTTTAGTCCCATCACCCAGTCAGCGTTTCAAAATTTCAATTCTGCCATGGATAGTTCTGTAGCGCGTTTTTTCACCATCGAGCATCCTCTTTATATGTTAGTTGTTGTGGTATTGGTACATATAGGTTCGGCACGATCGAGTAAAATATCTGATCCAGCAGCCAAACACCGGAACGTTGCACTCTTCTTCACGTCCGCAGTTCTTGTCATATTGATTGCAATTCCGTGGTCGCGCCCGCTCTTCCCAGGGTTGGGAAGGGTCTAAAATTTCTTACCTTGTTGATATTCTCTCAATAAAGTAAAGCAGGAACAAGAAAATCTGAAGGATCTGCTTGAAAGCAGAAGTTATATAACGAATTAGAAATTCACCTAGCAGAGGATCTTGTAAGGGAAATAAGGTCAAGATTCTTGATACGAATGGCACGAGAGTGGGAGAATTGGGCTATTGAGCGGGATTTGCCGATTGTGGCAGTAAAAATATAATGAGAGGGAGATAATCTGTATTTGTATATGGGATTTGAGAAGATCTGATCGCTATTTTGCGATAATGGAAAAAATAAAAACCACCTTCCGACCTACAGAAAAAAAACCTGCCCATTATGGAGCCTATCTGGCCGCGACATTTGCTGTGATAGCCTGGGGGGCTTCTTTTATTGCCACCAAGGTTGCCATCAGGGATATATCGCCTGTAAGCGTAGTATGGTTGCGTTTTACCATGGGTGTCACCATCTTGGGGGGCGCGGTGATCGCTCGCAAGCAGTTCGCCTGGCCCAGCCGAAAGGAACTGGCCTATTTCGCCCTTCTGGGTTTTTTAGGTATCACCTTTCATCAATGGCTGCAATCAACAGGCCTGGTCACTGCACAGGCTTCAACCACTGCTTGGATAGTGGCTACCACCCCAATATTTATAGCTTTGCTGGGTTGGTTGGTCCTAAAGGAGAAACTCGGCTTTGGACGAGTGCTGGGGATCTGGCTGGCAGCGATCGGAGTGCTCCTGGTTGTGGCAAAAGGGCAATTGACAACTATAGCCCTCGGTAATTTTGGCGCTCCTGGAGATAAATTAGTGTTAGTCAGCTCAGTCAATTGGGCAGTTTTTTCGATTTTATCGAGACATGGCTTGCAAAAGAATCCTGCAACCCGCATGATGTTTTTCGTGATGGGGTTTGGATGGATATTTACATCGATCCTGTTTTTCTTGAGCAGGGGCTTGAGGGAGCTTCACCAGTTAACTCTGGATGGTTGGATAGGGGTAGGGTTCTTGGGCATCGTCTGTTCAGGCTTGGCTTATATTTTCTGGTACGATGCTCTCAAAGCGTTGCCAGCCTCGCAAGTAGGGGTTTTCCTTTACTTCGAGCCACTTGTTGCGGTCCTGGTGGCTTTCGTAACCCTAGGAGAGCCATTTGGCCTGGCTTCATTGCTGGGTGGAATGATAATATTGCTGGGGGTGTGGATGGTAAACCGGACTACGAGGAAATAGGGGTTTTGGGCTGAATATTACGCCCGGTAGAAGCGGGAGAACCTCGGTAGTATAATATTTTTAATTAATTTGACATTTATTCATCAATGAACGTGGAGAAGCAAGTATGCCTTATCTTGGCCAATCCATACAGCGTGTAGATGCGTATGGGAAGGTGACCGGTGAAACCCTGTATCCTGGAGACATAAATCTCCCGAATCAGGCTTACATGAAGGTGCTCTTCGCTGACCAGCCTCACGCCATCATCCGGAGGATCGACACCAGCAGGGCAGAGTCATTGGAGGGAGTTATTGCGGTTTTCACTGCTAAAGATGTACCTGTGAATGAATACGGTCTGATTATGACCGACCAGCCGGTATTGTGTGGGCCGGATTCCACCAAACCCCATACAGATCGGGTGCGTTTCGTGGGAGATCAGGTCGCTGTGGTGGTAGCGGAATCAGAGGAAATAGCCGCCCGGGCACGCGAATTAATAATAGTGGAGTATGAGCATCTGCCGGTTGTGACCGATCCGGTAAAGGCAATGCAATCCAACCAGATTTTATTGCATCCAGAACGGGGCTCAAACATTTTTTGCCACTACAGAATCCGCAAAGGAGATGTCGATACAGCTTTTACTCAAGCAGATGTGATCATTGAAGGGGAATACCGCACCCCTGCGCAGGAGCATGCATTCCTACAGCCAGAAGCCGGATTGGGATATATCGATGAGCAAGGTCGTGTCACAATACAAGTTGCCGGGCAGTGGACACACGAGGATCAAGAGCAGATCGCCCATGCACTGGGATTGCCATTGGAAGAAATCAGGGTGATCTACCCGGCTATAGGTGGTGCTTTTGGAGGGCGGGAGGATATGTCGGTACAAATTGTACTCGCCTTGGCAGCTTGGCGTATGCATCAGCGAGGCATCGACCGCCCTGTGAAGATAATCTGGAACCGGGATGAATCGATTATCGGTCATCACAAACGGCATCCTTACATTTTACGCTCACGCTGGGGGGCCACCAAAGAAGGCAAAGTGATCGCCGCCGATGTCGAGGTGATCGCTGATGGGGGAGCCTATGCCTATACTTCCACAAAAGTGCTTGGAAATGCCACTTTGATGTGCACTGGCCCTTATGAAATCCCAAATGTGCGTGTAAATTCATACGCAGTTTATACCAACAACATCCCTGGTGGCGCTTTTCGAGGGTTTGGAGGGCCTCAAGGGGCTTTCTCCGCTGAGATCCAGATGAATCGATTGGCTGAAGCGCTGGAAATGGACCCGGTAGAGATCCGCATGCGTAATTTGCTGCATGAAGGCTCTTTATTGTCCGTGGGTACGCCATTACCAAAGGGAGTGACCATCCCTCAAGTAGCAGAAAAGTGTGCGCATACGGCTGGATGGGAAAAGACCTCACAAGGGTGGCAGCGCCCCAGAGGAGAGGCGCATCTGTGGCCAAAATTTAGTCCCCCAAAAGACGTACATATCAAGCGAGGCATCGGGTATGCATGCGCATTTAAGAACGTTGGGTTTTCTTTTGGAGCACCTGAACATTCCTGGGCTACTATCGAGTTGCAAGGAGCTACTGAGATCGAGCGTGTCATCCTTCACCATGCTGGTGCAGATGTTGGGCAGGGAGCTCACACCGTAATGGCGCAGATGGCTGCTGATGCCCTGGGAGTAGCGGTGGATAAGGTGCATCTCATCGTGTCAGATACAGCCCAAACCGATAACTCCGGCAGCGCCTCCGCCTCACGTATGACATTTATGGCTGGAAATGCTATCAAGGGCGCAGCCGAAGAAGCCTTGGAAAAGTGGCGGGCAGAGGAACGTCCTGCGGTTGGTCGATATTTATATCGACCCCCAAAGACCACTCCTTTTGATCCCCAATCGGGAAAATCTGAACCTAATTTTGCCTATGGGTATGTGGCCCAAGCAGTAGCGGTGGAAGTTGACACCGAGACAGGCCAGGTGCATTTATTGGATGTCATCTCTACAAACGATGTCGGGCATGCCCTAAACCCCCAGCAAGTGCAAGGTCAGATCGAGGGTGCCGTGGTACAGGCAGCAGGTTATACCATCCTTGAAAATTTTCAGCAAAAGGATGGCATTGTCGAGACAAAACATCTCTCCACCTATCTCATTCCTACCATTTTAGACATTCCAGATCGAGTCCAATCAATTATTCTCGAATATCCTGACCCTATAGGACCTTGGGGAGCGCGCGGGATGGCTGAGATGCCATTTCTGCCATTGGCTCCTGCTATCATTGCGGCTGTTCACGACGCTATTGGAATATGGTTCTTCGACTTTCCCTTGACTCCTGAGCGGGTGCTGCGTGGTTTGGGAAAGATATAACCTAATGATCACCAATCAGAGTAAGGATTAATAAAGAGAATTTCGGGATATGGATTTTTCTACCACGATGATTCTGCTTGGTGCCTTCCTTGGTCAGGATAACCCGGAAAAAGGATCGCGAAAGACCTTCGAATTGGAAGAAAATACCAGGAGCGATGCCAAAGGACGAAAAATGGGGGATAGAACCAAAGAACAAGGTCTACTTACAGTTGTAACCCGGTTAATCGCGGATGAAGCCCGACCAATTGCAACTACATTCAACCTGCAATACAAGCTGGTCAATCTGGCGGATGACCATTGCTGCGCGGGGAACTTCCAGCCATGATTGTTCTAATTCGTGGAGGCGGCGATCTCGCCAGCGGAGTGGTTATACGGTTGCACCGGGCAGGTTTGCAGGTTGTGATCCTTGAAATTCCGCAACCCTTAGCTGTGCGTCGACTGGTATCCTTTGCCGAAGCGATCTACGCTGGAGAAATTACAGTTGAAGAAGTAACGGCCAAACGGGTGGATGACGTTGAAAAAGCATTAGCCATCCTTTCCCAAGGCCAAATACCAGTGATGGTCGACCCCCAAGCCAATAGTAGGGATCTTTATAACCCTACTGTTTTAGTTGATGGTCGTATGATCAAGAGACCTTCTGAATTAAACCTGGAAGCTGCTCCACTGGTGATCGGGTTGGGGCCAGGATTTTGGGCTGGGAAAGATTGTCATGCTGTGATCGAAACCAATCGGGGTCATCGCCTGGGTCGGGTGATATGGCGTGGACCAGCTGAATCTGACACAGGACTGCCGGACATCGTCGCAGAAAAACGGGAAGCGCGGGTGTTACGATCCCCAGGGAAGGGGGTCATCAATAACCTTGTATATATCGGTGATCATCTCGAACCAGGGCAGCCTATCTTTGAAGTGGGGGGTGCACCTGTATTGGCTCCCTTCAGAGGTGTTCTTCGCGGGTTAGTGCATCCAGGCATAAATGTCCAGCCTGGTCAAAAGGTTGGAGACCTCGATCCCCGGGACGATCCAAGTTACTGCACCTTGGTTTCGGAAAAGTCTCTGGCGATAGGTGGTGGTGTGCTCGAAGCGATTCTATCGCGGTCCGATTTACGCCCGTTGCTGTGGGATTGATATGAATTTGCTAGACGCTCTTCGCTTCAATTCGGGGTCGTGTGTGGCTTTTGTGGGGGCAGGCGGGAAAACCACCGCTTTGTTCGAACTGGCTAGGCAGCTGCCTTCGCCAGTTTTGATTACAACTACAACCCATTTTGCGGCCTGGCAATTACAACTAGCGGACCATCATTATAGCCTTGAAAGATTGGAGGATTTATACAGACTTGACGGTGCACTCCCAGGAGAGGTGATCCTGCTTTCCGGGACCATTGAGGAGCATGAAAGGGTCGGTGGATTGAAACTGCCTGTCTTGGAGCGCGTTCGTACATTTGCAAAGCAGCGAGGTCTATCCCTCTTGGTAGAGGCTGATGGTGCCAGGCAATTACCTTTGAAAGCTCCAGCGGAGTATGAACCCGAGATACCCCCCTTTGTAGAGGTTGTGGTTGTCGTGGCAGGCCTGTCTGGTTTAGGAAAGCCATTAGGGAGTCAATGGGTCCACCGTGTAAATTACTTTGCGGCTCTCTCGGGGTTGGCCCCTGGAGACATAATTACAAGTCAGGCGTTATCCCGGGTTCTGGTTCATCCTATGGGGGGGTTGAAAAACGTTCCGCGTAAAGCCCGCCGGGTGGCATTACTTAACCAGGTAGATACGCTGACCTTGCAATCCCAGGCATATTCATTGGCAAAGTTACTGATGCCAGCGTTCAACACGGTTATTGTGGCGTCTCTTGGATCGACCGCTATTGATGAACAGAAGGGTGAGGAAACAAAAAAAACCGGTGATGATTTCAAACGGTCCACATCAATTTTCGCGGTCCACGAGCCTGTCGCCGGGATTGTACTGGCAGCGGGTAGCTCCACACGCTTTGGACAACCCAAATTGACAATGCCCTGGAAAGGCGAACCGTTGGTTCACCATGTGGTTTTGAGAGCGTTACAGTCTGGATTATCACCAGTGGTGATCGTCACCGGGGACTGTGCCAGCCAGATTCGTGTAGCAATCGAGGACTTGCCGGTCAACTGCGTCCATAATGCTGATTGGAAGGCTGGCCAGAGCACTTCGATAAAGACGGGTATAAATGCTCTTCCGCCTGAATCAGAAGCTGTGGTTTTTTTGCTTGCCGACCAACCGCAAATCCCAGCCTCGTTGCTGAAAGCGTTGGTTGAGAGGCATGCCCAAACCCTAGCATCCATCGTGGCTCCTAAGATAGACGGGCAAAGGGGCAATCCAGTATTGTTTGACCGAAGGACATTTGATGCCTTGCTTCTCCTGAAGGGTGATATCGGTGGGCGGGTGTTATTTTCCCAACAGAGGATAGAATGGGTGCCTTGGCACGATCCAAGTCTGCTTTTGGACGTGGATACTTTAGAGGATTACCAACATCTTTTAGATCTGGATGGTTAAAATTACATTTCCAATGCTGGAAGGAAGTGGATTGCGAATATCTCAATTTTCTAATCCAGGAGGGTTGGTTTGGAGTAAAAACAAGTTGAGAAGAAGAAAAGTGTGCTTTATCAAAGATTCTATAGGATAAAATCGTCATGATCTCGGCGATTGTGTTAGCCGCAGGCCAATCGAGAAGAATGGGTCAACCGAAATTAACGCTTCCCTGGAAAGGCACTACCGTGATTGAGCATGTGATTAAGACACTAATAGGGAGCGGGTTGGATGAGATTATCGTGGTCACCGGTGGCGCTCAGCATCAAGTGGAATCTATTTTACAAGGTTTTCCGGTGAGATTTGTTTTTAATCCCCGTTATCGTACTACTGAAATGACCCTTTCTTTACAAATAGGGATAAGCGCGTTGAAGCATGATTCTGAAGCTGCCCTGGTCACTTTAGGTGATCAGCCTCAAATCGAAATGGCAGTTGTAAAGGATTTAATAGCCCTTTATCGCCAATGCCAGGCGTATTTGGTAGTGCCGAGCTATACAAGGCGAAGAGGTCACCCTTGGCTTATCGATCGCCAGTTATACCAAGATATTGTGAATTTACATGAGCAGGAAACACTTCGAGATTTCTTAGATCGACACCAAGATAAGATTCGATATCTACCAGTGAAAACAGCCAGCGTATTACAAGATCTAGATACTCTAGCAGATTATCATCGCTTCCAGCAGAACCTGAATCCGGATTAAATCACCTCTTGCATTCTCACTGATCTTGTGCTATTTTCATAAAGATGGCATTATTTTTCTATCAATTAGGGGAAATTCTTCAACTCGGGTATAGGAGAAAGGAGCTACTATATGCCTTCCGCCCAGAAAACGATCGTGATCGTTGATGACGAGCCAGATACCGCCGAGATGTTTGCAGAAATGATGCGTATGAGCGGGTATGGTATTATCAAGGCTTACAATGGCGCCTCTGCTGTGGATCTCATATCGAAAGAGAAGCCTGATGCTGTAGTTTTAGATCTGATGATGCCCGATTTTTCAGGGTTGGAGGTGTTGAGCCTTATTCGTAAGGAGATTGACCTTTCCTCGATCCCCGTAATTGTTGTTTCAGCAAAAAGCTTGCCGAAAGATATAAAAAAAGGCCTTGAAGCCGGCGCCTTTGTGTACCTGACGAAACCCGTGGCTTTTATGGATTTGAAAGCCGCGGTGGAAAATGCCCTTCGGTCCGTAGAAAAGAAAGCTGTGTGATGATGTTACCAGTGATCCGGGCTTTTATCGCTATTGATTTAACGCCCGAAATCCAAGAACGGTTAGATCAGGTCTCTGATCAATTAAAAGATCGTCTAAAAAGTGCTCCAATCCGATGGGTACCGGTGGAAAATATTCACCTTACTCTAAAATTCTTGGGCAAGGTCTCCATGGCTAACTTCGAGATGTTGACAAGTATCATACAAACGGTAACCTCCGGACATCAACCCTTCGAGATAAGCATTGGAGGGTTAGGCGCGTATCCAAAGTTGCACCATCCACGAGTCATTTGGGTCGGCGTTGAAGCTCCCCAAGATCTCGCCATGGCCCAAAGGAGTCTCGAAACCGAGACAGCCCGGCTCGGTTATGCACGCGAGGATCGCCCTTTCTCTCCACATCTAACTTTAGGACGAGTTGCCCGTAATGCTTCCACACGGGATATACGTGCAACTGCTGAGGAACTCACATCGTTTAAGGTGGGGTTCTTAGGCGTCGTACGCGTTCAAGCTGTACGTTTATATCAAAGCGATCTTAAACCCGATGGTGCTGTTTACAAATGCTTATTCAGCGCGCCTTTAGGAGAGTGAAAATGGTATTATTTTATTTATTAAAATTGGGAATGAGGTGATCTCTGGATACATTAGAAGTTGCTCATACGATTGTAAATGCATTGGAAGACAAGAAGGGGGAAAACATCATCCTGATGGATATTCATGAAATCGCCATCTTTGCAGATTATTTTGTAATATGTTCCGGAACAAGTCAACGTATGCTTCAAACGCTGGCTGATGCAGCTATCGATCAAGGGAAGAAAGGGCATGATTTGGTGGGACGAGTCGAAGGCTTGCCCAAAGATGGCTGGATGTTGGTTGATTTTGGAGATGTGGTCCTGCATATCTTCTCGCCAGACAGGCGATCTTATTATCGCCTGGAAGACCTCTGGAGCGAGGCAAAAGTATTGGTGCATTTACAGTGAAGGTGGTTTTCGGTAAGCAACATTATGGAGCATTTCTTGGGAGTGGTTCTGGTCTGATAATTGCATGAGATTGGACGAGAATCGGGTGGAATTGCATAATAAAAAAATCGATCAGCGGGAGTGGTAAAGGTGTTCCATGATCGATTTCGGAAGCTCTGCGTAGCGATATAGACTTTAAAACGTACCTTTATACATGCCGCCATCGACAGTGAGCATGATTCCTGTGATGTAAGAAGCTGCTGGGGAAAGCAAGAAGACGGCTGCGTTAGCGAATTCTTCCGGTCTACCCATACGACCGAAGGGACTGTCTTTTGCTTGTTTTTCCATCTCTTCCTCCACGGTGGTACCGTTTGTCTTGGCACGGTATTCCATAAGTGAATAAACCCGTTCAGTTACAGTCCATGCGGGTAAGATGGAATTAAAACGGATGTTATCAGAGCCGAGTTCTAAAGCTAAGGTTTTGGTAAGTCCAATAGTAGCTGCTCGCACACTGTTGGATAACACCAGATTTGGAATGGGTTGTTTTACTGAATAAGAAGTAAAGGTCAGTACACTGGCTGCTGAGGATTGGCGCAGGTAGGGTAGGGCAGCACGGATTAGACGTACATGGCTTAAGAAGTTGAGTTCTACTGCATCTCGCCATTGTTGGTCGTCGAAATCTTCAAATTTCCCGGATGGAGGTCCGCCAGAATTGGTGACCAGGAGATCGAGACCACCTAAGGCATCTACTGCTTCATGAATGAGTTTTGTGGAAACCTCCGGATCAGTCACATCCCCAACCAATGGAATGACCTCGCTACCGCTTTCATCCCTTATCCTCCGTGCAGCTGCAGAGATGGATTCAGAAACACGGCTGTTGACAGCTACTCTGACCCCTTCTTTTGCCAAGCCCAGGGCAGTAGCATATCCCAAACCCTTGCTTCCACCTGTTACCAACCCACGTTTACCAGCTAGTTTTAGATCCATGATTTATCTCCTTTTAAGGTCGTATCATTATCACCTTGAGAATTCTTTACCCGAGGTTGATAAGTTCTCCAATGTGATGGAATGAATTCTGATCAGAAGAAATAAATTTTGTGAATATATCATGCCTCATCCGATCAAGTCGGTCAGATCTTTTTCTCGTAATGTGCGGAAACGCCAGCGGTTGATCAAAGGCACGATATAAGGGAGCAACCGCATGGAGTAATAAGGAGGCAGGATCGGTACACCCAACAAATCCCCGAAGGAGATCAGTACAAAAAAGTGTTCCAGATCAGCACGCTCTCTGGGGAACATCAGCTCGGTATTGTAGAAGAACATCCCATACATAACACCAAGAAACCCGAACCAGATCCCGCGGAGTTTTTTTTAGAAACTTTGACATTCTGAATGACCTCGGCTAAACTCCTTTCACAATGAATGGATTAAGCTTATCAAATTGCATGATTCTTTTAATAATTATAGGACTTACGCAGTGGGTGGGAGGAGGGGGGTGTTTGGGCGGGCGTGGCCTGCCCAAACACCCCTGATTTTCCCCTGAACCTGGTATATTGCGGATGCAACGCGCTCTCATCATGTCGATACGATCATCGCTTTTTACGGGAAATAATAGGTGACTCCACTGCAAAAACTTGCACTTTACCAATTCACAGATAGCGTTTGCGGCTGCGCCAGGCTGTGGAATGCCGCCAAGATGGTTTTTACGCAGGCAAAAATAGAAACGTCTGGCCGTTCCTGGGCGCTTTTTCCTGCCCCAAGGGCAGCATCCTGCGGTTTTTCTGCCTTCTTTTGGCCTTCCAGGTAGCGTTGAATACGCCGTACGTTG
>DAOUET010000171.1:0-3656 GCA_034430155.1 Anaerolineales bacterium
GAAACAGAAACGTAAAATACGGCGAATCTAGAAGAATGCAGATCAAGCCGGTGAGGGAGAAGAGCGGCAACAGTAATGGTTCTGCATTCTCTCTTCATTGTGTGCCATCTTTTCGGTCGATTTTCTTCTCCGATCCCCACCCCCAAGGAGCCGCCAGCCCCCAGGACCTCGTGTCCTGGATGCTGGCGGCGATCTCTCCAGTGACAGCTCTGAGAGCCACACGGATGTGGCGCGAAGAGACGAGTCACGGCGCACTCCCGGATTTGTGGACAGCAGCGGCTGTTCGCACACCGGCTGCAGGAGGCATCGTCACTACCGAGGAGGATAGCTCACCGAAAGGAAGAAGGGTGAGCGGTTTGCCACGTGGGTTGGCGCTCCTGATGTGTCAGGATTTTGCTCCTGTTAGCGGACACGTCCTAACGCCCCGGGGCTATATCAAGACCCTTCCCGGAACTTGGGCTCGGCCTTACCGCTCACCCAACCCGTCATTGTAGTACAGAGCGAGGCAGACTGCCAGGAGATTTTCGAAGATTTGCGACTACTGCGCCGGCATGGTAGGATTTCGCTAGGGAGGCCGTTATTCCTTAAGAAAAATGACAGAACAATACATTAAGTGGCTGCACTATCGCATAGCAGGGCTGGCGATAGGCAGGTCTACACTTAGAAATCAAGGTGCGCCCGGTGTCATCGCCGGAGCACGTCGATTTTTAAGAACAGTAAAGCTTGAGAAATTTTGCGTTGGAACCTCAAACGATTTCAAGAAGGTACTGGATAACCAAACCGAAGAACTCCGAAAACAATTGCCCAGGGGTACACAAAACTGGGGAACCGCGCGTAAGGAACTTAATATCTTTCTGCGAGACATCTTGTACAATCGTCATTTGTGCAAGCATTATCGGATTTCACATATAGAGAAATGGCTGGAAGTTCCACTGGATAGCTACGTCGTGAAAGGACTGACAAAGGACAATCCGCGAACAGACAGGCTGCCGCGCTGGAGCTCAATAAAACGACTCACTCCAGAAACGAGTGAGGCCTATCAAAAAGTAGCTCAGATCGTAGCAAAGAAAGAAGGGGTTGTTCCCGTTCATCTAGACATAAAATATTGGCGAGGTGAAAAGCTGCAAAGATAATCGTAATGAAAAGCAAGGCGGGCGAATTCGTCATCCGCCGAAACCGCGCTAGGAGCGAATTTTCCAGGTGTAAAATTCGCATTTCGGCGAAATCGCATATGGCATAATCCCGGCCTTATACCATAGTTTGCCTTCTATTTACGGGAACAGTGACGATGAGTCATAATACTCTAACAAAAGGGGCGGATCATTAACAGACATGTCAGTGAATAGTAACCTATTTGTTTAATTCACTGCCAATGGGAAATCAATGATTTCACTGAATACGGTGATTACTGTTACATGCAATTCCGTGTCATGCTATAGTCGTTCCATGAGCTTCTATGAAGAACCCACCGGTTATGTGAAAACCGTTCTCTCCGATCTGCAGGGATCCTGGCAAAATCTAAGACGTATCGTAGTAGAACATGGTCCTTTGCCGGAATGTCAGCGGCTCCTGTTCCATATTGATGAGGCGATGAGCTGGGAGTGTGTTCGTGATCTGGATGCCATGCGTCGGACTCTACTTTTAATAATCAACATCGCAACTCAAGCCAAAGCACCGAATGAGATCATGGATTGGATAGAAGATGTTCATATTCTCCTGATTGAGACGATCGCTGCAGTAAATTCCGGGCGGGTTAAGTAAATCGATTATGAAAGCAAGTATCGATAGGTTGCTAAGCTCTATTACTTCTGAAGATGCCAAGATGAAACTGAAAAAGCTTATTTTAGAAGATCCAAGTATCGCCGTGCAGGTGAAGCAGATCGCCGATGAAATGTTAAAAGAGGTAAATATCGACGATGTGGCTGAAGAGATATTCTACTCCCTGAATAGCATCGAAATCGAGGAAATATGGGACCGCTCGGGTAGCACCAGACACGGATACATTGATCCTTCAGATGAGGCCTGGGATGTGTTCGGCGAAACGCTTGAGCCTTATCAAAGTGAACTGAAGAAACTACAGAGTCTTTCCCTGAATAAAGAAGCTATGACCTATTGCAAAGGAATATTGAAAGGGATATGTAAGTTTCAGAAAGAATCGACCTGTGAGTACGCAGATTGGTGTGAAGATGCCCCACAGGAGTATTTCCACAGGGTCCTGGATGAATGGAAAAAGGACTGCAAGAGCGAAACACAGCTTCGGGAAATGGATGCGTTTGTTAAAAACTCCGTCCCGGAAATGATGTAAACTGAGGACAACTTAAGACAGAGGTTTTGTCGCTGAGCAACTCATGAACACTAACAGCCAGATTGAACAATATAAGCGGTACAGAAATATAGCGAAAGAATATCTGTCTCACCTTGTAACCGAGATCGATGATACCAGAAGAAACTACAAACGGATCGGTAGGTTACTTGGTGTGTTCCGTGAGAACGCCTTTATTTTCGCAAACGAAAACGAATCGTTTGCATTCATCGACTTTGCGCTTTGTGAAAAGCTTTGCGGAGGAAGAAGCAGAGTTGATCATGAACTTGACTCTCAAGATAGGCTCACCCAGGAGATGATCGAAATTCTTGAAGCCTTCAAGGATTCTAATACCTCGCTTTTCGAAATCATGGATAAGAATCCTGAAAAATCTAATATTCAGCTTCAAGATCTCCTTAACGGCGGGGAAACAGATATAATTGATATTCACTTCAGCAAGTTAGCTCCGGTAGGTGGTCTTTTGTTCTGCCGCGTTGTTTTTTTGCCAGGATTCAATATGAACTCCGGTGTTGCGTTCGGGTTTCGCGGCCAAGATAAAGAACTCATTCTGAGGCGCTACAGAGCGCTTTCGAAAAGTAAGTTTACAATCGACAAATCCATTACTCGCTTCATAGCATTCTTCAATTTGAATAGGCAGTTCGGGATACCCGTAAAGATGCTGTAGGCAGTTCCGACTTACAATTCAGTGAGGAGAATCATATCACCGGTTTATATGGTATCCGAAAACAGAAAATATACTCCTGCAGAAAAAAACTCAAACTTGCGAAACGTTTCGGTGTTCCTTCTGGCTCCATTGTGTCGTCTGCATTAACATTGTTATCAAGAGTATCAACAAAACTTTCAGAAAAGGTTTAATTCCCAATCAGGGTTTCCTTTCGGAACAACCTTCATATCGCCGGAATATCCATCCACTCTATTCTCCCACTCGATTCCATTCTGTTTATAGTATTGAATTCTTATAGCATCTCCTTATCCAAGTTCGAGGAGCTCGATATGGGCTTCACTTTCCGGTATCCTATACCTTTCGGCGTATGATTTCAGCAGACCACGACGGTTACGGTCATGGGCTCCAGCCCCCCGCCTCGGTTGCGGTGACATCCCAGGACCGAAGAGAGGGCGTTGGCAAGCACATCGATGAGGACCACCGCGATGCCAATCATCGTATGCGTTGCAAACCTCAACGGATAAAAGTAAAGAAGTACGGAGAGTAGATGCAGGCCGATTCCGCTCCACTGGATCGTAGTCGGCGTTTCTCTGAGCAGAACAATCCCAAAAAACCTGCCACGAACGGAGTGAAGCTGAGCAGCAGTGTTGAATCGTAGCTAGACGATGG
>DAOUET010000172.1:0-6147 GCA_034430155.1 Anaerolineales bacterium
TGGTAGTTACAAGGACATTCACGATCGCACCTCCCAGGTTTGCAGTCCGTAGTAATCAAAAGTAAATTCCACCACTTGACCACCCAGCTTCTCCAAAGCTTCAGCAATAATATGTTTTTTATCAAACGGGCAGAAAAGCAACAAATAACCGCCACCCCCAGCTCCCAGGATTTTCCCACCTAAAGCGCCCTTGTTCTTGGCTGTCTCATAAAGTTGATCTATAGTCGGGTTGGTAATTTGTTTAGCCATCTTCTTCTTGTTATTCCAGGCTTCATTTAATAGCCATCCGAAATCGTTCAGCCGTCCTTGAAGAAGGGCGTTTTTCATATCAATGGTGATAGATTTCAATTCGTCCATAGCTGCCACCACGTCTTCTTCTTTTCTTTTATAATTTTCAACCTGGGTGGTTATGATATTTGCTGATAACCGGGTTCGACCGGTATAACACAGCAGCAAGCAGTATTGCAATTCATTGATAATATCCAGGTCGATACGCAGTGGATTGACAATCACAGCTGATGCACCGAACTCTATAAAATTAAACCCCCCAAAAACCGCCGCGTACTGGTCTTGCATGCCTCCCTGAATTTTCAAGTCCAACCGCTCAATACGGTAAGCCATTTCTGCAATTTCATAATTGGTCAGGGGTAAGCGTTGCCAGTGTTTAAGGAGGCCGATCAAAGCGACAACTACTGTCGAAGACGAACCCAAACCGGATCCGGGGGGTGCATCGCTATGAAGAAAGAAATCGAGGCCTTGCCCATTCGCCTTCCACAGGTTTCTTAGGACAGCCTTCACCAGATCCAGTTCTCCGTTATACTCAAGATCATCATCGCTACCATACTTCGCAACGATATCGTAATCCAACGATTGAACCGTAATGTTTTGATCCTCCCGCAGTCTCAGAGAGCCGTATGCGTATTTATCAACCGTTGCACTCAAGACCACACCCCCACGCTCGTCCATGTAGGGGGAAACATCGGTTCCACCACCGCAAAAACTGATTCTTAATGGTGCCTTGCTTCTGACAATCATGAGTCCCTCGCTTCGATGTATTTCAGAAATTCGTGATAACCCGTTGGTGTCCCAATATCAACAAACACCCCTTGGGTTGGATAGCCTCCTAATTGATATCCATTCTCCAACAACCAGGGAAAGAGATCCTTTTCAAGCGAAACTTGATGCGAGCTCGCTATAAGGGACAGAATCTTTGGCTCAAAGACATAGATACCCGCATTGATGAGGTTTCCTCGGTTTGATCGCATTGCTGGCGTCGCTGACTTTTCAACAAAATCTTCTATAAACCATTCATCGGATAATTGGACAGACCCATATCTGCTCATATCTCTAACCTGAGTGAGTGTGATCGTCCCGAGATACCGGCTATGCTCCCTTGGGCCCTTTCTGCGCTCGTGGAATTCGACCAGGTCTGTCAAATCAAGCTCGAGAAACGAATCCCCATTGAGCGCTAAAAAGACCCCATCTATAAACCTCTCAGCTAGCTTCAAAGCACCCGCGGTACCGAGCAGTTCCGTTTCTATCGAATAATCGATTTTCACGCCCAATCGCGATCCGTCGCCAAAATATTCCATGATATGATCGTGAAGGTACCCCACGCAGAATACAAACTCATCAATCCCATATTGTTTCAGATGCTCTACCTGATATTCCAGGAAGGGTTTGCTGCCCACCTTCGCCATGACCTTGGGCCGGTCATTGACAATGAGGCGCAGCCTGCTGCCTAAGCCGCCAGCCAGTATCACCGCTTGCATAGGTTTATCGCTCCATGGGTAGCTTCAAGGAGAGACAAGCCCCTCGGACGGGCTCGCCAGAAAGACCCCTGGCAACTCTGGCAAGGGTCCACTCCCTTCCACAACCAGCCAATCAGGCTTTGCCAGGGTGAACACCCCAGCTCCAATTGCTCCAGTCTCTAGCCGGAAATCACCAGCTTGCGGGTCTTGGAAGCTGATATTGGCAAACCCGCACGTTTGACAACCTGTCTGGTCGTCGGTCATTGAATTCTGAATCGCCACCTGACCTTGTGAAAAGTAATCTTCTTGCAGAAGGGTTTGGTTTCCGGAAAAAACGATATTAACAAACTCCCCCGATCCTCCACCGAAGAAGGCCTTTTTTCGCTTGGCCTCGATCGCCAGGATATTGTCCACATAAGTAGCGTAGGCGACCTGGGAGTGCGATAAGTCCTTGGTCGAGAGGCCTATCTGGTTGCCACGGAACAACGCATTCACCACAATGAGATGCGAATCTTCACCGACGCTCAAGCCCTTGTCACCGTTATATTCAAAACGGCTGTTAATAATAGTAATGTGATTCCCAGAAAGATCGAGCCCATCGCCAGCGTTATTGAGGAATTGGCTGTTTTGTACTTCACCTGTGACGAAGTCCAGATCCACGCCATCGCTAGCGTTTCCCGATACCAGGGTATCATCCATATAAAGGTGGCCATTTTTGAGGTTGAATCCATCCTCGCTGTGCATGTGTGTAAAGCTGCAGTGTTCCAATTTTAAGTCTCCATCATGCACTGCGAATCCTCCGGTGAAGAGCGTGGCGTTTATCTGCGCCTGGCCGCCATCCTGGAAATCGACGTAGCTAAGGATGACTTCCCCCGCCGGGCGCACCACTGCAAAGGTTCCCCAGGCTTCCCCACTGCTGTTACCGTGAATGCGAATATGCTGTTCAGGAGTACCGATAGCCTCCAACCCACCATATGAAACCAGGCTGGCCGAAGGCAGCAAGGTAATGTCTGTACCCGGCTTAAGGATCAACTTCACTGATTTAGGCACGATGACCGCACCTGAGATGGTAACGTTGCCGCTCAACTCGGCAGCGCCTGGTTGCTCCTGGCTGGCCTGAAATTCAGGATGGTCTTCCAGGAATTCATCCAGGCTGAGCTCGGGGGCTTCCAAGTCGAAGGGGTCCGAGGTGTCATAGGCAGTAATTCCGATGAAATTTTCCAAAGCCAATTCCGGTTGGTCATAGGACGCCGATTGCATATCTTCCCCGCTCACTGCATTAATGGCTGCTACCTGGATATCCGGACGTTCCCATACCAACGGGTCGCGTAATTCGGGAGCCAGCTTGCCTACCAGGAAGAAATTCGCCCGGCCGGTCAAAGTATCAAAGTATTCCCAATATTTACCGTCGAGCCAATCCCCATCATATTGGAGTTCTGGAAACACGTTTTTATTTAAATCAAGTTGAATGGTTCCGTTTAGTGCGTCGGTCTCCGTTACTAAGGGGTCGGCCGGGTCTAGCTCGCCATTTTCGTTGATGTCTTCGTAAAGTTGGTAGTGCCCTGTAATTACCTTCGGGTCGGAGATCGTAATACTCCGGAACAGAATGCCGCTGAAGTTTTCGGCAACCACTTCGAGCGTAGCGCGTTCGTTTGTCTCCAAACGATAATTCAGATTACCGCTGGAAAAACTAAGCACTCGATAAACCCGGCGTACGTTGAAAACAAAATCTTTTCGGAGCTCATCCATACGATAACCTTGAATCGGTGTGGTCAGTACATCAGCCCAGGCTAATGGTCGGATGCGTTCATGAAACTTGTCAAACTCGGCAATTAAATTATCGCCACCATCGCTAACCCATTCCCACAACATCTTATTACGCTGGAGGCGGAGCTCTGGATCTAAGATGGTCGCCACCTCCAGGGGATCAGGGCCATGGCTGTTAAAATAATCGATAGTTCCTGGCTCCGTCGGCATGCGCACTAACAGCACGTTCCAGGGTATTGGCTCGAGCAGTCCACGGCTGGAATCGAAATACATCCTCATATTGTTTGACCCAAACCGCACGTGGTTGGTATTAAAGAGGGTAGTGATGTTTCTAAAATTCAGGTATTTTTCCCAATCCAATACCGAGCGGGCGCTCCGAAAATTAGCTGCCGTAGGATTATTGGCAAAATCGACCAATACCTGCATAGCACGCATACCCAGCTCATCCCCCTCTTCAACCTGGCCGCGCATCATCCCAATGTCATACTCTGCATCGGAAGCAATCGGCGTACCAATCTTTGTATATTGCTCAAAATGCAGGGCGCGTTCGCTCTGGCTAAACACCTCTGTCTCCGGCAGTTCTTGGGCTGCAAATAGCGGCTTGTCGAATTGCTCCACTTCATAGTAAAGTCCTTCGAGCACGCCATTAATCCTGAGGATAACGAACTGGTCCTGAGGGACAACCAGGCCAGCCTCTCGTAGCATTTGGTTGACGAAAGCCGCTACCACATAATCCCGGTCTATAGGGATGATTAGATTTATCTGCCGCTTGCCCTGGAAATATATAGGCTCCCTAGTAATCTCGCCGTTGTACTCAATATCCTGATTGCCAAACTTGATGCGCCAGGATTTCTTTGGGTTTTCCCAGTGAACTGGGAGATCCCCGCGCACCCTTACTTTAACGTTATATTCCTGTCCCTCATAATAAAACTTGCCATCCGCCCAAACCTGCTCGTCGTCACTCATCCAACCCCGCTTTTTGGCCTGTTCGATCGCGTTATCGATAATTGCATATTGTCCCTTGCTAATCCGCAGGTCATAGATCGGCAGGCCCGATTTCAACAAAAGCTGCCGGTTTCGAAACGGGTTGATCAAACCATCAATCAGCGCCAGGTAACGGTTACCGGTCACCAGTTTGCTTGCCTGAACAGCCAATGGTGTATAAAAAGTGGCGCTGATAAATAAAACAACCACCAGGGCAATCATCCCAATAGCCGCTTCTGAGGAACCCGGCCAGAATCGCTGCAGCGGTCGGCTTGCGCGTTTCAGAGTAGTTACTACCTTCTTTGTAGATTTTGAAGCCATTTCGCTAATGGTCATTTTCTATCTACCTGTCCTGTTTCATAAGAAGCCAGCATTATCAGCGATGATTCGCCACCCCGCTGGAAATCAATCAAACGAATACGCTCTCGCGCCCCCGTGCAGATGACCTACTCTCGCTTTGAATCGAATAGCAGTACTTACTAACCGCTTCATTTTGTAAGTCGTACTTGGCGATCAACATATGTAACCAGTACGGCAATACATTATCCACTTTTATCTCAAAGATGGCATGCCCGTGATCGAGCAATCTGCGCGCCCCGCTTAATGGCCCCAGCAAATCTAGATTCCTGGTGGCGAGCAATTCATCATCAAAATTCACGCGGGTTCGATTGATTTCCACCCGTTCAAAGGCCTGCCGCCGGTATTGGATCAGGATTTTGGGCTCCATGTTATAGAGCCGTTGAATCCGAAAGAATTCCCTGGAAGCATTGCCGTCATTCATGATATCTGCAGGCGGTAATAATCGGCGTCTGAGCGCGCACTCGATGTCCGCATAATCCTGTCGAGATACATCCACCGTGATTTTACGGACATAGCTCAGGTAACGTGATTTAACCTCAAGGCGTACCACAGCCGCCTGAGCCGGCTCTTCTCCATAAGCCCGGACTCGCAACTTGTGCCGGGTGGCCTCTCCTGCTATCTTCTCGTAATAAGCAGCATAATCGTGGGTATCAAAATAAAGGCTACGTACCTGGTAGCTGCCATTTGGGTCAGCATGAATATCTGGTCGCATGAAAGCTGCCAGGTCCCTTGTCAGGGCTGTCCGGGTTGTCCGGTCAACCAGATATTTGACCTCGATGCGGTTGAAGAATATTGTGCGTTGCGCGCTCATTGCTGGGCTCTAAAGCTCGAGATGATTCTCCGGGGCAATCATAGTCACCTGGCGGATACCATTTCCACTGATGCCGCTGACAATCCCCTCAGGGGTGGCTTTACGCGCCAGGCGCACGCTATAGGTGAATTCGTAATCTTTGCCTTGATCGACATCGGTAGCACCGCGCAGCTGCTTCCAGGAGATCATGTCCTGAGTTTCAGGCGGCAAAGTCTTCCAAGGATCCTTTTGATTAGAACGAAATACCAGGATGTAATCAGCAGAATTAGCGCTGTCATAGCCGATTCTGGTCATCAGGATAACGATCAACGAAATGACGATTGTACCGATGATCCCCACCAGCCATACATTCGCTCCGGCGGTCAAGCCAATCGCAATAGCCATAAACAAGAAGGTCATATCCTTGGTGTCTTTCACCACGGTGCGGAAGCGGATCACAGAGAGCGACCCGACCAAGCCCAAAGACAGAGCTAC
>DAOUET010000173.1:0-6396 GCA_034430155.1 Anaerolineales bacterium
CCCCCCCCAAACACCCCCACGTTTCTACCCCATCACGGCAAATCCCAGAGAGCAAGATTTGTGTCTCAACATAGCCCGGTCCGATCTATTTTACGACCCTGTCTTGCGAGTGAGTCTGCTTTGGATTATTATTACACCCGGTACCATTCATGGGCATTGCTCAACGAAGTATCGTCTCAGTTTCCTGGAACATCGCCTCTAATCTGGCAAAATCAGCCATTCTACTTGTCAGATCAATCCTGCTTGCCCGCTTATTACCCGTGGAGGTTTTTGGCATCTATGGCTACGCTGGTGCCATTGTTGTGCTGAGTGTAGTTTTTGCAAATTTCGGCATGGATGGCGCTTTTATCCATCGGTCTGAAGAAACCGAGGACGAGGCACAGGCAGCCGCCTCCCACTTCACCCTGAAATTTGTCTTTACGACAATTTGGTCTCTGCTCTTGATCTTGGGAGCTTTGGTTCTAACTTCAGGCGTCCAACGTATGGCCTTAATCTTGCTCACACTGGCGACCGCTGGCAATCAGCTCACCCAAACACCAAAACTAATCCTAATCCGGAGAGTCATCCATCGCCGTCTGGCCATCGTAAATATGGTTAATGCTGTCTTGACTACCCTGGTAGCGGTAACCTTGGCATGGAATGGATTTACTTTATGGGCGCTCCTAGCCACTGATTTCGCCACCCTGGCCTTGAATCTGCTCGCTTTTTATGTATGGAAACCAGTCTGGAGGCCACATTTTACCTGGCATACCTCCAGGATTCGCTATTTTTTGCAATTTGGCAGTCACAACTTTTTTGCAGAGTTGATCTTGAATGCTTTAGACCAAGTCGATGACCTGTGGACAGGTTTCTTTTTAGGGGCGACAGCCCTTGGGTTTTACTCTCGTGCTTATACTTTTGCCACCTACCCGCGGCAGATCGTGGCGTCCCCCGTGAATACCGTGTCAACGGGTACTTACGCCGAATTAAAGAACAAACGGTTGAGCCTTTCCCGCTCTTTCTTCCGGACAAATGCTTTCATAGTTCGCCTCAATTTCCTCTTCGCAGGTCTGCTTGCCCTGGTTGCCCCGGAATTCATCCGCTTGATTTTAGGCGTTAAATGGATGCCCATGCTCTCCGCGTTCCGGCTGATGTTGGTCTTCACACTGCTCGATCCAATCAGGTTGACAGTTGGAAATTTATTTATCGCGGTAGGTAAACCGGATTTATTAGTAAGAATCCGTGCTGCCCAATTCATCATCCTGGTCCTTGGCCTGTTTGGCTTGGGAAACATGGCGGGCATCACTGGTGTCGCCCTGGCTGTTGATTTTATGCTTATCGCTGGCATCGCGCTCTCGTTCTTAGGGGCGCGAAACTACGTCGATTTTTCGCTTAAGCAGCTTTTTGTTGTTCCTGCTGTAGCCCTGGTTATCGGTATGCTCTTGGCTCGCATTGCCATCACATTGCCCGGCATCTTGGGCTCCGACTGGCGGACAGGCTTTCTAAAAACTGTGGTATTCACGGTCATCTACGCTGGCTTTGTGTTGGTTTTTGAGCGTACTCAAATTTTTAAAATGCACACATACCTGATTTCCGAAGTATTTGGTAAAACAAAATGATGGATAACTTCTGCCTCACCGCGCTGTTGTTGGTTTTCTTCTAAAATGCAATTTCGCAAAAGAAAAGAGGGCATTTCGGTCTTAGTAGCTTGCCAGAATGAAGAGGCCACCCTGGCTTTGTGTGTTATTTCATTTTTGGATTTTGCCGATGAAATCATCATTGTTGATAATGGGTCGACGGACAATTCCAAACGAATCTCTTTGGACCTGCAAGGCAAATATCCAGAAAAAATCAAGTTCTACGATGTACCTCAACTGCAGGATTTGTACCAAAACCGGCAATACGCCTTGTCCAAATCCTCCTATACCTGGGTAGTAAGAGCCGATGCGGATTTTGTGGCGTACACACATAGCGAGTACGCCATTCATCATTTCCGGAATTTTCTTCTCCGGCAGAAAAATATATGGCGGCCATTATCCTTCGGCGCTCCCTTACCAAATTTGATGGCAGATTTCTGGCATACTGGGAAAGAGCGCTCTTCAATTCAATTAGGGCCTCATGATCCTGGACGCTATGTACCACCACCCATAACTGGGCCAACTCTAAGAGTTTACAGGGTTTTCCCGGGATTTCGATTCATGCGTTTAGGTCGCTGGGAAGGGACCTCCTTTAACCGTTTGCTTAGATGGAGGCGAAAGGAATTGGATAAACCCCTTTGGATGCATTGTAATATTAAATCCGATCGCAACTATCTTTTTCGTTCCGAGCGGACCAATTGGCGCCAGCTCGGCGATTTTAAGCGATATCCCACCTTAGAGTCATTCGTACAGGCCTCGATCAAACAAAAATATCAGACCGTCGACATAGATGAAGCTGCTGAGATTTACCTCCAAAACTATGTATATCCCTTTCTTCAGAGGTATGATCCCCAGAAGTTTTATCCATATCCTCGCTTAGTCAAAGATCAAATGGATAAAAATTGCATCTACAAAATTACAGAACGAGACGGTATTTTCCATCGAGAGTTTTTTAGCACAACTCTCACCTCCTCTATGGGATGATCCGAGATGATTCTGACTGTCTGCGACGCGCTTTTCCTTAACGAAGCCTTCTGCTTGATCAAATCTTGCGCCCGCCATATGCCCGAGCAGCCTTTCTATTTGTTTTTAGTCAACGACCAAAATACCCCGGATGAAACCATCCAGAAATGGCATCCTGATATTGTGCTCGAGAGGGTAAGCTGGCCCTTTCAAAGCGAGCGTTGGCGCGGCATAATGTGTAGCGCCCGCTCCATTCCTATAGAAAAAGCTCTGGAAAAATATCGCCAAAAACTCCTTTACCTGGATGCAGATACGCTGGTGCGGGGTCCTCTCACCGATTTGTTTCACGACCTTGACCGTTATGACCTTATGATAAAACATCGCCCCCAGCTCAACCATTTGGGCCCAGCTGGTTCGCAATTTGCTTCCCGGTTTAACAGTGGCGTGATTGCCATTCGTCCTTCCTCCGTTGGATTGAAATTCGCTCACGAATATAATCTGGCGCTCCAGGGATATGTTGCCTCTGGCAGGCCTCTAGAACTACATCTCCTGGAAGAAAAGATCGTGTCCTATATTGATCAGGAGCTGCTTTACCTCACCTATCTCCGCCTGAAGGATGGATTATCCTTCTATCCGCTACCAGCAAAATATAACGATGCCAGGTTTATGCCTGATAGCCTCATCTGGCACGGAAAGGGCACTGCCCGATCAAACCTGATTTACCGTATAGAGAAAAACAAATTCTGGGTTGCCAGGTTTTCTTGGATATTTTCAACGCTCAATTGGATATTATTAAAGTCGCGTTCGATTAAACGGAGATTACAAAACGCGTGAGAAATGGACCCTCACCTTCACAACCATTTTTTCAAAGATAACAAATATTTAGTTGAATTCACAGACTTTTTAGATCGGGTCGCTTATTCAGAGAGGAACCCTCTCAACACTGAGATGTACTTCTTATGGAGCATGATTCGGAGTACCCAGCCAGAATTGTTCATCGAATCAGGGACGTATAAGGGATATAGCGCTAACTTCATTTGTGAGGCTTTAAAACGCAACGGTGGCGAGGTGGAATTCGTGACCATGGGTTATAACCTGGAAAATTGCCTTCCTTACTCCAGCCATCGCCTGGAACCCTATCCCTTTGCCCGCGTGGAGGAAGGTGATTCAAGAGTTTTAATTAAAACGCTATGGAAAAATGAGCCACGCAGTGCAGGCTTCTTCATCGACGGCCCTAAAGGGCGCAACATGCCACCTCTGTTATTTTCAATCCTCAGGCGTTTCCGGAATATTGAGTTTATCGCGGTTCACGATTGTGAAAAAGAGAGTGGCAGTGGCAATAGATGGTATATTGAGAAATTCTTTGGCAAAGAATATCCGATCATGTATTGCGATTCATCTTTTCAAGACCGGTTTGCGCATCTCGACAAAACCCTTATCGGAAAATCGGAAACTTCGAAATGGAGGCCGTATTATTTGAACGGCAAAAGGCGAGCATCCTACGGTACTGAGACAGGCTTCATCTTACCTAATTTGGGAAAGTTACAACCATTTCAAGCCTTAATCCCATTTTATCTTTATCGCTTTTTTCGTTTCCGGCTTCATCTGGATCTATCTAATTATCTACATCGCTGGAGAAAGGATGAAAACAATTAGTGCCCTTTGTAGACATGAATCGGGCTTTTGCCTTTAATCCCATGGAAAAGCAGAATTTCGAGATGAGTTCAAGTGAATTCAAGCCATACTGGTCGAAAATCAAAATCGAAGAATATCTTTCTTCAACAAAACCCCTCATCAACTTCCTGAAACCTTGTCCATAATGAAAGTTCCCCTTCCTGAACTTATCCGCAGATTATTAAAAAGTGTTCGCAAGAACACAAAACGTGGCACCACTTTTGTATCATTTGAAACCCCACTGCTTCATTTATGCAGGGCAATCAGATTTAATAACATTCTCGAATTTAGTCCCGGTTACTCAACGGAAATTTTCATAAAATACACTGATGCCAAAATCATCGCATTGGAAACGGATCTGGATTGGTATAACCACTATAAGAAAAGATTTGATCCTCAAAGAGTACAAATGCTCTATTTACCCCCTGGCGAGGATTTATCCATAATTTTCCGTTATGGTAGAACCTTTAATTTAGTATTCATAGATGGCGGCGAACGTTTGTCTGCTCTCAAATTTGCCCACCATGTAGCCAATGGAGATGGTATCGTCTTTTTACACGACGCTCATCGGGAGGACCATGAAGATGGCATCCGAATCTTTCCCTACATATATTTCCCCGAACGCCATTCTTGTCTGCTTTTTAAGCACCAAGCTGTCTTTGAAAGAACCAGGGTAGCTGTCCCCGTGGACTACTCTTGCCAATGCAGGTATTGTTCTACGCCCGAACGACGGGCATATTTTGGCAGGTTTACCGACCAATGAAACTGCGCCCTGTGCTCTTCATCGCTTACAATTTTCCACCCCACGGCGGCGCTGGGGTCCAAAGAAGCCTGAAGTTCGTCAAATATTTGCCAGAGTTTGGCTGGAAACCTATCGTTATCACCACGACCGCAGATGCTGGTCAGGTGCAGGATCTCACCTTGCTCTCCGACATACCCGCTGGCATCCCGATCCACCGGTTCCCCGCCTTTAGCATTGCCAGGCTCCAGTCTCAAGCTGCCAGATTGAAACTCGATAGATTGGTCGTTTTCTTGAACCTTTTACTCCAAATCCCGGATGCAGCAATCTTCTGGTCAAAAAAGATCCGCTCTCCTCTCGTGGAAATCGTTGAACGTGAAAAACCAAAGGTTGTCTACACCACTTCTGGCCCATATAGCGCACATTTGGTAGGATTGTGGGCAAAACAGCGTTTCCAGATCCCCTGGTTCGCCGATTTCAGAGATCCATGGAGCCACAATCTGATCATACCCTATCTGCCAGGTTACCGGACTCTCAACCGATATTTAGAAAGGAGAGTTCTCGCGGCTGCTGATCGTGTGTCTTGTGTGTCCAGGCCCTGGCTCGAAGAGATGCAAGACAACTCCCAAGGTCGGCCTGGGAAATTCCTAGTCCTGCCGAATGGTTATGACGACGCAGATATTAAACCCCTGCGTTTTCCTCCTGATCATAGGCATTTCACACTCACCCATTTGGGCAGCTTTTATCGAAACCGGCACCCCCATCAATTCCTCACAGCCATAGAAACCCTTATGGAAAGTGGTCGCATCCCGCTTTCAGAGATCAAAGTGATATTTGTCGGGAAAAATGCCAAGAACTTCATACCTGACCATCCCCCCTTCGAAGTTCACGATTACATTCCTCACAAAGAACTTGGCGAAATACGTTCAAGAACGACTACGTTTATCCTCATCCTGGATGTTTGCCCGGAAAATATCGGTAATTACAGTGGTAAGTTGTATGAATATATCTCCGCCAACCGCCCCATTATTGGAATCGTTCCACCTGGAGGGGTTGCCCAGAGTTTGATCACTGAAACCCAGACGGGTTTAACCGTCGAAAATAATCCGTCAGCTATTGCCAATGCGGTCGCTAACCTTTATTCCGCCTGGAAACACCGGCAATGGGATTGGCATCCTGATTGGACAGTCATCCGTCGATATACTCGACGAAGGCTGACAGAACAGCTGTCAGCCCAATTCGAGCAATTATCAAGATCCTAAATCACAGCATGCACATCCTCATGCTTCTCACCAACGCCTTTCGCCCCGACCCGCGCGTTGAACGCGAGGCCAGCGCGCTGTTGGAACTCGGCCACCGGGTAACCTTGATCTGTTGGGACCGCCGTGGTGAACTATCCGCCCA
>DAOUET010000174.1:0-1735 GCA_034430155.1 Anaerolineales bacterium
GGTCTTAATGCCCTCGCGGGCATTTATTGATTCTGACACTGGCATTATATTCGATGTCCTCAACATACTCAGTCTTAATGCCCTCGCGGGCATTTATTGATTCTGACGCACTTTTGTGGTGGGAGGTAACTGGCGGAAAAGGCCGTTTTTCCCCAATGAAAACGTCTAAATTTGATCCCTTTCTCCCACCAGAAGGTAATTTTAAACCTAATCATGAGGTTTATCTCCCACCGAGACTTCTACTGCGTACCCCCCTCTTATAAAATCACCTTTTGGGCGAATTTTCGGTAGGGGGTGCGCAAACTAGGGTTATTTATATTGGTTCTCTTACTTTCATTGACAAGTTTACCAGATTTTGCCTAAACGATGATCAATCCAGGCGGTGGTGTTATCACCCCCTGCCCGAGACTGTGCACCTTCTCTCTACAAGCAGTGCATAAATTGTACACCCTTATGCCATCTTCCTCTGCCTCGATGAGCGTTGCCAGCTTTTTCATCACCTCCTGCAACTCTTTAGGCGTGAGATAGACTTCGAAAACGCTATACTGCACTCGATCACCCATCGATTCCAGGTATTTAGCCACCTTCAAGCGGCGCTTATCTTCTACAACATCATATACTACGACGTAAAAACTGCGATCCATCACCGGAACCCCATCCCCTGGTAGCCTGGTTCTCCGTCCAGAATGCGTTTGGCAACCTGGCGAGCTTGCTCCTGGATGCATTGACGCAGTGGAAACTTAATTCCCCGGATTGGGTGCGTAAAGCGCACCTCGAGGCGTTGCTCATAAGCTTGTAAGAAACGACGCTTTCCGTCTTCGTTCAGAATTACCGGTCGCTCAGGAGATCCGGATTGAAAATGGTCTGAATCTAATTGGCCACTGTTGCAGCACCACAGTACAACGCCATCGACAACCGGACGGAATTCTTCCACCAAATCCAGTCCTAGTCCGGGACGATTGTAAACCACTTCATGCAAGAATCCAGCGTACGGATCCAGCCCCACGGTCTGCACCGCGCCACTGGCGACTTCTGTCAGAAGTGTATAACCGAAGGAAAGCAGAACGTTGACTGGGTCCCGGGGAGGACGCCGGTTACGGTCCATAAATCTCCACTTTGCATCAATCAAACCTCTATAACCGCGAAAGTAAGCCGCGGTGGCAGAACCTTCTAAACCAAGCAAGCTCGAAAGCGTGGTTTTCCGCCCAATGTTATTCTGGGCCTGTCGAATTTTCTCGACGACAACGTTAATTTCTCGATCTTGCCGCTCACGATTATGGCGCAGCAATAACGCTCGCTGGTGAGCCAATTTGGCGGCAACGAATCCTTTAGCCATCTCTAGCACAAATTTAGGTTTTCCCAAGCAGGCATATTGGGCACGGCGCAAGGGAACATGAGGTGTCAGGCTGCCTATCAAGCGGCCGCGATAGCGACCATCCTGTTTCAAGAAAACCACCTCGGTACCTCGCTCCAAGAGTGCACTTATCGCCGGTGTGGTCAGGCCAATATTGCCAAACAACACTACCTGGGTAACGTGGGCTAGGGGTAGGCTGGCCATCACCTCCCCATCTAGCTCTACCTGTAAACGGCGGTTATTGATTCGTAACTTGGCACCTGGCTGGACTACATAAAGTGGTGGCATATTTTGACCCCTTCGGCACGATCCGTCTTAAAGCCCTTGCAGGTATTTGTTGATTCTGACGCAGCATGACAACCAAGCCCAAGCAAGCCTCCA
>DAOUET010000175.1:0-3249 GCA_034430155.1 Anaerolineales bacterium
TGGTAGGCTGCCTAACGGGCGGGGAAATACCCAGTGCAACTGGAGATAAACCGGCAGACACAGCTAGAGCAGCATCCGCATGATGATCGGGCTGTACCAGATTGCCCCTACAGAGACCAGCCCGGTAACCACCCATACCGCAGTCAGGTAATAGTAGGCAACCAGGGTTCGCCAGCGTATGTCTTTCGGCCACACTAATAAAAGGGTTGCTGTGCCCATTGCCCACATCAGGTAGGGCAGTCAAAGGGTATCGAGCCGGTCGATGATTGCTCTGGGAGTTGGACCTGGGACCACCCAATCCAGGGTGAACTCCTGGTGGCCCCGTTGGATTTTCAACAAGACGACATCGCCAGTTTGGAGGCGTTCGAATAACGGCTGGCGCATATCTGTTTTGTAAACCTCAAAATCAATTGCACCCGCTTTGAGGATTCTGTCCCCTAGCTGGATTCCTTGGCTGACCGGATCCTCTATATAAATTCCAATCACTCTCCCAACACTCGGATAGATATCGAACCCGGTATACGGAATTAAATATATCTTGGCATAACTGTACAGGACAAGAACCAAAAACACCCCCGCTGGCAGTCCATATGCGATTAGCAAGGGAGGGGAGGGCTTGTTATTCAAGAATACGCCTCGTCAGCGATCAGAATCTGGATCTTTCTTGAGAAATGGGTCTGAGATTGGTTCGTGAGGAGTGATCAAGCCCAATTGCTTAGCCTTGGCGATGGCGGAAGTCCGATTGTTTACCTCCAGGCGGAGGTATGCGCCAGAGAGAAGGTTACGCAGGGTGGAGTGGGCTACTCCCAATATGCCGGCAAGTTCAGCCGTGGTTGCATCTGGATAAGCAGCGCACAATGACAAGGCTTGTAACTGGCGCGGAGATAACGAAGACTCCTCAGAAGTTTGTGCAAGGATATGCTGGTGCGCCTGCTTACTGAAGTGAATTCCTCCTCTGGCAACTGAGCGGATAACACTTCCCAATTCCTGGATCGTGGCTTGGTCATCCTTCAGGATGTAACCGCTGGCTCCTGCCTCGATAACGGCCTTGACCAGAGTTCGCAGGTTGTGTGCCGAAATGACCAGAATCGATAGATTCGGATAGTTTTGGAGCCATTTTGGAATGACTTGAAAAATTGGATAGTAGTTCGGATTTTCAGGTGAGGTAGGAACGAATACATCAAGTATCAAGACTTCAGGTTTGTGTTGAGCCAACAAAGGTTCCAGAGCTTCTGCATAGGTAGCGGTCGCGACAATCTCGATGTCGGAAGTTTGGCTCAATCGAAATAGATAACCGTCGAGGATACCTTGATGGTCATCGAGGATAGCTACCCGGATTTTCTTGGAGTGATTCAATCTTATCGCCTTGTCCCTCTGGTTTCTCGAAATAGCACGGCAAAGATTACATCCAATTATACCTTCATAGATTCGCTGATCTCCTTGGCCTTTCCCTCACAAAGGCGTAATGCGATCATTCGCCTATGGGCACCTAGATATTCTTGACCCGAGTGGTTTCGTGCAGGAACTCGTGGCCTTCGCCTTATTCGAGGCTGGTCCAGTCGCGTTGGAAACCGTAATTGATCCAGATGGGTTTCATATTGGTAGCTGATTCGTATTCGATTTGATGACTGCCCTCGGCACTGGCAAAATACCAGACCGAGTCCACGTCCTCGTGCTGGATGAGGGTTTTGGTGAGGTGGTCGCGTTCGCCGGTGACGATGATGACCACTCCGGGGGGCACATCGGAGGTTTCAAGTGCCTGGTAGAAATCCGTAGCGCTGAGCGGTGCTTTTGGCTGGGGATCAGGACAACGGGGTTGCCGTGGGCGATGGCTGGGGCCATCAACGAGACGAAAGCCTGCAGGGGGTATTCGTCCGGGCAGGCGACGCCGATCACGCCGATGGGTTCATTAACACCTAAAGTGACGTCGTCCAGGGTGGTTTCCTGCACCATGCTGACTTATTTATCTGCCCAGGCGGCATAGGTGAACAGGTGCTTGACGACCAGTTCTACCTTGGCCTGGGCGATACCTTCACGGTTTTCTCACCGCTTACGGTCAAGCAACCACAGGTAAGGTACCTGGTTGCCCCTTTCCACCTGAGTCTCGATAGCAGTTTCGAGTAGTTCAAATCCCGCCTTTTTGACCATTTGTTTCATGGTTTCAGGGTCGTAGCAACTGAAAAACATCGGTACACCCAGCCACTGGCCCATGACATCGTTGTAATCACCTGCCTCAAGGCTTATGAGCAGGAAACCTCCGGCTCGGAGCCATTTATAGATACGCTTTAGGATGGTGGAATGTTCCTTACGGGGAATATGCTCCAGCGTGTAAAAGGATATCACCGCATCAAAGGAGGCGGGAGGGAACCCTACCGTGCTGATATCTCCATGTAGAAAGTGGCCAGCTGGCAGGTTTTGCCGCGCCAAGTTGATCTGCGCCCCTGAAATATCAACTCCGGTAACCTGGTGCTCCTCCGAGATTTTCGGGTCGGCAGGATCGCCTGAGCCGCAGCCCAGGTCGAGAACCGACGAGCCGGGTTCCAACCCGTTCAATAGCTTTCTGAGCCATCGCATTCGGGGCCATTTTGACTCCCCTTCAAGACCAGCGTACTCGTGAGCTACCCGGTCATAACCCCGTTCGACCACTCGCCTGGGATCATCCGAACTAGATGTGCCCTTTATGGTGTATTCATCCAATCGCACACCGCTACTCAAAAGGTAGTATCTAACCGGAGCAACCCAACGGCCTGCGCTTCATATACCTATGCCGAAGGTGGTCAAGTGCAAGCCGGGGTTAGCTGGTGGCTTGATGATTTTCTTTACGCACTTCCTTTGCTGAAGATAAGATACTGACTAAACAAACCTCTCCTCGATCAGTCGCACCGCGTTTTCAATACCATTTTCGGCACGGATCTGTTCGCCAAGCAGGGAAGCTGAAACATGCAGTTTTTCGTTTCGCACCAATCCGTCAAGGGAAGCCGCCAATCCTTTTGTATCCAGTTTCGCACGCCGAATTGGCTTTAGCCCGACCCCTAATTCGTAAACTCGCTGCCCCCAATAAAACTGGTCGGCGATATGCGGGATGACCAGCGCGGGTATGCCTGCTCGCAAACCAGCACGACGAAGGGCGGATTTTGGGTTCTTGTCGCAGCGACTTCAGTCGCCAGGAAACCTGATCCCCTGCCTGAGACAGATGGGTCATAGCCTGCCCCCAAGGACTCAGGGAGGCGGGTGGTCAGTCGTCTCCCA
>DAOUET010000176.1:0-4170 GCA_034430155.1 Anaerolineales bacterium
GAAATTGAGCATTAATCTGTTGGCTTATCAACCAATTGGGCGTACAAACTGAGCCATCATAATTCTAGGTCATGTTATGCTAAGAGACCATATTAAACAATTAGAACATTACGAAGAGTTCCAGAATTTAATAGAAGACATCTGTAACGCAAAAGATGGCTTTTCGTTGGCATGCTATATTGACCAAATAATCGCAATTTTTCTCAGTTATACATCTTCGGAAGAAGAAAAATTGTTTGCTAGAACGCTCAGGGATTTGGTATTACCAAATTGGATTCGTAGATTCGACTCTTTTGACCAGTTAGAAAATGAAGCCAGAAAACATCTGACTTTGCGAAAGCACTGCTACGAATTATCTATGGTAATTTATGAAATAGAGCTACATGGTCGGTATTCCGAACATACTCGATTTAGAGATGATGAAATCCTTGTCTGGTCAAATGCCGCAGAGTGGCTGGATATTGCGGCTGGAATAGAGAATGTAAGTGTACTCACAGGCTATTACGATGATTCTTTAATGATGTGTGGCGTTGCTAGACAATATGAAGATAAAAGAAGCGAACTTATTACACAACTAACTACATGGCTTGCAATTTTCAGTTTTGTATGGGGAAGTTTAGAAACAGTAATTAAAATAATCAACCCTCCAAAGATACCAAAAAAGTTGAAGCCTGGGCAACAAAGTCCTATCGACCAAGCAATTTTCTACCTGAAAAACGAATATGAGCCAGAAAAGTTGTTGACGTTTTACAATGAGACAACGGCAGAATTAAGAGAAACCCTAAAAAAACTCTCTTATCATGACAGCATTCTCGATTTGTTCAAACTAGAACCGCATGTGGGTATATCTGGAGTTGGCATCAATGTTGTACGGCGAATTCGCAATAAATTTGCTCACGGCACATTGGCGATGCCAATTCCTGGAGCTAAAGAAGATATTCAATTTCTAGATGCAAAGCTGATTGCTTTAAGCACGCGAATAACATTGCTAACAATACAAATGTTGTTATTAGCTTACTTGAAAGATCGTTATTTTGACGTTGAGCGACATGATGATTTTGGAGAACCTATCACGGAAAACATTTACTATGTTCTTCGAAAATTACACGTCAAACATACGAAAACAAATGAATTTCAACAATCGTTATTCTAGTTTTTAGAATGGGTGCACCCAACCCCGCTTCCACGCAGGCCGGGCTGTCGCCCGAGGGTAAGCGTGTCGATTTCCAGCAATTCAACCGGAGCAAAGTAGCTTGCGTGGCGCAACCCGCCTGGCTGTAGCCTATCTCTGGGCTAAGAAGGAAAGTGATGGCTAAACTCTGGCTTAAGTGTAGGATCGTGGATTTCAATTGAGTCATACCCGCGCGGGAGCCCTTGCCAACCACCGCGTGGGTGATGCCCATCGATGGGTCCCTTGAGAACAAACCTTTAAAACCTATGAACATCTATAGAGCCAAACCAAAAGACCTCCCCGGTCTCCTCCATCTCATGCAAAAACAATTTCTTGAGCATGAAATTGAGTTTGACCTTGATCAACTTGAAGCCGCCATAATCCACTTGCTCACCCATGAGGAACTGGGATTCGCCTTGACAGCGAAGGATGGGGATCAATCTGTCGGGATTGCTGTTATTCCATTTGCCTGGACGCTTGAGCATGGTGGCAAATCAGCTTGGTTGGACGAGTTATATGTTTTACCAGGTTATCGAAATGCAGGAATAGGAACTTTACTGATCGAGAGATTGATGAAAGAAGCAGAAAAGGCAGGTTGCCTGGCGGTTGATTTGGAAGTCGAGGTGGACCATAGAAGGGTTGAGGCCTTGTACGAACGAATGGGCTTCGAAAAACTAGCGCGAAGTCGATGGGTAAGGCGTGTTTAATGTTGTGACATTTATCACTTGCATAAAACGGAGCAAGGCGAACACCTTAAACGGAGTAAGTCGCACAGGTTAAACGGAGTAAGCCGCACACCTTAAACAGTGGAAGCCGCACACTTCTAGGCCGGGGGATGAGCGCTGGAAATCAAGCCGAACAGGGTATCCTACTTCCAAATCATCGAGGAGGTCAGGATGCCGCAGGAGCGATTACCAGTGCGCAAGATCAGAGAAGTCATTCGATTACATCATCAGGCTGGACTGTCCAACCGGGGCATTGCCCGGGTATACAATGTTTCCAACAGCACGGTGGGAGAATACCTGGCTAGAGCCGAGCACGCCGGTCTGGGCTGGCCTTTGCCTGAAGGAATGGGCGATGAGGAGTTGTATCGCCGTTTGTTTCCGGACAAACCCATAGAGAAAGGGGCGGCTCGCCCAATGCCGAGCTGGGAAGAAATACACCGTGAGCTTGCCAAGCGTGGCGTGACATTGACCTTGCTCTGGCAGGAGTATCACGAGAAACACCAGGACGGATACGGATACACTCAGTTCAGGGAGCACTACCAGCGTTGGAACAAGTCCCGCACGAACACCATGCGCCTGCCGCGCAAAGCCGGGGAGGAAATGGAAGTGGACTATGCGGGCATGACCGTACCGATCACCAATCCGGAAACCGGGGAGGTCAGCCAGGCGCAGGTCTTTGTGGCCACCCTGCCAGCCAGCAACTACATTTACGCCGAGGTTCAACCCTCACAGGAACTTCATCACTGGCTGGGTGGTCACGTGCGTGCTCTCACCTTTTTCGGGGGTGTGCCTAAGACTATCTGCCGGACAATCTCAAATCGGGTGTGAAAACACCACATCGTTACGAACCCGAACTCAACCCCAGCTACCAGGAATTTGCCGAACATTACCGGGTGGCAGTCTTACCTGCCCGGGTGAGGAAACCGCGTGATAAGGCTCACGCTGAAAACAGCGTTCAGAACGTGGAGCGCTGGGTGTTGGCGCCATTGCGCAACCGAACGTTTTTCAGTGTGGGCGAGGCCAACCGTGCCATCGCGCCGCTGCTCCAGGCATTGAACGAGCGCGAAATGCAGCATTTGGGGAAATCGCGCAAGGAACTCTTCGAAGAATTGGATCAACCAGTTCTGGATCCCCTGCCGGAACGCCCATACAAATTCGCCACCTGGAAGAACGCCAAGGTCAATATTGATTACCATGTGGCCTTTGAAGGGCATTATTACAGTGTTCCCCACTACCTGGTGCGGCAGGAAGTGCGCATTCGTGCTACCGAGAACATGGTGTCCATCTTCCACCACGGGGAGCAGGTGAGTGTGCACCCTCGCAGCCTGGACCAGGGACGCTTCTCCACCCGCCCCGAACACATGCCTGCCAATCATCGCTTCGTGCTCAATGCCAACGGGGACTGGTTCCAGCGCGAAGCCAGCAAAATCGGCCCGCATACAGCAGCCTTTGTTACCGCGATGCTGAAATCCAGACGCTACCCGCAGCATGCCTACCGCTCCTGTCTCGGTATTCTCAACCTGGCTCGCCAGCATCCGCACGCCTAACTGGAAACAGCCTGCCAGATCTTGCTAGAAGCGGATCTGCGCTCCTATCGTGATGTGAAATCCGAACTGGAACGCCTGGCAACTGCCACCTCCCCTGAGCCACCCCTGCCAGCCCACGAAAATGTGCGTGGCAGCAATTATTACCAATGACAAGGAGATCCCATGACCCTACAAGCTCTCAATGACCAACTGCTGGAATTACGCCTGTCCACCTTCCGCAACGCTTTGCGTGAACAGCAAGCCAACCCAAAATACAACGACCTGACCTTCGAAGACCGGCTGTCCTTGCTGGTGGATGCCGAATGTACCCAGCGCCGCGAAAATCGCATCAAACGCAACATTCGTTCTGCCAACTTCCCCATGCAAGCCAGCCTCGAAGACCTGGACTTCTCCCCCGCTCGTGGACTCGACCGCCGCCTGATCCTCGAGCTTGGTCAATCCGGCTGGATCGCCAGCCGCAATAACATCCTGGTGCTCGGCCCCACCGGCAGCGGAAAATCTTATCTCGCTTCCGCTTTTGGTGTTGCGGCAGCACGCAACGGTTACACCGTGCGCTACCACCGTATCTCCCGTTTGTTGCACACCCTGGCCATTGCCCGCCGGACGATGGGCGTCGTCAAGATGAATCTCGTCTTTACGGCAGTTTATAATGTAATGGGGCTTGCGCTGGCTGCATTTGGCTTTTTGCCACCCATTCTCGCCGCCGCCGCCCAATCTCTACCAGATT
>DAOUET010000177.1:0-4890 GCA_034430155.1 Anaerolineales bacterium
AATGGCAGGTGGTAGAGGAACTTTCCTTGTGGGGTGGTCAATTTGATCTTTCGCTCTTGCCTGTTCCTGGTATCCCCAGTCCAAATGGTCACACTGGTGATGTAATCATCGCTACGCGCCACCGAAAACCTCGCCCCGGCGTTCTCTTTTTCCCGGATTTGCTGGGAAAGTAGATCATTGGTGGGCTGGCGTTTGATCTGCATCAAATCGATATCAATAACCAATCTGTCCTGATCCAGTACATAGTGGAAATAAGGGCGTTTCTTCTCAAAAACCTCCTCTTTTGACAAGACACCCAGCTCTGCCAGGCCCTCCAAGAAATCCTGGGCTGTTTTGATATGCAGGTTGAGCCGGGTTGCCACCTCCGAGGCCGAGACAGCCTGGTAGTTCACCAGTAATCTGAAGATGTCTTCGGCGTAGTCTTTTGCTAAGTAGAAACTTAGTTGAGCAGCTGTTTTGAAATCCATGGCATCACTTACGAAAAGAAACTTAGCCCAACCGCATCCAGCCGGTCGATAATGCGGACACCCTCTCCTTTTTTATGTAATTCAGCGAAATTGACAAATAACTGTCCCAGGGACTCGCACAATTTATCGAAGGCCAACGGCTCCCGGTAATCTAAATAGTCTTTGTGAGAGATGTGAACCGACACATCCCCTTCAAAGTCGAAATTGATCCAGGTAGACTCGTCATTCGGTCGATATAGCCGGAGAAATTGCATAAATTCGTCACCCATCTTGACCGGCATAAAGGTCACTTTTCTCGGGCTGACATAAGCGATGGCGATCAAGTTACTGTTGATAAACCTGGCAAAGGATAGGATTTCCCTCTGGGTGAATTCAACCCTTCCAACCGGGCGTGGGCGGGGCGTATATCCGTCCCCGGTATCGTCCACCGGCTCGGCTGCCAGCTCGAAGATCTCCCGCCCGCGCCATTTCACCTTTTTGGTGATGGTTACAAAGATCATCAGGATTCCAAAGACCAAAATACCGGAGAACCAGGCAATCCGATAGCCGAGGTCTGACTCAGTCCTTTGACCAAAATAAGGCGCCAGAAATAGCATGAAGCCTAGAAAAATGAGATATGCCGTAGGTACCAAATGAGCCAGGTTGCCCATACGTACGAATACGAGCAGATTATACAAAGCGTAAATCCAGACTAAGCCGCCGAGGATGTAGAAACCGGGAATGATGCCAAAGAGCAATGCACTCAGCCCAAAGATCCCCGCAATTACCACGACAATGACCAAACCTCAAAGAGTTCGATCTGGTTTTAACCTTCTTTCGTGAAACACGGACAGCCTCCCTCCAATTACATTAGGTTTATGTTTTATATACTTCACATTTATTGAAGTATAACATATATAAACTATTAAGTCAATACTTTTCTCTTCACTTTGAATATTCCTATTTCTAAAATTCAAACTATACCTTTCAGCAATTCAAGAAAACAATCAACCACATGATTTATCGTGGATTTCGATCCAATCCAGATCGCGGCGATTTACTTCTAGAGAAGGCGAATATCGTGGGTTTACAAGAGAATTAATTTCTGTGGTTTTTGGGCAGATTGTAGAGTCTTCCCCACTTTAATTGCTGCGCATTACGAGCGAACCCTATCATGAAGTAGTTGACTCCCTATGATACTTTTTATATAATGAAATTAATGAATCAGCTATTTATCGAAAATAGCTGATTCAGCATATTCAAATTTCTTTTCCAGCCCTGGTAGCGAGCGAAACGCATCGATTAAACCCAAAGCCGCCTGAATTCCACCGATCTTACGCTTTCCAGTAGTTTAGCTGGTAATCCCGCGATCTTTATTGTTAATCAGGCGATTAATAGAATATCTTCATGCCGGTCCATGGCGTACGGCATTTTTAGGATTCACCTGTCAATGGAGAAACCTTCTCATGAAGGATTTGGGAGTAAATTTCAATAAAGGAGCTAAAAATGAAAACCAGGCGACCTCTTCTTCTTATTCTCATTACTATTTTACTAACCTCGTTACTCAGCGCCGGCAGCGTTCTACCAGGTGCCTCCAGAAACCCTGACTTTGGAACCGGGTTGATCGTATCCGGTATGCTACCCAGCACCATCACCTACCAGGGACGGTTGACCGATGCCAGTGGTCAACCGCTGAACGGGTCCTTCAATCTGACCTTCCAGGTATGGAATGACGCTACCGCTGGTATCCAGCTTGGCAGTGACATCGTGCTCACTGGCGTCTCGGTAAAAGACGGGTTATTCACCGTCAAGCTAAATGTGCCCCATGATGCCTTCGATGGGCAATCCCTATGGTTGCAGGTAGTAGTCAACGGACAGACCTTATCCCCGCGCCAGATGCTGACGGCTGTACCCTACGCCTTGAGCTTAAAACCCGGGGCGAGTATCACCAGCTCGGGGATTGACACCATCCACTTCGGTAACCAGGCTGGAGGCTACGCAGTGGAAGCCTGGAGCCGCAACAACATCGCCATTGTGGGCAGCAGTGGTGTGACGAACGGGACTCCACCCACAGGATTACACGGTGTACATGGCACCGGCGCCGGGGTTGGAGTTTACGGTGTCGGTGGACACACCGGCACATATGGGACCGGAGATAACGACGGTGTCTGGGGTGAAAGCACAAACGGAAACGGCGTGCGTGGAACCAGCACCGGTTCAGCCGGAGTCAAAGGTGAGAGCACCAATGCCAATGGCGTGGTCGGTTGGACCGGACGTAGTGGGCCGGGCGAGTGGAGCGGGGTGTATGGACACAGCGCTGGTGGTGTGGGTGTAACCGGGAGAAGCGACACCTATAATGGCATCAAAGCAGTCACCAAATCCAATGAACACGCCGCACTGGCAGCTGGGAATGAAGGCGGTGGGCCTGCGATTTATGCCCAGGGTGGCACAGATGGGCTGGCAGCTATCTTCGCTGGTAACCTTCAGGTCAGGAGCCTCTCGACCGGGGCTACCCTGGTCGAGTTGGGCGAGGGTTTGGATTATGCTGAAGGTTTCAACCTTTCAGGTGATGCGGACCTACCGCAAGGCAGCGTGGTGGTGATCGATGCGGACAATCCCGGTAAACTGACCCTCAGCGCACAACCCTATGATAAAAAAGTCGCCGGGGTAATCGCTGGGGCACAGGGGTTAGGCTCCGGTGTGCAATTAGGGGTTGACGACTACAGCATTCAGGTCGCCTTGGCCGGACAGGTATACTGCAACGTGGATGGATCCTACGGGGCAGTTGCGCCAGGAGATTTATTGACCACCTCCCCCACCCCTGGTTTTGCAATGGTTGTGAAGGATATCGCCCAGGCGCAGGGCGCCATCCTGGGCAAAGCCATGCAGGCACTGGCAGGAGGCGAGCAAGGCCAGATCCTGATCTTGGTTACCTTGCAATAGCACGCGACCGAGGCGACTCTCATGAACAAGCTACTGATCTTTACCATTTGTTGCATCCTGGTCGCTGGTCTTGCTGGGGATACTGCGGCAACGGTTCCCGGCAGCCTGGGACCATACGAAATGTACACCCGTCATATCGGGGTCTACCCGGCGGACGCCAGTCCCGGGTGGCACGCAGAAACCCAGGGCATGACGCATGACGATGCCTACTGGTACATCACCCAGAAAGAAGATTTGTGGAAAATCCCGATCGAATTTGACCTAGGCAATTTACCCGAATCAAGCCGGATCATCCACCGTAATCTCGACACTTATCCAGAAGTGTGCGGGGCTGGTTTCGACCACCTGGGTGATCCAGATTATTATAATTACAACGGGCATGGTTACCTGGTCATCCCCTTAGAAGATAATGACGACACCTGCGGCGGCCCCGGCACGACCCAGGCTGTGGGGGTTTTCCACACCACCGATAGCCTGGATTACCTAGGGTCAGCCCCGATGGTCGTCTCCGGGACGATCAAATCGGACGGATCCTGGTTGGCGGTGGACCCGCAAGGTACTATATCTGCCAACCGGTCCTGGAAAAACATCATCGGTATAGATCATTATTCCCTGGATTGGGGGCAGTTGGAAAGCAATCCCCCAGTGGTTGCGCTAACTTACAGCGGATCCAATTATTTATATGAAGCCGGAAATCCTTTGACCCTGCAGCATGGTCAAGGTGCGGATTTTTCCGAGAGCGGTGACCTGTTATTTGTACTGACCGGCGGAACGGATTGGTTTGAACCCAGCGATTGGTGCGCCATTCATGTTTTCGATACCACCCAGGCAAACTGGCAACGCATCGCGGTTTCTTCTCAGGACCCAAATGACCTGTTCTACTATGAATGTCATCCCGGTTGTTGTTTGTGGGAAGAATCTGAAGGGGTGGACGTGGGAGACATGGATGACAAGCAGGCGCCAGGCATCCAAGGCCAGTTACACGTGCTGCAACTAGACGATGAATCACCACACAGCCTGGACTCGGTCTATTTCGAGCACCTGAGCGGGGTGCTGTACGTGGATGCTGCATATGGAGGCGGCAACGGAGATGGAACCCGTGACCGTCCTTATACCACCGTCAACCAGGCATTGCAATTCGCCTGGAATGGGACAAAAATTAAAATCCAGGGTGGCGGATATCCAGAAACGCTGACTTTATCCAAATATATCCAGTTTTCAGCCCGAGGCAGTGCAGCCTTGGTGGGTACAAAAGGCAGCTTGTGGTTAGCTCCACCAGGCGTGATTAATCTATCGGCAAACGGGCAGGTAAAGCTTTACCCGTGAAGGATAGGTACTATGAATAAAAGATATGTGAAATGGCTGATCTTGGCCCTGATTTTGCTGGGAATATCACTCTTGCTGGTGGGCGTAGCCCAGAGTGCTGAAGATCCTTGGATGATTGGCTTTTTCGAGCTACCCGGAGGAGTCGGACAATCCCGTTCAGGAAACTTCATCTTGA
>DAOUET010000178.1:0-2089 GCA_034430155.1 Anaerolineales bacterium
TTAAAACTCGTCGGCGATCGGATTGTGCACCCAGCGGCTTTCACTGAAGCTCCTGTCAATCTTGGTACGGCAGTCAAGCCTGGCTCGGTTTTTCGAAACGGAGAAATCACACTTGAGTTTAAAGGCATCAGCGTCGTTGATGGAGCCCTCTGCACATTGATTGGATATGACTCTGGCGAAAGCACTTTAAAGATGATCATGGAATCCCCCGAAGGGCCAGATGTATTAACTGAAGGAGGTTCTGAATATAAGGGAGATATTTACATTGACCTTGAGACCGGGTGGGTCAGGAAGGTCACTCTTGATGAGTTTGTTTCAACCGAAACCGGGGCAGCGAACGGTCAGGCAAAAGTCAATCGATACACAGTGCGCCATCTGTTATTGCGTTTGATTAGCCAGGAAGAGTTTGAAAAAGAATCTGCCCTATTTTGTTAAAGTCCGTATTAGCGAAGCATAACACGTATACGGCCCCCAAAGTCAAGGGGTATAGGTATCCCTGACAAGCTTTTTCATTGCTAATCAGTCGGGCTGCATTGTTTTTCCGTTTCCCCGTATCCGGCTTGGGTTCGAAGGTACTGGTGCAATACCGGGTCTGCACCAAACACGTATGGAGGGTAGCTCAAGGCTCCCTAGAACAATATTGGTACCCGGTTCGAATCAAAAGAGGAGCCCTGCCTGAGCTTGGCAGGCTCAGTTACAATGGCGGATCGGCGCGGGGCAGACCGGTGGAAATGGAAAAACGATGAGCTCAATAAAAAGAGACCAGGATACAGGACCATTCAAGTCGGTGGGAATCGAGGATACTGTGCTATGGTGCCGGGATAGCAGCGTGAAAGCTGAAGCATAGGACACCGGGTGAGCATCATCCTGTAATGTTCCAGTTAGGCACAGGGTCTTCTGCATCCCGTCCCTTTTCATCCTACTGTTTCAAAGAACCGTTTTGGATCGAAAGGCATCCTCCTTTTGAGCATGGAATAGACGGTACGCCCGAGTTTCTGGGCAATTATAGAGAACGCCTTTGCATTGCCATATTTGCTGACCAATTTCCGGTGGTAGAGCTTGGCATGTTCATTTCGGCGAAGGAAGAGGCAGGCTGCCTCGCTGAAGGCCCATTTCAGGTGGACGTTACCGATCTTTGAGTTTTTTCCCGTTCTGCGTTTGCCCGCTGACTCGTGAGAACATTTCACCAGCCGCGCGTAGGAGATGAAATTGCCGACTCTTGGGAAGCGGTTGATGTCGTGTATCTCGTAGAAGATTACCAATAGAAGATCACCAGGGCGAGGATTTTGCCCACGCCGGGAATGCTGTGGAGCAGGTGAACGGCTACGGGGTCATGTTCAGGAACCTGTGCGTTGATCTGTCGCTCGATAGCGAGGATTTGCTCGTGAAGGGCATTCATGAGTGTAACATCCACCTCGACAGTGGTACGAACCATGGGGTCGGTGAATCGGTCTGCTATGCTTGTGCGATTTGAGCTGCGGTCTACACGCTTTTCAAAAGAGGGCAAGTTGTACTGAGTATTGGTATTCTGGATGTGTGTCTGAAGCTGAGCATGCTGACGAGCACGGTACAACCTGCGGTGAAGGAGGTCTCGTGTTGAGCGCATTGTCTGCGGATACACATAGGCCATAGGAAGCTTACCGCTACGAAACAGGGCAACGATTTTCTGGGAGTCGATCCTGTCGTTATTCACCTTTCAACCGTGTATCGCCTTCATGTACCCAGGACGAACTCGATGCCGATGCGGCTGCACAGATCCGCCACCCAGTACCAGGTAAAGATCCACTCAACGACCATGTCCTCCCGGTACGGTTGGAGCACATCAGCGAGAGTCTCTGCCGTAGCCGGTGTATAAGGATTGTTCCTTCATGGTCCATGATGCAGACGTACATTGTCCTTGCATGCAGATCGATGCCGCAGTAGAATTGATGATGTTTAGTATAAAATCTCATAAGGCTTCCTCCCTGGGTATAGATTCTTGACTACGGTAATTATACCCTATCTTTTGGAGGGGGCCTTAATGAGTATCAACTCGCTGGAACCGACCCCGCCTCAGCCGACGACCGCATACGAGGTCTGCCCTTAAATG
>DAOUET010000179.1:0-11241 GCA_034430155.1 Anaerolineales bacterium
CTAAAAGAGAGCACTCGGGGCTGTGGTATGATTCAACCGTGCTGCAGGTTCTTCTGATTGTTTTATCATAAAGCTTGGGCCGGGCCGGCCTGATCAAGACCATGAGCTGCCGACTGTAGGCGGGTCTTGACTCTGGCTGGCAGGTTCTTTCAACCCAGGATTTCGATTTAACCTAACCAGCACTGCTTTGGTTCTATGGTGAAGGAACCCAAAAACCCAGATACATTCTTCAACCCGCATAACCCCTTCGACCCTCAGGTTGATCCCGAGGTCGAACTGGCTTTTGCTTTGCAAAATGCCAGCCCTGGAGACCCTGGCCTGCTGGAAGTGCTGGTTGAACGCTACGCTGGCGAGATCTTCCGCCTGGCACACGCCCTTTTGGACGGGCGGGGGGATGAAAAACGCTTAAACCATCAAATCTGCGCCGTCGTGGAAGGGACTTTTGCTGAAGCCAGTGCAAATCTAGACCGATTTTGGGGGGAGCGCAGCGTGCGCACCTGGTTGTACAAACTGGCCATCAACCAGGTACGCCAACAACGCCTGCTAGGCCAGATCGACAAGATACGGCCTAAATCACCCCCAGAGCAGCCCTGGGGTGCAGCAACCAGACCCCAACCGCTGGGGGAAGACGGATCATTCATTTTACAAATTGCCGAGAAACTGCCCACCAAAGCACGCCTGGTGGTGGTTCTACATTACGTGCTCGGGATGGACCTGGTCAAGATTGCCGACCTGCTTGGAAGAGCTCAGATCAGGCTAGCCAGGCAGTTAACCCGCTTCAGGGAACTCTGCCAGCCACCTGCGCATGACCGCAAAATATCGAAACCCCACACCCGCTTCTATAAATTGATCGGCGAATCGTTGGACGGTTTGCTCAAAGAGGATGCATATAAGCGCGAGCAGCTCGAGAGCCACCTATCTGGCTGCCAGGATTGCCAGGCTTACGCTGAGAAATTGCAGGACTTGGATCGCGCCCTTGGCAAATCCTTGAGCAGGCGCTGGCCCATGCCCACATTGGATGCCCCTGGGTTGGCGGTTCTGAGGCAAAGTGCCCAGGTAGGATTCAAAAGCCCCCGGCGAAACAAATCCATATTGAATATGGTATTCAGGGGAAGCTGGATTGCCGCTGGAATGGTAGTAGCGGTTGGCTTGATCTGGGGTGTGACCCGTCTGAGCGATATCGAATACGAAAAAGTCTTTCCCCCTACCCAAACCCCTACACGCCTGCCCCCTTTATCCCAAATAAAGCCCGGCCCGATCTCACCCACCCCGGTCTTAGAAAGCCCTGCTGAAGCAGAAATGACTGCCCACCTGATGCCCAGCCTCTCAACCGATGGACGCTGGATCACCTTTACTTCCCTGGAATTCTCCCTGAGAAGCGACCAAAGTCGATTTACCCCTGAAATCTATTTGTATGACCGGAAAAGCCATTCTTTACAAACGCTGCCCATACCCGCCTCTCGCGCTACCCCTGCTGGGATATTATTGCAATCGCTTATCTCTGGGGATGGTCGCTACGTAGTCTACAACGCGCCGGTCGGAGACAACCTGGGATTAAACCTTTATGATCGGGAGAACGACTCGCTCCGCGCCATCAGCCTGCCGCCAGAAAAGGGGGGCACCGGCTTGTTCTACTACCTTTCAGGGATTTCGGCGGATGGGCGCTGGGTGGTATATTGGTCCTCAGATAAGCGTCTCGACCCCGGTAAGAGCACTAGCTGCCTCTCCAATTTGACTGGCGATTGTCTGGATTTATTTATTTACGACCAGCAAACTGATAGCAGCACTCGCATCCCGATCGGCAAGCAAGAGTATGAGAATTTCAATAATTTACAGACCAGCATTTCAGCGGATGGGCGCTGGATCTCCCTCACGGTGTTTAATACCGACATAATCGCAGACCAATTAGACCTCCAGCATCAAGCGGAAGCATTCCTCTATGATCTGCAACGCGGAGAATTCCAGCCTCTCAACGCATCCTCCTCGGGAGAACCTGGAAACGGCGACTCGTATTATGCCACCATTGCAAGCGATGGTCGTTTTGTGACTTTCGCCTCCACTTCCACCAACCTGGTACCAGACGATACCAACGGTTTTTCAGATGTGTTTGTGCGAGACCTGGCGACCGGCACGCTCGAACGGGTAAGTCTCTCGAGTAACGGAGAACAGGGTAATGGTGAAAGCGGTTCGTTCCATAGTTTAACCGGATCGTGGGGCGAGACCATCAGCATTTCACGGGATGGTCAATATATATCCTTCCTTTCTGAGGCTGAAAACCTGGCTCCCATACCCGCGGGCATTTGTTTCTCAGGATCCTTGCAAAGGAACTGCGAAGGCATTTATCTGCATGACCGTCAAACCGGTCAGACCAAACGGGTGACTCGGCTTTCCAACTCGGAAGAAAGCGCTTACCTGTTCGCGAACATCTCGGCGGATGGTCGCTGGCTGGCTTACACGGAATTGAACCCCACCTGTGATCCAAACTCAATTCGGCGGGTGTGTGCTGAGGTCTGGCTTTACGACCAGCAGAACGATTGGACCAGCCCGCTCACTAAGGGTATTCTGCCAGCGCCGCCATCTTCCTGGATGTCCGAGGACAGCATTCGAAGTTTCGGCAGCGGGATAAGCAGCCTGGCCTTATCACCTGATGGGGATCTGGTAGCTACTGGCTATTACGATGGGACCATCCGGTTATTGAAGGTTGACGATGGAAGTCTGGAGACCCTCCAATCAAAAGAACCCGCCACCAGCATCAGCAGCTTGGACTTCTTCCCTGATGGCAAGTTTCTGGCCGCTGGCCGGGCAAACGGAACTTTGGAAATCTGGCGGCTCTCTGACAAGGTTGATTTATACACCATCAAAAACAACTCGGGGGGAATCATCGAGGCGGAATTTTCGGCGCAAACCAATATCCTGAGCATAGCCACCCGCCAGACTATCTCCTTCTGGCAATTGCGCGGTCAGTTTTTCGTAAACGTGATCCAGCTGCAATACCCCGCAAGCTTCTTGAAGGACCTGGCGCTATCACCTTCCGGCGAATGGTTGGCAGCCGCGACAGATGATCATACGGTCTGGTTGGTGCGCATCCCTACCGGGGAGGTGACCCTCCGCCTCGACAACCTCGATAAGAGCGTAAGTAGTGTGGCTTTCTCTCCTGACGGGACCATTCTGGCTGCCGGTTCTGCGGATGGCTCGCTGCACCTCTGGGCCCTCAAGCTAAGCGATAGCGGCGCTATTGAAGCCACTTACACCCAAACCTTGCAATTGCCCCGTCAGGTCACAAAAATATCATTTTCGAAGGATAGTGAAATCCTGGCCGCCCTCGCTTCCGGCGGGAACCTTTTACTCTGGAATCTCATTGATGGTTCTCCCGCGGTGAATCCGTTATGGAATCGTTATGACCTAAGGCCTAACGGTTTGATGATTTTTGATGGCGAAACCTTGGCGGTCAGCACCAGCGCCGGAGACATGCGCATCTTTCGCAGGCTAGAAATCACCAGCAATGCTCGCTTTTTCAAACACGCCCCGGACGATCATTATCACCCGAGTCTTCTTTCCCCCGTTGATCTGGGCATAGAAACTGATGATAGTTTCCCTCTCAGTCTCTACCAGGCAGACTCATTAAGCAACTTCGATCTACGCGCCCCGACATATATGCCCCCTGGTGTGACCTTTGCAGGTGTCAATCTCTCCGGGAACGGTTCTTCTGCCATACTTCATTACCAATACCGGGAACAGAAAGATTCGGGACCGGGGGCAGACATCTATGTCTTCCAGCATGAACCCAGCAGCTCTTCCCCTGAATTCATCCTGGGAGCCAGTGCCACCATCCAACGGGTTCAGATCGATGGCAGGAACGCTGAATATGTCCATGGACACTGGGCAGCCCCTCCAGCGGATGCTTCTCCATCCCAAAGAATGTCACCGGTTTTGTCCCCGATGTGGGATTCCCAGGCTCCTTACCAGTGGCTACGCTGGCAGGATGGCAATGCCTTGCTCACCATCCTGGTCAGGGCACCGGAAAAGGCCGCCCAAGAATATTCATACTTCAGCGAAGCCGATCTGGTCGATATAGCTGGGAGTGTCATGAAGCTCAACCAGGCTGCTGTCCAAACGCCCATCCAGCTGACATATACCGTCCGCCAGGGGGATACCTGCTCGGATATCGCCGGGCGCTTCGGCACCACTGTGGGGGAGATCATGCGTTTGAATAGATTGACCAACAACTGCGATTACATCTTCACCGGCGAAACCCTCACGGTTCCACTTACAGACCAACGCATCACCTTGGCTGAAACTGACTTGAACTGTGATGGACAAAGTGAACGCATCCGCCTGGTACCGGCGCCACAGGCAAGCAGCGCCCTCCCAACGACCCCTGGTAGTACCGTTGAAAGGATTTCATTTAACCAGCCATTCCCACTTAACCGGGCGAATCTCAAACCGCTAGGACCCCAAGAATCGGAGACGATCTTCGGCGTGGTGGTTGAATACCTCTCACCTTTGGGTTTTTATCAGGAGGCCTGGCGTTACACCATCGTCGACACGGGTGGCGACCGGTTCTACATCCCGCGGCTGTTTAATATGGGTGGCTGTGAAGTCTATCTTTCCATCGATCTGCTGGGAGGTGTAAGTAACTCCCGGCATGAGGTTTTCGGTTGGAATGGCTTTGGGATAGATCAGATCCAAGACACCTATCCATGACCTACCACCCGGTACTCAACCGGTATCCCAGTCACCTGGCAGCTAACAAAAGCGTATATACCCAAGGAAGTTCCTATAGGTATAATTTATCCATCCATTGAGGCTTCATCATGGAGGACAATTATGCTCATCATCCGAGTGTTGATCGGTCTAATGATGCTTACCCTGGGACGTCAGGTATTTTGGCTTTTCGTGGCTGGGGTTGGTTTTGCGATCGGGGCATTTTTAGCATTCCGCTATTATCCCGGTCAGAATGAATGGATGCTGATCCTGATCAGCTTGGCAGCCGGACTGGTAGGGGTGGTGATGGCCTATGCCATGCAGCATTTTGCCGTCCTGGTAGCCGGATTTCTGGCAGGGGGATACTTCAGCATGGTTTTGATGACGAACCTGGGCTGGCAATTTCAAGGGTTTCCCTGGGTGGTTTTTATCGTCGGAGGGGCTATCGCGGCGTTATTTGCCACCGCCATGTTCCAATGGGCTTTGATCTTCCTTTCCTCCCTGGTCGGCGCAACCCTAATTGTCCAGTCGGTAAACTACCCTCTACAAACCAGCGCCATCCTATTTCTGTTTCTACTCCTTTTAGGTATCGTGGCTCAGGCTTTGCTCCTGGAGCCTGAGCCACGCCGCCCATTTGAATAAGCCAGCGTCAGCGGCAAGATCAAGAACATCTACCAAAGCAGTCTAGGGCTGTAGTTTGAGATCTAAATAACTGACATCCCTGGAAACGAAAGCCCATCATGAAGTCCCCGCAGGGGGACTTTGTGTTTACCTGGCGGCAAATTCATTCGCCAGCAATACCTGCCTTTTTTAGGACGGGGGTAATGTCAAAGAATTATCTCAGTTCCCGAACGAATGTTCTGGTATAATATCCTTGCCTTGATCGCCAATAGATAAGAGAGGGAGTCATTGTGTCCCTTCGAAAGCGTTTGCTGCGTACTCTGCACCTCACCAAGCTCCCCAGGCAGACCTATCACTTTGAAGGCCAGCTGGCTGGCTTGCTGGAGGCATTAGCCGAGCGCGAGCGATGTCCAGTGGATGAAATCGCAACCGAAATGCTCGCTTTCGCCCTTGAAAAATGCGATGCAACCGAGATCAACCTGCAGCGATGGCAAGAACTCAGCCGGCGGGAGCAGCAAATTACCGCCCTGGTTTGCCTGAACTACTCCAACCACCAGATCGCCGACAGGTTGTTGATCTCTCCTGAAACGGTGAAAACCCACATACGCAACGTCCTCTACAAATTTAACCTGAGCGCTAAGGCCGATTTGCGCCTGGCTCTGACCGATTGGGATTTTAGCGCCTGGGATGAACCTGGTTTTTCAGCCTGAATTAACTTTGAGAAATACGACATTTGTCACTTGCTTTTTTGAGAAATTTCCTGTATGCTACTTTTCGGTCATGGACTGGTTACCAGCTTGAAAACTAATGGTGCGGGTTACCCTCCATAAGTTAGCCCTCAGTGTGTTCGCCTCCTGGCGATTTGACCAAGTGTGAGGTGAATTTTGACCGGTTCTCCCCGAAAATTCAGCTAGAGGTTGTATAATACACGGGTTGTGATTCTGAGACGGCCGGCCTTCTTCAGAAAAGCTCACAGCGAACGGTTTACATATACCTTAGAATGAGGCAATCGTTGATGACGGCGCAGAAAGAAAAAATCAACCCCACAGGAACTAAACTGATCAAATTGCTCGTAATTGAAGGGGGCCAGGATAAGGAGGGTTCCTGGTTGCTGGCCATTCTCGACGAAAGCCAGTCTGTTCAATTTGCACCAACTCACGTCAATCGGCTGAGTAAAGCACTCAACACGCTTCGAAATTCATCTTTTGACGCTATTTTAATGAACCTTACTCTACCAGATAGCTTGGGTATTGATACGTTTATTCAAGTTAATTCGCAGGCACCTGATATTCCCATTTTGGTGATCTCTGAGGAAGACCAGCGAGCCATGGCTTTTGAGATCATCCGGGAAGGAGCCCAGGATTTTTTAATCGAGGGGGAATTCGATGCCGAGAGGCTGGTTCGCTCGATTCGCTTTGCCATCGAGCGCAATCGCATGCGCGTCATGTTGCAATACCTATCTCTCAACGATGAACTCACTGGTTTGCTCAACCGGCGAGGGTTCATCTCGCTCGCTAACCAACAGTTCAAGATCGCCCGTCGAGAAAAATGGCAATTGCTCTTGATCTTTGCTGATCTGGATGGTTTAAAGGATATTAACGACCGCTTCGGCCACCCAATCGGGGATCAGGCTCTTAGAGCAACGGCGCTCATCTTTAAAGAAACATTTCGCACCTCCGACGTGATCGCCCGTTTGGGAGGTGACGAATTCATCATCCTTGCCAATAACTTTTCGAATGAAGGCATGGAGGGCATCGCCGGCCGATTACAGGAGAACATCAATAAGACCAACGCTGAAAACCGCAATTATCAGCTTTCGGTAAGTTACGGCATCGTACAATTCGACCCTCAATCAGGTGAAACGCTTGATGAGATGATAGCCAAAGCAGATCAGGCCCTCTACCTGCATAAACTGAGTAAGAGTGATAAATAAGCCCCTAACCCTTAGTTCTGTTTGTGGCACTTACCTTCCTCAGATATCCCAAGATCCGCATTAGCCGCAAGAAACCGATCCCTCGCCACAAAATTGAATCTCCCTCATGAAACCCCGACCGCTTACACGGCTGGGGTTTTTAGTTTTTCTTATTCCCCCTATATGCTTCTATCCAGGATTTCTTCATTCGCCTGAAGCGCCTATGACAGAATTCTGTAAGAAGAAATGTGTAACAATTCTGCGGTTTTATCGTTTTTAAAAACACAACTTCTTCAGGACCGATATCACGGTTCCCATCGTGCTACGGAGAAAACCATGCCCATGTACTACATCTCGAGAAAAGGGTTCGGATCGACTTCCTACCAGGTCGTTTACGAGGATGTCAAAACCCGCACGAGCAAGGGCTATCCAATCACCTATGAATTAATAGCACTTCCCCCGGAATATGGCACCTGGGATGAAGCCCGGGAAGTGGTTGAACGCCTTAACACCCAATCAACCGGGTACCCTTATAGCGCCGTTTATCACGCCGTGTGATCCAAGGTAATGGATTCAAGGTTATTGACGTCCTTCAGCCACAAGTAGAGGACCAAAACATAGGCACTAAACCGATCGGTCTGGTTTGAACATTTCAAGCAATTATTGAGGGGTGATACGCCAGGGGCGGGTATAAATGGGATGGGACCCGCCCCGCTATTTATTAATGGATCGAAAAGAGATTAAAAAAAGCCCGCCCTGCCTAGTTGGGGGGGACAACCAGGCAGGGCGGACGATATTATTATGACATTAATTGCAGAAAAAAGCAAGGGCGAGTATCAAAATTTAAGATACAAATAAAATCGATGCTACTGCTATTTCTAAGAAGCGGCAGCATCGATTTTGGTACCCTCATTACAACGCTTCAGCTGGTTACTGCATGCTTATCCCTGGTTAATTGTCAGTAGCCTCAACCTTTGGCGTCGCAGTTGTCTACGGTTCTGGAGGATTAAGCACCGGCTCTGAAGTTCCGGTTGTCGTGGTCAATGGTGGTGTGGTTGCCAGCGGTGGTGTAACAGTGATGGTCGGCAGTGGGGTGCTGGTTGCCGTCGGGGGCACGCTGGTGGGCGCCGGGGTAGGCGGTACTGTCGTATTGGTCGGCGGCGGATTGGTGGCGGTCGGTGGAACTAGCGTCGGAGTAGCCGTGGGGGGCACCGGCGTATCGGTCGGTGGTACGGGTGTGTCCGTGGGTGGCACCGGCGTATCGGTCGGTGGTACGGGTGTGTCCGTCGGCTTTGGAGTACTGGTCGGCGGTACCGGCGTGGCGGTGGGCACTTTGGTCTGCGTGGCGGTCGGTTCCGGCGGTTCGGTTGGAAGTGGCCTTGAGGTGGAAGTGGCCGTAGGAGCCAAGGTTGGCGGCACCGTCGGTATAAACCGTTGGGTAGCGGTTGGCTGCGGCTTTGAGGTCGGATTTGGCCTTTCCGTCGGGACGACTACTCCAGAGACCGGAGGTAAATTACGGCGAATCTGCTGCATGGCGTTCATTCCCGATCGAGACGCCCGGATTGCTTTCCCAATGGCCGATTTTGCCAAGGGAGGCGCAGCTTTACCCAATATGGTTAAGGTCTTGTCTTGTTCGGTCAGAATCCTTTCCAGAGAAGCCGCGATAACCGCCGCTTCGATGGCATTATCGCTGGCGACTGCATTAACAGAATCTACCGCTTGTTCGACCTGCTGCTCAAAATTCTGGGCCGAATCATCGATCTGATCGTAACGACCATAAGCGATCATCTGCATGATCTCAGTAAAGCGTCTCTGGGTCAGGATCACGTTGAGCTGGGCTGCATCGGCGTTGTCCATCGACACGGCCAGCTCCGCCTGCTCTAGAGCCAGCTTGGCGGAGTATAAACGATCACCTGGTAAGGAATCGTATGCAACCGGAACGAGTATCCGGCTGCCAGTAAACATCATAACCAGCAGGATCAGCACAAAAGCCAACGGAACCATGGTCTTGCTTTGCAGATTATCCTGTAAATACCCGAAAAAGCCCTGCCACCACGGTTCTTTTGTTTGCGCTGGGATTTCTTTCTTGGCAGTTTCGTGCTTTATTCGATTGACTAACCGTTGCCTAGAGGTCTGTACAAATTGCGGGCTTGGATCTAGCGCACTGCGGTGGGCGCGTAGCCAGAGGGCAGCTTCAAGTTGCTGCCTTAAATCCTGCGCATAATCCGGATACTGCAATACTACCGCATCAATTGTAGCTTGACCTGCCTGCAATTGATCAAGACAGTCTTGCAGTGCATTTTCGTATTCTCTGGTCATAGGTTCCATCCAGCAACTTCGAGTAATTTCTGCATGGAGGCCAGGGCTCGATGTTGCAAGACCCGCACTGCGCCGGTCGAGCGTTTCATAATTCTTGCTGTTTCCTTTGTCGATAAATCATTCACAAAGCGCAGCACGAGCACCTCTTGATAATCATCGCGAAGTTGCTCTAGGACTTCATGTAATTCCTTATGATCGAATTTATCGGCTGCGATATCCATCGGATTGGATCCTCGATCATGTAATTGTACATCTTCTATTGAAACATGGCGCGGGGAATACCCATTCCGCCGGTAGTGATCGATGAGTGAATTCCTAGCAATCCGTAAAAGAAAGGCGCGAAACGGAATACCCCTTTCATGGTAACTGGAGAGCGATTTATATGCCTTCACAAACACATCTTCAGCCAAGTCTTCTGCATCATGTCTGTTGTTAAGGCGAGCATAAAGGAAGTGAAAGATCGCTTGGAGATGCCGTTCGTACAGTTCACCAAACGCCTCTGCTGCACCATCCTTTGCATTCTGAATCAGTTGATTTTCATCAACCTCTCGCCAATCCGGCATCGATTATCTACCTCTATAAACGCATAAATGCAATATCTGTTACAGTTTTAATAGCAACTTAATAAGAATCTTGGCGGATATTAATCATACCAGACAATCGCTTGAAAATTAGGGTCAAACCTGCCTCCCAACATACAATTTTCATAGTCTCTTCACCATCAAGAACAATTACTGACTAATTTGGGGCAGATCGAATAGCAATATTTATTCCTCGACCATTAATAGTGTTAGTACTTACGCAGTTGGTGGGAGGATGGGGGTGTTTGGGCGGGCGTTGCCCAAACACCCCCAATTTTCCCCTGAACTGCGTAACTACTTAGTGTAACAATTCTTGAAATTGTTCGTTATATTTTAATGAAAGCCTGTCAAAACTTTCAGGATTTGACAAAATAAAGATGTATCAGGAAGCGAGTGGTTGCTTGCACCTCTCCCGTTTAAAAGGAATTATAGATTATTTTTGATGGGGAATCTATGTACAACCTTGAAAGGTCACGAATCCTGCTCATCGCCCTCCGCAGGATCGCCTTACTAAGCACATGGCTTTACGCTTGGATGCGCTGGCCAAACCACCAGCCGGAGTTGATCACAGCCGCCGGTGGCGCACTTTTTCTTTATGTGACGCTACAGCTCTCTATCGCAACCGGTAAACTCGGGCATCGGTAAATTAACCAGTTTCAGCTGCTGGCCTCTTTTCGTATGCCCGTCCTTAAGTAGATAAGGGCGCTCCTATCGCCCACTCCTCCCACGCCCAAGCCCCCTGGATACCAGGGGGCTTTCCCTTTCCAATCCACTCGAAGCGCACCAGCCAGAATTTGGGGAGAATTCCCGCCTAAAATATTCGTGCGCTGCGCTGCTCCTTAGCTAAGCGTCGATTTCTTCCGCCACCACCAACAAGACCAACCCGGATCCACTGGCCTTGGCGTGGATCCACCGGCCTATCAAGGGGATTTCCCCTTCCCAGCTCCATAAATCCGCTGCACCAACGCTGGTATCCCATGCCAGAAATGCTTTCGAGGTCGTGGGGGTCCCCGTGGTGGCTGTCATCAAGGCCAGCTGGAAGGTCAATGCGCCGGCAGTTGGATTCAAGACTTCCAGCCGGCGCAGCAGCATTGGCGAGGCCGC
>DAOUET010000180.1:0-16533 GCA_034430155.1 Anaerolineales bacterium
CCGGGCCAAAGCGCAATTCATAGACCAGTTTAAGATCGGGAACCAAAGCCATTTTGTTCAGATCGAACTTTAGAAAGCTGGTGTATATTGGGTATGCTGTATCGTTACTTAATACGATCATCAGGATCCCCTGGATCAAATGAAGAAAGCCCATGATCAAGTTGAACCGCCTTAATCCGTTGAATTTCTTTTCTTCCGTAGTCATTTTTTCCTCCATAGGTAGGTTAGATTGGTTTCTGGTGCAAAACACGGCACCTAAGTACATTAACAATTGACAAAACGAGAGCCTCTTTGGCAAGAGGTTGATTACCAGGCCACACATTACCCGCAGAGGCTACCTTCAATGGAAAGGGAAGACGCCCGGTCGCCAGGGTAAACACGCCCGTGCTTCCCACGTTTAGCCAGATCTGAGGTGGGATCATGTTTTGCCCCCAAGTGTTCCCAATGTAAAGATCAATGTCCTGGTCCCCGTCGATATCTGCTGTGGCAGCCGAGTGAGACATATCGTTCTGTTGAGGCAGGTTGTCGGTAGCATCCACCAGCTTACCACCAGGCGCCGACAATACCAACGTGTTCTGATACCCAGGGTTCGGAGGGGCATCCATCCCTTGATCGGCAAAGAACATATCAGGCCGGTCGTCCCCATTGAAGTCAGCCAGCACCAGTTCGCGTGCATCCCTCACGGAGGGAACCGTTCCTGAAAAGACCTCGGATGTTCCCAACACCAGGTTCCCGCCCCCATCGTTAAGCAGGACATCCAGCTCGAAGGTTTCTGTGCTTTGCCAAAATGCCCTTGCCAGAATGACATCCGGCCATCCATCGTCATTGAAGTCGGCAGAAACCATGTGGTGTAGATCGCTTGGTGGATACAGAGTAAGCATCTCTTCCGGCTCACTGTATTGAGGCAGACAGGCCCAGGAAGAACTCGCTTGTGGTTGAAAAGCTGATTCAGATGGTTTCGCTGCGCTTGTCGAAGCGTTTACCCCTGTATCCATCAAACCTTCAAACGCGCTGCTCGCCACTGCCTCGTCTCCCGCGCTGGGAGAAGCCAGGGTCAGTAGCAGCAAACAAATGCCAAAAGCCAGTATACCTACTGTTCTATTGTTCATAACGTTGCATCCTTCAGTCAGTTGCCTGCTGATTGATCGCGGCAAACGAGAGGCAAGAACACCGGACAACCCAGATCGCGAATGACGTAGATGTCTTCGGGAGGCGCGAATGTGGCAAACACGTGGTCGTGACCGCCACCTCCGTCGAGGTTGAGAAAAGTATAGTAGAGAGACCAAAGCTCAAAATCGAACGGCTGCCAACTGAAGACGCCACTGCCATCGTTGAGAAATAACAAGGGGTTGGGGTCTTGGTCATCTCAGGGTCTGGCAACCAAATCCATATCCTGGTCACGATCAATATCCATCGATTGCAGTTGATAGATAAAGGGATCATTATTGTCGGGCTGTGGCAGCCTTGTGCCTGTCTCGTCTCTGAAGGTGCCATCCTGGTTGTTGATTAGCACCTGGACATACCTGCCGACATACCACGGATCCCCTTTTGTATAGGCTATGAGCAAGTCCTGGTAACCGTCGCCATTGAGATCTGCCGGGTGGATGTCCAGCGCGTAATCCGATACTGCGAATGGCTTCGGTGGAACTGCATTATCCAGCAGTGAGAAATAGCCCGTACCGTCGTTCAACAGCACCAGAGAATCCGACCCTCCTGCTAGATCATCACCTGCGTCCCCGAGTATCAGGTCAGGGAGGGTATCGTTATTGACATCGATAAACTCACTTGCCGTATATGCACCAAAATCCAGGTCTTCCAATGGAAAGGGAAGACGCCCGGTCGCCATGCTAAACACGCCAGTACCATCGTTCAGCCAGAGCTGAGGTGGGATCATGTTTTGCCCCCAAACGTTGCCAACGTAAAGATCAACGTCCTCATCCCCATCAATGTCGGCGGCGGCGGCTGAGTGAAATCGCTCTGTTGAGGTAGATTCTCGGTGGCATCCACCATCTTGCCGCCAGGCACTGATAGTACCAGCGTGTTCTGATACCCAGGACTTGGCGGGGCATCCATACCTTGGTCTGGCACGAAGATATCGGGATGCTCATCACTATTAAAGTCAGCAACGAGGATCATTGATGCGGGAGCTTGAACTTGAGGAACTGTGCCAGAGATGACGCTGGATGTCCCCAGGATTAAGCTGCCATTCCCATCGTTGAGGAGAATCTCAAGAGGAAAGGTCGTCGTCGTTCCAAACCGAGAACGCCTGATGACGACATCGTCCAACCCGTCCCCGTTGAAGTCTCCTGCTGTCAACTCCGGCTCGTACGAATCAGCGTCACTAACCCTGAGGATGAATTGAGGCTCGCCATAATGGGGCAGACATGATTGGGAAGAATTAGCCAGCAATTGCACGGGTGATTCAGGCATCGCTGCTGCCGTGATTGGATTACTGGACCCTACCTCCAGCTGACCCTCTTTGCCATTTCCCGCAACTGCCTCGTCTCCCGGGCTGGGAGAAGCCAGGGTCAGTAGCAGCAGGCAAATGCCGAGCTTCACAATGCTCACTGTTTTATAGTTCATCGCATTGCCTCCTTTAGTCAGTTGCCTGCCGACAAATCGCGGCAAACCAGGGGCAAGAACACCGGGCAGCCCAGATCGTGAATGGAAAAGACGTAGTCAGGTGGATAGTTGAGGGTCAGGAGTATGTCATGACCACCGTCGTCGTCGAAGTCGATGAAGGTGTAGTAGAGGTCTCGCCCCACGCCAAACTCGAACGGCTGCCACGTGAAGTAACCGCTCCCATCGTTCAGGAAGAGCTGGGGTCCGGGTTGGTCGCCATCATCCCAAGATTTCGCCAGGAGATCCAGATCGCCATCGCGGTCCATATCGCGTAGTTCCAATGTCCTCCTGGGGTTCCCGGAGGTAGCTAACCAGCTTGGCCAGAAGTGAAGATAGAATGAGGCCAGCCTGGATGCGCTCTCGTCGCGAAAAGTCCCATCCTGGTTGTTGATCAGCGCCCGGATGTAGTTCGAAGCGTCCGCCTGCCTCTCGTACACAACCAGCAGGTCTACGTAGGCGTCACCATTTAGGTCAACCGGGGCGATGTCCTGAGCTTTATCCGTTGGATCATATGCCTTGGGAGGCATCGCGCCGGGCAGTTGAGTGAACACGCCGGAGCCGTCATTCAGCAACACTTCGGAAATGGGTGGGGAGTTTTCAATAGATGTGGTGTGGCCCAGGATCAGATCGGTTGAACTATCGTTGTTCACATCGGCAAATGCGCAGGTTGTGTAGCCATTGTGGTTCAGCATCACTGTGGGAGGAAGACGGCCCACCCCCACTGTAAACTTACCACCCCCATTATTGAGCAGGATTTGTGGATCGATATTATTTTGACCCCAATAATTCCCGACATACAAATCAATATCCTCATCGCCATCAATGTCGGCTGCACATGCGGAATGGGACATGTCGTTCTGCTGAGGCAGATTCTGGGTCGCGTCCACGAGCCTGCCATCAGGGATTGTCAGGGCCAGGGCATTCTGAAATCCGGGATTCGGGGGAGAGTCATTTCCAGAATTGGCCACAAAGATGTCCACACGGTCGTCCCCATTCAGATCGGCCACAATCACATCCGTTGGATGCTGAACCAAAGGCACAGTTCCAGAGAAGATGTCAGAGGTTGCCAGGATCATTCCGTCGCTGCCGTCGTTGAGCAGGATGTCCAAGCCAAAGGTGGCGTCTGTCTGGAATTGCAGCCGTGTGATGACAATGTCCGTCAGACCATCACCATCAAAGTCTCCGGTCGTCGGAAAAGCTTCATAGAAATCATTCGTTTCGTTCACCTGGAGAATGAATTGACGTTCGCTGTAGTAAGGCAGGCACGCCTGGGTAGGATTAGCTTGCGGTTGCCCGGGTGATTCAGGCATAGCTGCTGCCATGATTGAAACATTCGCCCCTGTGTCGACCAGACTATCATAGGCGCTGACCACATCTGCCTCGTCTCTTGTGCTGGGAGAAGCCAGGGTCAGTAACAGCAAACAAATGCCAAGCGTTAGTATGCTGGATGTTCTATGGTGCATAAGGTGCTCCCCTTTCAGGCTGTCTAATGATTAGAATTAAGACCATGTATGTATAAGCCCCTTTTTTATAAACGATATACTTCATAAATAGATTGCTGCCTCCCCTCATCGCTGGATGCAAATCCAAGGGAAACCAGATGCTGGCAGCTCACAGGAATCATACCGGCTGAAGGAAAACAACTGGTGGAAATAGACCCAATCGCATGAAGGGACGCCTATACTATCAATCCCAGTGAGATATAAAGAAAGGCTTACACTCTAGTTTCCGCTAACTTATCGAGCGGGTTAAAGGGCAGTGGGCCCTAAACATGGTAATCTTGTTTTTGCAAAAAACTTCTAACCATGAGGTGAGCCCATTACCGCCATCGATCATACCATGAATATTCTGGTTGCATTGACCAAGGGTATCCCTGTCGGGACCAATCTGGCACTTTTACAATTTCTGTGGATGCTGGTCAGCGGCGCTTTGCTGCCTCAGCGGGGTGCGATCTTCCCGGCTCTGCAATCGATCGGCCTGTCAGACCAGGCTACCCGGCGTGCTTGGGCGGCATTCCGGAGTGGTGTCTGGCAGACGGCTGTATTGCTAAGGCTATGGCAGGAACAAATCGAAGGGCTGCCAGGTTGGCAAGTCCACCGGCATGAAGGCTATCGGGCTATCACGGTCGATGTGACTGCCTTCTGGCGTCCGGCTCTCCAGAACTGCCCGAGCAAACACTACCACCCCGGCGCCAACCGGGCCCTTCCCGCCGTGATCTTCGGTGTGATCGGCGAAGTGGGTGAGATCGGTGGCCAACGCATGGCCTGCCCATTGGCTTTTGAACGGGTGCATCCGAAAGACCCGAGCGAGACCCGTCTATGGCACAACCTGTTGCGTTGGGTGCGTCGCCACTTCGAGCTGGACGAAGTCGCCGTGATGGATGCGGGCGTCAAGCTTGCCGAGGTACACAACGCAGAATTAGAGCGCTATGTTCTCCGGCTGGCTACCAACTTCACGGCTTGCCGGAACCAACCAATCCCCTATTCTGGCAAAGGTCGGAAGCCCGTCTATGGGGAGAAGGTTCGCCCACTCTCCCGCACCCGAAAGGGCAAGCAGATTGCTGCAACGCCGCCAGACCGAGTGGAAACCTGGACGGGAGAGGGCGTCTTGATGCGAGCTGAAATCTGGGAGAACCTGGTGTTGCCCGGGGTGATCCCTGGCCCCCAGGCCGTGACTTTCGATGTCTATGCCATCTACGATCCGGCCTACACCACACCCTGGCTGCTGGCTACACCGCTGAAGCTGAAAGCCTCGACGGTGAAGGCCATGTACCACGACCGCTGGCCGGTCGAGCAAATCCCGCTCTCAGCCAAGCAGATGGTTGGCGCTCATCGCCAACTCGTCCACGCCGAAGAAAGCATCCAGCGCTTACCGGAGTTGGCCTTGCTAGCTGGATCGATCCTGAGCTACCTGGCAGCGACCGCTCCGGCAGCCCCCACCGGTTTTTGGGATCGCCAGCCCAGGCGAACGCCCGGGCGCTTCCGCCGCATGCTGATGGGCAAGCCTTTTCCGCAAAGTTACCCTTTGCCTAGCCAACTGCGCAAAAAGGCGTCAGTGACGAGGCATTTACCCAAAGGTATCCTGGCCCCCAGGCGGAAAACAACCGCTTCGGCACCACCACCGGTGTTTTGAAGCAGGTAAAGGGCTCGTTTTGTAAGGTTCGGTGCTACCGGAATGAACTTCCGGTAGCTTCGTCATCCGCTGTTAGCGGAAACTAAAGTGATAAGGAACTGCGTTAAATAACAAACCGGCGGTTGCACAGAATCGCCGGGCTGGCGGCTTGTCATTAGGGCGATGAACCCCTTTCATGCATCGACTGAAGCTGGCGAGGCTCGTAGCCCGTGAGGGTCCGTGGGCTGAGGCCCTCGGCCATCTTGAACCCCAGGGAACCGGAGATGGCTTGAGGCACAACCAAGCCCTGGGGGATCCGGTTCATCCTAAAAGTTCCTTTCTGGCAAGCCTCTTGCAACTTACCCATAACGCATGGTTCCTCTCTGGGTTGGAAGAGAGGTTTCGAGGGATCGTCCCGGAGAAACGAAAAGGCCAACGCCTTGGCGTTGGCCCTAGTAGCGGGGCCAGGATTCGAACCTGGGACCTTCGGGTTATGAGCCCGACGAGCTGCCTCTGCTCCACCCCGCATCGCTTAGCATCTTGCTTAATCTCGATGCGAAATTATATTATAGCAACCCAGAAATTTTATGTCAAGGGGATCTCTTGGCCGGCTGGTCGAAGAACAGCGACACCCAGATCTGCCAATTGCTGGCGGGCTGGAGCGTCGGCAGCGGCGATGAAGTCGCCTGTGGGGTAGTACCAGGCGGGGATACCGGCACCACCGGTTGGTCGCCCTGCCGCACCCAGTGCCCTTCCACGTAGGCCCACTCTTCCACTGCCCCCTCCGAAGTGGCGAAAGCGATCTGGGTCTCCAGGTGCGCCTGGGTCTCTGCCATCTCGGTCACTTCCCTTACTACTACCCCTTGCTGGTCTCTCAACCGCCGGAGGTCCTCCATGCGGCTGTTGAAATCCATCACCAGCAAGGCCAGCACTACCAGACCGATGATCATTAGTGCATATTTCCAACCAAGCCATTGGCGTTTCATACCATCATCTTACCGCAGCCTGCTTTTTGGCGCAAGTTGTCCCGGTTACAAAAAAGCAAGCATCCCCACGAGCTTGCCGCGGGGACATCTTGATGAGATCTCGATTTTGCAGTGCCGAAGGTGGGAGTCGAACCCACACGAGCGTAATGCCCACTACGCCCTGAACGTAGCGCGTCTGCCAATTCCGCCACTTCGGCTTGCGCCCGCTATTTTACCTTTAAATCATGGTTTGTTCAACCTTTTCGTTCCCCATTGCCACCCTAATACCCCGTGCTATAATCACGATCAGAGAGGGTTTTACCCATGGCTCCTTTCTTCCGCCAAATCTTTACCATCCTGACCACTCCCCCCGGCGTACTGGCCTACAACATTGTGGTGGCCTTTTCCGTCGCCGGCGCCCTCTCCTTAGCTGCCCATTCCTGGTACGTCAGCGGCTTCCCGCAAAGCCGTCGCACCACCATTGGTCTGGCTTTGCTCCTGGCCAGCCAGGGCTTTCTTTTTGTGGTTGGCGGCTTGAACATGCAGAACCCGGTTCTTCCCCCTTATCTGCTGCCCGTCCTGGATCGCGCCCTTACCGCCTTCGGTCTTATCCTCATCATCTGGCTATGGGCTTTCCCCGAGCCGCTCCGTTTGGCCGATGCTGCCAGTTTTTTACTTGGATTGCTGGTACTGGCCCTCTCGCTCTTCTCAGCAATCTGGTGGCTGAATCGGGGTCTGGATACCTATTTCAATGGCTCCCTGCCGGATGGCGTGTGGGGAGTCTTTGATCTGTTTCTGGTACTGCTGGGGGCCTGTATATTGTACCTTCGCCGCCCCAACGGTTGGATAACGGCTCAAATCATGTTAGCTTTGCTCTTGCTGGGCTATTTGGTCCACCTGTGGGACCCCCTCCCTGAAAACGACTTCCCTGGGGTTGTGCGCCTGTTTCAGATGCTCGCTTATCCCCTGCTGCTCACCTTACCGCAGCGCTTCCAGGTGCCGGTATCTCTTTCTCCAGCCCAGGTCTCTCCTTCTGGTCAGCCGGTAGAAGCGCCTCTTTTCAGGTCTGACCTCTTCGAAATCTTCCTGCAACTCTTCTCAGGAGCTTCCCTGCAAGAAAATTGTCCTGCTATTACCCGGATTCTCTCTCAATCTGTATCTGCCGACCTGTGCTTGATGATTTCGACACCTCAGGAGGGTGACTCGCTCTCCATTCTTTGTGGTTATGACTTTATTCGTCAATTGCCTTTGCAAAGCGCGCCTCTCGAGGCCCATCAGGTGCCTCTGCTTGCGGCTGCCCTGCATCGTAGCGCGCCCCTGCGTTTGCCCGCCAGCAGCACCTCGGCCGATCTGGAAGGACTTAGCCAGGCTTTAAATCTTTCTCGTTCTGGTCCTTTGCTGGTTGTACCTTTTCCGGTTGTTGGACCAGCTCTCACCGGTCTGGTTTTTCTCTCTCCCTATTCCAACCGTGGCTGGACCAAACAAGATGAATGTTCCTTGGTCGCGCTTAGCGAATCTATGGTGGATCTCTTAGAGCGCTCCGCTCAAGTTCCTGACCTTGAGGAGCAGCTCGCCCGGACTCAAGAGCACGCCCGTCGCCTTCAGGCAAATCTGGAGGTGCTTCAAGCTCAGACCTCTCAGGACCAGAAGAGTATTGAAGGCCTGGCGGCCCTGGTGTCAGCCCAAGAGACTGCGGTTGCCCCCCAACCTGCACCCACCCCAACTCGGGAAGCCTCTCGCACCGCAGAAATCCAGCATCTTGAAGCCGAGCTGCGCCTTGCCTTGGAGGAGTTGGCTTTCACTCGCAATGCGCTTGCCGGGGCTGACGAGAAAATTCTGCTGCTTGAACGTGGCGGAGCCCCTCAATCGGTACCCTCCGTTGAGGCCCAGGCCATCGCCTCACTTGCTCAGGAGCTGAGACAGCCGCTATCATCCATCATTAGCTACGCCGACCTTTTGCTCAGCGAATCTGTTGGGATCCTGGGCGCCTTGCAACGCAGGTTCCTCGACCGCATTAAAACCTCTGGCGAGCGCCTGCGCGTCCTTGTCGAAGATTTAGTGCAGGTCGCCATTACTGCTTCGAACGCTTTGGTTTTACCGCCTGAACCGCTTGAACTGCCTGCCTTGGTCGATGAAGCCATAGCTTCAGTCTCCCAGCAGGTTAAAGAGAAGGGTATCGATCTCCGCTTTGATATGGACGAACCTTTTCCAGCTTTCCAGGCTGATCGCGACGCCCTTGGCCAGATTATCCTCCATCTTCTCCAAAACGCTTGTTACGCTACCCCTCGGGCAGGCCAGGTCTCCCTATATGCCCGCCTGGAAACTACAGGCGACCAGAGTGGATACCTGCTCATGCAGGTATCTGACCAAGGCGGCGGCATCCCCTCACAGGAAATCCCACACCTCTTCACACGCTTATACCGGACTGATAATCCGCTAATTCCTGGGGTCGGCGATAGAGGGGTGGGGCTTTCGGTAGTCAAAACGCTGGTTGAAGCTCATCAAGGCCGCGTTTGGGTGGATACCGATATGGGTTACGGCTCAACTTTCAGCGTGCTTATTCCCGTGATGGTTATTGCTGCGACCCCCTCACCTTCAGAGGATCAGCTGGCCTAGCAGCATGAAAAACGCTTTCCAGGGTTTCCCGGGCTTCTTATTTGGTACCTTAGCAGCCCTTATATCGGTCTTCATAGTATTGGGCAGCTTTGCTTTGGCTTTTGCGGAGGGGAACCTACGGGAGGTGCTGGTTGCCGCCCTTTCCCCTTCGCCTACCCCAACTCTGCTGCCTACGTCCCTGCCATCGCCAGCTACCCCTGTTCCCGGCCAACCTACTCATACAGCCACTATGCCTCCCACCGCTAGCGCTACCGCCACCAAGGTCTCTCCAACCGAAACTTCCATCTGCCCTCCACCCGTTGGCTGGGTACGTATTACGCTTAGCAGCCGCGAGTCGCTCGCTATCCTTGCCCGCGCTTATGCCGTTAGCGAGGAGGAGATGGCCAGCAAAAACTGCACCACCGCGGTCGACACCCTTTTACCCGCGGGGACGGATGTCAATGTCCCGCTGCCCACGCCCACCATCACGCTCACCCCTACCTCCATTCCTACTTCAACACCTACAGATACCCCCATCCCCCCACCCCCACCAGCTCCAACTCACTGCATTCCCCCTGCGGGTTGGAAAACTTATATCGTCCAGCCCGGCGATACTCTTTACCACATCGCCTCGCTTTACGGCTTAAATTATCGCTACTTGCAGCACGCCAATTGCCTCTCTAACCCTAATAAACTGGTCGCCGGTCAAACCATATATGTCCCTAACCTCCCCACCATAACCCCCACACCCCGCGATACCCCCGTTCCAACTCGAACACCACTCCCGCCTTCTATCACGCCTTCGCCGCTTCCCAGCGATACGCCTCCCCCGCCCACGACCCAACCACAACCTACCGAAACGGCCACCCAGGAGCCTACCCAAACCACTGAACCCACCAGCCTACCGACACCTACCATGGCTGTCATCAGCACCTCTACGGAGACCATCACCCCCACCGTCTTCTCCATCCCACCTACCATCACGCCTACGGAGACACCCACCTCAACTTTAACCTCCCCAGCAGCTCCCGCCGATTATCCTATGCCCATGCCTGATTCCAGCGCTACCCCCCAATGGCTTGGAACAAAAAAATCAATCTTACCGTCTAAGAACTGATCATCATGCCGCCTGTGATACGCTACTACAAATTCCTGTTAATCCTTCTCTCCCTGGCCCTCTCGGGTTGTACCATGCCCGGTATGTTTACAATGGCTGGACCTGCCGTAAGTAGCATTGATGGTCCGGTCTTGGTGGTGGCTGCCGCGGATGCCACTGCTACGCCTACCCCCTTCCAGCCTTTGCCTCCCACCCCCACCTGGCTGCCCACCATGACCGCCCTCCCTCCCACCCTACCGCCTCCCACGCCTACCTCTCTTCCCCGGGGATGGGCTGATTTCCCCGGTCCCAGCGCACCTCCCAGCATAGCCGTCTCTCCACCGGTCGGTCTTCTACCTCAAGCTATCGGTCAGGTCAACATCCTCTTGCTAGGCTCAGACCAACGTCCCGGAGATGGCGGTTTTCGTACCGATACCATCCTGCTGCTCTCTCTCAATCCTAAGTTGGAGACTGCCAGCCTGACCTCTTTCCCGCGTGATTTGTACGTTTATATCCCAGGCTGGACTACCCAGCGGATCAACACTGCTCAGGCTCATGGTGGTTTTGAGACTACTGCCATGACATTCGAATACAACTTCGGGGTGCGTCTCGATCATTTCGTCATGATCAATTTCTGGTCCTTCGTACAGGTCATCGACAGCCTGGGAGGGGTCGATGTCCAGGTGGCTGTGGGTCTCAGCGACCATCGCGATGGCTATGGCAATTACTATGTCCCTCCCGGCACCAATCATATGGATGGCGAAACCGCCTTATGGTATGTTCGCTCTCGTTACTCTACCAGCGACTTCGAACGCACTCGCCGCCAACAGGAGGTCTTGCAGGCTACTTTTGTCAAGCTGCTGAGCCTGAACGGCATCAAACGTGCCCCTGATCTCTACAAAATCTATAAGGACAACGTCACCACCGATCTCAAATTTAGCGATGTGGCTTCTTTGGTACCTTTAGCTGCTAAAATGAGCGACACTTCCCTCATCCAACATTACCTGATTGGTCGCCAGCAGGTCACCGGTTGGGTCACGCCCACGGGGGCGCAGGTGCTGCTCCCTAATCGTGAGGCCATTTTGCCAATTATCAAGCAGGCCATCAACAGTCCATGAGCTCTCAAAGATCCCATCCTTGGATGGATTGTGCTCCGCCCAAGATTTCAATCGGCAGCCCCCATGGCAGATTCTTTCGCCGGGGGGTTCTTTATATATTATTGATCCTGGTTTCGCTGTTGAGCTCTTGTAATTTCCCTTTGTTCTCTGCGGTCAGACGCCAATCTTTTTCCCCCGACGCTTCTATCCCGCCCCCTTTGGTTTCATGGACCGGGATGCCCAGCCTCACCCCTTTTCAACCCCAGGTTCCCAGCAAAACCGCCCCTCCCACTGACCTTATCACTCCCACGAAAACCCCGCCTCCCCCCACCGCTTTATCTACCTGGCCCGCTCCCAATTCAGGCGGGCTTGGTCCCACTCCGGTGACCCCTGTACCGCCTCCTTTTCCTTTGCTTAGTGATTCTGAGGCTATTAACTTCCTCTTGGTCGGCTCAGACCGCCGGACAACCTCCTTCCGCACCGACACCCTCATCATCGTCTCGCTGCGCCCGCAACAACGCCTGGTCACCCTCATCTCCATCCCGCGCGATCTCTACGTCTACATCCCGGGCTGGACCATGCAGCGGGTCAACACCGCATACCAGCAGGGTGAGCTCTCCGGTTACCCCGGCGGCGGCCCGGCTCTGCTCAAAGATACCTTGCTTTACAACCTTGGTATTCGCATCGATCACGTCGCCATGATTGAATTCGATGGTTTTCGCCAGATCGTTGACACCCTGGGTGGCATCGACGTGCCTTTGGCTTGCCCTTTCACCGATTGGCACATCATCAACCCCAAGCGCTCCGATCAGGATCCCAATAACTGGCAGCTGTACACCATCGGACCCGGCTTGGTTCATATGGATGGCGACTTGGCCTTGTGGTACGCTCGTTCCCGCTTGCGCTCCAGCGACTTCGACCGCGGCCGCCGCCAGCAGGAAGTGCTGCGCGCCATCTACACCCAAGCCCTGAGACTGAACGTGATCCCCCACCTGCCTCGCCTGTATCACGACTTACGTTACACAGTCACTACCGACTTGTCCCTCGACGATCTGTTAGCCCTGACGCCCCTGGCCTCAGACCTGAGTGCCCCCAGCGTTCGTAGTTTTTATATCAACAGAGACCACCTGGTCGCCTGGCGTACCCCGCAGGGCGCCGCAGTACAGCTGCCGGATCTGCCCGCTATACAAGCCCTGATCCAGGATGCCATGTCCCCTCTCGGTGAGGGCGAAGCTGCTCACCTGGAAACCGTGGTCGAAATCCACAACGGCACGGATCGCCCCGACCTGGATATCCTGGCCGCCGAAAGGCTGCACTACGCTGGCTTCGAAACCCGCCTGGCCTCAGCTGACTCCCCCCCGCAGGAGCACACCCAGCTCTACGACTTAACTTCCGCCCAGGATCCCACTCAAAGCCGCGCCCTGCTCGAGGCCTTGGGAATGCCCGCCTCCAGCCTGGTCTCCAGCCCAGAACCTTTAAGCCCGGTGGCCTATCGCTTGGTCCTCGGCAACGATTACGACCCATGTTTCAACCCGGCTGACCTGACCCATTGACCCGGCTCCCTCCGGGTCATTCGTGTCCCACCTCGTTAATTGCAGCTCCTGTATCGCCCAATATATAACATTTAGTAATTACGCAGTTCTGGGTAAAATCGGGGGTGTTTGGGCAACGCCCGCCCAAACACTCCCATCCTCCCACCAACTGCGTAAGTCCTAACATTATGTTCCTTCTACCAGAAACCTGTTATCCTTCTTGCTGGGATAATGAGTGGGAGATATCTCCAACTTGGCGCCTGCCCTTCTGTTGGAGTTTCTTCCATAAGAGCACTGCGCCAATTGCAATTACAACAACAATCGGGAGAGTTAAATAAATAATATACCTTGGAAATGAAATTAAAATTGGCGCCGCAAATTCAGTACTAAAGCCCGTGTTCCAGGCATATATAAGGAATCCCGTGAATGAAACCACACTGGTCATGGATATAGCACGCCAATCAGGGATCAGACAAGCCAGTGCAATCAGTGGTATCAGGTACCAGGCCTTTTCGTGATTGACCAGAAACAAGGAGAAATATAGTGCTAGAAGCAGCCAGCCCCAAATCATCTGCTTCGGTTCCCCGCTTCGGGTAAGCCCAACTGCGAAAATCAAACCGACAAAGATCACTCTCAAGAAGAAACGAAGGAAATCAGGTGCAGACGCACCTGACATACCGATAATACTGAGAAGTTGAGTAGTAAGATATTCTCCCAGTCCAAAGCGTATGTAAAAGAACGCAGCTGTCATAGCAAAAAGGATTCCCAGGACAATGTAATCCTTCCATCTTTTTCGCTTCAAATACATTAGTAGGTATACCGCTGCCAAGGGAAGAGTGGTCAACTTTATCAATACCGACAATGTCAAGGGTATGATGGCAAAGTTTCTGCGCTCGAACACCAGAAATAAAATCGCCAACAGAAGAAAGAAAACAATAAATGTATCGCCCTTACTCTGACCTAATACTACTATTATCGGATTCCACGCATACACGACCAGACCGGTGTGTAAATAACCGGGAAAGATCTTCTTGAGAATTATGGCGATAAGAATGAGGTTAGAGACATTTACGAGCAAAAAAACGGTACGGTAGATCAGCAAATTCTTGGCGACATCTTGCCCGGTAAGCTTGGCGAGGCCAATTTCTATGGATGTCCATAGCGGAAGCTTCCACCACTCCGCATCGTCGGTATAGGCATGGCTGGCGTAAGGATATACTGGATCGTACGGAATTTCGTCAGCCGCGGCAACGTACGGGTTTTTGTTGTAAACTGCGGTCAAACGACCTCGTAACATATAGTTGAAGATGTCCGTGTTAAGGTTTGGTAAGGCCAAGGTCGATAGGAGCAGATATGCGCAAGCAGGAATTAGAACCAGTGCCAGCGAACCAGGGCGCGCCCGAAGTTTCCAGCTCAGAAATATCACCAAACCATAAGCAGCGAAGGCGATAAGGGTAAGTGCAACCAGCAAGATAGCAACGGATTTTGGATCATTGGGAACCGGAAGAGGCAGTGAAACGATCCATGACCATAGGGGAAAATCTGACACCAAAGAAGCGCTTGGACGAGCTGAGCGGGCTGGAGTCTGGGGGATCACAAATAGATAGAAGAAATAGGCAACAAACAGGCACATTGCCAGCAGGCTGAAGACCAATTGCATGATTGGGGAATTAGATTTCTTTTCCATAACTCTAAATTAAATTCCCTTCTGCGTCGTCACGATCGGTTCTGGGCGAATCAGAACAACTTAATCCATTGATCTCCCAGTGGTGGGGTGGACGTAGAACACCCTTTTCACTACTTGGCGGTTCGATCGTGATAGAGTATACCTGCCAATGATAGTCATAGGCGTATGACCAATCGTTTTTGTAAGCCCCTACAGAAATTAAATATGTCCCACCGATTAGGTCAAGTCGTTCGATGTGTAAAGCTACTTTACCTCGCCCCCGCAATTTTGGGAGATCAAGTCCCGCCGATGCTGTACTCACATCGTAGCAAATCAGCCCATCTGATTGGGTGATGGTAACTCCGAAAATTGGCGGCTCGATCTCTTGCGGAATGTTATAGTCAAATTCAACGGAAAGCGCATCTCCGCTGTCCAATCTGGTAACCAAATCGCCTTTTAAGTTCAATAGCTGGACGTTTTGAATCTCCATTTCCAGCGATCCGAAACGATTTTCATTGACTTGCAGCACCTGACCATCGCGCACCGGATAGCTAGGCCAGGCGGAGGGAGTGCGCCGCTGGGTTTCCGCCTGCATTTCATGTACGTATTGCTGCACTACCAACTCTGCAGGACCCTGAGCCTGAATTTGCCCCGCGTTCAACCACAGCCCCTCGTCGCACAGCTCTTCCACTAAGGAGGTGTCGTGGGAGACCAGCAGGATAGCGCAGTCATTGCGTTTAAACTCTTCAATTCTATCCAGGCATTTTTGTTGGAAGGCCATATCGCCTACTGCCAGCACTTCGTCGATAAGAAGAATGTCAGGATCGGTGTGCACTGCCACTGAGAATGCCAACCGCATGCGCATCCCTGTGCTATAGGTGCGGAATGGACTGTCGATAAAATCCCCTAACTCGGAAAATCCCACGATGGAGTCGAAGCGCCGCGTAACCTCTTGTCGTGTAAGTCCGGAGATCACCCCGTTAATAAAGATATTCTCCCTTCCCGTCAGGTCTGGATGGAAGCCAGCCCCCAGATCGATTAAAGCGCCAATCCGACCATGAGTGGAGATATGTCCTTGGGTCGGCTGGCCAACGCCGCCCACCAGCCGCAGCAAGGTAGATTTTCCCGCCCCGTTACGCCCGACCAGCCCGGTCATCCTGCCGGCTGGTACACGAAAGCTCACGTCCTTCAGCGCCCAGAAATATTCCTCAGCCTTCAGCCCGCGGAACCCGCCCAGCACTGCCTCCTGTAGAGTCCGGGGGCGGTCGGACGCATAGCGGCGAAAGCGTTTGCCAAGACCCTCGACAATGATCGGATCGCTCACCTAGAGTTCCTCCGCAAACTGTGCACTGGCCCCTATGAATATCCGGTAACTTACCCATAACAGCCCGGCTGATATCAGGCTAAGCGCCAGAAGTTCCAGCCCTCCAGGTAGCTGACCTTCCAGGAGAATATGCCGGTAGGCGTCAATCAGAATTACCATCGGATTTAACCGGTAAATCATCTGGAAGCGTTCAGGGATGGCGCTTGCGTCGTAAAACACTGGCGACAGGTAAAAACCGAGTAGCAGTACGATTCCCAGCAAGTATTGCGTATCCCGAAAGGTCACATGTAGGGTGGCGACCAAGTATGAAAGGCTGAGCGTGAATAAAAATTGTACGGCAAAGATCACTGGCAGCGCTAATCCGGCAGTATTTAGCGAGATACCATTGATTAATAGAAAAACCAGCAGAATCGGTAGGGCCAATAAATAATGAATGAAGTTAGTTGCTACGGACACGATCGGCAGGATTATTGCGGAAAATCCTGGTCGGCGTATCAATTCCCGGTTGTCCACGATCGCTCCGGT
>DAOUET010000181.1:0-3123 GCA_034430155.1 Anaerolineales bacterium
CAAGTTCAAGAACAATTAGAGTTGATCCCAGTCCTCAATCTAATTTTCAATACAACCACGATATTCAAACGCGCTCCGCCCTTCCGACATCACTTTTGAGATCGGAATGTAACTCTAGTTAATGAAAAGCGGTTAGATTTACGCCAGGCGCCAGAAGCGGTAAGCGCTTCTGGAGGATCCATTATCAATTTATAAAAATATGCTGAAAAAAGATATCCACGGCCCGGTTGCTGCTCTAAAGTAAATCTCTACCCCAAGGCGCTCAGATATCTGAAACGAATGAGCGATCTTTGAAAGCGGTTTTCGATAATTGTCCGATCAACTTATCCGGTTTCCCCTCCATTACTTGTTTACTTCTCATTGATGAAAGGGCAATCGTTTAACTCTTCTTGGGCTTACTTCAAGCCCAGCTCTTGTATCAGCAACTTTTCCACGCGCTCCAGGTAAGCATTGGGCAGCTTCTTGAAGGTGCGCTGCAAAGTGGTATGGTCGGGTATGCGGGGCAGTTCCAATACCTTATAGACTTCTTCTCTAGAGGACAACCAATCTGACATTTGGCGATAACTCAAGTTCAGAACCGACCTCACCAGTACACAAGCAGCCAGCTGCGGCAGGGTAAAACGGTGCGGGCTTTTGGGATGCGAGTATTGCGGTAAGGTCATACGAGTCAATAGATAAGCCGTTCGAGCAACTTTCACACAATCGAAATCTTCCTGCCTGGGCATGCTATTGGTTTTGTTAGGAGCAAGCGGTATGATGTTTGCAACAAAATCGTTCTGTGGTATTATTTAAATACACAAGCAGGGTACCATCCCGTGCCCGTCCGGTGTTGCCCTGGTCGATGGTACCGGCCAGGGTATTTTTATTCTATTTAGTAGTTACGCAGTTCAGGGGAAAATCAGGGGTGTTTGGGCGGGCGTTGACCGCCCAAACACCCCCATCCTCCCGCCAACTGCTTAAGTCCTACTATTATTAACAAAATAAGCAGAGTACCATCCCGTGCCCAATCGAATTAAACAGGTCGCTGGTACCGACCATAGAATCTAACCATAAGAGTACGAAAGAGGTTACCGCTTAATGCGGCAAATATCTTATCTGAGCTAAAAACCTTCTAGCACCAATAAATATCAATCACTGAGATGCAATTGGGGAGCATTATTCATCCCCCATAATACTAAGTCGCTTTGGCAAATATTAAATTTCACCCTGGCCCTGGATATACACTTAGTATCTATCGTCCGGGATACATTATTTATAGCACATCCATGATAGGTTGTCAATCGCGTAGGCTCAAGGTGTTTGTAACATTGGTGGTAGGTGAATTTTTATACCCCATTTTTGGGTAGTAGAATGATCGAAAACGTGGTGAGACACTCCACTTTGCATTCCAACTTGAACGCAAATTTGCCCATTTCGCCCCACTATTTTCAAAACCCACCGTGTATGTTACAGTCACGGCTCAAGGTGAGACAAAAGTTCGGACAAAACCAGAAAACCCTTAAATTCATTCTGTCTTTGCGAGCGAAGCGTGGCAATCTCGCTCTTAGTCGGAGATTACTTTGCCCCTGTGGGGTTCGTAATGACAAGAATGTCCGAACTCTTGTCCGAAGCTCAGCGTAGGCACTGCGTAGACAACCCTTTAATCTTCTCAGTATAAGAAATTTTATAGGTAGCTATCCGATAGTAATCAAGTCAGATTATCAATTACCAGGCTCTGAAGTCAATTCATCAGGATTTTACCAGGTGTTGAGGACCCCAAAATCCAGGTGTAATTTATAACTGGTTTCCCGCAAAGACCCGATAGATGGCGTTAACTAGGCGACCATTTACGCAAATCTAAGCAGCTGCTACGTTTTTTTTCCTCAGGTTACCAGGAGATGCAACCCCTGTATCCCGGCGCGCTCCGCCCTTCCGACATTCTTCTATGCCGGATTGTACTTATCGCTATTGTACAAATCCATTTATAGGTTGAAACCGATCGCTATATTGATTTGCTTTGGACTCAGTCCCGTTAAAATTCTGGATAACCAGGCGCTCATGAGAAGCAAGGATTATTGTCGCCGGAGGGTGTTCAGATCATTGAACCTCTTTAATTTAAAGCGCAAAGGCATAGTCACCATGCGGTGCTATGCCTGTCAGGACCCCTGATAAAAAACATACCTGCCCCCGTTTCTAGTTTCTCAAACTAGCTTTTTATCTTTTTCTAAAATGGCTTTCTTTCTGAATGTAATTCAATGATGGTTTGGTACCATTCTAGAGGCGAACAATAAAATTTTCCAGGATTTGATATTCTAATCGTTACCAGTATTAAACTTGTTCTATACGTGTAAAAACCGACCAGCACGGTCGGTTTCGCTATTAGCTCCTCGATGGCCTAACCTTTGTATAAGGATAAGCGACCAAATATAGCCATCGTATCAACACCACCCGTTTAAATACGCTTCCTCAAATTTCTTCTTACTGCCTTATAACGCATCACCTATCTATTCGTTACGTTCTCTTGTATATTCTAATGTATTCGGTAAAAAACCCTGTTCGATTAATTGAACCGATAAAAATCCTTCTTGATCTCAATGGTCATTCTATCATGGATAGAAGTGATGTCAAGTAAACGATTCTCATCAGGGTTGGACCTTTCAATTTTGTTAGAGACCCATAAATATGAAGTATGCTGAAGTCCAATGGAGTCGACCAATGGGAAATGGAGGAGCGAAGAGCTAAAGATCTAATCCAGAGAACTGGTTTGCTACTACCCTGCCAGGGGGATTGACCTCAGGCCGGGGGCACCTTCAGCAGGGCACCCACCGCGTAGCCCACCAGGGCGCTGAGGGTGCCGATGACCGCCATCTCCAGGCCGCTCTTGCCCGGATGGCCTACGGTGACCCGGGCTTTATATGCCCCCACCGCGAACAGCACCAGGGCCGAGACCAGGATGGAGACCCAAATGCCGGCCTGCACGCTCAGCAAGGCAAAGGGCGCCAGGGGTATCAGCGACCCGATGATAGCGGCCAGGCCCACGATGAAAGCTGAACGCAGGGCAGCCCGGCGGTCGGTGGCGCTGAGTTGGTGCTCTTCGGCCATCATGACTGCCACCCAGACATCCTTATTGGCGGTGATGGTGTC
>DAOUET010000182.1:0-56626 GCA_034430155.1 Anaerolineales bacterium
GCGATGTGGTAAGCCAGCATTTGCAAGGGGATCACCGTGGTCACCGGGCTGAGCCTCCAGGGCGTTTCCGGCACCCACAGCACCTGGTCTGAGACGCCTGCGATCAGCTGGTCGCCTTCGCTGGCCAGGGCGATCACCTTACCGCCCCGCGCCTTAGCCTGCTCGATCTGGCTAAACATCTTCTCGTACCAGGGGTCGCGCGGGGCGATCACCACCACCGGCATGTCCTGGTCGATCAGGGCGATTGGGCCGTGCTTCATCTCGCCCGCCGGGTAGCCTTCGGCGTGGATGTAAGAGATTTCCTTGAGCTTCAGCGCCCCCTCGTAGGCCGTGGGCATGTTGATGCCTCTTCCCAGGTACAGGCAGTGCGAGACCTCCTTCATGGAAGCTGCCACTACCTCTACCTCGGCCTCCCGGTCCAGGCAACGTCCCACCAGGTCAGGCACCAGCCGCAGGTCGGCCACCAGCCGCCGCCGTTCAGCCGCCTCCAGGGTCCCCCGCATGTCCCCCAGCAGCACTGCCAGCATATACAGGTCCACCAGCGGCGCAGTGTACGCTTTAGTAGAGGCCACCCCGATCTCGGGGCCGGTCTGCATGGAGATGTACCCGTCAGATATGCGCATCGCCTGCGAGCCGATCACGTTGACGATCGACCACAGCAGGGCCCCTTTGCGCCGCGCCAGGTCCATGGCTGCCAGGGTGTCGGCGGTCTCGCCCGACTGGCTGATCGCCAGCACCAACATGTCTTCATCCACGATCGGGTCCCGGTAGCGGAACTCCGAAGCGATATCCACTTCCACCGGGATACGGGTGATGCTTTCGATCAACACCTTCCCCACCATACCGGCGTGGCCGGCGGTCCCGCAGGCGGTGATGAAGATCTTCCGAATCCTTTGCGCCAACTCCGGGGTCAGGTTGAGCTGCGGCAGGCGGATACGCCCTTCATCGAAATCCACCCGCCCGGCAATCGTGTCGGTCAACGAGCGCACTTGCTCGTGGATCTCCTTTTCCATGAAATGCCGGTATTCGCCCTTTTCAGCCGAAACCGGATCCCAGGCCACATTATGGATTTCGTAATCCAGCTGCTCCCCGGCCAGGCTTTGCACTTCGACGCCTGTGCGCCTCACCACCGCCATTTGCTGCGACTCGAGGAAGACCATCTTGCGGGTGTGTTCCAGGATGGCCGGCATATCGGAGGCCACGAACATCTCCCCCTCACCCACTCCCACCACCACACCCCCGGCATTGCCGATGCGAGCCGCCACGATCTTGTCGGGCTCTCGCGACGATAGGATCACGACCCCATGGGCACCTTTGATATGGCTCAATGCCCGCCGGGATGCCTCCACCAAGCCCATCTCCATCGAGAGATAGCGATCTACCAGTTGTACGATTACTTCCGTGTCGGTGTCTGATCTGAATTCCACCCCCTCGGCGTTTAATTCTTCCCGTAGCTCCAGAAAATTTTCCACGATGCCATTGTGAACCAGGACCACCTCGCCGGTCCCCCCTAAGTGGGGATGGGCATTGCGGGCGCTCGGTTCGCCGTGGGTTGCCCAGCGGGTATGGCCTATGCCCACATGCCCGTGCAAGGGACTCTGTTCCACCAAGGTCGCCAGGCGCTCGAGTTTACCAGCGTCACGGCGCAGCTCGATGTGTCCATTCTCCAGCACGGCCAGGCCGGCCGAATCATAGCCGCGATACTCCAGCCGTTTCAACCCGCTCAGGATTATCGGCGTGGCGTCGCGCGGTCCGACATAACCAACGATTCCACACATGGGGATCCCTCCAAATTAAGCTTATGTATCCTGTTTTGGCGCTGCTCCTTGCCCTAATTCGGCAGGTTACCTGCACCCCAAAACAGCATGGATTGCCACTCCTCACGCCTTTGTTTTTCAGTTGCCTGAAGTTTTTATCGCAAGGTTCATCTCTGGAGGGAAAAGATTGTGGGTTATGGCCAACCCAGAGGGCTTCCGCTGATCTCTCGATTTTCCCGGACCCCAGGTTGGCAACCTGCGGTAATTCCGGTTAACCTCACCTGGCGGTGAGGAACCCTCATCCTCGTAACCCGGGGCTGATAAAATTCTCCTCTTTCCTGCTCTATCAGGAAATCCCTGCCCCCTGAGAACTCGATTGCCCGGGCCTTGCGCTGCCTTTTCCCAAACCGTTTTCGAGGCCAAACACCTCCCCTCGCATGCCTGATGATTTTTTAGGGAAACGTATTATACCTTGACTTCCAGTCTCACATAGATGACTCTTTTGTAAGCTTTTTTCATACAAATCACCGGATTCTTGGGAATCCCCGTGGTAAAGGTTAGATGTGGGGGTATTGGGCGGGCTGCGCCCGCCCAATACCCCCACATATCTAACCCATCACGGCAAATCTCAGAGAGCCAAATCACCCCTTTCTTTAGTGAATTAGGTTCAATGGTATAATCACGCTGGTTTTGCAGGTGTGTCTAGTACCGTAGTACGGCATTTTGGGTGATTTTATAATCCTCGTGCTAATCTAAACGCCCACAAAATACCTACAAGGAGCCCAATTTGGCTTTCAATCCCCTCAACTGGCTTCTGGGGTTCTTTTCGCTCGACATCGGTATTGATCTCGGTACTGCCAATACACTCGTCAGTGTGCGGGGCAAAGGAATTGTCATCAACGAACCATCTTGGGTTGCCATCGAGAAACGCACCCGTGAGCCAAGAGCAATCGGCCTGGAGGCCAAGGAGATGGTCGGTCGCACACCGGCGAATATTATCGCCATCCGTCCCTTGCGCGATGGGGTCATCTCCGAATTCGAGATCACCGAGGCCATGTTGGAGTATTTCATTGGCAAAGCCCACCAACAGAGCCTTGTGCCTGTGCCGCGCCCCCGTGTGATCATCGGTATTCCCTCCGGGGTCACCGAAGTAGAGAAGCGTGCCGTCTACGATGCAGCCATGTCTGCCGGTGCCCGCGAAGTGGGCTTAATCGAGGAACCTCTCTCAGCAGCCCTTGGGGCTGGCTTGCCTATTGCAGAGATCCGTGGAAGCATGGTCGTAGATATAGGGGGTGGCACGACCGAGGTCGCGGTCCTGTCAATGGGCGGGGTCGTCATCTCTCGTTCCTTGCGGGTTGCCGGCGATGAAATGGATCTGGATATCGTCCAGTATCTGCGCAACAAATACAACTTACTGGTCGGTGAACGTATGGCCGAACAGGCTAAAATCGCCATTGGTTCTGCCTATCACCTGCAGGAAGAGTTGACCATGGTGTTGCGCGGTCGCAACTTGATCACCGGCTTACCTGATGCCGTAGAAGTCTCCTCGGTGGAAATCCGTGAAGCTATCGCTGGCTCCGTACAGACCATCATCGACACCATCAAGGATGCCATGGACGAAGTCCCCCCCGAGATTATTGCGGACCTCATGGAAACCGGGGTATGTCTCGCCGGAGGCGGTTCTCTCTTGCGTAATCTCGACAAACGGCTGTCGGATGAACTGCACATCCGGGCATGGGTGGCGGAAGATCCCATGACCTGCGTCGTCCGTGGCGCCGGTATGATTCTAGAAGATTATGACAATCTCCGGCATCTCCTGGTCGGGTTAGAGCGCGGCAGCACCCGCCACGACTGATCCCCTTTTTTGATGAACTCAATACGTTCTTTTCAGACCGTCATACTCACCCTCTTGGTGGTTGGAATCCTCCTGTTGGCCCTGGGTGGTTATTTGACTCCCCTCTCCCGCCTGGCCCTTTCCCCTTTCATCGGCGTTCAAACCTGGCTCGCCACCCGTTACCAGGCTATCCAGGATTTCATCACCGCTCCGCGCGACATGGGTCGTTTGATCCAGCAGAACGCTGAGCTGCAGGCTGAAATTTCCCGTCTTCAAACCCAAATTATCGAACTCCAGCAGCAGAATTCGGAGTTAGCCGTGCTGTCTGCCCTGCTGGATTTCGCCAGGACTCACCCAGAAAACCAATATTTGACCGCTTCCGTCATCGGCCGTGACCCCAACCCTTTCCTTAGATACGTCATCATCAATCGTGGTTCGGACGATGGCTTACGTCGTGGCATGCCGGTGGTTTCCCAGAAAGGTCTTGTAGGACGAATTGCGGCAGTTACCGCTAATGGCGCCAGCGTCCAGCTGATCACAGATCCAGGCACTTCCGTCAATGTCCTCCTGCAACCTTCGGGAGTTGAAGCCGCCCTTTCCGGCTCGATCACGGGAGAGGTATCGCTTGATATGATCCCCCAGGACGCCCTCATCAAAAGCGGGGACCTGATCCTTACTTCAGGACTGGGTGGCGATTATCCCCCCAATATCCTGATCGGGCAGGTCACCAGCGTTCGCCAGAAACCCTTTGAACTCTTCCAAAGCGCTTCTGTACAACCTGTAGTAGATTTCTCTCAGTTGAAGATCGCCCTGGTCATCACCAACTTCAGGCCGGTGGATATCACCCCCCTGATCGCCACCCCGGTCGCTCCCTGAAACGCTGCTCGAATACCATGTCCTTCTTTCGCGGTAAATCTATGTTGGCAGGTTGTGCCTCGTTGGCGATCTGTTTTTTAGTGCTCTTCTGATGGCAGTCTTTATCGCATTTCCAATTTTAGGCTTGCTGGTGATCCTGCAGTCAGCCATCGTCGCCCAGGTGCCCCTCTTACACGGTTCAGCCGACTTGATCTTGCTGGCCCTTATCGCCTGGGGAGTCCAGCCACGCGTGACCACCTCCTGGCATTGGACCGTCATTGCTGCCTTTCTACTCAGCATTGTCACCGCTTTACCTCTGGCCACGGTGTTGCTCGCTTACCTGCTGGTGACCGGGCTGACCCGTGTGCTTCGAGGCAGGATCTGGCAATGGCCCCTGCTGGTGATGCTCACCGTCACCTTCCTGGGCACATTGATAATCCAACTGCTCACAATCGTCACTTTGCGCATAACTGGTACGACCATTCCCTTGGGGGCATCTTTCAACCTTATCACGCTACCCAGCGCCCTTCTCAATCTTTTACTGGCCATTCCTATGTACGCCCTGATCGGCGACCTGGCTAGCTGGATTTACCCCGAAGAGATCGAAATCTAATTATGCGGTATGATTAAGCCTCGGTCGAGATGCAAACATGAATGGTAATCCAAATCTAAGAAACAATATTTCACCCTGGCGCATCGTCTTTTTCGGTGCCGTCATAATACTAATTTTCCTTATCTACCTTTTCCGCCTGTTCAGCCTGCAAATCTTGCAAGCCCCTGAATGGGTATCCTTGGCTGAAGAGAACCGCATTAGTGAGATCAACATCGCTTCCCAGCGTGGGATTATCTTCGACCGCAATGGTTACGTTCTGGCCCGCAACATACCTTCTTATAACGTTGTCATTACCGCCGCTTATCTGCCAGACGATCCCGGAGCTGTCCAAGAAATCTTCCGGCAACTCTCCGAGCTCACCGGAGTGCCCATAAATCGGGGTGAACTGTCTCAAGATAACCCGTATGTACCTTGTAGATCTGACCATGGCATTGCCCAGATCGTCGAATATGGTGTCACCACAGCTCCTTATGATCCGGTCCGGATCGTCTGTGATATCGACAAGGAACTGGCTATGGTCATCAAAGAAAAGTCCGTAGACTGGCCTGGAGTGGATATCGAGGTCGAATCAGTCAGAGACTATCCCACCAACTCGCTCACTGCCGCCATTGTTGGTTTTCTCGGCCCAATTTCATCCACTGAAGAGCAATATTTCGTCGACCGCGGTTTTGTCCCTAACCGCGATAAAGTTGGCTATGCCGGGGTAGAACGCTATTTTCAGAGTTTTCTGGGAGGTCACAACGGTCGTCGTTTAGTTGAAGTGGACGTTGCCGGTAAGGTATTGCGTGATATCTCCCCTCCCCAAACCCCTGTTCCAGGTTTTAACCTCAAACTCACTTTGGATACCAGGCTCCAGATGGCAGCAGAAGCCATCTTGACCCGTGAAATGAACTTCTGGAACACCTATCTTGGGACCATTCGCTCCACCAGCGGCGTTGTCATTGCCATAAATCCCAAAACTGGTGAAATCCTGGCTATGGTTTCTTATCCCTCCTACGAAAACAATCGCATGGCGCGCCTCATTCCCCAGTATTATTACGAGCAGCTCAGCCAGGATCCCCGTAATCCCTTACTTAACCACGCGGTCGGCGATGAACTCCCCGCTGGTTCTGTTTTCAAACTGGTCACCGCGGTTGGCGCTCTCAATGAAGGGGTCGTCACTCCCGACCAAATGATTAAGACCCCCGGCCAACTTATTGTCACCGAAAAATATTTCGCCAATGATGTTGGTCAACCGCGTCCTTTTGTAGATTGGATTTTCGATCAAAACCCGGCTGGATTTGGTCAACTTGATTTTGTCCATTGCCTCTCCAACTCCAGTAATGTGTGCTTCTATAAGCTGGGAGGTGGTTATCAAGACGAGATACCCGATGGTCTCGGTATCTGCCGCCTGGGAACCTATGCACGTGCGTTGGGTTATGGCTCTTACCCGGATATCGAACTACCCCTGGTAGAAAATGGCCTCATTCCAGACCCTACCTGGAAACGCATCAACCGGGGAGAGAACTGGTCCACAGGGGACACCTATATTTCCAGTGTAGGTCAGGGCTATGTCGTCGCTACGCCCCTCCAGGTGTTGCTTTCAGCCTCCATCATCGCCAATGATGGTGTTATGATGCGTCCCACCATCTTAAGCGAAATTACCGACGGCGAAGGCAATGTCATCAAATCCTTCCTGCCCGATCAGCTTTGGGACATCACCCAAGATCCTATGATAGATGTCTTCGCTGATCCCAACAGTCCCGGGGGTTGTGAAAACAAGATAACCGGCGAGAAGAAAACGGTTGCCCCCTGGGTGATTGAGAAAGTCCAGGAAGGCATGCACCTGGCTGTACTCGAAGGAACCCTGGCGAAGGAATTCAAGAACGTAACGATCTCTGCAGCTGGCAAAACCGGCACAGCAGAATATTGCGATAAATATGCTAACGAGAAGAACCTCTGCACGTATGGTAACTGGCCGACTCACGCCTGGACGGTGGCATATGCACCTTATGAAGACCCTGAAATCGCGGTAGTGGCCTTTGTTTACAATGGGGGTGAAGGTGCCAGTGTCGCTGCTCCAATAGTCAGGCAAGTGTTGGAAGCCTATTTCGAACTCAAGGCTGCTGACACGGTTCAAGGCAATCCTTAATCGAAGTGGTTTAGGGCTTACGCAGTTGCAGTATTTAATTGAGGGCTGTCAGCCAAACCTCGGGAAGTCCTCCAACTGCATAAGGCCTCAGGTTGGCATCTTCCTGAATGTGAAGTGAGTGGACCAAAGCCTCATACCATACCCCACGACCGGGCACTCACCCTGGGGTATCATGCTATAATTTAATGATGCATCCCAAAGTACAGATTAAAGGTATTCGAGAGGGCTTGTTGGTCACCTTGGGGGAAGGAGAATGGCCAGATGTCCGCAATGCCTTGCTGGAGCATCTCCAACGGCAGGGCGATTTCTTGCAGGGCGCTCGCATGATCCTTGATGTTGGCAATCGCATCTTAAGGGCTGCTGAACTTGGTCATCTACGTGATGACCTCTCTGAAGATGGGCTATCCTTATGGGCAGTGCTCAGCAATTCTCCTATAACAGAACAAACCGCCCAGACTCTCGGATTAGCTACGCGCATTTCAAAACCCAAGCCGGAGCGCGCCTCCAATGTTTTACATACCGCATTGACCGGCGAACAAGCTGTATTGGTGCGCCGAACCTTGCGTTCTGGTTTTAGCCTGCAACATACCGGCCACGTCATCGTCATTGGTGACGTGAACCCTGGCGCTGAAGTGATCGCCGGAGGAGATGTTCTGGTTTGGGGTCGCTTGCGCGGCATGGTGCACGCCGGCGCAGAAGGGAATGAAGACGCTATCATCTGTGCGCTAGACCTTTCTCCCACCCAATTACGCATCGCTGGTCAAATTGCCACCACCCCTAAGCGACGAGGAAAACCCTTCCCGGAGATAGCCCGTTTATTGGATGGTCAGGTGATTGCTGAACCCTGGGAACCGGGTGGGAACTAACGGTCTCCTTTTGATCATTGAATTTACCGACTGCTACCAGAAACGCGACTCGATATGAACACAGCAAGGGAAAAGAAATGGCCGCGATAGTAATTACCCTCACCTCTGGTAAAGGTGGCGTGGGGAAAACCACTGCCACTGCTAATTTGGGTGCCGCTTTGGCTGCCGGTGGTCTTAAAGTTGTTTGCGTCGATGCAGACATAGGGCTGCGTAACCTGGATGTCGTCCTGGGATTGGAAAACCGCATTGTTTACGATCTAATCGATGTGGTGGAGGGGCGTTGCCGATTACGTCAGGCTATGATTCGAGACAAGCGCCTCTCCGATCTTTATCTAATCCCGGCCGCCCAGACCCGCGATAAAAGTGCTATCTCACCCAGCGACATGGTGCGACTGTGTGATGATTTACGCCAAGAGTGTGATTGGGTTTTAATCGACTCGCCTGCCGGTATTGAACGAGGCTTCCGCAACGCCATTGCTCCCGCAGACCAGGTGATTGTGATTACTAACCCAGAGGTCTCCGCCGTGCGTGACGCAGACCGCATTATCGGCTTGATCGAAGCAGAAGAGAAAGGCCCTGCACGCCTGGTGATCAATCGTATCAAACCGGCCATGGTCAAACGCGAAGACATGTTCTCTCCGGATGACGTGCTAGAATTATTGGCCATCGAACTGTTGGGGATCATCCCCGAGGATGAAAATGTCATCTTAAGCACCAATCGTGGTATCCCCATCGCCCTGGATGGTAAAAGCCGAGCTGGGCAAGCATTTCGCAATATCGCCTTGCGATTGCGCGGTGAAACCGTCCCCTTCTTAGATCTCTTCGAGCAGGCAGGTTTCTTCGGAAGGCTATCGCGGTTGATCCGCCCGGGAGGATCCTAAAAATGAGCAAATTCTTGAACCAGCTTTTTGGGCGTGAGAAGAAAAGCGCTCGCCAGGCCAAAGAACGCCTTCAATTAGTCTTGATCCATGACCGTACGGATCTTAATCCTCACAAATTAGAACTCTTGAAGGATGATTTGATTGAAGCGATCTCGCGTCATATTGAAATTGACCCCTCTGCCGTCCGTATTGAAATGACCCAGGATGGTCGCCAGCAACGATTAATCGCTGATATCCCCCTCAATCCTGTCGGCAAACGTCGCCTCTCTCAGAGATATGGATAAAGCCACCTCCTCCTGGCGTTATTTCGACTTCTGGCTTCTCGGGGCTGTTGCTGTCCTGAGTATTTTTGGCATTGCCATGATCCGATCTGCTATCGCTGGCAACATTGAGCTTGCTGAACACGACACGCGCCAGCTATACTTCGTGGTATTAGGCTTTATCGTCTTACTCGTCACGGCCGCCATCGACTATCACCTCTGGTCAGCGTTGAGCAAACCGCTTTATATTGGTATGATGGCTTTGTTAGCCATTCTTTCGATCGTTGGCGCCGCCATATTTGGCTCGGCGCGCTGGTTTGAAACCAGCATAATCAATATCCAACCATCCGAACTGGCAAAAATCGTCATGATTCTGGGGTTGGCAGACTTTTTTACCCGGCACCTGGATCAGATCCATCAAATGAAATGGATCTTTCGCAGTTTCATATACACCCTTGGAATCGCGGTTTGGATTTTCTTGCAACCAAATCTGAGTACCACACTGGTCATCCTGGTGATTTGGTTCGGCCTGCTCTGGGCCAGCGGATTGGAAATCAAACACCTCCTCATGCTCTTTGGGGCAGGATTGATCGCACCGGTTGTTAGCTATCCCTTTCTCCAGTTATATCAAAAACAACGGATTCTCAACTTCCTATTCCCTGATCCCAATGCACGCCATGGAGAAATTTATAACATTCAGCAGGCTCTCATCAGTATTGGCTCGGGAGGTTGGTTCGGCAAGGGATATGACCATGGCTCTCAGGTGCAGTTGCGCTTTCTCAAAGTGCGCCACTCCGACTTTATTTTTGCGGCTATGGCTGAAGAATTTGGGTTTATAGGCACGCTTGTGGTTATGCTCCTATTGCTGTTCGTAGTATATCGATGTTTACGCGCAGCCCGTCTAGCGCGTGATACTTTTGGTGCCTTAATTTGTTATGGGGTGGCGATCTTGATCGCTTTTCAGGCCATGGTCAACATTGGGGTAAATCTAAAAGTAATCCCCGCCACCGGCTTGCCACTGCCGTTCATAAGTTATGGTGGTAGTGCCATGCTCTCTTTGCTTCTGGGCATCGGATTGGTGGAATCCGTCATCATCCGCCACAAAACTCTAGAATTCTAGAATCTGGCAAACCCCTTGCTTAGGAGATTCACGCTCTATCCTGATGCATTCGTATTTATTCATGGGATAATTCCTTTCTAAGAAGAAATCAGGAGATCGAATGACAAACTCTCCCAAACCCGCTCGTGTTCGTTTTGCGCCTTCCCCAACCGGTCGCACACACTTGGGTAGCGGGCGAACGGCTCTATACGATTACCTGCTGGCGCGCCAGACTGGGGGGCAATTTATTCTACGCATCGAGGATACGGATCGCAAACGCTATAATCCTAAATCCGAACAGGAGCTGGTTGATAGTTTGCACTGGTTGGGTCTTCAATGGGATGAGGGGCCGGACCTGGGCGGTCCGTACGCTCCCTACCATCAATCCGAACGCAAAGATATCTACCAGCGCTATGCTCAGCAATTAATTAAAAGGGGTCACGCTTACTATTGTTTTTGCACAACCGAACGCCTGGCGCGTATGCGCCTGGGACAGCAGCACCGCAAAGAACCGCCGCGCTACGATGGCACCTGTCGCCTGCTTGCTCCAGAAGAAGCTGCACAGCGAGCCGCTGCCGGTGAAAGCCACGTCGTTCGCTTTAAAATGCCCAAGGAAGGCACTATCACCGTACGCGATCGCCTGCGAGGTGAAATCACGGTCGAGAACCGCAATCTTGACGACTACATTCTCATAAAATCCGACGGCCTGGCGCTCTATCACCTCGCCGCCATTGTTGATGACCACTTGATGAAAATCACACACGTGATACGCGGTTCAGAATGGTTGCCCACTTTCCCCCTGCATGTTCATATCATTCGCGCCTTTGGCTGGCAAGAGCCTGAATGGGTGCACCTCTCTATATTTCTAAAACCGAGCGGGAAAGGCAAGATGAGCAAACGTGATGCCGCCGAAATGATGAGGGATGGTTTTTCGATCTATCTCACCGACTTATGCAAGATGGGTTATCTGCCTGAAGCAGTCGTCAATTGGATCGCTCTGATGGGATGGAGCTACGACGATCACACCGAATTCTTTTCGATGGACAACCTGATCGAGAAGTTCAGCCTTGATCGTCTGAACCCTTCCCCTGCAGCCATAAACATATCCAAGCTCGATCACTTCAACGGTCTTCACATTCGTAGCTTATCTATTGATGATCTGACCAGGCGCCTAAAACCCTTCTTTGAAGCTGCTGGATACCAGGTGGACGACGTCAAATTAAAGCGAATCACCCCTATAATTCAAGAACGCATTGGCACGCTAGAAGAAGCTCCGCAGATCGCCGGGTTTTTCTTCCAGGAGGATGTGCATCCCCATCCTGAAGAGCTGCTCGGTAAGAAAATGAGTGCGGCTGAATCGGTTATTGCCGCGCGTCGCGCTTATCAGGTGCTGGCAGCCTTGGCCGAGATCACTCCGGCAACCGCAGAACCTCCCATGCGCGCCCTCGCCGACGAACTCAGCTTGAAAGCCGGGCAACTTTTTGGCATCTTACGCCTGGCTGTTACCGGTCAGCGGGTCAGCCCACCTCTTTTTGAGAGCATGACCATCATCGGTAAAGACAAAGTGCTAGCCCGCGTCCAAAAAGCCATCGAGACCCTCGAAAAGCTGGCCGAACAAGCGTAAATTTGACGAATGAACCTCTCGATGGTAAAATACAACCCCTGAGCATTGGGGGCTCGTCTAATGGTAGGACAGCGGACTCTGAATCCGTATGTGGAGGTTCGAATCCTTCGCCCCCAGCCTGAAACTAGCTCTGTTTGGCCATCCCCTCCCTATCTCTCTACCCCGAGGATTTTGTCTCGGGGTGTTTTTTGTGAATTGAGCTGTCGCCAGGGATGCGGTGAAGTGCATAATTGCTAAACCAGCTGCAAAACCGCCTAGATTGATCCAGGATATAGAAGACCTCCCAACTTGCTCGCCATATCTTCACAGGTGCGCCACCATCCCGGAATCCCCTCCATCTTGGCTGATGGGGTGCTGTGAAAATGAATCGCATGGGCGTGGCTGCTGGCATTCACAAAATGAAAGTAGATTGCTCACCTTATCGTAATCCCGCTCATAGGACCAATCAGCGTCGAGGAAGCCATTGGTTTCGTGATTGATCTGCCTTTTAGTACCCATTTTCCCCCAAACTTTATGCTTGTGACATATATCCATACTATTCGTGACAGCTGGTACTAAAAACAAGCTAACCCCCAATTTATACTATACCTAGTGAAATAGCTATAATTCCATACCCACAATAGCTATTTACCCCAATTGAATAAATATCATGCATCATTAATCGATAACGATTTCATGGAGCACAAAGTTCTTTATAGTCAGAAGCACAAACAGAAGGAGGCTTTTTCTCGAGAGACTTACCTCAAAGAATACCATCATCACTCGTTTGAATCTCATACTTTTAACATATCAAGACATGGCGAGAAATTGACTTCCCGCCAGTGTTGGTATGTCTCCATTCAGGTGAAATCTACCAAAGAGGAAATTTGCCCATGGAAAAGATAATCCTTGATCTCCCCAGAATGTACGCTGACCATCATGTCATTGAGGTGAGGCGCATTCTGTTAGAACTCCCCGGCGTTGAAAATGTCTATGCCAGTAGCAGTTTTCGGTCAGTTGAAGTGGATTATGACTCCGAGAAAGTCCTCGCTGACAATATCACCACAAAACTCGATGAGGCTGGTTACATCGGCGATTTATCGGTGCCTACGGAAACCAGCACATCCCAAACTTCAGTGAAAGGTAACGGAAACCAGGCCTTCTTCCGCCATACAGCAGTATTTGAAGAGGCCAGAGAGTCGGTGAGCTTCTCCCAAAATGTTAGTTACCTGGGGCGGCCCTTATGGCCTTGCCCAGGATTTGGTGTTATCAAGTCAATGGATCAGGAGAGCTAAATAATGGCAAAGAAAAGAAGCGTTGAAGAACGTACCTCAGACCCAGCTGCTCAGGAGATGCTCATTCGCGCTGATGAATTGGGCCTCAGCACTGCCTTTAGCCGGGCAGATGATATGGTTCCCTGCAATATCGGAGGGGCTGGCATGTGCTGTAAGATCTGTGGTATGGGTCCCTGCCGCTTGACCAAAGATGGTCAGACCGGCGTCTGTGGAGCTACCATCGATACCATCCAGGCTCGTAATCTTATTCGTGCCATCGCGGGCGGTGCTGCTGCCCACTCTGATCATGGTCGCGATATGGCCTTAATCTTGAAAGCGGTCGCAAACGGTGAAGCCGAAGGGTATATGATCAAAGATGTAGCCAAATTGCGCACGGTTGCCTCTTATTACGATATCCCGATTGAAGGGCGCTCGCCCAGCGAAATTGCCAATGACTTAGCCGATTTGTACATTTCGCAATTTGGTCAGCAAACCGGAGAAATCGTTTCAATCACCCGGGCGCCAGAGAAGCGCCAGAAACTCTGGGAAGAAAAAGGCGTCATTCCGCGTGGCGTCGATCGTGAGGTCGTCGAATCTCTGCATCGTACCCATATCGGTGATGACCAGGACGCAGAACATATCCTGCATCATGCTATCCGTACCGCCCTTGCTGATGGCTGGGGTGGCAGCATGATCGCGACAGATGTCTCGGACATCCTTTTTGGCACGCCTGCCCCGATTCTGGGCCAGGCTAACTTGGGTGTCCTCAAGGATGACATGGTCAACGTGATTGTACACGGTCATGAGCCCACCCTAAGCCAGATGATCGTGGCCGCCACCCAAGATCCAGAAATTATCGAATATGCTAAAGCTGCCGGTGCAAAAGGAGTCAATCTCTCGGGTATTTGCTGCACGGCTAATGAAATCCTGATGCGGCAAGGAATCCCGGCTGCGGGCAATTTCCTCCACCAGGAGCTGGCCATACTCACCGGCGCGGTTGAAGCCATGGTCGTGGATGTGCAATGCATTATGCAGGCATTGGTAGGATTGGCTACGAATTTTCATACTAAAATCATCACCACTTCTCCAAAAGTGAAGATAAAGGGATCTGTTCATATCGAATTCGACGAACATCGAGCACTCACCGTCGCCAAACAGATCCTGCGCACCGCTATCGATAACTATAAGAACCGGGGAACTACGCACATACCAGACATTCGGGAGGATTTGATTCCCGGCTTCTCACATGAATACATCAATTACATGTTGGGAGGCTCCTACCGTGCCTCCTTCCGGCCCCTTAACGATGCCATCATGGCCGGCCGCATTCGTGGCGTGGCGGCTATTGTGGGTTGTAACAACGCGCGCAGCCAGCAGGATTACCTATTCAATCACATCGCTAAGGAACTTTTAAAACAGGACGTCTTGATAGTCGAGACAGGCTGCGGTGCCATCGCCAGTGCCAAGTTGGGTCTCTTGCTGGGACAAGCCGGATTGGAGCAGGTTGGACCTGGATTGCGAGAAGTGTGCGAAACCGTTGGTATCCCGCCCGTTCTGCATATGGGTTCCTGTGTTGATAATACCCGCATTCTCACCGTGCTTACCCAAATGGTCGAGGAAGGTGGTTTAGGGGATGACATCGATCAGATACCAGCAGTCGGTTTGGCACCTGAATGGATGAGTGAAAAAGCGCTTTCTATCGGTACTTACTGTGTAGCATCCGGTGCTTACGTCATTTTTGGAGGCTCATCGCCCATTAGCGGTATGCCAGATCGCGTCGCTGACAGCGATATCGTCCTCAAATACTTGAGCGAAGGTTGGGAGAACCTGTATGGTGGCAAGATGGAGTTTATTAAAGATCCGGACGAAATGATCGCTAAAACCCTCGAGCATATCGATAAAAAACGTGCTGCGCTTGGGCTTGCCGAATATAACCCAGAACAGTTTGGGCGCAGCGGTGATGCCCGCATGCTTGCACTTGAGCAGCTCCCATTAGAAGAACGCCAGGCTGCCCTGTACGGCGTCGCGGCAGACTGAGAGGAGATTGATAAATGTCTCGATACATTGCAACGCGTGCCATTCGCGGCGCAAACGCTCTCGTCACAGAAGCAGAGTTCATGCTTAATGAAGCAATCAAGGAGAAAGGAACCGATGCCCCGGTAGCCTTTCCGAACACTGCTTATTTCTTACCCGTCATTCTCGGCATGACCGGGAAGAAAGTTGAAACCCTTGGGCAATTAGAGCCGGCGATGAAACATGCCCGCATGATGCTGCATCCTTCGCCATCCGCCAATAACTGGACACCTTATCTAGGTGAGACTCTCGATAGCGGTATGGCGACTTTAATTGCTGCTGAGGTCATTGAAGCGGTCCGCTTTATCTATGGGTTGCAGCCCGAACCAATGCCAGGACTTGAACTAGCTGGTGGCACATCCTACTCCGAAATGGGTGGCGCTCAGGATGGGCATTTAAATGGTCCCATTGACGACATCCAATTGCGGTCCTGGGGCATCCAGCTGGTAGATGGGCGTATGCCGGGGTTTGCTGCCATTGTAGGCGCGGCCAAATCCAACGAAGTTGCCGTACAAATCGTACGCGAACTCCAAAAAAGGAACATTTTGACTTTCCTTTCCGGAAACGTAAATGGACGTAGCATCATCCATCAATTAATGGAAGAAGGTGTTGAACTCGGTTACGATACCTACACCATACCCTTTGGCACCGATACCATCAGCGCTATTTACGCCCTTGGGTTTGCCACTCGCTCAGCGCTCACATTTGGAGGTCTTAAGCCTGGTCAAGCTCGCGATATTTTGCTCTACAACAAAGGGCGCGTCTTCGCCTTCGTGCTGGCGCTCGGCGAGATTGATGATCTAAAATACGCCGCAGCAGCCGGTGCGATTAATTTCGGCTTCCCTGTGATTACCGATACAGTCGTTCCCGAGATTCTGCCTACCGGTGTGACCACCTATGAGCATGTTGTCTCCATGCCTTTTAACGAGATTGAAGGTGAAGACGATCTCGAACGCGCGGAGCGCTTGGTGCAAAAATGCATCGAGGTGCGGGGTGTCAAAGTGCGTCTGGCTGAAGTGCCTGTCCCGGTACCTTATGGCTCGGCCTTCGAGGGCGAGGTAGTCCGTAAAGCCGATATGCGCGTTGAGTTCGGGGGCAAATACTCGCGCTGCTTCGAGTTTCTGCACATGGTGCCTTTAGATGAGGTTGTGGATGGAAAAGTGGAAGTCGTCGGCCCTGGCTTTGATGACATTCCCGAGCAAGGTCACATGGACGTCGGATTCGTGGTAAAGGTTGCCGGACGGCAAATGCAAGCGGATTTTGAACCGGTGCTGGAACGCCAAATCCACTATTTCGTCAACGGCGCTTCCGGCATCCAGCATATCGGTCAGCGCGATATCGCCTGGATCCGCATTTCCAAAAACGCGGTTGACAAAGGCTTTAATCTTGAACACTTCGGCAAGATCTTACACGCCCGTTTCCATGCTGATTTTGGCGCTATCGTTGACAAGGTTGAGGTCACCATTTTTACCGATCCCGATGAGATCAAGGATTGGCTGGCGAAAGCCCGCCAGGCGTACGATTTTCGCAACAAGCGCCTTGCCGATCTCACCGACACTGCTGTCGATGAATTCTATTCCTGCACGTTGTGTCAATCCTTTGCTCCTAACCATGTCTGCATCGTCAGCCCCGAAAGGCTTGGGCTGTGTGGAGCTTATAACTGGTTGGATTGTAAAGCATCTTACAACATCAATCCCACTGGCCCGAACCAACCGATCAAATTGGGCAAACTTATCGATGCCACCAAAGGTTATTGGACCGGTACGATTGACTACGCAAAAATTGGATCGCACGGGGTCGTCGATAAAGTCTCTATGTACTCGATCATGGAAAATCCCATGACCGCCTGCGGCTGCTTCGAATGCATTGTCATGCTGATCCCTGAGGTCAATGGTGTGATGGTCGTCAGTCGCGAAGATACCAGTATGACCCCTGCCGGTATGACCTTCAGTACCCTGGCCGGCATGGCTGGTGGTGGCGTTCAAACCCCCGGTGTGATGGGTGTTGGTAAGTTCTACTTGCTCAGTCCTAAGTTCATCTCTGCCGATGGTGGTTTTAAACGAGTGGTCTGGATGAGCAGCATTCTTAAGGAAACGATGTCGGCAGAGCTTCAGGCCGTAGCAGAGCGGGAAGGCATCCCCGACTTGATTGACCGCATCGCGGATGAACGCGCTGTGAGTGATGTCGCCCAGCTGGAAAAATTGCTTAAGGAGAACAACCATCCAGCTTTGGAGATGGGTCCCATGCAAGCTGAGCCTGGGGCTGAAGAAGCCCTTGAAGTTGAGCTCGAGGCTGAAGCTGAACCAGAAGAAGAGCAGGTCATTGCCCAGGCTGAAGCAGTAGTTGAGGTTGCTTTAACCAAGGAAGTGAGCGAAGGTGTAAAACCATCCCCACCAGAAACTAAAACACCGGTCCATCCGGTTGCAGAGCCAGTAGCCTCGCAAGGTGCGGCTGCGCCTCCAGAAAAAGCTGCCGTTCCCGCTGCCAAAGTGCCCCCAAGCGATGGGGCCGAGGCCGATCGAGCTGAAAGAGCTGTCATCATTTTGCGGCGAGCGCTCATGGCTGCCCTGGCCGAGTTGGGCGGCGTCGATTTGAGTGAACTTCAAATCCCGGTTGTCCCCACCGTGCCTGGAATGGTCACTCCCCCGCCGGTGGAAGCCCCACCCCCAACTCCTGAGCCGCTCATAGAGAAAGTGGTTGAGCTTAAACCAGACCGCCCCTGGATCGATGTTCACACCAAGACCGAGATCGTAAAAGAAAAGTGGTCCGGGGCAGTCCGTGAGATCACCCTTGGCGCAACCTCTGAAGAAGGTGGAACCCGTACCAAGAAAGTGATTGTGGGCGGTGAAACCGCCATGCCCTACATGCACTTCGAAGGCAGCCTGCCTCATCCTCCTGTGATCGCTATTGAGATAAAGAACCGCAAGCCTGATGATTGGTCGCCATTGCTCCTTGAATCTTTGGGTGAGGCGGTAAATGATCCAGCCAGCTGGGCTCAAGCAGCTGAGAAAGCTGGTGCAGATCTATTGTTGCTTAAACTGACAGTGACTGATGAGGCTGGTGACCAGATAACGCCCCAGAAAGCTGTAAGCGCGGTCAAATCGGTTCTTGGAGCTAGTGGCTTGCCTCTGGTCGTCTTTGGTCCGGGCCAGGCCGACGTCGATAACACCCTTCTGGTGCCGATCGCAGAGACTTTCAAAGGTGAGCGTCTTTTATTGGGTATCTGCGAAGATAAGAATTATCGCACCATCGTGGCGGCTGCCATGGCCAACGGCCATTTGGTGGACGCCCGTACAGCCATGGACGTGAATCTAGCCAAACAATTGAATATTTTGATCAGTGATATGGGTCTACCCCTGGATCGTATTATCATGGATCCGACTACAGGTGCATTGGGATATGGATTCGAGTATGGCTACTCGGTAATGGAACGGCTACGCTTAGCCGCTTTGCAAGGTGACAGTATGACCCAATTCCCAATGTTAGTCACACCCGGCGAAGAATGCTGGAAAGCGAAGGAATCGAAAGTCGGTGAAGGGGTTCCCTCAGCCTGGGGTGATTGGAAAGATCGCGCCATTACATGGGAAACGCTCACAGCCGTAATGCTGGTGGAATCCGGTGCCGATATCTTGGTATTGCGCCATCCAGAGAGCGTAATGCGCACGCGCGCAGCGATAAACGACCTAATGGCTGTCCTCCAGACAGCATGAAGATTAACCGAAAAAAACCCATACGGGAACTTACCAGATCCCGTATGGGTTAATGGATATCACGGAGAAGCGATTATGGCACTATCTGGCATTCAGATTTATAAGATGCTACCCCAGACCAACTGTAAAGACTGCGGCTTTCCCACCTGCCTGGCATTTGCCATGAAGCTGGCTGCCAAGCAAGTTGAGCTGGCTGCTTGCCCGCATGTCAGTGAGGAAGCCCAAGCCAAGCTGTCGGAAGCAGCTACCCCCCCGGTTCGCCCGATCACCCTCAAATCGAATGGATTCGAGCTGAAAGCTGGAAGCGAGGTGGTACTCTTCCGCCATGAAAAGACCTTCTATAACCGCCCTGGCTTTTTTTTGAGGGTATATGACAATGAACCCCTCGATACCATTAAAGCGAAAGTAAGCGCCGCCGACAGTTACGAAGTGGATTACGTTGGCATCGGTCTCAATATGAGCGGGTTTGCCGTGCAAGCTTCTGGCGGTGATTTCACAGCAGCACTTGCGGCTGTGCGCCAGGTTAGCCACCGCCCCCTCATCTTGATTGGTGACCCCGATACGCTCAAAGCCGGGTTTACCGAGATCGGCGAAGGAGAGACTATACTGCTCTGCCATGCCAATGCCGTTAACTGGAAAGTCATGGCCGCGCTGGCTAAAGAACACGGCGCTGTTTTAGCGGTGCAAGCTGGCTCTTTAGACGAAATGGTTGACCTTGCCACCAAAGTGAAAAATGCGGGTGTCGAGGACATCGTGCTTTCACCGGAGCAGCGTAGCTTGCATGGTACTCTAACTGCTAATACCATCATCAGGCGCCTGGCACTCAAAAAAACATTCCGGCCTTTAGGTTATCCCATCATCAGTTTCCCTGGTGATGCAAGCGACCCGGCTAAAGAGGTGATATTTGCTGCACAAGCGATCGGAAAATATAGCAGCTTCATTGTCCTCGATCATTTCAATCCCGCAACAATTTACCCGCTTTTGGTCTTGCGCCAGAACATTTTTACCGATCCCCAAAAGCCGATTCAAGTTCAACCTGATCTCTACGAGATCAACAAGCCAGGCCCGGAAGACCCGGTCTTGGTTACCACGAACTTCAGCATTACATACTTTAGTGTTGCCAACGAAGTCGAAGGATCGGGCCTCCCAGCCTGGTTGTTGGTCACCGACGCGGAAGGTATGAGCGTTTTGACAGCCTGGGCAGCAGGTAAATTCGATTCCGAACGGATTGCCAAGGCGGTTAAAACATTTAATGTAGCAGACAAAGTCACCCGCAAGCGCCTGGTCCTGCCAGGTCACGTTGCGGTGCTTTCCGGCGAGCTCGAGGAAGAGCTTCCCGGTTGGGAGATTCGAGTCGGACCACGCGAGGCTATAGACTTACCAACTTTCATGAAGCAAGTGCTTTCCTTACCAGTATAATTATCATCGCTAAGGTTCGCGCCTCATCCTGCATAGTTTAACCAAGAGCCTTCTGAAAGTCTCAGCGATATATTATCTGGCGAGTTTCTGGTTCTCCCACCCTCAAGTCACCACCTATGGCAGAACATCTCGTAAAATTCGATACCGTATCCGAACCTATCAGTGTTCAAACGGGTATTCTGCTTTCTGAGGCTGCCCATCTTGCCGGCGTGGAACTCTTGCAGCCCTGTGGTGGTCAAGGGCGCTGTGGACGTTGCGCCCTCCAGGTGACTTCTGGGACAGTACGCCGTCGTAGCACCCTGCGTCTTTCCCAAGAAGATATCGCCAGCGGTTACGCTCTCGCCTGCCAATCGGTTATCGAAGGGGATATTTCCGTCTCCGTACCGCCCCAAGAAAAAATTGAGAGATTGCTCACCAGCGATCGCACAGTTGCCGAGGTAACCGTACCGGTGGGGTACAACTTTCAGCTCGATCAAGATATTCAACGCCATATTCTCAGCATGTCGCCTCCCGACATGAGTGACCAAACCGATGACTGGAGCCGCTTGCAAACCGCCATCCGACAGCAAACCAGCATCGAGAATCCTCAAATTCCCCTCTCGTTGCTGAAGCGCATCGCCAATGTATTACGCCAGGGCGATTGGAAAGTGACCGCGATCTTCGATTCCCATTCTTGGGATTGTCCAGACTGCCCACCACGGTTAATTGATATACGTGCAGGTCACGAGCAACCCACAGATCCATTGTGGGGAGCTGCAATAGACATCGGCACCACCACAGTCACGATTTGGTTGGTAGATCTGATCTCTGGGGAGGTACGCGCCCAGGTTGCTGAATATAACCAGCAGATTTCTCGAGGAGAGGATGTAGTATCTCGCATCATCTACGCCAGTAAGAATAGCGGCGACGAGCAAATGCGTTCCCTGGTATTAGAAACGATTAATAAGTTGCTTGATCTGGCCTGTAAACGCATAAAATCAGATCCGCCGGTTACCCCAAGCCAGATTGTTAAAGCCACGATCGTGGGAAATAGCACTATGATCCACCTCCTTTTGGGTGTTCCCGCCGAAAACATCCGGCTGATGCCCTTTGTGACAGGAGTGAACCAGGTACCCACCCTGACAGCTGATACGGTTGGATTGAACATAACTCCGGCAGCAACGGTAGATTGTCTACCAGGTGTGGCCAGTTACGTCGGCGCAGATATCACCGCGGGAGTGCTCTCCTCAGGTATGGATGATAACGACCAGGTGACCCTCTTTATGGATGTGGGCACCAACGGGGAAATTGTGCTAGGGTCAAGCGAATGGCTGGCTACTTGCGCTTGTTCAGCTGGACCTGCTTTCGAGGGTGCAGGTGTGCAATTTGGCATGCGCGCTACCAAAGGAGCAATTGAAGAAGTCTGGATAAACAACACAACTTTTGAGCCTACCTTCCGGGTAATTGGCAAGGTTAAACCTCGCGGTCTGTGTGGCAGCGGGCTGATCTCTTTACTTGCTGAGATGTTTCTTACCGGCGTTGTTGACAAAGGCGGGAACTTCAACACCGCTCTAAACACAACCCGCATCCGCCAGGGCGAACACGGGGGGGAATATGTTATTGCCTGGAGTGAGCAGAGTGGAAACGGCCGCGATATTGCCATTACCCATGTGGATGTAGATAACCTGCTGCGTGCCAAAGCTGCCATCTACGCCGGATTTACTGTCCTGGCAGATAGTGTCGGGATTCCATTAGATTGGGTGGAGCAGGTTCTAATTGGAGGTTCGTTTGGCAAATATATCAACGTTGAAAAAGCTATAGATATCGGTTTGCTCCCCGACATGCCTTGGGAAAGATATAAATTCCTCGGCAATACAGCCGTTCGCGGCGCTTATTATGCCCTATTAAATAAACAAGCACGCGCACACGTCAAAGATATCGCTTCCCGCATGACTTATATCGAATTATCAGCCGATAACACATTTTATGAAGCGTTTATGTCAGCGCTGTTTCTACCTCACACAGACCTTTCACGTTTTCCCAGCATCGAGGCAGAGATGGCGAATAAACAAGATTGAACGGGAGGTTTGTTACGATGTACATAATTGGCGAAAATATCCACATCATCTCTGATAAAGTCAAGGCCGCTCTCAAAGAAAAGGACGCTAAGTTCTTTCAAGATTTGGCTGCCAGCCAGGTTGAAGCTGGCGCCCAGGCCCTCGACCTAAATCTAGGGCCGCGCAAAAAGGACTGGGAAGAAATTTTCCCCTGGATGGTTGAGACCGTCGAAGCGGTTGTAGATGTCCCCCTCAGTTTCGACAGTACCAACTTGAATGGCATCGAAGCTGGCTTAAAAAAGGTCACTAAAGCCCAGGCAATCATTAACTCCACTTCCGCCGAACCAGAGCGATTGGAAAAGGTGCCTCTTCTCGCAAAGGAATACGACACACGCTTGATTGCCTTGACCATGGGCAAGAGTGGCATCCCGGTCGGAGCTGATGACCGGGTAAACATCGCTTTGGAAACGTTGATCCCACGCATGCTCGAGATTGACTATCCTATGGAGAATCTCATCATCGATCCTCTGGTGCTGACTGTCTCCGGTTGTCAGGAATACTGCCCCCATCTGATCGAGGCTGTCCGCACATTAGAATACGCCTGGGATCCACCTCCCGCGATTTCTGTCGGCCTCTCCAACGTTTCTAATGCGGTTCCTCACGAAAACCGCCCCCTTATCAACCGCGTCTACTGCGCCATGCTGATGGCTGTGGGTCTGAAAATGATGATTGCCGACCCATTCGATAACAAGTTGAAGGAAACCATAGCTGTCATCGAAAATCGCGATGATAGCACTCCATTGAATCGCCTTTACCTCAAAATTGCTGACCACATTGCAGCTATGGAGGAACCCTCCATTGAGGACGTCGATACCAGCGACCCCGAACAAATGGAAATTTGGAAGACCGTCCAAATATTGCTGAATAAAGTAATTTATGCTGACTCATATTTACAGCAGTGATTATTAGGAAGTGACTAAATTCGGTCACTTCCTGCGTTTAGGAGAGCAATTATGTTGAAAGCACAACAACCCATCAACATCGAAGAGCTTCTTGCTAAAGCCAAAAAACCTTCAGCAGACGCCATGAAACTGCATCCTTTTTATCGGGGAAAAATCGAGACGACCCTAAAATGCGCCGTTCGAAGTTTCAATGACTTTGCTATCTGGTATACCCCTGGGGTAGCCGCGCCTTGCCGCGCCATCGCTGAAGACCCCGAAAAGGTTTATGAATATACCAACAAATGGAACACTGTGGCAGTTGTCAGTGACGGTACCCGCGTTTTAGGTTTGGGCGATATCGGACCAAAAGCCGGTCTCCCGGTTATGGAAGGAAAGGCGCTGCTCTATAAATATCTCGGAGGCGTGGACGGCGTTCCGATCATGTTGGATACCAAAGATCCCGACCAAATTATAAATACCGTTCTGATGCTGCAGCCAGGTTTTGGCGGGGTTAACTTAGAAGATATATCCCAACCCAAATGCTTCCGCATCCTAGATACCTTGCGCGAAAAAGCGGAGATTCCCATATGGCATGACGACCAGCAGGGTACTGCCACGGTGACATTGGCCGGTCTGATTAACGCTCTAAAAGTAGTTGGAAAAAAGATGAGCGAAGTCCGCATCAGCTTTATTGGCACTGGAGCTGCCAACGTGGCTTGTTCGCGCTTGATCTTTGGGTGGGGAGCAGAACCAGCCAAATGCATGATGGTGGATAGCAAAGGCATTCTTGGCATGCATCGCAAAGATCTCGAACTGCGCAAGGCAGAATACGTCGACAAATGGAGCCTGTGCCAGACCACCAACCAGGAAGGTCGCCAGGGTGGTATCCTCGAGGCTATGAAAGGAGCTGATGTGGTCATTGCCCTCTCACGCTCTGGTCCTGGCGTTATCCTTCCAGAGTGGGTTGAGTCAATGAACAAAGATGCCATCCTCTTCGCTTGCGCTAACCCCGTTCCAGAAATCTGGCCTTGGGAGGCGAAAGAGGCTGGAGCCCGTGTGATCGCCACCGGTCGATCAGACTTTCCTAACCAGGTTAATAATTCTCTGGGATTCCCTGGAATCTTCCGTGGCACACTCGATGTTCGGGCTCGTACCATTACCGACGAGATGTGCTTTGCCGCTGCTAAAGCCTTGGCTGATCATATTGATGACCAGCTCGATGAAGAACACATCCTTCCAAACATGGATGATTGGGAGGTTTTTCCCCATGAGGCCGTAGCAGTCGCCATGAAAGCCCAAGAACAAGGTGTCGCTCGAATCGAAATGAGCTCCGAAGAAATTCTTGGCAAGGCTCGAGCCATTATTAAACGCTCTCGCGATCTTACTAAGAATATGATGGAGCAAGGCTACATCCTCGAAGCGCCTTCGGACTAATCATCAGGCTAGTCCACACACCCATAGGATTTACCGTGTAAGATGATGTAAGCATAAAATGAGCACGGATCGCTTTTTTCTCTCTCTGGCTTATAAGAATAGCCCAAAGAAACCCGACGAGGTGAATTATGTATGACTTAATCGTTGTTGGCGGAGGTCCTGCAGGGCTCACCGCAACCATCTATGCCATTCGTAAACGTCTCAACGTCTTGCTGGTCTCGAAGGACCTGGGTGGCAAAACCAATTATCGCTTAGCTCTACCTTGGATCGAAGATTATCAAGTTATTCGAGGACTCGAGGTCGTCAATAAATTCCGCAGCGAACTGGAATACCTGAAATTTGCTCGCCATATGGAACCGGTTGAAAAAGTAACCCGACAGGGTGACAGTTTTGTAGTCCATACCAAGGGCGGTGGAGAATTGCCTACCAGAGCTGTTATTATCGCAACCGGTGCAAAACAGAAACGCCTGGCCGTGCCGGGTGAAAAAGAATTCATCATGCGAGGGCTTTGCTATTCTGCCCTAAGCTACGCGCCACTCTTTATCGATAAAAAGACAGTCGTTATCGGCGAAGGCGATCTGGCTTTGCGCTCGGCAGCTGAACTGGCCACAGTGGCTAAACATGTTCACCTGGTAGGCGCCAGCACCGAGGCGCTTGCCTCGCCGTTAGGCAAGAAACTATCAGGCGCCAATAATGTCACCGTCCTGACCGGTTACAGGGTAGTAGAGGTACAGGGCAATGGGTTTGCTGAACGTATCATTGTAAAAGATCCTCAAGGCAAGGAAACCAAGATCGACGCCGAAGGCACTTTTGTCGAGATGGGCCTATTGCCTAACTCCCAAATGGTAGCTGGACTGGTCGATTTGGATCAAAAAAACCGTATCAAGGTCGATTGTTATGCTCGCACCAGTCTCCCTGGCATTTTCGCAGCTGGCGATGTCACTGACAGCTTCGCTGAACAGGTATTGGTGGCGGTGGGCGATGGCGCCAAAGCCGCCTTGAGCGCCTATGAATACCTACTGCCGGTTTTGTAAACATCCCCACTTAAAGGGCGATTTCCAGGGGTTTCGTGGAAAGAAAATGCCCACGAAACCCCTTGTCCGTTAAACTATGGCGCAATGGCAGTAAAAAATATGATTTTTGTCCATTACGTGGGTTTTGATCTCGAGTTACCTTTATTATGATTGGAGAACGATGGGATCACTGCTGTACACTCCCGAAAAAATGGACTCTGAGAAATACCTCGATGGTTTATCTGAACGCATTGATCAGCTTCGTGTTCAGTTAATGAAATCTGATCCATCTTCTCTAGCGATGCGCACTGGTGCCAATTTTCGTCTCAAGCAGCCAGGAACCGGCGAATTTCTTCTACCCCTTTGGGGCCAGGAGATTATAGTGACCTATCCTGAATTAATTGCCTTCGGTACTCAAACGATAGAAGAATTACCGGCTTACCTTCAAGCCCTGCTTCTTTACTACTTCAATACCTGCGACGGGATATCGACTGCTGGTTATTGGATTTCTTTCTCTGAATTGCCGGATGGCAGGTTTTACAATCAAGCTTTCCAAGGGTACACTGGTCAAAAGCTTTCCAAAGCTTTCCAAAATGATTTGCAGTCTTTCGAACGCGCTGCGCAAAACCTGGGCGGTCAAAGTGAACTTCGCGCAACCACAATGTCCATAGGTGATGCGGCTTATGCCTTCCAGGTATTGCCGAAGGTCTCTATCCTGGTTGTCTATTGGTTAGGCGACGAAGATTTTCCCGCCTCTTGTCAGCTGCTCTTCGATGCATCGGTAAGCCACTGCCTGCCCACAGATGCCTGCGCAATTATCGGAAGTACCCTCACACGCCGCTTGATCGCCCAAGGAGGTAGATGATTTTTATGCGAGAATTTTTTTCTCAATCTGCCGTCCATTGCAAGTCCACACCATGGCGGTATGATGATTTCCTATGGACTTCCACTTTAGGAGTGAAAAAAACGCATGTCCACAGAACTTAGAATAGATGCCCTCCTGCCCCAAGAAATGGCTAATCGCGCAGAATATATTGGTGTTCGCAAGGCTGAGGCTGGGGCGTTAGCCATGTTTGCGTTAGCGATATTGGCTGGTGCCTTTATCGCTCTAGGAGCGGTGTTCGCTACCACAGTTGCTGCGGGTACCACAACCGCCTGGCCCTTCGGTGTAGCAAAATTGCTGGTTGGTCTGGTTTTTTGCCTTGGTCTTATTCTGGTGATCGTTGGCGGTGCAGAGCTGTTCACAGGAAATAACCTGATCGTCATGGCATGGGCTAGCGGAAAAGTCACAACTCGTGCATTGCTGCGGAACTGGGTCATAGTATATATAGGTAATTTCGTCGGAGCGGTAGGAACTGCGTTGATGGTTTATGTAAGCAAGCAATATGCTTTGGGTGGTGGCTCTATCGGCGTTACTGCCCTGGGTATCGCTAACAGTAAAGTCCAATTGGGCTTCGTCCAGGCGATCGCGCTTGGTGTACTATGCAATGCTCTGGTATGCCTGGCAATATGGTTGACTTTTAGCGCTCGCAGTACGGTGGATAAAATTGCCGCCATAATCTTTCCGATTTCCGCTTTTGTGGCAGCTGGATTCGAACACAGTGTCGCCAATATGTACTTTGTCCCCATTAGCTTGTTCATCAAAGACTTTGATCCCGCCTTCATTACTACCAACGGATTGAGCTTACCCGCTTTGACCTGGGGTAATTTCCTGGTCAACAACCTGTTACCGGTCACGATCGGAAACATCATTGGCGGCTCTCTGCTGGTCGCCATTGTATACTGGGCGATATTTTTACGGCAAAAAGAAACCATTAAGGAATAGAATATGAAAGCATATATCCTTGTAAAGATTCGAACTGGAGGAATACGCGAAGTTGTTCGCAATTTACGGCGTGTAGGTGGTGTCATCGAGGCAAACATGACCTTCGGGCCTTACGACGCTGTGGCAGTCGTCGAGGCAGAAGATTTAAACCATCTTGGAAAGATATTGGATTCTGACATCCAACCTATCCCCGGAGTGATCGAGACCCTCACCTGCCTGGCGGTTGAAATCCAATAAGAGAACCGATTTAATCTCTTCAACCAGTAGGCAACCTGATCCAGTAAGTCGGACACATAAGTCGGGATGGATGGTAAACAAATGAAATTAGCCATTAGCGGTAAAGGGGGCGTTGGTAAAACAACCTTAGCGGCGTTGTTCGCCCAGATTTACACCCAGGCGGGTCGGAACGTACTTGCAGTCGACGCAGATCCATCACCATGTCTGGCTGGTGCTTTGGGCTTCCCCTCTGAACTACGTTCAAAACTCCATCCCATTGCAGAGATGGAAGATCTGATCTATGAGCGAACCGGTGCAAAACCAGGCACTATCGGAGGTTTTTTCACCCTAAATCCCCGTGTGGATGATATCCCTGAAAGGTTTAGCGTTACCCATCGAGGCGTGAGATTACTCGAGATGGGTGCAGTGGACATGGGCGGGTCAGGTTGTATCTGCCCTGAAAGTGCCTTATTAAAGACGCTTTTTACTCACTTGTTATTTCGAAAAGACGATGTCTTGATCCTGGATATGTATGCTGGCGTCGAACACCTAGGGCGGGCCACTGTCGATTTCGTAGACGCCATGATAATCGTGGTCGAGCCCACTCGCCGGAGCTTGGGCACCGCTGCCCAGATCAAATCGTTGGCAGAAGACATCGGCTTGAGGCGCTTGTGGCTAGTCGGCAACAAGGTTCAAAATGAAGAAGAAGCCTCATTCCTGAGGTCCGAGGCAACCAGCCTTCCGCTTTTAGGAATTTTACCTGGGGACGCGGGTGTCCAGGAAGCTGACAGGCTCGGCATGGCAGTCTATGATTATGTCCCGGCCTTGCGTCAGGCGGCCGAAAAAATGGTCGCCGTACTGGACGCTCAAATTGCCCCTCAAATGGGATAAACTTAGAGAAGATCTCTTTTACAAATAGACTTATCGATTGGAAATAACACCCAGTTGGTAAAGTGGAGAAAGTGATATGACTACCACGATTGCATTGGCAGGTAAAGGTGGCGTTGGGAAAACCACCATAGCTGCTATGGTTATCAAATATCTGGCTCAAAACCAAACCGGGGTCACTCTTGCTATAGATGCCGATCCCAGCAGCAACCTCAATATGGTCCTGGGTTTAGAGCTGGAATGGACTGTGGGCGATATCCGCGAAGAGATGCTCGAAAAAGTGCAGGCTTCCTTTGTCGCCGGTGGTGCTGCAATGGGCACCCTTCCCGGAGGTGTCGCCAAACGTGATTATCTCGATTACCAGATTCGTTCTTCCGTGTCAGAAGGAAGCCGTTTCGACCTGATCGCCATGGGGCGCTCCGAGGGGCCCGGTTGTTATTGCGCAGTAAATCACAATTTGCGCGAAGTCATCGATGCTATCAGTAAGAACTACCGATATATCGTGATAGACAACGAAGCTGGCATGGAGCATCTCAGTCGACGCACTACCCGGGATGTCAACCATCTACTCATCGTCACCGATCCGACTCAACGCGGCGTGGTAGCAGCCGGGCGAATCGCTTCCCTCAGCACAGAACTCGATATCCGCGTAGAGAACACTTATCTGGTTCTGAATCGAATCTCGGGTAACATACCTGCCCCCCTCCGAGAGAGAATCGATGCCCTGCATATCCCGCTATTAGGTGTTGTCCCTGCCGATGACGATTTAACCGAATTTGAATTCAACGGTCGCCCTCTAGTTGAATTGGGAGATCAGTCTCCCGTCTATCGAGCTGTAGCCAACATGATGGACCAGGTTATCATTTGATCCAAAAGTCCTTTAAGTAAATTGAGATAAGCAGGAACTCAACCTACCCCACCCAGGTATGACTCCCCCTCAAATCTCTCAAGAACATTGGCGAACAAAGCCTCGCTGGGCTTGACTCTGGATGGATTCACACCGTAAAGGATTGGTTCGAAATTGATGTTGGTTAAGCTTATCGAAGAGGGAAACCAGCATATTCCGCAAGAGCCAGCCTTAACCTGCCGTCCGCTTATTAGGGCGCTCTTCTGGATTTCCCCTAGAACGAAACTGCCTACTGACGTGAAAGCCAGATTTCGTGAATATGCTGGTAACCAACCAGCTTAAAAGAATGACCCCCATTTAAACGTAAAACACCCGTTCAAAAGAGGGGTGTTTTAATTGTAGGACTTACGCAGTTGGTGGGAGGATGGGGGTGTTTGGGCGGGCGTTGCCCAAACACCCCCGATTTTCCCCTGAACTGCGTAACTACTAACTTGATCAACCCAGCGCTCTCCCTAACACGCGCTGGCTGTGAAAGTAGAAGCGATCGCTTTTAGAACAAGCCTACTACGCGACCTGTCTCGAGATCGAAGTCCACATCGTAATAAACAGGTCGGGTTGGCAGTCCAGGCATGGTGCGCATCTCACCCACCAGTGGGTACAAGAAACCAGCTCCAACCGAGGCGCGGATATCTCGGATAGGTACGCGGTAGTCTTTGGGTACTCCCTTGAGAGCGGGGTCATGACTGAGGCTCAGGTGGGTTTTTGCCATACACAATGGTAGATGATCGAAACCCAGGCGGGTATAGAGCTTGATCTTTGCCTCAGCTTCTGGTAAGTAATCTACCCCGTCAGCCCCATATATCTGAGTGCAGATCGTTTCAATCTTCTCTTTAATCGAAGCTTCTAGAGGGTATAGGAATTTGAAGTTAATAGGCTTTTCAGCTGCTTTGACCACAGCTTCAGCCAGGGCTACCGCTCCCTCACCCCCTTCCATCCAGTGACGGGCTACTACCGCATCTTCAGCACCTGCTTTAATAGCTGCCTGCCGAACCAGTTCGACCTCGGCTTCTGTATCTGTTGCAAATGAGTTGACCGCCACCACAACAGGGATGCCGAAACCCAGCGCGTTTTTAATATGATGCTGCATGTTGGGTAAACCAGCTCGCAGTAGTTCAATGTTTTCATCCGTATATGCCGGATCAAGAGGTTTTCCAGCCACAACCTTGGGTCCACCCCCGTGCATCTTCAATGCCCGTACGGTCGCTACCAGTACAACTACGTTGGGGACCAAGCCTGAATATCGGCACTTGATATTGAAGAATTTCTCCATGCCGATGTCCGCACCGAAGCCTGATTCTGTAACCACGTAGTCTGCCAGCTTCAAGGCAATCCGATCCGCCACAATCGAGCTGTTGCCATGTGCGATATTAGCGAACGGACCAGCATGCACGAACACCGGGGTGCCTTCCAGAGTTTGCATGAGGGTAGGCTTAATGGCGTCTTTCATCAGCACTGTCATGGCTCCGGCAACGCCCAAATCCTCGGCAGTCACTGCTTCCCCAGCCTTGTTAGTTCCGATGACGATGCGACCGAAACGCTCGCGCATATCAGCCAGGTCCGTGGTCAATGCCAGAATCGCCATGATCTCGCTGGCCACGGTGATGTCGAATCCTGTTTGACGAGTCATGCCCTTCTCTTCCGGTCCTTGACCAATCGTAATAGTTCGCAGGAAACGGTCATTGGTATCGACCACCCGTCGCCATGTGATGCTATCGGGGTCAATATCCAAACGGGAAAAACGGCTACGTTCCTCAGGTGTCAGCTCATTCGGGTCAGTCTTATCGATGTTCAGTTTTTCTAAACGGCGCCGCATGGTGGGTGCGAAGCTGCGGTTGCCTTCTTTATCCGGCGGGCACAAACGGTTAAATAGCGCTTGGTCGGATTGCCTGGATTCGTGGAAAATACGAGAGTCAATCGCGGCTGCCAGCAAGTTGTTGGCGGCCGTAATTGCATGGATGTCGCCGGTTAGGTGCAGGTTGAAATCTTCCATAGGAATAACCTGGCTGTAGCCTCCCCCTGCAGCCCCGCCTTTAATGCCAAAAGTCGGTCCCTGGCTTGGCTGGCGAATGCAGGTAAAGACCCGCTTCCCCAGATGTGCCCCAAGAGCCTGGCTCAATCCCACCATCGTTGTGCTCTTGCCTTCTCCCAATGGCGTGGGGGTGATGGCCGTCACGTCGATGTACTTGCCATCTGGAACGTCCTCTAAGCGGTTCAACACTTCCAGGCGTACCTTAGCCTTGTAATCCCCATACAACTCTAGTTCTTCTGGAAGTAAACCGACCTCTTCTGACAAGGTCTTCACCGTCTTAAGTTCAGCTTCCTGAGCGATCTCAATATCTGAGGGGACAGGGTAGCGCCGTTTAAGCGGCGTAGGTCGAAATGGACGTAATCCAGGGAATTCTCGGACAGCAGACATATTGATCTCCTTTAGGACAAATTATAGGTGGGCACCAAAGCCAGAGGCTTGGATTGGTCGCTTGAGCGTTTTTCGCATCTTGCACCATCGAATCCCGATGGAACTGAGATGAGCTATCCCGGCATTGGTATCATTACTTGCTATTGTGGCAGACTTCACGAATCCACACAATTGACTCTTATCCTCATCCATCCTGTAAGTTGTCACATCATGAGCTTTACTTGCAATGCCTGGCCATTCCTTTTATTAAGTTATCTTTGTCATCTTCAACTTCTCACATTACTTAGTTGCTTTTGTCACAATTTTTTCGTACAATAGCGTTGGGAGTATCATTAACTGATTGAGGATTGTAATAAATCCCCCGATGACGCTCACATTTTTTCACATGACAATATCCACCTAACCTGGAGGAATGAATGACTGACCGTAAAAAAGTTTCTTTGCCTTCCTTGTTTAAGAAAGTCGCCAATGGCGAACCGATTACCATGCTGACATGCTATGACTACCCAACTGCTTATTTCCAAGAAGAGGCAGGTATTGATATGATTCTGGTAGGTGACAGCCTGGGTATGACCATGCTCGGTTACGAGTCGACCTTACCCGTGACCATGGATGATATGATCCGCCATTCGCAAGCTGTCCGCCGTGGTTCTCCAAATGTCTGGTTGATTGGAGACATGCCTTATATGAGCTATCAGCCAAGCACCGAGACCGCCATTCTAAATGCAGGTCGCTTCATGGCTGAAGCGAGTTGTAATGCGATTAAACTTGAGGGTGGTGCAGAAATGGAAGCCCGCATTACCGGGATTGTGGCAGCGGGTATCCCTGCCATGGGCCATCTTGGTTTGACGCCCCAAAGTGTCAGCGCGCTCGGAGGTTTCCGCGTTCAAGGAAAAGGAGCTCTCCAGGCCAAGAAGATCATTGAGGATGCCAAAGCCCTCGAGGAGGCAGGTGCTTTTGCCATATTGCTCGAAATGGTCCCTGATCGTCTCTGTAAATTGATTACAGAACGCGCCAAGAACTGTTTCATCATCAGTTTAGGTTCTGGTCCACATGCCCACGGACAACTCCTTATCTACCATGACATGTTTGGCTTGTACCCTCGTTTTAAGCCTCGCATGGCGAAAGTCTTTGCAGACGCCGGTAAGGTAATCTTAGATGGGCTCAAGCAGTACGTCCAGGAAGTAACTGACCATTCCTTTCCTCAGCCAGAGAATTGGTTTGGAATGCCGGAAGACGAATACCAGGAGCTGTTGAAGATGTTGGATTGATGTCAATTTTAGCCAGATCGACTAGTCTCAAATATTAGAATCCCAAACTGCAATTTCTGTTGCCACTGGCGGTGACCCACTTCGTATTAACAAATTCACGAAAACTTATCGCCTGTATGTCATAGGAGACTATTATGGATGAAAATCTACGTCAGTTGTTAAAAATACCCCATGCACGTTTGGATGAGATCAACGCGGTGCTCCTGAATCCAGAAATGCGCGTTATCAACGATTTCCTTGAAGTCGTTGATAAATATGGCTCTCCAGAAGAGATCAATCACAAAGCGCGACAAGCCCGCATGCTACCCGCACTGCTTAAACGCGTCGAAGCTATCAAACCAGAATATCTGCAAGATCTAGAATGGCTGGAGGTCCAACGTGATCGCGGTGCGTTTATCAGCATCGCTGACTATCGCCGAAAAGTACTGGGGGACAAAGCTGATCAGATGGAATTCAAGGATGATTACGCCATAACGCTGGAGATCAGCGCTGCCCAATACTTTCCCTGGGTAATTGCAGTAGCCAAACGCGCTCTCGAACGAGAGGCTTTAATGCCAGGCCGGTTTATTCGAGTTCGCAAGATGAAGGAACAAGAAGCTGACGGCGACTTGCCTGCCTTTGCCGTTGCCATGCAGATCATCGGCGCTAGTTATGTGGAAACGCTAGACACCAAAGGCACCGACGGTTCTAACGTACACCTCGGAGGTCCCGAAACAATAACTGGCTATTTTGGCGGCGTTGGAGAACCCAATCATTACGCCCTCAAGTGGCTTGACGAATTCCTTTATTACTACACCAATTACGGCGTTCAGCAGGTCCTCAACATCAACCCAGGCACCGTTTTGCTTGGCTACCTGCTCTACCGGCTCGGTGTTGACATCGAATTCAAGATTTCGGTTTATATGGGTAACGATAACTCTTATGCTGGACTATGGACTCTGCTGGGTGCCAAGCTCTTTGAGCGCGAAGATGGTACCTCCCCGCTAATCGGTTTCAACTGGAGCAATTCCATTAATAATGAGACCATGGAGATTTCAGCTCAATTCCGCAAAGATTTTGGTTTCGAGGAGGTTATACGCTTCGAACACCATATCACCGAGACCTGGAAGAGCATCGTTCGCCAGCCTTACAACCGGCGAGATGAGTTGCTGGAGATCGCTGATCATGTCGCCAATATCTCTGCCAAGCATGAAGGCGGCGATCCTGAGATCGAGTTAACTCGGCAGTATCCCTCGGACATTCTCGACTACTTCCGTGACAAGCAAGAAATTCTTGAGTCAGGTGACTGGGATGCCATGACCCAGAATTTCTTAGATAAATTTGATGCTACCAATAAAACCGCCTGGGCGTTAACCGAGCATGGCCTTTCCTTCCTGGCTGCTCAAAAGCTACACACTTAAGGTCCTACCAAACATCTCAGCCAAGGGATGAGTGGTTGCAAAACCAGTCAATTTATGACCGCTCACCCCGGACTGGTAATATCACAAGGAAAAACTCAATGATCCCAAAACGGATGCAATCTTTTCTACACGAGCGTTTGCCTGAGAAGACCTGGCAAAACCGTCTGGTGAGAGATCAGGGAATGTGCTTTATGGAATTTGGCTCTCTCGACGTTGACCGCTTGGCTCGGGTTGGGATCGAAGTAGACAATCTCGGCCCTCAATTAGTAGTCTGCATGTGGGATGAGGAATCTTCCATAGAAGTTGGCGGTTACCTTATTGTCGATAACTTAGCTATGGGACGTCCTTCCATGGGTGGTATCCGCATGCTACCCGATATTACCCCTGGGATCATCCATAACCTGGCGCGCGGCATGACTTTAAAGAATGCAGCTGCAGACCTGCCCTATGGGGGTGGCAAAGCGGGCATTGTTGCTAAGCGTGGCCTTTCACCAGAGGAGCATACTGCGGTTATTCGTGGGTTTGCTCGTCTCCTAAAACGCTATAAAGATATCTACCTTCCCGGCCCAGATGTTGGCACCAACGATGCTGATATGAAAACAGTGGCAATCGAAAACGGTATGGACAACGCCCTCTCGAAACCTGTAGATATGGGAGGCAATCGTATCGACGAGCTCGGTGCCGCTGCCGGTGGTGTCATTATCGCTTTGGATGCTGTTCTGACAGAAATGCCACGCCTGCAGTCTCTTCCACAATTCGAAAAATTGCAGATTCCGCCCTCAGATCAGATTACGGTACTCATCCAGGGTTTCGGCGCGGTCGGCGCGAATGCTGCTCGCTTTCTATGCCAGTGGTTGCCAGGCGCTAGGGTCGTAGGGGTCAGTGACGAACTCGGTTACCTATACGCCCCAGACGGACTTCCTGTTGATCAGCTCATTCAGAGTTGGCTTACCCAGGGTGCTGTAACCTTACCTTATTTCCGTGAGCATCTCCTATTGGCAACCGGGGTAAAACCAGAAATCAAATTTTCTAACAATGCCAATGATCTGTTGCGCGAATCTGCATTCTGCTTTATTCCAGCTGCTCCTATCGACAATTATCTTGACACAGATCCAATAACCCACCCTTCCATGACGGTTGACCGCATGGGTCAGTGGGCGTTAATCGTGGAGGGAGCTAACACTTACTCTCCTGATAGGGAACGCAAAGCAGCCCGTTCACGCATGGAACGGGCAGTCTATCGCCAACGGGGTATTTTGATTGCCGCTGACTACCTGGTAAACTCTGGGGGGGTGATCTTTGCCGCCCAAGAACATCTCATCAAGACCCCATTCCACTTGCGGATACCCGATCAAATGCTGGGGGATTCCCAGACAGTCGAGCATTGGTTGCAAACACACCAGGTAGAACTGGCTGCCTTGGCAAAAAAGCGGCGATTGGCAGCTGAAGCCCACCGCCAGGAAGTTATTCAACGTAATATCCGCGAGTTAATCGACTTGTTGCTCTCAGATGCAGATATGTTGCCTTGCGAAGCCGCTGAAATGATTAGCGTTCGGCGTATCGCTGCCAGTGAAAGTGATCGCACTGCCTCGGAAATCATGGTGCCTCTCCCTACGATTTCCGAACAGAGCTCTATCCAACAAGCCGCGGCTGCGTTAGTAAATGCTTCTAGCCCCATTTTGGCCGTGGTAACCTCCCAAGGTGACTTGGTTGGCGTCGTGACGGAATGGGATATCACCCGAGCTACTTCATTGGGTTCCCCTACTGATTCTCCACTCAGTGAGATCATGACCCGTCAGGTAATCTCCGCCACACCGAAAGACAGTATCCTGGATGTCATCCGCAAGCTGGAATACCACGAGATCTCTGCCATGCCGGTTGTAGATGGCAAAGCTGTTTTAGGCATGTTGAGTTCGGATTTACTGGCACGTCGCTCTTTATTACGTTTGCTCCAATCGCAGATGTCGTGAGAAGAAAATATGACATATGCCAACCTTCCTGTGATATTTGGTACATTTGCCACTTCAATACGGCTCACTCTTAAATGATAATGAGCTAATAAACTGAGGCTATCGTTGCGTATTTCGAAAAGGAGGCCACTGCATGGTTACGAAACAAGAATTAATCTACCGCCAGTTGATCACCTTGCAGGATGGGGGTAGGGTGCTGCTCCGGCCGCTGACTCAGGACGACCGCCAGGATCTTATTGATCTTTATGCACCGCTTAGTGCGTTTGACCGCCGTTATTTACGCCACAATGTGAATAATCCAGAGGTAGTTCAGGCCTGGGTCGACAACCTCGATTACGAAAAAGTGTTGCCATTGATCGCAGTGATTGGTGACCACATCGTAGGCAACGCCACCTTACATTTCTTCGAAGGACCAGCTCACCATCGGGCCGAATTGCGCATATTCCTCGCCAAGGAAATCCGTCGCAGAGGAGTCGGTTCTCGCATGCTTCAAGCGCTGATCGAACTGGCGAAAAGGCGTAATATCCACCTCTTAGAAGCCCATATCACTACCGACGAGACCAATGTTATCAAGGCTTTCCAGAATCTAGGCTTTGAGCTGAAATGCGTACTTGATGATTATTTCATGTTGCCCGACGGTGAATTACGAGATATTGCCCTTCTTATATTGAGACTTCGCAATGCTGAGGGAGAGTTTTAAAGGAAAAAATCGAACCAGATTATAGATCACTTACCTTGACCTGTGAACCAGAGTAACCGACAAACCTGAAATATCTCCCCAAGAAGGAGATAATTTGCATAACTTATATGCCATACGCCAGAGACTTCGCTATCTGCCGATTACTTACCGGATTGCCATTGGAAACGCGCTAATCATCGCCATTGGAGCTGTGTGCGGCACCCTGCTCACACGCCACTTTGCCAGCCAAGCAGCTGAATTATGGCTGATCCTGCTCTTCCTATTTATCGGTACCACCCTTAGCGTGTTAACCAACTTCTGGATCATACACACTGCACTTCGCCCACTTCACGAACTTAGTCAATTGGTGAACCGCTCGCGAGCCGGACAAACTGGTATCGATCCCAATTTCCTACAAGATAAAGATCCGGATATCAGTCAGCTGGCCGCAGCCCTTAACTTCTTAGTCAATCAGTTAGAAGAACGCAACCTGCAGCTGCGTGCCCTCTCGAAACGAGCCATAAACGCTCAAGAAGAAGAGCGTAAACGGATTGCTCGTAGCCTCCATGATGACACCGGTCAGGCGCTTTCGATGTTGATCATCCATTTGGAACAGCTTCAGGATCGTCTCCCCACAGATGCAGCTGAAATTCGCAAGAAATTAGATGCTTCTCACCAGATAGCTACCCTGGCGTTGGCTGAGCTTCGAAATATCGTTTACGGTCTACGCCCCACCATTCTTGATGATCTAGGGCTCATTCCAGCTATTCGCTGGTACGCTCGCTCACACCTGGAGGAGGCCGGTATTCGCCTCGAATTTTGCATTCCTGAGAATGGTTTGTCTTTACCGCCGCAATTGAATTCTACTTTATTCCGCATCGCCCAAGAAGGCATCAACAACGTTTTACGTCATTCGCAAGCCAAGTCAGTCCGCATTTCTTTAAGTGACCAAGACAATGAAATTTGTTTACATATCGAGGATGATGGCCGAGGTTTCGATCTCATCAAGACCTCAGAACAAGCTCTCCGCCTCCAGCGATTAGGTCTACTTGGCATACAAGAACGCGCCGACCTTGTTGGAGGCAAGGTTACGGTTGATTCACTCCCTGGCCAGGGCACTTCCCTCCAAGTAAACCTGCCGATAACCTCCAGAGGAGAGTGACCAGATGAATAAAATACGAATATTACTAGCCGACGACCACACTATTCTGCGTGATGGCATTCGTGCATTATTCGAGGATGAACCGGATATGGAGTGTATTGGCGAAGCTGAAGATGGCCGCACCACCGTGAGAATGGCTTGCGAGCTACAACCGGATGTCGTTCTCATGGATATTGCTATGCCGCTCCTCAATGGTTTGGAGGCGACTTATCAAATCAAGCGCCAGAATCCCCAAATTAATGTCTTGATCCTTACCATGCATGACAATGAAGAATATATCCGCCAGGTACTCGCCGCCGGCGCCATGGGGTATATTCTAAAAGACGCAGCCGCCAGGGAATTGTTAGGCGCCATCCGCGCCGTACATCGCGGCGAAGCTGTGCTCTCTTCAGCAGTTACCCGCTTGGTTATTGAGGACTATCTGCGTTGGGGTAATACACACCCGGAAGACTCATCGAACTGCTTGACTCCCCGAGAACGAGAAGTCCTTCAATTGATTGCTGAAGGATACACAAACAAACAGATCGCTGAAATCCTGTGTATATCAATAAAAACAGTACAGGCTCACCGCTCAAAATTGATGCAGAAATTGGATTTGCACGACCGCGCAGAATTGATCAAATATGCTATCCAAAAGAAGATTATTGAGTTCTGATAATTGATCAAGAACAATACCCGCTGACGGTAAGAAAAAAAATTTAACTACTATCCTCGACCCTATGAAAATAGGGTCTTTTTCATTCTGATAGTAGGTCTGGGATGGATTACAAATGCCTGAAATTCTTGTATCCTTTTAATGGCATATTTTGCGCGCGACTCAATCTTTTATTTCAATCTTTTTTTCCTGAGGTGGCCTATGGATTTTTTCTCGCGAAGACCCTTCCTCTATGGAATTTTCATGGTTATCGCCGTGGTTCTCTTGCTATTTGTGATAACCAATAAGGGAGGCGCGACTTCATCCACTCAAATCAGTGAATCTTCGCCAGGGCAGCTGCTAAATTGGCCATGGATCCACCGCATCTTCGGGGTAGATTCGCCTTCCCACCCAGCCTCTGGTTCGGTCCTGATCCCCCAACCACCTGAAAAAGATCTCTGTTTACATTGCCATATCACTGGAGAAGACAAAGGGCTTTGGACCCCTCTCGCTCGATGGATGCTTTTTGGCAGTGTAAGCCTGATTTTTATCTTTGGTGTGTATCGCAGTGCTAACCTGTGGATAACCCGCAGCCCCTGGAAGCCAATCACATTGCGAGCCGCTGAGTGGGTGGACAAACGCTACGGAGTTTCCGAGCCTCTCTCAAAAATCTTGAGTAAACCCGTACCTAAGTTCGCCTTGAGATGGTGGTATTGCTTGGGAGGCATCACCGCCTTCCTATTTGTCATCCAGGCAATTACTGGCATTATGCTGGCTTTCTATTACAAGCCTACGCCCGAAGCTGCCTTCAGCAGCATTCAATATATCGAGACGCAAGTCAGGTTCGGGGCTGGCATCCGTGCCATTCACCACTGGGCAGCCAATGGGATGATTATCTTATGCATCGCTCACATGTTGCGGGTCTTCATCATGGGAGCATACAAATCCCCTCGAGAATTAAATTGGGTTAGCGGAGTGTTATTGTTGGTCATCACCTTAGCATTCGGCTTCACCGGATACCTGCTGCCGTGGGATCAACGCGCTTTTTGGGCAACTACAGTTGGTAGCGAGATCGCCGGGAGTATCCCTGTTATCGGCAATTTGGCCTTAGTCTTTCTTCGCGTCGGTTGGAATGTCAGCGACTTGACCCTCAGCCGTTTTTACGGCTTACACGTGATCATCCTTCCCATTGTTACGTTACTTTCAATGGGTGTGCATTTCCTTATGGTTCGGCGCTTAGGTATTGCCAAACCTCTTTGATCTGGAAGAAGGAAAAGATTTATGTCTGATGATTCGAACAATACCATTCAAGAAAAAGATACCATCCCTTTTTACCCTGACCATGTCAGCACCGAGCTGCGCGTGGTTATGGGCATTACCCTTTTGGCAATAATTTTTGGCGTCATCGGGTTGATATTACCGGTTGGTTTGGGTGAACCCGCTGATCCCATGAACACCCCTGCCCATGTTAAACCCGAATGGTATTTCCTATCCTTGTACCAGCTTCTCAAATTCATCCCCAAAACAGCTGGGGTCATCCTTCCCATTGCCGCCATGATCATGCTCACGATTTGGCCTTTTATTGACCGAAAACGGGATGTTTCATTAAAAAATAGGCGTTTACGTTTCTTGGTCGTTGTTGTCATCTTACTCGTAATCATTGCTCTGACAATTTGGGGGGAGGTGAGTTAAACATGAATAAGGTATCTCGTCGTGAATTTCTAAAGATCGTCAATCGTTTTCTTACTGTCACCGGTCTGATAGTCTTGTTGGCTCCCATCATTGCATACTTCTATCCCGCCAACCTTGAAGAGACCCCCTCCGAGCCTGTACCGGTTGGAAGCCTTGAGGATTTACCACCTAATGAGAGCAAGACAGTTCAATTTGGACGCTATCCGGCCTTGGTGATCAACACCCCGCAGGGTCTCCGTGCCTATTCGGCGGTATGCACGCATTTTGCTTGTATTGTTAAATGGAAGGCCTCCACCGGCCAGATTGAATGTCCCTGCCACGATGGTTTGTTTGATCCCTTAGATGGCCATGTGACCGCTGGCCCTCCGCCAACACCGCTCGAAGCCTTTCCTATAAATATTGTTGACGGTCAAATCTACATTGGAGGTACAGAATGACCAGCGATAGCCTGCCCGCAAAGCCAAAAACCTCGCTCACCTCCCAATTGATCGGCTTCCTAATTGCAATCAAGCGCAGCTGGCCACTGATTCGCGATTTCTTTATCCATGCTGTCGGGCAAGTGCGGGTGTTGAAGAAAGCTTTTCCGGGTATTATGCATACTTTGATCTTCTGGGGAGTGACAATCCAGGTGATAGGGACGACCCTTAACCTTATGCAAATGCAATTGTTCATCCCCTTTGTGGAGCTGCCCTTTCCGCGCGGCACAGCGTATTTGGTTTACGAGTTGCTGATGGACTTGGCCGGGGGAGCCATTCTGTTGGGTGTAATCATGGCAATTTTTCGTAGAACGATCCTACGCCCGAAAGCTCTGGAGTCTCGCTGGGATGACTACTATGCCCTGATACTACTAGGACTCATTCCTATTGCAGGTTTTACGTTGGAGGGCAGCCGCTTACTGGCAGCTTCTCCGCCATGGGCGTCCTGGTCACCCATCGGGAATCTGACCGCTCACCTCTTGGGCTGGGTGGGCATATCCCCTGAATCTGGCGGAATTTTACACACCTACCTGTTTTGGACTCATGCAACTTTAGGACTTCTCCTGGTTGCCAGTATCCCCTTCACCAAACTACGCCATCTGGTTTTCACTCCATTGAACGTGATCTTCCACTCTCGCCGCAAACCAAGCACTCTCGAGAAAATCGAGAATATCGAAGAAACTGAACTCCTGGGTGTCGGTAAATTGTCCGAGTTTACTCCCAATCAATTGCTTTCTTTCGACGCCTGTGTACGCTGTGGGCGTTGCGAAGAGGTCTGCCCGGCTACCATCAGCGGGATGGCATATTCACCTCGCACCTTCATCCAATCACTTCGCCAAGAAATGGTGGCGTCCTTGCTTTCCCCCAATGGGAATGGCTCGAAAGAGCTTGTCGGAGAGATTTTACCAGAGGAGACTCCCTGGTTTTGCACGACTTGTGGCGCCTGCATTAGTATCTGCCCTGCATTCGTCAATCCCATAGATGAGATCATCGATCTGCGCCGCTATCAAGTTCTTACAACCGGAAAAATGCCGAAATCTGTGGGAGACACCCTCCGGAATATGGAACGACAGGGTAATCCCTGGGGGATGCCGGCTGAAGATCGGATTGCATGGGCTGAGGGTTTAGGGGTTCGTGAGATTATGCCTGGGGAAGAAACCGATGTGCTTTTATTTCTAGGTTGTGCCTTCGCTTTCGACGACCGCAATAAAAAAGTCGCCCGTTCTTTCATCCGCTTATTACAAAAAGCAGGAGTGGATTTTGCCATACTCGGATTAGATGAAGGTTGTTGTGGTGAAACCGCACGCCGCTTGGGTCATGAATATCTGTTCCAGGTCTTCGCCGAACAAAATATTGAAACCTTCTCAAAGATAAAATTCAACCGCATTGTCACACAGTGCCCTCACTGCTTCAACACACTAAAATGGGAATACCCTCAATTGGGGGGAAATTATATTGTTCAGCATTACACGGAATATCTTACTGGCGTATCCCTTCCTTGGGATTCCGCCTCTGCTGAAAGAGATGACCTCCTTAGTCGACTGAGTTATCACGACTCCTGCTATTTAGGTCGTTACAATCAAATATATAACCCACCCAGAGAGTTGCTTGACCAGGCTCACATCGACAGAATAGAACTTCCTCGCCGCGGCGAAAACAGCTTTTGCTGCGGGGGAGGAGGTGGCCAGATGTGGCTCGAAACAGACCCCAACACCCGCATTAACCATCGCCGTCTCGAGGATGCATTGAAAACCCACACCAATGTCGTTGCGACCGCCTGTCCATACTGCTTGCTCATGTTCGATGACGCCATACGGTCAAAGGGTCTTGGGGAAGAAATTCAGGTTCTGGATATCGCCGAGGTATTAGAGAGAAGATTACTCGAGTAAAGTTGCGTTCGCTCACGCGGAGCTGTTGAAAAACCAGGCATGGCTAAAACTGTCTCCATTATCGATCCGAAGGAGGCTTGCAAATGAACACACAATGGATGGTTGAAACTCACGGTGACCCCTTAGGCACAATCCAACAATTCATCATGACCTTATGGCATGAATTCGACCTGGAGGCTATGCTGGTACCTTTAAATGACACCCAGACCCCAGGGGTGGAAGTGCCTACGCCTCTCATAAACCACCCTGGCACGCTGGCAGAGATCAACCCATTCAAGCCAGTCATGACCATGAACACGGCTAAGCTGATCCCTGAAGTAATGAGAGCATACCCCCAAACCAAACTGGGTCTTATGTTACGTCCATGCGAGACACGCGCCTTATTCGAAATGATCGGGCGAGGCGTCATTGATCAAGATCGACTGTTAATCATCAGCATTGATTGTTTAGGCACTTATCCTGCTGATGAATTCCAATGGCGTTCCCGGCGCAAGGGATCTTCTGAAGAGTTGACAAGAGAATCTCTTCATTTCGCCAGGGTGGGTGGAATTGCTGCTTATCGCTATCGTTCAGCCTGCCAGACGTGCATTACCCCCAAAGCACAACAGGCAGATGTTAATATCGGGGTTCTCGGGCTGCCTGTGCGCCAATATATCTTGGTAGAAACTACTGATGACCATATCCCCGAAATCTCCCGGCTCGCTCCATTTACAAATGGATTAGCCGATCAATCCCTGGTGCTCAAGCGCGAACGGTGTATCGACAAGATCAATGGGCGTAATCAAAATACTCACGAGCGTATCATCCAAAGTTTATGTGATATCTTACCTAACCATGTGACCGAGCTCATCCAACAATTTAAAAACTGTGGGAGCTGCCAGAATTGCCTAGAAAGCTGCCCTATTTGTGCTATTGATTTTCCTCGTAGCAGAAAAGACGGACGTTACGTTCGAGCAGATATTACTCGATGGATTCTTTCCTGCGCAGGTTGCGGTATGTGTGAGCAATCTTGCCCAAGCCGTCTGCCTTTAAGCGTTATTTTCCGCCATCTCAAACGGCAACTCGAAGAATCGAGGCAAAATATGCTCAACGAGCTGCCTGGGGAGCATCTATCACTGATGCATTGAGATTCTTGCGAAAGAACTTTCCTCCATAAACCATCTCTTTTACGCCTACTTCAACAACACCCCGCTGGTGAATTCAGCAGGGTGTTGCACTTTGATCGCTTTCTACACTATACTTGTAGATACGCTTTTGCCTGGAATTTATCACTCGATTAATCGTTGACTTGTGGAGATATCCGAACTCTAAACCCAAACGAAGTTTATGACCAACTCCGATATAGAAAAGTGGAATACGCGCTACGATATTGAACGCGAGGCCTGGCTCGAACGAAAACCACGACGACTGTTGCGAGATTTCGCCCACCTGTTGCCGCGGCGTGGGATAGCCTTGGACGCTGCTTCTGGGGTTGCAACCAATGGCTTATTCCTGGCGCAATACGGATTACGCGTGATTGCCTTGGATTTTTCTGAAACTGCTTTGAAACTGGCCATGCAGCGCGCCCAACTTTCTGGTATGCCTGTTTATGCTGCTGTTTACGATCTATCCTTGCCGTGGTTTCCCGATACTTACTTCGATGTAATCCTCAATTTCCGTTTCTTGGAGCGTGCCACATTTCCGGTATATCGAAGAGCTTTGAAAGCCGGCGGATTAATTTTCTTCGAAACCTTTGTAAAAGCTGATCAAAATATTTCCAATCCCCATTATTACCTCGAACCGGGTGAATTATTGAAAGCTTTTCATGATTTTAAAATTCTGCATTGGCAAGAGGATGTCAGGCAAGATACAACCCGAGCGGTCGCTCAGCTCATCGCCCAAAAACCATCTCACTTTGTTCAGTAAATAAATAGATGATCCCGTCCGAGAGCTACGAGAGCCAGCAACGTAGAAACCGAGCTAGCCTCGTACGGCTTTTTCCCCATTCATGCATTTTTCTCTCCCAGCCACATCAAACAAAACTATCGGTCACCTCCCGGGCGCAGCGCACAAAGTCTAATATTGTGGGTACATTCCGCATTAAAACCCCCATGTTTCCTTGTACATGTAGCTTGCGGGTCATCAAAGCCTGCATCGGGTGTAATTCCCCTTTGAGAATACGCGCGAAGTTATCGTAAGGTGCTTTTAAGGTAAATGCAGGGGTTAGCGCTTCAAGGTCATGGACCACATATGCTTCTCGGCATTTTCCATGCCAAAGATCAAAATACAGAATTATCTCATCCGTTAATGTACCACCAGGTTCAATAATAAAATCGATATCTCCTTCCCAATTTTTTGCAACCTTGGCATATTGGTCATCGCTATTGAGCTTAGCCATAAATACTTGTGTCCATTCTGCAGTTGGAAATTTCGCCATCACGCACTCCCAGCTATGAAGATATCTTCTTGAGTCTATTATAATCGAGCCTGTGCATCTACAAATTGGGAATTCACTTGCACAATTTCAAGAGTTGTTCTATCCTTACTTCCATCATCCTGGCCAGATGCAAACCACCAGGTTAAAGGAAGAACCGCCGAGTGGCGGTTCCAGTGCGCTGGGTGGGAGTTGAACCCACACGCCTTGCGGCACATGGCCCTCAACCATGCCTGTCTGCCAATTCCAGCACCAGCGCAAACCAGTGGTATTATAATCGGCTGTTGGCTTCTGTCAAGCCGACCGATCTTAATCTATGGCAATTGCATTTGCTCAAGTTTTCCAAATGCATTGCCTTATAATTGGGGAATTGGTGGTGTGCGGTGGGGTCAATCCCCTACACACCACCAAAATTTACCATATAATCGGGCCAAATTGCTTTGAAGTGATAGCCCTGCATGTTCCATCATTCGAGGAGAAGTCTATGCGCATTGTTTTGGACTCGATGGGAAGTGATGCCTGTCCGGAACCAGAAATTCAGGCAGCTGTCGAGGCTTCTGGTTTATTTGGAGATGAAATCGTTTTGGTTGGCCCTGAAGAGCGATTGAAAAAACGCCTGATTTCTGAAGCAAACTCAGCCAGGGTTCGCATTATAAATGCTCCCGAGGTCATTACCATGGAAGACAAGGGACTTAAGTTGGCCCTCAAAGCCAAGCGCCCCCGAGCTCAGAATTCCATGGCAATAGGCATAGATCTGCTTAAGAACGGTCAGGCTGACGCCTTTGTCACCGCAGGTAATACCGGAGGAGCTCTCGTCACTGCTTTTTATCGCCTTGGAATCATTCATGGGGTTGAAAGACCCGCTCTGACCGCTCTTTTTCCAGTATCAGGCGGTCACTGCGTGGTGTTGGATATCGGTGCTAACCCGGATTGCAAGCCTGAACACCTTTATCAATTTGCTGTCATGGGCTCGGTTTATGCAGAGACAGTACTTTCGATTCATAAACCTCGAGTCGGCCTACTTTCAAACGGGGAAGAAGCTGGTAAGGGAAACCAGCTTATAAAAGATGCTTATTTAATTCTAGAAAAAAGTGACTTGAATTTTGTTGGCAATTTAGAGGGTAAGGAACTTTTTGGTGGTTTTGCTGATGTTGCAGTCACGGATGGTTTCACCGGTAATGTTTTGTTAAAATCCAGCGAGGCAGTGGCAAAATTTATCACCGAGATACTCCGAAAGGAGCTAAACGCTAATATGCGCACTAAAATCGGAGCCCTGCTTGCCAAACCCGCCTTCAGCAGGCTTAAACAGCTCATGGATCCAGGCGAAGTGGGTGCTGCACCTCTTCTGGGTGTGAATGGTTTGGTCTATATTGGTCATGGACGCTCTGACTCTCATGCCCTGGTTAACGCCATCCGTGTCGCCCGCCAGGCTGTAGAAGCCGACCTGCTCTCCGCTATTGATATTGCCATTCAAGACCGTTTGGCCTCCGTGCCAGTCCGGAGGGTGTCATGATGCGGCCTCGAGTCGTCATCACCGGATTAGGGGCAGTTACTGTCCTGGGTTCATCTGTTCAGAAGCTCTGGGGAGGTTTGATACAAGGTCGTTCGGGTATTCGACGGATCACCCAATTCGACGCCAGTGATATGCCCTGCCAGATCGCAGGCGAGATTCCCGATTTTCAACCTGATGATTATATGGATCGTAAGGAAGCGCGTCGCATCTCGCGGTCGTCACAAATCGCTTTAGCCTCTGCCATCCAGGCTATTGTTGACGCCGAATTACCGGAAACAATGCCAGAACCCGAACGAGCTGGTGTTGTTTTCGGCACAGGTATCGGCGGGCTCGATTTACTAGACGAAGGCATCCAGATTCTCCGCACTAAAGGCTACAACCGGTTAAACCCCTATGTTCTTCCAGGTGGTATTCCTAACCTGGCTGCCTTCATGATTGCCCAGAGATTTCAATGTCTCGGCCCGAACACAACTGTGGCAACTGCCTGCGCCACCGGTACGCAAGCCATCGGTGAGGCTGCTGAGGTCATCCGACGTGGTACTGCAGATGTCGTTATCACTGGAGGGACGGAAGCGGTCATCCGGGATTTTGCCATCGGAGGATTCGCTTCCATGCGAGCCCTTCCCACTAACTACAACGACCGGCCCGGTGAAGCTTCCCGGCCCTTCGATGCAAATCGAGAGGGTTTTGTATTTTCCGAAGGGGCAGGAGTTTTAGTGTTGGAAAGACTTGAACATGCCATCGGACGGGGCGCACCCATTTATGCCGAAGTCGTCGGTCACGCCTCCTCAGCAGACGGATATCACGTCGCTGCACCTGACCCCTCGGCAGCTGGGCCAGCTCGCGCCATGCAGTGGGCGCTTAAAGACGCACACCTCTCGCCTGCTGAGGTAAATTATATTAATGCTCATGGTACCAGTACACAACTCAATGACTTGACGGAGACACGCGCCATCAAAGCAGTCTTCCGAGACAGGGCTCATGAAATTCCCATCAGCTCTTCCAAATCGATGCTCGGTCACGCCATGGGCGCTTCAGGAGCCTTAGAAGCCATTGCCTGTTGCCTGACAATCCAGCATGGCATTATCCATCCCACGATAAATTATGATACCCCCGATCCCGAATGCGATCTGGATTATGTCCCCAATCAGGCTCGTCAAGAAACTGTCGACATAACCTTGTCTAATTCTTTTGGTCTTGGCGGGCAGAATGCTTGCCTGGTGCTAAAACGATACAAGGACTAACCCACATTTCAGGAGAAGATTCTCAAATGGAGATTATCACCAACAAAGGTCTTATCAAGCGCAACGCACGCATCGGTCAGATCAGCAGCATCGTAGGCCTGCTCGTACTGGCAGGTGGCATGTATATCTCATTCACCCAGGCACAATTATTCAACCTTTCGCTGGCTGCTCTGCTGGTTGGATTCGCGCTCTCACAAGTGGGGATTTATTTCGGTAACCGGTGGAGCAAGCGCCCTCGTCCTGACGAAATGTTAAACCAGGCGTTAAAAGGTCTGGATGATCGCTATCACCTCTACCATTACTCCAGCCCTACCTCTCACTTGCTAGTTGGCCCTGCAGGAGTTTGGGTGCTTCTGCCTCGTAACCAGCGCGGCACCATCACCTACGAAAAAGAGCGCTGGCGACAAAGAGGTGGCAATCTATACTTGAAAATCTTCGCTCAGGAAGGTCTGGGACGCCCTGATCTAGAAATAACTGGCGAGATCCAGAGTTCTAAACGTTTCCTTAGCAAAATTTTACCCGAAGATGATATCCCCGAAGTTCAAGCAGCTCTAATCTTTACCAACGATCGCACCGAGGTACAAGCAGATAATGCGCCCACAACTACACTTCATGTGAAAAAATTGAAGGATTTTATCCGTAAAACGGCTAAAAGTAAACCGATTTCAATGGATACTGTGAAAGAAATCCAGGAAGAGCTGGCGTAAAATGAAGCCCGGAGGCAGCCTCCGGGCTTCATTTTATTTGACCACACGATTGAGATCTATAGCTCGTCTGGGTTATCGCCTCGATAAGGTTTTATGCTACCCAGAGAGGAAATCCTCCAACGCGCTCTTACTGATGCGATAGGCATTACCCAGCTTGCGAGCCTTTAGATCACCTGCCTCGATTGCTGCAACCACATCCTCTTCAGAGACCTTCAAGAAGCCTGCTGCATCTGCGGGTGTCATAACATCCGGCATTCCTGCACTGGGTGTTCCACCGCCAGATGGGCCAGAAGCACCCGCACCGGCAGCCCCGGCTCCCGACATGCCCTTAAGAGATTCACTGATAACATTACCCACACCCATTCCTGCCCCTATACCGGCAGTCAGGCCAGCACCTCCACTGGGATTCTGGGCTGCATCTCGCAGGGCATCCGCCGCCTGCAATTGAGTGTAGGTTTGCATATCCAGCATACCCATTGCCCTCAATTCTTCTGCTGATTTGCTGGATGGTTTCAGGTTTTCAATATAAAATGTCTTTAGGGTTAATCCCAACGCCAAGAAATCGTCTACTGTTTTGGCGCGTACTCCTGCCCCTAACTCGTCTGTCAGGCCGATCAATTCTGGTACGCTGTTCTTGGCTGCGGTTTCGCCCAGTAAATCTTGTAATCGCGAGAGCAGCATGGAGCGCAAGCGGCTCTCGATTTCTCCTGTGCGGAAAATCCCTTGGGTGCCGACAACCTGGGTGACAAACTGCTGTGGATCTTGCACCTGAAAGCTAAAAGTTCCAAAACCCTGTAACAGAGCTACTCCCAATCCCATATTAGGATTCCGCACAATGATGGGTTGAGGGGTTCCCCATTTTTGATCGACAAATTCCCGCATGGAAACGAAAAAGACTTCCGCCGGGAAAGGCGTCCGCTCGTTGAAAAGCGTACTGCCCAGCTTCTCTATCAATAACGGGATATTGTAGGTGACAATTGTGTGCCTGCCAGCTCCAAAGGTATCTAGGGCATTGCCGTCTCGGAAAAACACTGCCGTTTGGGATTCACGCACGATGACTTGGGAGCCTATCCTGAAAGTTCCCGCACCGCTTTCTGGGAAACGATGGACGATCTCGTCACTCATTTCATTTGGGTATTCAATTACATCAAAAACTCTTGCCATGGTCTTTTCTCCTACTCAGATAATCCTATATTGTCATTCCATCATTGTAGATTAATCGCGATTCTTGTACACCTGAAATATATTTCCAGTATCTTTCCTCAATTCGTCGTCAGGACTTCCTCACGCCGATCAAATGTCTCCACACATAGGCGAGCTGTCGTCTCTAAATGACGTAGGGCGGCTGGTAGACCATCTGTAGCCATCGATGCTTCTACATTATCAATGGCGCGTCCGACTTCATCGACCAATTCGAGCATTGCCGCGTCATATTCATATAATCGAGCCAGCTCGGATTCGTTTATTTTTACTGCATCAAAGAGACCTGAATAACCTCTTGCAGCTGTACGAACTCGATCAGCAAATGTGCGCAATTTAATGGCACTCGCTTCTAGATCATCCACATAGGTGATCTCACCCTGGCTGATAAAATCGCGCTGTAATTTGGATACCCGGCTTTCCAGCTCCCGGAAGCGACTGAAAATCAAATCTCTGACCAGTTTGTCCGAGTCTCGTCTTTTCTGCCTCTCTATGTACCCACTGAAACCGGGGATTTTGCTGACGATTTTCTTAAAAGGATCTAAATCACCTGATACCTTTCCAAAGATTTGATCTCTCAAGTCATCCATTGAATTCTCCTTTAGTGGCATGTCATTCCGAGCATTGTTCCAATTGATTATAGCCTCACTTTTCTTCCAACGCAACAGTTTCCCGGAACACCAAGCGGAGGCCATCCCATGCCTTCGATAATGAAGGCTGTTATAATTATAGCAGCGGGTTGCAATAAATAAAGATTTATTGTCCATGCAAATGAAATCTATTTGCTATAGCCGGCAAGGTTGAAATTCAACCCCGTAAAGGCATTGATACATGCTTGTTAACATTAATTGACGAAATAGGAGTAATAAGATGAACGAGAAACATATCGTCGAAGATTTATTAGCACAACTAGATGATAGTCTTGAAATTCACGACGGCAGTGCCAAAGTAAAGGATCAGGCGAAGTTAAGAGAAACTATCCAGATTCTTGCGGAAGTCTCCGCCCTTGAGAGTGGACCTCGCCAGGGAATGGCGCGCTACCTTACCCGCCTGGCAGCTCTTGCTTTAGGGATTTACCCCGCATCGATCCACGAGTTATACATGGCGCGGGGAGAAGGTGAAATCCCTCCCACTTTTACCGTACCTGCGATTAATTTGCGTTCGCTACCATTCGATGCTGCCAGGGCTGTTTTTCGGGTTGCAAATAGCCTACAGGCTGGCGCCTTCATTTTTGAAATCGCTCGCTCCGAAATGGGTTACACAAACCAGCGTCCGAGTGAATACGCAACTAGCATCCTGGCAGCAGCTATTGCTGAAGGTTACAAGGGGCCGGTTTTCATTCAGGGAGACCATTTTCAAGTCTCTTCTAAGCGCTTTGCCAGCGACCCTGACGCCGAACTGCAAGCCGTTCGCGATCTAACATCCGAGGCGATTAAGGCTGGCTTCTTCAACATCGATGTGGATACATCTACCCTGGTTGACCTCAGCCAAAAAACAATCTCTGAACAGCAGGCTCTTAATTGCCAGCTTTCAGCCATGTACACAGCTTTAATCCGCTCCCTCGAACCTGATCAAGTCACCATCTCGGTGGGCGGCGAAATTGGTGAAGTAGGTGGGCACAATTCCACTGAACAAGAACTACGTGCGTATATGGAAGGTTATGGCAAAGCCTTATTGCAAGAAAACCCGGATGCGATTGGTTTGAGTAAAATCAGTGTCCAGACGGGGACTTCTCATGGCGGGGTTGTCTTGCCCGATGGCTCGATTAAAAAAGTGAGCGTTGACTTCAACACCCTGCTGGGACTCAGCCGCATTGCTCGTAAAGATTTTGGCCTTGCAGGCGCCGTCCAGCATGGCGCCTCCACGTTGCCCGAAAGTGCTTTTCACAAATTCGTCGAGAGCGAAGCATGCGAAGTTCATCTGGCCACCAATTTCCAAAACATGCTTTTCGACCGTTTGTCTGACGACTTATGCCAGGAAATGTATGCCTACCTGGACCAGAAACATGCTGATGAACGCAAGCCGGATATGACTGACGATCAGTTTTACTATAAAAGTCGCAAACGCTCCCTGGGTCCCTTTAAGGTTCAATTATGGCGAATGGACAAAAGCAAGAAGGAAGAGATCGCCCAGGCCTGGGAAGACCAGTTTCGGCTTCTGTTTGAGTTGTTAGCCATCCAAGATACTCGACAATACGTTGAGCAAACCATCAAACCCGTCGACATCAGACCTGAGCTAAAGGATTACCTCGCTGACAGCGCGATTGAAAAAGAAGTCAGAGACTTAGCTGACTGATTCAATGGCTGATTAACGAGATCGGAAGCCAGGGTTATTTCCCGGGGGAGGCTCTGGTGTCCACCCTCTTTAATGAATCCACATGCCCGCCTCCGATCAAGGTGCTGACCGGCACTACTACGCCCTTATTCCTCGTACGTTGGTTTTCCTGACGACTAGAGATCACGTTCTTTTGTTGAAAGGTGCTGCTCATAAACGGTTGTGGCCAGGCCTTTATAATGGCATCGGCGGGCATGTGGAGCGTGGCGAAGATGTATTGAGCGCGGCTCGTCGCGAATTGCTCGAGGAGACCGCGTTAAGTATTCAAGAGCTTTGGCTCTGTGGAATCGTCACTATCAATCCAGGCGCAAATATGGGGGTGGGCGTTTTCATCTTTCGTGGTGAGTGCGATTCAATCCCCCTCGCTAGTGCTGCAGATCATCAGGAATGGCAGGCTCGATTATCCCCGGAGGGGACCCTCGAATGGGTTCCACGGTCTGAATTACTATCCTTACCTCTGGTTGAAGATTTGCCAATTTTGTTGCCGCGCATATTGGCTGCCCAACCTGGAGATCCTCCCTTCTTCGCCAGCTATTCTTATGACGATACTGATCACTTGGTTATTTCCTTCGGATAAACACAATTGCACCCCCAACTATCCGAAATTAATCTCATCTAAACCTGGTAGGGAATAAAAAAATAACTTTCTAATCCCTGAATCGTATTAATATGTGAGAGAAGGTTGTGCTAGCAGCATCTCGTCAAGTTTTACTCTATGGACAAGGGTTATCACCATCCAGATTTGTCAAATTACATAACGAGGGAATCTAGAATGAACAAACAGAATACCCCCAAGAAAATACCATGGATTTTGTGGCCGTTTTGGGCGATCTGGCGTTTGTTGGCCTTTATTGTTGAGCTGACCGGTAGATTGGTGGCAGTCATCTTAGGCCTTGTGTTTATGATCATTGGTGTGATCATCAGTGTCACCATCATCGGTTTACCGGTTGGCATACCGATCATCATCTTTGGGTTTTTACTTTCGATCCGTGGACTGTTTTAGAAGGCCAGCCCGCATGGAGAGCTTTCTCCACCCTGGAAAATAAACACAAATTATTGGGTAGAGGGGCTCTATTCGCCGGAAATCAGGCGGCGCAGCAATAACCAGGCAACCAGACATAAGCCCAAACCGATCAATGCTAATCCGACATCGCCAACCTCACTTCATAAGAAGCCAATGATGGAAACGCTCCCCATGATCGCTCAATAATTGGCCTGCCCACCCACGATCGGGCGTTCGTAAAACACTATTAAGGTACTACCATATCGGCGCCGATCAAATTCTTCAAGATGATCTAATTTTAAATCCTCGTATTCCTTTGGATGAATTTGAACAATTACCCAAGCGTCATCTGATAGCCAGCTGGTCTTAGTATCTAGATTTAATAAAACCTTTTTCCATAGGCCTTTATATTGTGGTGGGGCGATATATACATAATCAAATCTTTGGTCTGATTTTCGTTCCAACAAAATAAAAGCATCCATGCGCAAGACTTTTGCCTTATCATCAAGTCTGGTCTTCTTTAAATTGGCTTGTACTGTCGAAATTGCCGAATGGTCCAGATCCACAAACAGCACAAATTTGGCACCACGGCTCAGAGCTTCGATCCCGACGCTCCCCGTTCCAGCAAATAAATCCAATAAAGTCGCGGCTTGGATGTCCCCCCCGATGATATTAAACAATGATTCTTTGGTACGGTCTGTGATCGGCCTTGTTGAGCTGCCCGGAACAGATCGTAATTTTTGGCCACGGGCTGTACCCGCGATAACCCTTAATCCGCTCATTTGAAAATATAGGTGAATCACGTGGTTAGAGATCTTGTTCTACAGGTTCGGGGCACAAGCCTAAAAGAGCATTAGTGCCCACCACCTGGAATTTCTATAGATCTCTCATCATCTTCTAGCGCTATTTATCTCTCGACAGCCCTGCGGGCTGCCATGATATTGCCATATGGAGCGATAACTGGGAGCACACAGCCCGTCCCCAGGATGAATCGAATCCCTTCTGTCGATCGGATGGCTTCGCCCACTTCTCTCGATACTGCATCGCTTGTACCCAAAACCATGGTATCCCAGCGTTGTAATCCCCCGCACACGACTCCAGAGAAGCGCTTTTGAGCTTCGCTCAGTGAGGGGGGCGACTCGCGGTCATGCCAGTTTATCACTGCGACAGGGTAATCCAGAAACTGGTCGAACATGACCTCATCACCATGGAGATGTAGAACGTTGAACCAAGAATCTTCAGCAGATTCCAGCACCCGCAAATCAAAATGACGACCGAAACTCTGGTACTCTTCGGTCGAAAGCATTCCATACTGGGCGTGTTGCACGGCAAAAAAAATCCCGGAAATGCCCGTCTCGCCTGCTGCTTCGACAAACCGCTGTGTACTCTCAGCGATAACCTTAAGACCAGCTCGCACAGCCTCTGGATATCGTCTTATATGTGATAACAGGGTTTGTTGGCCAGCCAGATTCTTCCCTTGAGATAATGGGTTGAAGACAGTCTGGATGACTGGCGTCTCCGAACCGAGTTCCTCAACCAATAAACGTAAACACTTTAATTGCTCTGCCAGATGCCCCTTGTGAGGGTCTAGGACAGGTAAGTCTTCCCAATCTTCAGGTTTGTGAATTACCCGCCGAGTGTAATCGCGGGTACCCTCTGTGGAACCGCGCCATTCGTCTTCCACACCCCAGTCTCTCAAACAAAAAGAAGAAGACGGCGAGACTTTTACAAAATCGAAATCAAAAGTCTGCTGAAAAGCTAAAGTTGCAGCTGCCAAACTATTTGGTGCTTGGTCATCCACTGGAAAGTGCCGCCATAAAGCTACTGGAGGTCGATCTGGCGGACTACCTGCAAGACAGCTCTCGAGCCGCTGGCGATGGTTCATTGTACTTGCCTCCAAACCTCGGTGTGCAAATCCCAGTCTCCTTTTTTCAGCTCATTGATATGGCCCAGGGAGAGCCTTCGTAACATTGCTGAACGAGCTTTGTCATCAACCTTGCCCGCTTTTATTAAATTGAGAGCCTTATCGAAAAATCCAATTGCATCATCATTGCGACCTTGTGCTTTTAATACCAAGCCTAACACATAATTCGCATCGACTGACTCCGGATCTAATTTCAGCGCGTTTCGAAAATCCCCCTCTGCTTGCTCGTGTTGGCCATGTGAATGGTAGGCCCATCCCCGGCGCATTAAACCAATCAAGTCATTTGGTTCAGCCATATCATTCGGGTCCATTCCCTCATGCTTATCTTCCTGGTCTTTTTTTCTTTTAAGTTTATTCAGAAGGTTCATTCGTTTTACTCTCCCGAGGATGAACAGCTTATAGAGTTTTAGATAAGATGGCTTTTATTTCACTTTCTTCGGTTTCTTGTTGGAGGAGATATTCATTCATAAAAACAGAGCGGCGCAATCGTAACGTCATCGGGCAAACCTGGTATAAATCTTCAACTTTCACATCTTTGCGTCCGTCAGCAGCTGCATAAGCTCTGGATGCTTCAAAAAGGGTGATTTCGGCGCGTAAAGAATCGATCTTCAATTGGTCAATCAGCGCCAGACCCATCTCGGCAATTCTTTTAGGTAATTGAACCTCCATTAAAAGACGGCGTGCTGCCTGAATTTCATCGCGAGCCATCGCAGTTTCAGCTGCATATTGTGCTACTGTACCGCGCGGGTTGACCTGGTAAGCCCTTACGCGTTTATATGCTTCAAAGCGTTCATCTTGATCGGTCATGCCCTTCATGACCACTCTCAATCCGAAGCGATCCATAATCTGAGGGCGTAAGCGCCCTTCCTCAGGATTCATCGACCCGACCAGCACAAATCGTGAGCGATAAGTTGCTGACACCGGTCCCCGCCGGACCGTATAATTCCCCGCAGTGGCAGCATCTAGAATGGCATCCACCACCTCATCATTGAGCAGATTGACCTCATCAATGTATAGCAGGTTCCGGTCTGCCTGAGCCATTATTCCCCTTCGCAAACGCACGC
>DAOUET010000183.1:0-11411 GCA_034430155.1 Anaerolineales bacterium
TAACCAAGTTGTTCACCCCTCTGCGTTTTAACACTCGATCAACTAGCCCTTTAAATTCAATGAATATTAAACCCTCCCGCGTGAGCACACGTTGTATTTCACATAGACGTCTCCGATCTCCACTCAAGCGCCAGATACCATTGCCCTCATTAATTAGTACTAATTGAGCGCTTCCCTCTAAAATTGGTAGAGTCGACATGCCATCCGCAATAATCGCCTGGACCCCCATATCCTGGTATTGTTTCGCTCTACCCCTAAAATTCTTACAAGCCTCAATATCCTCACATACCACTGTCACACATTGGCTTAATCGGGAAAGAGTAATTAAAGTTGAGATCGGCGGGAAACCGATGATCACGACATGATTCAAAACCAAGCTCGGCAATAAGAATATCCAATTTGATCCCGCAACTTCCCCTTTCAGGTTAGAACCCGGAATAAAATCTGTCGCCAGCGTAACCTCAAGCATTCTGGATCACTCGACCTTTTTTCCGAAGAAATACTTCATCAATGGAAACCGTAAGAGTTCGGGGAAAGTTTGTTCTACGTTCAGAGAGTGGCGGTTAAGTCTCAATACAATTATTGAAACGATCGTGGCCACAGCAATACTTATGTATGCTGATGCCGAGGTAAATACCTGGAATAGGAAAAGGCTCATGGCACTCAGGCCGATAATTAAATACACCCTTAAATAGTGCCAATCAAATATATTAATACCCGTTCCAAACTTTAAACCAGCCTGCTTCAATAAGTTAAATATAACCAAAACGCTAAACGTGCCGATAGCTGCACCCATAGCCCCATATATTGGGATCAAGATCAAGTTCACTCCCAAATTGAGTATCGCCACAAAAACATCAATCACTACGATATACTTCACCATTCCAAACACTTTTAATGTCAAACCATTCTGACCAAGAGCAGCATTAAAGTAGTATCCGAACGAGAGCAATGCTAATATCAGAGCCGATTGTTCGTATCGTTCACTGAACAAGAGCACTGTAATCGGCTTTGCAAGAGAGAAAGTTAGGGCAAAGATCGGGAAAGAGGCCACAGCGATCCAAATAGCGTTCTGCCAATAAAGATCGTTGACAGCTTCACGGTCGTTCCGGGCAAACATGCGTGCTGCTGCAGGTGTAAACAATAGTCCAAAACTTGAAAGTACCAGCTGATTCAATTTTGCAGTAGGCTGGACGGCTCGTAAAGCAGCTACATCGACAAACCCATGAAAATGTTCTAACAGCACCGCATCCACAGAATTCATCACTACATACACCAAGTCTGAGGCCAATAGAGGAACAGTAAATGCCAGGATGTCTCTTACGGGTATTTGGATAGATCGCCAATTTAAGTGTTGAAACAAATTTAAATCACGCAACACTTTTACCAAGACAACAGAGAAAATCACAACTGCTAAAACCGCAGCCGCTACATATCCACCAGCCAGGAATTTAACACCGCTATGACCATAAATCAAGAAAATCACTACTAAAAGTTTAAGGCCTGGTCCCAGCACATACTTGCGGAAGAAGATTGCAGAAGGCTTTGAAAATACCGCAAACATCCCCTCAAGCACGCCATCAAATGCTTGCACTGGCGACAAGAAAATCATAATGAGTAGGAGCGCTACTGCCTGCTGGTCTTTTATAAATGTATTTAAGAGAAAACCTTGCAAGCCATAGAACAACAACACCATGGCTGCTCCTAAGGAAAACATAGTGCCAAGCACCATAAAAATGGTGCCAAACATTTTGTTATAATCTCGCTGTTCGTGATAGATTGGCACAAAACGAGTAATCGCCCGATCTAGACCAAATGTTGCGATTGTCTCACCCACTGCCACAATTGAAAGTGCATAAGCAAAAGCGCCAAAATCACTCTTCGCCAGGTATCGTACGATCATAACCTGAATGACGAAATTAACCCCTTTAGATAGAAATTGGCCAAGAAGTAAAAGACTCGATCCCCGTATCTGACGTCTGGTCGCAGTATGTTTTACTTTCTTTGCAGCTTCATTTTGCACAAGGTCACTAGAACCTTCAATCACCGATGTTGTTGTTGACCTCATTATTACTGTGGTTATCCTTTATTCGTTTTGTTTTGCCTAAGATTTTCATTTCTTCCTGCGTAATTATTCCAAGGGGTATGCTAGCATGTGACTGGTTCTTAAAGATATAAATCAGAGCTCCTGCTAATGACATGATGATCCAAAAGAAGCGTATATATCCCATGTGTAAGAAAAGCCCCGTCGTGATGTAGCATACGATCGCTAAGATAAAACCTGTCGCTAAATTCGCTAAATAGGGACGGCTTTTCATCCAGCCTCTCCTAGCCCTTGATAAATCCCGCAGCGTTACGTATAGAATCGCTAAGAAACAGAGCAATCCTAATCCCCCTGATTCTGCAGCCAACCCCGGAAATAGACTGTGTGCCTGTCGGGTAGCGGCAAGCACTCGTAATCCCACCAGCTTGGCATAATCCTGGTAATAATATCTAAACATTCCTGGACCAACCCCGATTATCGGATGGTCGACAAAAACTAGAACAGCTGACATCATCTCGGTAAGCCTACTCTGGGTTGAACTATCAGCTTGACTAATGCTCGTACTACTATTCGCAGATACTAGATTCGAAAGTAATTCTAACGAAGTCAAACGGGCACCAAATTGAGGAACAAGCTGCAAAAGTAAAAATATTCCCAAGACAATGATAGCTAATTGGTAGAACTTGATGTATCGTAAGAGAGCCATGATGACGATCATCAGCACAAAGCCTACTGCGGCACCACGAGAGAAAGTCAAAAGAACTCCAACAGAAATGAGCCCAGTTGCTACCAACGCAGTAATTTGCAACAATTTCGATCGCTCACCCCAAAAAATGACCAATCCCAATGGCACAAGCATAAGCATTACTTGTGCATAACGGTTTTGTTCGCCTATCGGACCTGCCAGGCGTGGCTGCACTGCTTCACCCAATAACAACTCCTGGCCGGTTCCAAAAGCGGCATTGCTAACCTGAGCAAACCCACCGTAATTATTGTCAAATGTATTTGTGACCTGTTGGTAGCCAGACAAACCGCCGATCAATGCTCCACCAATAAGAAGCGCCCAGGTGACGCGCCTCAACATCCTAGAATCGCGCACGACATTAGTGATCAGAAAATACAGCACTAATCCCTCGCTAACAAAGGTGAACACTTCTGAAAATGCGACATCAATTTTAATAGCTTGTATAGCTCCAACGATCTGGATTAAGAGATAGATAATAAGCAAACCCAGCATAGGATGAAAGATCAGCTTCTCCCGGCGGATCACCAAATAAATAGCTAAGGGGTTCATCAAGGCAAGCGGGACGGCAGCGCCCACGATAAAAGGTAAATTGTGATATTGAACAGCCACAGCTACCGCGTTCGTATATAAAACAACGAGAACAGCGATGGTGGTTATATCCGGCCACGCCAAAATCAAAACGGCTAGGACTATAATACCCACTAGGCCTATCGCATACAAAGCATTGCGTGCACCTAAATATCCGATAGCTACGGAGGCAATCGCCACGCATATGAACACTACCAAGACTTTGCGCGTAGAGAAGAAAGATTGAATTGGGTTATTGCTGATTAACATCTTGGTGAACTACTGTTTTCGAGGGCACCTTTACCGTCATTGGAAGAACCCGCCTGTGCTCGCCTATCTCTTGACGCTGTGGCTCCCAGCGGTCTATCTGGTAACCTCGCAGCACATTGATCAATGCTAATAGAGCAGCAGCATTTACCATACAGAAAAAAAAGGGCAATGAAAATATTTTAAAACGTCCAATGCGTGTTCCGCCAAATGCGATTCCCACAACAGCACTGCTATAAAAACCTACTTGAGCGAGTGTAGCTCCTTGGTAAAGAAGTCCATCCTCCCACAGAAATGGGCTGACGAAAAATAGAACCAACAAGGGCAAGACCACTAGCCGCCTTAAAACCTTATGCGAAAAGAGTTGAAATGCGTAGAATCCATATCTAAATGGATTGAGCAGCTCGTGCATTACTAAGACAGCTCGGAGTCCGCGAGTAATTACCCGAACCTTACGATTAAATTCTACTCCGCTTGATCCCGCTACCGGCTCGTAAGCAACCGCATCTGGGGCGAACACTAATCGGTATCCCTGTGCGATCACGCGTGTCGAAGTAACAAAATCATCGGTGACCCCATCAGGAAGAGGTTGGTATAATTCCCGCCGAATTGCGTAGATAGCCCCAGTAGCTGAAATTGTATTGCCAGCATTGGATTGAGATTTTTTTAATCTCCGGTCGAACCTCCAGTAGCCTCTCTCACCATCTCCGGTCAATCCTGAGTTCGATCCCTCCAAATACTTTTGGTTTCCAGCCACACCGCCAACTTTTGAATCGGCAAAAGGTTGTACCAGGGATTTGATAGCATTCGGTGCGTACATACTGTTGGCATCCGAAAACACTAATATTTCCCCTGTTGAAGCTGATACAGCCGCGTTGAGAGCCTTTGCTTTTCCCACCCGTTGAAGTGATAACAAAGTAACTCCACGATCCTTATATTGCCTCACGATATTATCAGTTCCATCGTTCGAACCATCTGAAGCTATCAACACCTCTAACCGTTCTCGCGGATAATCAAGCGACAATATATTATTCAGCTTTGCCTCAATTCCTCTTACCTCGTTATAAGCTGCAATGACAACGCTTACACTCGGTAATGGATCTAACTCGGTTAGCTTGTAAGGGTGTGGTCTGATCAATCCACGTAAAACGACCAAAGCAGGAAATAAGATATACGTATAGGTGATCACCGTTATCGCTCCCCAAAAAAGAAAAAGGGTCATCAACTCACCTCTTCGTTGAAGTGCTGTGTCAATCTAGCTGCGTTCTTGTTTAAGTCAAATTCAGCTAAAACTTTTTCTCTACCTGCTTTGCCAAAACGACTTCGCATGATCGAATCTTGATACAGGCGTTTCAGTGCGTTTGCAAGAGCTCTTCCATCGCCTGGGGGAACTAGCAGACCATTCTCTCCATCCGTCACGAGCTCAGGAATGCCAGATATCTCGCTGGCAACAACAGGCACCGCACTGCTCATTGCTTCCATCAACACGACGGGAATCCCCTCACGACGACCATTTCCTGTCGGAACACTTGGCGTAGCCAAAACATCTGCTTGACATAATAGACCTCTGATCTCTTCTCGGGTAAGTTGCCCATGAAATTCCACCCTCGATGAAAGACCCGCCTTTAACACCTGCCCCTTCAACATCCCCTCATCGGGTCCATCACCTGCAAAATGGCAGGTAAATTCAAGCCCTCTCTCATGGAGCAGCTGGCAGGCTTGAATCAGATATGTTTGTCCTTTAACCTCGTGCAAGGTCCCAATGCACAAAATCATAAAGTGTTTATTATTTTCTCTGGATGATTCCTCTTCTTTTTGAGGGACAAAAACCCGGGTATCAACCCCGCAATGTATTACCTTTATTTTCTCAACGGACTTTCCATTACATTCCGCTATTATCAGATTTTTGTTATATTCTGAAATAGCCACTACAAAAGCTGCTTTAGATACCTTTTCTTGCAACATATGTCTGTCCCGATGAAGATCAGAACCATGGGCAGTAAAACTAAAAGGTATACCGGTAAGGCAATGAATAATATAAGCTGCTGCTGCTGGATGACTGGCGAAATGGGCATGCACGTGGTTAATCCCTTCAGACTCCATTACTCTTGCAAAGTAAACCGATTTTGGAAAGATGCCCAATCCTCCAAAGAAAAAACGGAAGCTTCCCCAATTTTCGCGCAGGATTGTCCACAAAGTGTTAAGATAAATTAATGGTTTGCGACCCAAGTAATATAAGTGAGCGCGCAGTATCGACCAGGAAATGAAGGGCGTGAAATGTGCCCTTTCAACGAACGCTATGGCTTCCTGGTGCATCAAGCTTGTGCGTTCACGAAGCAGCGGATACAACTCGACTTCGACAAGCTGCTGCTCAACGGCCAACATCTCGTAGAGTATAAATGTCTCAGTAATCTTCGGAAAGCGAGACACAATATAGGCTACTTTTGTCCGCCCATCAATGGACTTTACAGAATGTCTTTGCTTCTTCAACAAAGCCTTATCTTCGCTGCCTTTTAGTGATCTCTTTTCAGTGATCGCTGATTCAACCGCTACACCTGTGCTGGTAGTTCTTTTTGTGTCCATGATTAATACTTCTGGATCAAAGCGCCTTTTGTCCCAAAACTTCTCACAAATGCATTGGACGACTGGTCGAATTCCAGGCCTGCTTGCTGGAACAGATATCCGCACCAGATGAGAGCAGTCACTTGACGGCGCACGGCTTCAGCCTCCTGAGACGCGTCTACCACCAACATCTGAGGAAGAGAACCAGCTAGGTTTTTGTAACCCCTACGCTGCTTTTCCAGTAAATCAATGTTGTGCTCTCCTTTTCTCTTGAATAACAACTCACCCGGGGCATCTAATAAGAAGACGAGGTCTGGCGCTGGGCAGGCATTTGCTAATAGCCATCTTCGTAACCGCCTCAATCTACTCAAGCCCTCAACAGGGGTTAAAAGCGCGTCATAAGTGTAGCGATCGAATATCACTAATCGCCTGCGCGCTTGGTGGAATCGGGCTCTCAAATACCGCCACCATTGCGTACTTAAACGCCATACGAAGCTGACTCCTGGCATTCGGGAGATTAATTGGTCTTTTGTTCCCTTCTGATAGAGCCCCATATAGATGATTTTGGTTGGGAAGTAAAAAGATTCACTTATGCCGGCAGCTAAAGTGGATTTACCAGCACCATCCGGAGCCAGAATCGCAATCTTAACCGATCTGGGCCGGCTTGCATTAACCCATCTGTTCAGCCGCCGTGATATCCGCTCGCCTATCTGGTGCACAAGATACTCTACCCTATCCCTATCTATTAAACAGTCAGAAATGGTTTTTTGGTCTGCCAGTAATAAGCTCCATCCATCCGCGTCGATCAGTTCGAATAGCTTTGACCAAGTCATATCTGGAGACCAATTCTCCGCCAGTAATTTCGTGAGATGGTCCTGGTCGACTACCTGATGGCGCAGAGCTATAATCCGTTGGCGATGGCTTTCTCTAAATTCACCCTTATCGAGCACACAATGGAGCAGCAGCGAAACCAACTCGTCGGCTGGAGAGGGCGCATAAACACCTCCAATATGTTGTCGACTTGCCAAACAACTATCCGCAAGCCTAGTTCGCAGTGCGTGAATCGGCTGACCATAAGCTACTTCCGTGACAACATCAAGTTTGAGCCAACAATCACTCTCCTCTACGTAGGTGACAAAGAAATGATGGGGAAAATGACCCCGGCTTGGTAAACTTACAAACCCAATCTCTGCTAACAAGTCATATAACTGTTTGAATTGCTCCTTATAAACGAGGAGATCCACTTCACCGAATCCTGCAAGCTGTTTGAGTCTATCAATATCACGCATTAGGCAATATTGAATCTGCTTTGCGTCCATGGCCTCTAGGATGGAAATCAAACGTTTATACAAAGCGGTTTCTTGAAGTTCTTCAGGGGCACGAAAATTCATGCATTTAAGTCACTTTGTAATGGCGTTTCTTCCTCAAGCAAATTCTCTTCCCGTTCATTACCTCCTAGTTCGCCTCGAACTTTCAAACGAGAAGAAGAAGCTTTCATCTTTTCAATAATTTCCACGATAAAGTGGCGTGATTTGTCAAGGAAGCTAGCCCCATTGTCATAAACCGTACCCAAAATATTAATGTCAAGTGACTGCAGGCTCTTGATCACTTCGCCAGCAACCCTGCGTCCGGTTTCGCTATTGCTCGCTAAAAGCAACACGCCATCAACGCGCGAACCCATTACGAGGTTTTCTGCAAAGGAGGAGAGCGGCGCCGCTGAAATTATGACCATATCCGCTTGGGCCTGTAACTTCTTAATCAGAGTAACCATATCGTCTGAGGATAACAATCCGAATGGTGTTACCTCTGCATTATCCCCAGACAAACCACCCATGTGGGAGGTATCCTTCTCTACTGGCAACACGCCACTGGGTAAAATCGATAGATTTGGCTCCCATTCAATAGGGTCAATCTTCTTTAGCCGCGAATTCTGCAGCATTTCTATCAGGTTGTACTGGCTGGAAGGAACAAACAGTTCAAGAAGACCAGATTTACTCTCAGCATGTCGGTGCAAGTTAGCATCCACCAAGATAACTCTATGTTTTGTTTTCGCAAACACAACCGCTAAATTTGCGGCAAATTCAAGGTGGGCTTCATTGTTCTGGATGCCGCCAATTAATAACGACCGCAGTTTAATTTCCTCAGGATTTGCATCTTTCCCCTCCTCATTTATCTCCACGTCAATATTTTGAGCGATAGCTTTTTTCCCACTTATAATCCGAAACAGCTTGGTTACTAAGATTCGATAACTTTCTGCTACACTGGATTCCGGCTTTGCTGTAATAAATAGACGCCTTTTACCAGCACCTCTCAATATCCCATGCCGGGGGATTTCAGCTAAAACTGGAACACCGGTTGCTTGTATGAGCTCCTCAACGGTCTTGACCGTATCGTCAAAATATTCGTATACCAAAGCAATCACGAGTGCTTGGACGAAACCTGCCAAGCCTGCAATCAAAACCGTGAGTTTCAAACGAGAGGTCACTGGCGGACCTGGAATAGCCGGCTCAACGATCTTGACTTGATTTGTCGTAGTTGCGTGCAACGAGTTATACAATATTGTCAGGGCGTTGAGCGCGTCAGATAAGCGGGTTCGTTCCTGGGTAAGTTGTTCGATGATCAATCGCTGCTTTTCTATGTAATCAGAAGTTTGTAAAACGATCAGACCCTGTTTTTGAACATCGGTTGTCGACTGCAGGTCTCCTTCCAATTGAATGATGGTTGCCTGGGTGCTTTCGATGATCTGCTCGAGCTTGGTTGTCTGGTTATACATCTGCTCTGTAAGTTGGGCAGTAGGGCTGTCCGGGCTTGAGGGGCTCAAGCGAACCAGCATGTTCGCAGCTGCATTGGCGATCTCCGCGGCTCTTTCGGGGTCCTTATCTTGCACTGTGATGCTTAAGATCTGAGTCTCCTGGTTGGTTTTTATATCAATCAACCTCCTCAGGTCATTCTTGTTCATACTCAGACCGAGTTCATCGATTATTGACTGCAGGAATGGACCCGTCAAAGATATCTCGGCATATGTTTGCATCAACTGCCCGCCAGCCTTAAGTGCACTGACATCGGGATTAGGGGCATCGATTCCGGGGCCAACAAGCAAACTAGCGTTGGCCTCATAGACCGAAGGCTGATCCTTGCTGAATAAATATGCACCTGCACTGGAGATAATCGCGGCGAGTACTGGTAGCCACAGCCAGCGGCGTATGAGATTAAGGTAACGCTGTTCCAATTTGCACCTCCACTATTCAATTATTTATTGAGATTATTGAATTTTTAGCCCTATTCTACTCCCCCTATACCTCAGGGCTTTGGAGAAATTGCCTTTATTATCAGAAGAATTTAAGAAAGGTTAAATCTGAAGAACACCCTTGGTCTGAGGAGACGCCGGCTCTACCTTGCTTTGTTTCCCCATCCTGGTTTGTTCCATTTTGACTTCTGCGCGTTCAAGCAATCTCTCAAAGGTGACTGCTTCGTCCGGAAAAGTAGCTGCGCCAATTATAAATGTCAAATCCAGCTTTTCCTTACCTGCAGCTTCCAACCTCGCAATGATTTTGGATACATTTTCACGGCTCGTTTCCGGTAAGAGGGCCACAAAATGATCGTTGCGTTTGGCGATCACATCTGTGTCCTGCAATTCCCCCACCAGCATATTAGCCACCCTTGCGGAAATGTATTTATTGATGAATTCATTCTGGACTTCTCTAACAAAACGATCGAGTGACTGATTGAGTGAATCTTCGGTCACAGAAATAGCCAGTAAAGCTGCTGGCCTGTGATAATTTCTAGCACGGCGGATTTCCCGGTAAATTGAACCCTGACCTGATTCGAATGAGTGAGTTCCGGAGTAAAGCTGGTCAATAGTAAGGTTGGCAACTGCTTCCTGGAGGCTTTCCAGGCGTCGCCCAATCTGTCCAGTTAGAAAAATTGTAATCCCTATTGCACAGATTTCGGTAACGGTGATCGGGATATTTACGCCGCCGATCTCATAACCAAACATTGCCTTAAGAAAGAAATAAGGTGCCAGCGCTAACAAAGTAGGCCAGTAGAAAGGCATTTTTTGTAAGCTGGGGATCAGCATGATAATTAAGACGCACGCGATCGCGAACACGTAAACGAATGAAGCGATGTTTATCGGCTCATCCAATCTCTCGATATTGAAGAAAAAGAAAAACCACACTAACAATCCGATAAGCCAAAAGCGTACTTTCTTCATTATTCACACTCCCAAAAGATTACCATAAACTTTTACAGAGCCTTAACCCCATATTAAAAGGCTCTGTAAGACTACTTATGCAATACCTGCTATATTGAGTAAAAACTAATATGCGCCGCGTTGGTTGAAGACGGCTGCTACTGTCCGGAATAGAATCGTTATGTCTAGCCATAGACTCTGGTGTCTGATGTATTCAATATCTAAGCGCAACCGCTCGTCGAACTCCACATCGCTGCGGCCACTCACCTGCCATAATCCTGTAATGCCAGGCAACACTTCTAACCGTTCGGTATGCCACAAAGAATACGTGTTGACATCAAAGGATGTTGGTCGTGGGCCTACTAGACTCATCTCTCCTTTTAGTACATTAATAATCTGGGGCAACTCGTCCAAGCTCGTTTTCCGTAGGAAGCGACCTATTCGGGTGACACGTGGATCGTCGGTGATCTTGAAATCGGGAGGGGTTAACTCGTTCAGATGAGCATATTTTTCTTTGAGCTCCTCTGCGTTCGTCACCATCGTGCGGAACTTATATAACCCAAATCTACGCCCGCCCTTCCCCGTCCTCTGTTGTTTGAAGATTACCGATCCGGGATCATCCAAATAGATCAGGATCGAGATGACTACCATAACGATTATGAATAGAGGCAAAGCCAGTATACAAAGCGAAAGGTCAAAAATGCGCTTGGAAATCTGGTATTCCTTTCGAAATATTATTGTTGCTGGTGGTTGTATTGGTACTATTTCCATTTTTCTTATTACCTCCTGGTGTCTCCAATGTAATCTGCAATGTCTTTTCCATACACCCCCGATCGGATGGCGGACAAATCATTCCTTGATGACTGGTTCCTTACCTCAATCGGTAAGAAACTTGCAGGCACGCTCCGCCCTTCCGACATTCCACCATTAATCGGACTGATCAGCTTCTTCGAACATTGACTTCGCCATAAACCTGTTTGAGTTTTTTCAGAAATTACGCAATTTCTCACGATCGCAGTAGTAGTATGGCCTCT
>DAOUET010000184.1:0-7286 GCA_034430155.1 Anaerolineales bacterium
AATAAGTTATCTACATACTGAGGATTGTTCTAAAGATAAATATGCAGGAACAGATTACCCGCTTGAGAGGCAGGATGGCAAAGATGAGGAAAGAGAAATTGAAGATATTACTCATCGAGGACGATCCCGATGACGTCCTCCTGTTGAAAGAGTCTTTAGCAGAGGCCGACTATCTTAATCTCATTCTGGTACACGCCGATCGTCTTTCCAGCGGTTTGATCCAGCTTGCCGAGCAGGACTATGGCATGGTCCTGCTGGACCTCAATCTGCCAGACAGCCGCGGATTGGATACTTTGACCAGACTTCTCGGCCAGGCCCCCAATATACCCATTGTGGTGCTCAGCGGGCTAGGCGATGAAGACACAGCCATCCAGGCCTTGAAACTGGGCGCCCAGGATTACCTGGTCAAAGGCGAGGCGAATGGCGCAATGATCGCCCGGGTCCTGCGTTACGCCGTCGAACGCAAGCGGGCAGAGCGCGAGATCAGGCAGAGGACAGAAGATCTGACATTAATTAATACTCTGAATGAGGCCGTCAACCGAGGTGAAAGTTTCGAGGTTGTATTGGACATTTTGGCCAAAGAGACCAAGCGTCTCTTTTCCTGTAACGGAGCCACTGTGTACCTGCTCAGCCCGGATGAGCGGTATCTCATCATGACAAGTCTCATTCTCCATTCATTGCTGATTGAGAAGATCGAGCAGTTGATAGGGAAGCCCATTCCACAGGTTCATATACCCCTCAAAGGCGGAAGTCATTTCCAAAAAATAATAAAAAACTGCGAAGGCATAATCACCAATGACTCGCGGGTTATCCAACAACAGATGCTGGAATTTTTTGAAACCGTCTCCCTCCCCGCTATGGACCGTAAAGCGGTGCAGAAATCTATTCCCCAAATTTACAAAATTCTGGACATCAAATCCGTCATTACTATTCCTCTGACCTCGCATGGAAAAACGATTGGACTATTGGATATTTCCGGCCCCCGCCTGTTTATAGATGACGACCTGAAACGCATCCAGAACATTGGCGGCCAGGTAACGGCTACAATCTTACGCAAGCGTGCGGAAGAAGCGCTGCGGGAGAGTGAGCAGCGCCTGCGGAGTCTGTTTGAGACGATGGCTGAGGGTGTCATCCTGATTGCCCCAGAGGGTCAAATTGTCCAGGCAAACTATGCCGCAGAACAAATCTTGGGTCTCCGCCACTCCGAAATCGAAAACCGCAACTATACCGATCCTGCGTGGGAGGTGGTTCGCCCTGATGGAACACGGATGCCGCCAGAGGAAATGGCTGGAGCCAGGGCGATGAAGGAAAGGCGCCCGGTCAAGGATATAGAAATGGGCCTCAAACGCCCGGATGGGAGCCTGACCTGGATCAATGTCAGCGCAACGCCGCTCATGGGTCAGGAAGGCAGGCTTGAAGGGATCGTTGGAACTTTTGCAGACATCACCGAGCGCAAGCAGGCGGAGGAAGAAATTCGCCGTCAATTGAACCTCCTGGCTGCCCTGCGTGAGATTGATCGCGCCATTACCGGCAGCACGGACATGCAACTAGCCCTCAATACGATACTGGCGCAGACAGCCACCCAATTGGGCATAGATGCTGCCAATATCCTGCTGCTCGACCCGCACACGCAAGTTCTCGAATATTACGCCGGGCGCGGCTTTCGCACAGAAGCCTTGCAGCACACGCGCCTTCAGCTGGGTGATAGTTACGCCTGCCGGGCAGCGCTGGGTCGGCAAATCGTGCATATCCCAGATCTTCTGACCCATAAGACGGACTTCTTGCGTTCGCCGACATTTTCTCGGGAAGGCTTTGTCTGTTACTTCGGCGTCCCCCTGCTCGCCAAGGGCAAAGTCAAAGGCGTGCTGGAGGTCTTCCATCGCTCTGCGCTCAATCCGAATACAGGATTGTTGGATTTCCTGGAAACGTTGGCCGGGCAGGCGGCGATTGCCATCGATAACGCCAACCTGTTCGCAGACCTGCAACGCTCCAACCTGGAACTGATGCAGGCCTACGACGCCACCATCGAGGGCTGGTCGCAGGCTATGGATTTGCGCGATAAAGAAACCGAAGGGCACACCTTACGTGTCACCGAACTCACCGTGTGGCTGGCGCGGGCAATGGGCATGAGCGAGGATGAAATCGTCCACGTCCGTCGCGGAGCCCTATTGCACGATATGGGTAAGATCGGCATCCCCGACAGCATTTTATTCAAGGGGGATAAACTCACCGACGAGGAATGGGCGCTCATGAAGCAGCACCCGCAGTTTGCCTACAACATGCTCTTGCCCATCGCCTATCTGCGCCCGGTGCTGGATATTCCCTACTGCCACCACGAGAAATGGGACGGGACGGGTTACCCGCGCGGCCTGAAGGGTAAAAAAATACCACTGTCAGCGCGAATCTTCGCGGTGATCGATGTATGGGACGCGCTCACATCGGACCGGCCTTACCGTCCTGCATGGTCTAAGGAAAAAGCCCTGGATTACATTCGACAGCAGGCTGGGATGCACTTTGATCCGCAAATCACTGACGCGTTTTTTAGAATGGTATCGGATGAGTGACGCAAACGTTGAGGCAAAATGAAAATACGGCATAAATTATCCTTAAGCCTGTGTGGCGTTGGCGTGCTTGGAGGGATTCTTGGGGCGGTGACGCTCGGATTGCTGGTTGGCTCTATAAAAAGCGCAGCTATAAAAGAAGCTGTACAAGTAGCTCAAAACCTGGCTCTTTCGGTTGGTTACGAGATGACGGATCCAATAAACCCCGCATTAATACACCATGCGGACCTACAAGGTTTTGTGGATATCCTTCAAGCTCAACAACGCGATATTGTGATCGTGGATACCAGCAAGAAGATTCTTGCGGATGTCGCCTATAAAAATGTAGGGGCGATTTTCAGTTTGGACCCGGGCAGCCTTAGTTTAGGTAAGCAGGGAAGAAGATTGCACATCGATATCAAGATCGGTAAGGCGTGTCTTTATTTTTAATTGTTCAATAATAGATATATAGTGAAGTTTGTTCTTGACAGAAAGGAACCCCAGGTAAAACCCAGTTTAGCTATCGCTAGATCTGGGACCGATATGATTTACGGCAATGGATTGGTACAACTCCAAATACCGCTTAACTGTTAGTATCAAGCCATGATGTTGGACTATTTCCATGCTGGCTTGACCCATCGCTGTTAGTTGCTCTGGCTGGTCAGCCATCCAAGCAATACATCGAGAGGCATCTCCAATATCGTTGGCTTTAAATAAGCATCCATTGGTACCTGTTTTTACCAACTCAGGCAATGCTCGTGCATTAGCTGCAAGGATGGGCTTTCCGACAGCCATGGCTTCTAAAGTTGCAATGCTCTGGAGTTCTACATCACTGGGCATACTAAAAACATCAGCACTTTTCAACAAAGCAGGTAGGTCATCAGCGGGAACAAAACCTGTAAACACGACATGACCATCGAGATTAAGCTGTACAGAAAGTTTCTTTAGGTGTTGGAGGTTCAAACCTTTCCCAGCAATGACGAGTTGAAGGTCATCCCGTTTTAATCGGTGAAAAGCTTCTAGGAGCACTTCCAAGCATTTTTCTCGATCTACACGTCCGACATAAAGGAAAACGGTGCGATCAGGGTCGAGGCCATATCGCTTGCGAATCTCGCCTGTATTCACTTCAAGATGGTTCTGGAAGCGGTTTAGATCTATTCCACACGAAATCGAATAAATTGGTTTTCGGATACCTTGTTGGTGTAAAATCTGAGCGCCTGTCTTTGTTGGAGTAGTGACCAGGTCCAATTGGTTAAAGACCCTTAACATCATCCTCCATAAAATACTTTCAAGAAAATTACGGCCTTTCTGAAATTTTGATAATACCGGCACATATGGGATGATATTTTGAGGAAGAAAATGGTTCGTCCCTATTAACGGCAGCCCTCTTCTCTGGGCGGCACGATAGACACTGCGACAAAGAGGGTAATGGTCTTGAATATGGACAACATCAGGATTGAAATCGTCAAGGAGACGCCCGACTAGAAGGCCGGGAAGAAAGGTCATGTGAACTTCAGCATAAAGAGGCAGAAGGGGGATGGCGGTGATACCTTGTATGGAGACGCCATTTTTCATTTTACGGGAAGCTAGGAAGCGATCAGAAGGCGTGATGACCATGACCTGATGGCCTAACTGGGCTAATCCTTCTGCCAAATGAACGGTGAAGACAGCCTGCCCATTGGCCGTTGGATGATATGTTTGTCCAGCTATGACAATACGCATTATTCGTTTGATCAATTGATTTTCCTTGCTGAAGTTGTCCGGTGATGTAAGGTTACCCCAAATATCAGCAGAAGCCAGAAATTTACTCAATGAAAGGATAAAATAGTCAATATGTTTTTATTGTATCCATATTTTTCGAATTGTTTAGCTAGCCGGCAGTTTTTCGCTCATCACAGATTCCTCCACCATCTGTGAATCTGTTAATTTAGAGCTATAATTCTTTATGAGGGAGTCTCTGGAGATCCATACTTGTTTTCGTCTCAAGTCTTTCAAAGTAAATCCATTTCTTAAACTGGATGGGTCGAACGCCCATATTAAACAATACGCGTAAATACTTTGAAAAGAATTTACAATACGACCACATACCCCATAATAATCATTATTCTCAACCAATTCGAAACCCATCCTTTCTAAATACTGCTTCCATTGGGTCGGTTCACGCTTGCTAACAAAAGATAATTCACCATGAAAGACGTAAATATTTAGAAAATCTGGCTCTTTCTGAATATAATCAACTAAATCTTCCAAGGATTGGTGTAGATTACGCTGAAATTTAACTACCCAAAGAATATCGGCACCATCTAAAGGGATTGTAGGTAAATGTCCGTTCCAAAGGCGCAATTCGCCGATTGCATCCCCGCGATCGATTACAGTGCCATCCTGTAACACCCAATTAAATTCGCTATTAGAAATTGCCAAACGCAATAAGTTTTCTTGCTCGTTATTAAATTTATAATCGAAGTAATAATGTTGGTAGATATCATCTATCATATAGATTATCCAGGATATTATGGTAGCGATAATGGATCGTCTATTTGTTTTTCTCAATTCCAGGCGACCATCGTGTGTAAGTGAATAGTAATTGCCGCGCCACTCGACGTTTCTGCCGATCGCCCCAATACACCAGACAAATGCGCTTAACATATCTCGTAAAGGCAACCAAAGAAGCCATTTCCGAATTGGTTGATTTTGAGTGTGCCCGAAGATCTGCCAGGCGATAATCCAGCGCATCAATAAGGAAATGATCAATAACTGCCAAGCCAAAGGAGAGAAATCTGAAAAGAATAATAATAAAGTTGATAATGGCGTACTGAAAGTGAGGATAATGCCGGGATACTCGGTGGGGCGGCTGACGCGATTGCAATGAGCCCATCGCACCTCTCGATACCATTGTTCCATAAATGTGGTGGGACCTAGCACATTGGAAACAATATAATCGGAGAGATGAACCCGCAAACCAAGGCTAGTTATCTGGAATCCTAATTGGTAATCATCTGCCAAATATTCAGCAACTGCAGCAAAACCGCCCATACGGTGCAAGTCTGTATCACGGATAACTACCGTGGAACCCATGGCAAAACGCATGTCTAAGAATTTCCTGGCAACCAGCATAGATGGCAGGAATGTCGCTCCCATGTGAAGTGCTTCCAGACGAGCTGTTAATGTCACCGGATTTACACCCCGGTAAGGGCAAGTTACCAGGCCAACATTTTTGTCTGCCATAGGCGAAACAACATTCTTCAGGTAATCTGGGGTGACTTTCATATCACTGTCACTGGCTACAAGGAATTTATAACGAGCTTTAGAGGCCAAGGAGTGGAGGATACTGGCTTTTTGGTTGACCCATTTGGTTTTCACGATCATCAATATGATAGCTATCTGTGGGAAATCATCCTGTAATTTCTTGATTACTGGGATGACGGGATCATCTGGATCGCTAACGCCAAATAGAATCTCGTATTTGGGATAATCTTGGCAGCAAAAACTAACAAAATTTTGATAAGCTTGATTATCTATTCCTTTTACTGGTTTTAGAATTGACACCGGGGGAGTGAAATTTGGATTGATAGATTGGGGTTTTGAGAAAAACCGCCGGACAAACCAAAAAGCGATTATCCAATAAACCCAACTTGCTATAACCAACAAAATCAGGATTGTTTTAATCATTATGGTTTGAATCCTAACGCAGGTTTGCGTAATCAGTCAATACGAGTCCGCGCTTCTGGATGACTTCCCTGATTCTTGGACTTAATAATGTCTGCAAGTCTCCAGGATTAGGTCCCAGGGATTCTCCTCTCGTCTGGGTGGAGGGATGGAAATAAATCTCAGCAGAAGGCACGTCCATTTTATTCAATATGCGGAGGACATATCCTTCTTGCATATGACCGGTCTGCATAAGTCCATACACTCGATGGGTAACAGTGAGGTTCTGGAGCCTAACGAGAGTCCAATACGAGAGAGATCCAAAAACAATAGCCCACAATATCTTGGTCCCTGCTGCATGTCGATCCCAAGCCAGGCTCTTCCATAAATCGTCCCTGGGTAGTCGTAACCCCTGAGCACCATATTGCTCTGCGAATGTCAAAAGAAGTCTGAAAACAGTTGGGTGCAAATGCATGTGAAGGTGGCCATTGACATGCGTGAGTTCTAATTGAAATTTTGCAAAACGTTCGAATTGAGCTTCCATCTCAAGAGCGAGCTGCTTTTGAGCTTTGGAGCTCAGGAAATAGCGTAATCCAGCTGATACTGGTCGTTCTGAAAAGAATCCGTTCTGATCGACCAAATCCGGAATATCTCGAGGAGGCAAAACAGCTCGTCCACCCACAAGAACAAGGTGAAGTCCCAGAGCCAATTTTGGCGTTTGCCTTGCCTGCTCGACAGCATCATCGACAGCATCGCCGGCGACCATGAGACTGGCACTAGTGAGTATACCCTGGCGGTGGGCTATCATTACAGCTTTATTGATATTAGATGAACGACCAAAATCATCAGCATTTAGAATTAATTGCATTATATCTATCGCTTAGAAATCCGTCTTTGGTGTAATTTTGGCTCGCTGAAAATATTATATATGGTAGTTGGTGTCAATACAATGAATTGTGAGAGAACTAATTGACGAATCAGACTGAAGTCGTACAATTGACATGGCAAGGTGTCATTAGTATCTATAACGAAAGGTATCATTAAAGAAAAGGGACACGGCAGATCGATTGTCATTCGGTCGAGAAGACCGTCTCAGAGCTC
>DAOUET010000185.1:0-92745 GCA_034430155.1 Anaerolineales bacterium
TTTGTGGCGATCTTATACAACCAGGCTCGATGGTTAGATCCGGCTTTAAGTCGAAGGTAGGCACGAAAAGCCCGCAGAAATGTCTCTTGTAGATCGTCCTCAGCATCAGAAACATTATAAAGTAGGCGCCAGAGGTATGCAAAAATCTCTTCGCTATGGTTTTCGACCAATCTTTCGAAATCTAGGGTGGGATCCATAAATACTCTCTAAATAGTATAACCAGCTAACCTTGAAAATGTGAAATGATCCAATCGATTGACACGACAATCATATTCCAAGAATATACATTTTCCAGCTTTCATGTGGGGTTGCAGCTACCTCTTTAGGACTCAGGCAGTTGCCCCGATACATCACAGATAGCTAGAAGGGTTGACCCTTTAAACTAAGATATAATCCTCCCGTCGTGAGTGCATACGGCGTGAGCTGGTTTCAGGGAAGACTGTCCTAATTCTGATCATGTCAAGAACGAACCGTTATCTCTATTTCACTGTATTTGCATCAGGCATGACCACCCTGGCGATAGAGCTGTCTGCTTCGCGCTTGCTGGGAAATATCTTCGGCACCAGTAATCTTGTTTGGGCCAGTATTATCGGTTTGATCCTGATTTATCTTACGGTGGGTTATTTCATTGGGGGACGATGGGCAGACCACTCACCATACCCAGCTACCATGTACACGGTGCTGATTTGGGGAGCGTTTCTGGCTGGTCTAGTGCCTCTTCCGGCTCATCCTGTTTTGCTAATGGCAGCCAACGCTTTCGATAATTTACAGGTGGGTGTTTTATTTGGTTCTTTTGTGGGTGTGCTGGTGTTATTTAGCTTGCCGGTCACCTTACTTGGGACGATCTCGCCATTTGCAATCCGCCTAGCGATTCGCTCACCAGCGGAAGCCGGTACAGTTTCCGGGCGGGTTTACGCGATCTCAACGCTAGGATCCTTTGTGGGTACCTTCTTACCCGTGCTGCTTTTGATCCCTTCAATTGGCACTGCCCGAACATTCCTGGTTTTCAGCGGGTTTCTCACCCTGGTGGGTTTGATCGGCTTATGGCTTACAGGGGGTTGGCGGAGGGTGCTACCTTGGGTGTGGATGCCGATTATCCTGGCATTTTTAATGGTTCTGGGAGTCGGGCGAGGGATAAAAGCCAGCGCTGGGCAGATTTATGAAACCGAATCAGCCTATAATTATATCCAGGTGCTCGAGAAAGACGGCTACCGTTACCTGCGATTGAACGACGGTCAGGGTGTGCATTCCATGTATCATCCGACTGAATTGGCTTTCTACGGTCCCTGGATGCAATTCCTGTCTGCCCCCTTTTTCAACCGGCCACCTTACGCGCCCGAGCAGGTCGACAGTATGGCGGTTGTTGGCCTGGCCGCGGGTACCACGGTCCGGCAAGCAACGGTCGTATTTGGTCCAATCCCTATTGATGGGTATGAGATTGATCCAAAGATTATCGAAGTAGGGCGGAAGTATTTCGATATGAATGAAGCAAACCTGAACGCCATTCCACAGGATGGCCGTTGGGGTTTAGAACACAGCCAGCGCCGTTACTCGCTGATCATTATTGATGCTTATCGCCCCCCTTATATCCCTTGGTACCTGACCACCCGTGAATTTTTCCAAATCGTGAGCGAACATTTGCAAAAAGACGGCGTTGCCGCGATCAATGTCGGACGAGCTCCTGATGACCGCAGGTTAATTGATGGGCTGGTTGGGACGTTGGACTCGGTTTTCCCCAATGTTTATGTAATGGATGTCCCCGGCACTTTCAACTCTATTATTTATGCGACAGTTCAACCAACCGTCTTGGAAAATTTGTATGGAAATCTGGTTTCTCTTGATAACCGCCATGATATCCATCCACTGCTGATCGAAGCGCTGAAGCGAACTGCGCTAAACCTAGTGCCAACGCCGAAGTCAAACATGGTTTATACGGATGACCTGGCACCGATTGAATGGATTACCAATAATATGGTACTAAAATTCGTCTTCTTAGGAGAGGTGGACAAATTAAGATGAACCCCGAACATGAAACTTCCAGCGAGGCTGAGGATGGGCCTCGAGAGAGTTCGTTAGAGCACGAGTCGGCAGGCTTAAGGTCAGGAGCTAAAAGCAAGGGGAGCATTTATCGCCTGCTTTCTTGGTTAGTGACTATCCTGGTACCGGTGACGCTTGTGCTTACCGCCATGCGTATATTGCTGACGCCGGTGTTCGTGCAGTTTGAATATCGCACGCCCAATTTCCCTCCTGACCCCTATGGGTTTACCCGCGAAGAGCGCATTCACTTGGCTCAAATCGCCCTCAATTACCTGTTGAACGATAAAGGTATTTCATATCTGGCAGATCTGCACTTTCAGGATGGATTGCCCCTGTATAACCAGGGCGAGTTGGGACATATGGTCGATGTCAAAAATACAGTTAAAGTGGCGCTTTCTGTCTGGTATGGATCTTTAATCGGGTTGCTGCTCCTGGGACTTTGGGCCTGGCGAGGGCGCTGGTGGTACGATTTCAGCCAAGGGGTAGGGCGAGGTGGATGGCTGACCGTGATTTTGATAGGAACCATCATGTTATTTGTGCTCGTCGGATTCGGCATCTTTTTTGTGGGTTTCCATGAGGTCTTCTTCGCCCCTGGCACCTGGACTTTTGCATATTCTGATACCCTAATCCGGTTGTTCCCAGAGCGTTTCTGGCGGGACACCTTCTTGACTTTGGGTGGGTTGTCAGTTGTGGGGGGGCTTCTCCTGGCGCTTGGTTTTCGACGCAAACCCTCTTGAGCTAAACCATTGAACCAATCGATGATAGCGCCGGGAATTGAAGAAACCTGCAGCGCTGAAGTAGAAGGGGCTGTCTCATAGGCAAGGGACAGCCCCCTTCTCATTTCAACCATTCTCCCAGGGATAATCTCATGCGCCAAACTTTTCAAGACGTTGGGCATGAGCCAGGGCAAGAGGCATGGTATCGTGGGCGGAGAAATTGCCCAATGCACCATGCACGCAAGCTCGCTCCCCAAACCGGGTTTGATCGTCAGGACGGATGGTGGCTGGTGCCCACAACAAAAATGGCACTGGATGCCAAGAATGGGTGCGCAGGCGAGCTGGTGTCGAATGATCACCTGTGACGATTAGCACGTCCGGTTTGAGCTCCAGGAGGTGTGGCAGGGCTGTGTCCACGCCTTCGATGACCTTGGCTTTACCTTCAAAATCGCCGTCTTCACCTTTACTGTCAGTTTTCTTGATATGCACGAAGAAGAAGTCGTAATCCTCCCAAACCCTGGCGACAGCCTTGAATTCGTCTTCTGGGGTTTCACCATCGAAATCGATGACATCCATGCCCACCAATCTGGACACGCCCTTGTACATTGGGTAAACCGAAATACAGGCGGGGTGTAAGCCATATGAATCTTCGAAGCGAGGGAGATTTGGGTCGCTTGCAAAACCGCGTAAAGTCAGGCCGTTCGCTTTTGTGTTATCAGCCAGAACCTGCTGAGCTTGGGATATCCATTGTTTGAAGAGGTCTGCGGTATGTTGGGCGGATGGAGTGCGTGGCTCCGGGTCTAAGGGGGGCACTCCGGTCTCCTGGGGATCGGTATCTTCGATTTCAGGAACCAAATTTTCGCCACGCATGACAACGGCAAAGCGATATTCTTTAACCTGTCGTACATCCGTTACCACACCTGGGAGGACAATTTTCTTGAGACGCTCTACCAGCGGGTCTGATTCTTCACTAGGAATGCGACCGGCGCGTCGGTCAACGATTTTGCCATTCCTGTCAAGTGTACAGAAATTACCGCGGGCGGCTACGTCCCCGGGACCGACATGTAGGCCGACGCCAACGGATTCTAAGACACCCCGTCCGATCTCATATTTGATCGGGTCATAGCCGAACAAGGCCAGGTGAGCAGGCCCAGAACCTGGGGTAATGCCAGGCCGGACAGGAGTGGTCACTCCCAGCATGCCTTGACTTGCTAAACGATCCAAGTTTGGGCTATGGGCATGTTCCAATTCGGTGGGACCATTCGCTTCCATGGGAAGTCCCCCGAGACCATCCATAACCAATAAAACGATCTTGCTTTTCGATTTGATCAATAGATGAGGAAGGTAATCAAAGGGCATAATATGTAACTCCTGTTATTGAAAGTATCCAAGTGTAATTGGGAAGGTGTGCTTCCTCCCACTCCAACATTATATCTTTATGTGGCTGATGATTTGTCTCATTCGTGTTAGAGCTGTAGTCGATAGACGCATCAAATAAGGCGCAGAGAACCTTGATGCCGGTGCTCTGCGCCCTGCTGATCCCATTAGAGAGAAGCTACATTCCCTCGATCCGGGAGGTTTTCCAAGAAGTGAAGGTAATTAGCGGATCGCTTGCTCGGTGTCTCGATCGAATATGTGCATGTTGTCCATATTAAAAACAACCTGCACCTTATCTCCCATTTGAACACGGGTGCGTGGGTCGACACGAGCGACGAAGTTGTGTTCTCCACTCTTCAAGTAAACAAAGATTTCATTCCCCATCAGCTCAGTCACATCCACTTCAGTCTCTACAGACTGGGCAAAGATGCTGGAAGGTGTAAATTCCGGGTTATGGATATCTTCTGGGCGGATGCCAAAGACCACTGGTTTCCCGGCAAGAGGTGTAAAGGTGCTGACATGTCTATCAGGTACCTGTAGCTTGAAGGATTTACCATCAACATACAGTTTGCCATCGTCTTGGACGACTTTGGCCGGGAAGAAATTCATAGCGGGGGATCCAATGAAACCAGCGACAAACAAGTTATTGGGGTAGTCGTAGAGGTGCTGGGGAGTGTCAATTTGCTGGAGGATGCCAGCGTTTAGCACAGCAATGCGAGAAGCCATCGTCATAGCCTCCACCTGGTCGTGGGTCACATAGATGAAGGTGGTTTGCAGTTGCTGGTGCAATTTGCTGATGTTCGCACGTGTTTCCACACGGAGCTTGGCGTCAAGGTTGGAAAGCGGTTCGTCAAAGAGGAACACCTTTGGCTCACGTACAATCGCCCGACCGACTGCCACTCTCTGGCGCTGTCCACCAGAAAGCTGGCGGGGCTTACGATCGAGCAAATCTCCAATTCCGAGGATGTCCGCAGCTTGCTGTACGCGCCGCTTAATCTCATCTTTTGGCGTCTTGCGCAGCTTGAGCCCAAAAGCCATATTGTCAAAGACTGACATGTGAGGGTAAAGGGCATAGGATTGGAAAACCATAGCGATATCCCGGTCTTTTGGGGGGATATCATTGACGACTTGGTCGGCTATGCGGATGTGACCTTCTGTAATATCTTCAAGTCCAGCAAGGCATCGTAGTGCAGTAGATTTACCGCAGCCTGAAGGACCAACGAGCACAAGGAATTCCTTGTCCTCGATGTTTATGTTCAAGTCGTTGACGGCAATTACGTCACCAAAACGCTTGGTAACGTGGTCATAGGAAACGCTGGCCATTGTTATGAAATCTCCTTTCTACACGAGTATAGTGAATAAATTATATACGTGAATATCCAAAAAGGCAACTTATTTTTCTCAATATTTGATATTAACCCTTTGATAGGGCGAAATTCCTTGCCGATTCTGGTGGCAGCATATAGAATGGGGGCATGGCGAAAAACGACCAGGTGACTCCCATTCGTAACCAATATCTAAAAATCAAACGACAATACCCAGACGCCATCCTGTTCTTTCGCCTGGGCGATTTCTATGAGACTTTCGATCAGGATGCGGAAATCACCTCGAGGGAGCTGGATATCGTTCTGACCTCACGGAACGTGGCTAAAGGCGTGCGCGTCCCGATGGCGGGTATCCCTTATCATGCCGTTGAGAATTATCTCTCGCGGTTAATTGAGCGCGGCTACCATGTGGCTATTTGTGAGCAGGTCGGAGACGAACCTGTCAGGGGTCTGGTACCTCGGGAAGTTACCAGGGTGGTAACCCCCGGCACATTGGTGGAACCGGGACTTCTGCCCGGCGATGCGAACAATTACCTGGTGTGCGTGGCAAGCGGGGAGGATCGCGCTGGTGTTGCCTTTGTGGACATCACCACGGGGGAGTTCGCAGCTACAGAGCTTCATAGTGGGGACCTGGTATCAGCGATAAGGGCAGAGCTCATGCGCTTGCACCCGGCAGAAATCCTGCACCCCGATTCATTTACTTTAGATGACGGGATTCCCGGTCATTCTACTCCCTGGCCGAGCTGGCGGTTTGAAGCGGGTCGCTGTCAGCAGGCCATTCTACAACACTTTGAAGCTGCCTCACTCGATGGGTATGGATTGAGTGGGCTACCATATGCTACCCGCGCGGCAGGCTGCATTCTTCAGTATTTAAACGAAACCCAACCAGTCGCGTTAAATTTGTTGACCAGCCTGTCCACCTACAGTTTGAATGAATTCATGACTCTGGATGCAGCCACCCGCCGGAATCTGGAGCTTACCGAAACGATCCGCAGTGGTGCGAAGCAAAGCTCACTCCTAGGGGTGCTTGACCATAGCATCACCCCAATGGGAAAGCGTTTGATGTCTCAATGGGTGAGTAAGCCTTTGCTGGACGTAGACCGAATTCGTGAACGCCAGGATGGCGTGGCTTATTTTGTGGCAGAAGGTTTGGAGCGGGTCGAATTCCGTAAAGATGTTAAGCCTCTGGGAGATTTAGAACGGTTGACCCAACGTATTGTTGGAGGGTCTGCACAGCCACGCGACTTGGTCTCACTGCGAGAAACATTACGCCAACTTCCCACTATTTTGGAATTATTGCCTCGAGAACACCCTGCCTTTGCGAGGATTCATCAGGATTTCAGCTTATGCATCGAAGAGTTAAGCCTGCTCGAATCCGCTCTAGAGCAAGAGCCGCCTGCGACCTTGCAAAATACCGGAGTGATCCGTAAAGGCTTCTCGCAGGAATTGGATGGGGTTTTAGAACGCTCAAAACACGCGCGTGAGTGGATAGCTAACCTGGAAGGGGTTGAGAGGAAAAGCACCGGGATAAAATCGTTGAAGGTGGGATATAACAAGGTATTTGGTTACTACATTGAGGTCACCAAAGCCAATGTCGGGATGGTGCCGGATGAATATATTCGCAAACAAACTTTAGTAAACGCCGAACGCTATATCACTCCGGAATTGAAGGAATATGAAACTTTGGTACTCAACGCCGAGGAGCGGATTCGCGAAATTGAAGGACGGATATTCCGCCAAGTATGCATTCAACTGGCGCGATCGGCGAGACGATTGCTGGCAACTGCCAGGGCAATAGCCAGGCTGGATGTGCTGGCGGGGTTGGCCGAAGCTGCTGTCGTGGGAAAATATGCCCGACCAGATGTCGTGAGCGAAGATGTGCTTGAACTTCACGAAGGCCGGCATCCTGTGGTTGAGCGCAGTCTTAGTGGAGAGCGGTTTATTCCGAACGATGTCATTTTTGGGGATGGAGAAAGGATTCGGATAATTACCGGACCAAACATGTCGGGGAAATCTACCTTGATCCGCCAGGTGGCTTTGATCGTGTTGATGGCTCAAATCGGGAGCTTCGTACCAGTGGATGAAGCTAAAATCGGTTTAATCGACCGTATTTTCACCCGGATTGGTGCCCAGGATGAAATTTATGCCGGGCAGTCTACTTTTATGGTGGAAATGGTAGAAACTGCCTATATTTTGAATCATGCTACGGGCAGGAGCCTGCTGATATTAGATGAGATTGGACGTGGTACCAGTACTTATGATGGCGTATCGATCGCTTGGGCGGTGGTGGAATACATTCACAACCACCCAAATTTGCGCTCAAAGACGCTATTCGCAACCCATTACCACGAACTGACCCAACTAGCAGATCTACTGCCAGGCGTACGCAACTATAATGTGGCAGTAAGCGAAGCCGATGGTAAGGTAGTATTCCTGCACAAGATCGTACCAGGGGGGGCGGATCGTTCCTACGGGATCCACGTGGCACAGTTAGCTGGGATGCCGAGGCCAGTTGTGCAACGAGCAGGTGAAATCCTGGACCAGTTAGAGGCAACCTCAGGCAAAGCGGTGCACATTAATCCTCAAGCCCCACGCCAGTTAGCCTTGTTCCCTGAAACCAACCCACTGTTAAAGGAGCTTAAAAAGCTGGACATCAACGCCCTATCCCCCATCGAGGCGTTAAACAAGCTATACGAATGGCAACGGAGTTATATAGAGGAAGAGAAGGGTGATGAAGAATAGCAGTTAGGGCGTTTTAGGCCGCAGCTACCTCCCGATGGCGCTCAAGAATCCCAGGAAAAGACATATCCCGCTCAAACCCAGCAACAGACCGACAATGGCGGTCGCACGGGGACGATTATTACCCCAAAGCCCGCTTATCCCCAAAACCACACCCAAAAGACCCAGAAAAGCACTACTAGCGCCGCACACAAATAATGGTGTTCCAGCTACTTGAATCCAGCCTTGCCTGAATCCAGTGATAGCACATAAACCAATACCGCAGAGAGTGCGCTCCCGGTTTTTTGATTTACAAGGCTGGCATCCCGGTCAAGAAGTTCTTTCACCTTGAGCATGTCACCAGATTTTATAGAGTCGAAGAAGTCTTTAGGTTGATCCATAATTGCTCCAATTCGTTTTTTGGATGAGTCACTAAACTCGCTCTCGCGAAACCCCCGAGGAATAAAGAACTGGCCACCAGGGGAAGGCGGGTGGCCAGTTCTTTAGCGATTTATCTGTCAATTAACTTTATTGATCCATAGCAGTGTACACTCCCACTTTGTTGCCGGACGGGTCAGCGAAGAAGGCAAACCAACCCATGTTGGGTATCTCTGATTTGGGGACAAGGGTTTTGGCGCCAAGCTTTTCAGCTTTGGCAAGGGTGGCATCAATATCATCCGTTTGTACATAGATCATGACGGTTCCAGCCGGATACTCCTCGGAAACTGGGTTGAAACCACCCCCAGGGCCGCCCTCGGCTTCGAAAGTGGCGTAATTCATCTCCGGCATTTGCTGGATTTTCCAACCAAAGAGCTGGGAATAAAATTTTCCAGCTTCTTCACGGTCCTTGGCGGAGAATTCAATATGAACGATGGGATGCTTAGACATAGCATGCGCTCCTTTGGAAATATTGGTAAATTGATCGGATATGGTGGCTTAAATAGTAGCACACATGTTCTATTTTATCAAGATTAAATCTCGCAATGACAAAAATGGGCGAACTTTTGTCCGAAGGTCAGTAAGTCTAAATAATCAGGTGGACTTCTCAGGAAAATTGAGAGTGGATAAAGCCGCAAATCCACGCAATCCAATCTTTCATTGGCGTGGGGATCACTGGCGAAAGCGTATAGGCTGCTAGCGGGGTAGCTGCATGGCTTTAGCGAAGGTTCGTATGGCGTTTAAATGTTTGGCAGGCGTATCGAAACCGGATCCCATCGTATTCAGGGAAATGTGTGTAGCGCCGATCTCCTGCCAATCGTGGATGAGGGCTTCCCAGGTGCCCGGATCACCCTCGCCGTAAGACAGACGCGCTTCGACCCCAAACTGGACATGGTCTCGACCGGCTTCAGCCAGATATTGATGAAGTCTCTCGAGGGTTGGCCGAGCGTTTATGGCGGAACGGTAGTTCACCATCCAACCATCTCCAAGGCGTGCTATTCTTTTCAGAACGGCCTCAGATTGCCCTCCAAACCAGATCGGTATTGGCCGTTGGTAGGGAAGGGGATTGAGGCCCGCATCCGGTATGGTATGCCAGCGACCCTCAAAATTCACCAGCGGTTGAGTCCATAATTCGCGTAGCAGGGTTACCTGCTCCTCGATGCGGCGGCCGCGGGTGTGGAAATTTTGACCGAGCGCAGTGTATTCTACATGGTTCCAGCCTATACCCACACCCAACCGGAAGCGACCGCCACACAGCACATCCAGGGTAGCTGCCTGTTTGGCAACCACAGCGGTCTGACGTTGAGGTAGGATGATTATGCCCGTCGCAAAACCCATTTCTTTTGTGATCCCAGACATGAAGCTGAACAGGACAAAAGGCTCCTGAAAAGGAGATTGGTAAGTATAGGGGCCGTTCAGTTTATCGGGGCGATCAGGATTGGCGCCAAGGATATGATCATAGGCAGTGATGTGCGTATATCCCAATTCCTCCGCAGTTTGAGCATAATCCCGGATGGCTATGGGATCACTGCCAAATTCAGTTTGTGGGTAGATCAAGCCGGTTTGCATATTTTTCCCTTGTGGGTTTTATAAATTGTATAACTCTTCATATTTATGGCGCAAATAATGAATGTAAGGATCGACGCTGATTGGACCACCGGTGATGCGTTCGACCAGTTCGGTGGTGGTGAATTTGCGGCCATGCTGGTAGATATTTTCCGTCAGCCAGGTTAGTAAGGTATCAAACTTACCCTGGCTGATCTCATCAGGAATCTCAGGATGAGCCTTCAAGGTAGATTCAAAGAATAAAGCCCCTAAGATATTGCCCAGTGTATAACCCTGGAAGGCCCCCCCAATGACAAAGTCGAACCAATGAACATCTTGTAGTACGCCGTCGCGATCATCCGGAGGTGTGATGCCTAAATCACTTTGGTAACGAGCCCTCCACGCTTCCGGAAGCTCACGGATGGATAAATCGCCTTCAAGCAGAGCCAGTTCTATATCAAAGCGTAGCATCACGTGTAGGTTATAGGTGACCTCGTCGGCGTCGGTGCGAATTAGAGAGGGCTTTACTTTATTGATGGCCTTATAGAACGTATCCAAGGGAGTGGTTCCTAATTGGTTAGGAAATACGTCTTGCAGTTTGGGATAATAGCATTCCCAAAAGCCGCGGCTGCGACCCACGACATTTTCCCAAAGACGTGATTGGCTCTCATGTACGCTTGATGATGTGCCACGTGCCAGAGGTGTGCCTTCGTAATCCATATTGATGCCCTGCTCATACATGGCATGGCCTGATTCGTGAATGGTACTGAACAAGCATTCTCCGAAAAAGTCCTGCTTGACCCGGGTAGTGATGCGTACATCCCCTAATGAAAATTTCGTTGTGAAAGGATGATGGGTTTTATCCTGGCGACCACGGTTGAAATCATATCCCAGGTCTTTGACGACCTGCTGACCAAAAGCAAGCTGCTGCTCTTCCGGAAAATTTTGGTTTAAGCAGGAGTCATCCGCCAGAGGTCGGGAAGTGATAGCGTTAAGAATTGGAAGAAGTTTGTCCCGCAATTCATTGAATAGAGCCTTGATTGTGGATGCTTTCAAACCGAAATCATGGTAATCGATCAGAGGGTCAGCGATATGCTCGTAACCGGGAAAGTAATTGGCCATCTCCCGGCTCATGTCGAGGGTTTTTTCTAAGTAAGGTTGCACTGCAGAAAAATCATTGGCCGACCGAGCTTTTGTCCAAATCTGATAAGTTTGTCCTCTATGCCTGTAGAATCTCTCCATGAATTCCGGGGGGATTTTTACATAGCGCTCGAACTCACGGCGGGCAATCCGGATAAGACTGGCTTCGTCTGAGTCGTACGGATGATCCTCTTCATAAGGGAGTAGATCTTCCAGAAGCTTTCCAATGGCAGGATCGGTAAATTTCTCTTGAGCTATACGCGCCAGGGTAGACCTCTGGCGTGCACGAGCTGCGCCACCGCCAGGTGGCATGTAGGTTGATTGATCCCAAGACAGCAGGGACCCGATCATGTTCAGGTCGTTCACCTCCATAAGACGTTTTTTTAGTTCTTCTAATTTTTTCTGCATGTTTGCATCCTTATTATGGAATTTTTTTTGAAGTGCTGGTTGAATGTTTCAGCGGGAAAGGTATCCCGAATTGACCAGTTACCAGCCGTTTAATTTGAAATGAAAAGCTCTCAAAGCCCTTTGGCTTCTCGCCAGGCGTGAATTTGAGCACCGTGTTCGGCTTCGTGCTCGAAGCTGTCATTAGCAATCCATTGCCACAAGGGAGTGCCATCCAACCAGTCGTAACTATTCGCATCCAGGAGGTCTCTCTCGGAAAAAGCTTCAACCCAACGGATGGTTTGAAGGCGCACGCCGTGAAAATCTTCCAGGACGCGCTCCAGAGTACGCTCACGATTTAATTGGTGCCATTTGGCGTTGAGCTCGTCTACTGATTCCGATCCAAAGTGGACCGTATTCGGCGTTCTTGCTTGCCTGGCTTGCCACAGGAGTTTGACCAGCTCGGCTTCCCACATAGCCAGATGGGCGAGTATGTCCTTAACGGACCATTGGGCATTTACTCCTGATTCTAGCATGGCTGCATTTGATAGGCCTTCGATTGTTTCAAGAAAACGCTCTCTGCCCTCATCAAGGGCGGTGAGAAGTTCAGTTTTGTTCATTTAGAAACCCTGTTTTTTATATGTGATTATAAATCACGGAACCATTCCTGTCGTGGTATCCCAATAATTTAATCGCAGAGTTGGAACGATGCCATGATCTTCTGTGAGAATTGGCATACCCCCTAGTTTTGTGCGTCCAGGTTTGATAACTGGGCGCGCAATTTCTCGGCGGTCTGCTTGTATAGTTGCAGCTTCTCACTCTCCTTGGCGACTACTGAATCAGGCGCTTTATAGGAAAAAGGGCCTGCAAGCAGCTCTGCGAGGCGCGTAATCTGGGATTCGGTTTCCGCCAAGTCTTTTTCCAGGCGGGCGCGCTCCTCGACTACGTCCACTAATTGGGCAAGGGGGAGATATATTTCCATAGGACCGACTACGAGGGCGATATGACCTGATGGTTTTTCTGCAAGACTTGTGGAGATGGTCAGGTTCTTCTGGTCGAGTCGTGCCAGGGCTGCGATGGCAGCAGACTGCTCTTGCAAGACGTGAGCGTAATCTGGTGAGATCAATATGGCTGAGATGCGTCGCCCAGGTTTAACGTTCTTTTCCGCGCGTAGATTGCGAATTGCGCGGACGATATCCATAACCAAGGAGAAATTGGCGACTTTAACCGTTTCCCATCCCTCATCAGAACGTGGCTCGGGCCAATGGGCGACGATCAAAGCCTGTTCCCAGCCGCCGGCGGGAGCGAGGTTGGGGGAATGATCCATAGAAGCCCGTTTCAGGTGGCTCCACAATTCCTCGGTGATGAATGGGGTGAAGGGGTGTAGCAGACGCATGCACATATCTAACACCCGCACTAGGGTGTAAGCGGTGTAATATGCTCGATCAGCGCCCTCGTTCAACTGTATTTTGGCAATTTCCAAGTACCAATCTGCAAACTCTCCCCAGAAGAAATCGTAAATCTGACGCCCGGCTTCACCATATTGATAATTATTGAATAGGCGTTCTACTTCCCGGATGAGGCTTTGGAGACGTGCCCAAATCCAGGAATCCGCCAGGGTCCAATCCGGATCTCCTTGAGAGCTAGCGGGCGCACCTTGTAGGGCGCTGATTACGAAGCGAGTGGCGTTCCAGATTTTGTTGGCGAAATTCCGGTTGGCTTCTACTTTCTTCAGGCTCAGATTTGTGTCCTTGCCTGGAGTTGAACCTACCAGCAGGGTAAAGCGCAGGGCATCGGTGCCCATATCGTCCATTACTTCTAAGGGATCGATGACATTTCCATAAGTCTTGCTCATCTTCTTGCCATTTTCGTCCCGTATCAGCCCATGAAGGTAGATGGTGTCAAATGGAATTTTCCCGGTAAACTCCAATCCCATCATGATCATACGTGCGACCCAAAAGAACAGAATATCGTAACCCGTTTCCATCATGCTGGTCGGATAGAAATATTGGTAATCGGGAGTCTGATCGGGCCAGCCCAAAGTGGAGAAGGGCCAAAGACCGGAAGAAAACCAGGTATCCAGCACGTCGGGATCCTGTTTGAGGTCCGCACTACCGCAATGAACACATTGGGTGGGATCCTGGCGAGCGACAACCATCTTGCTACAATCATTACAATACCATACGGGAATGCGGTGCCCCCACCACAGCTGGCGCGAAATGCACCAATCTTCGATGTTCTCTAACCAATTGTTGTAAACTTTGGTGAAATGTTCTGGCACGATGCGGATGCGTCCATCCCGCACAGCTTCTAAAGCGCCTTGTGCTAACGGTTGCATGCTCACGAACCATTGGGTTGAGATCATCGGTTCGATGATCTCTCCACCGCGTTGTGAGCGCGGTAGGTTGAGGGTATAGTCTTCTTCTTTTATCACCAAGTCGGCAACCTGCATATCCCTCCAGAGATTGGTGCGCGCTTCAAAACGATCCTGACCTGTGTAGGGTCCCCCATTTTCGTTGATTCGAGCAGATTCATCCAAGACTGAGATGACTGGCAATCCATGCCGCTCGCCGATCTCATAGTCGTGAGGATCATGACCAGGGGTGATCTTCAAGGCACCGGTGCCGAACTCACGATCAACATATTCGTCTGCAATCACTGGTATTTCCCGCCCGAGGATCGGCACGATCACATTATGGCCGACATATTTCTTATAGCGGGGGTCATCCGGGTGGACCGCCACGGCAGTATCACCCAAAATCGTCTCTGGCCGGGTGGTGGCTACTGGTATATATGGTTGAGGAGTATCTACTTCTTTAGGGTTGACCAGGATATATTTGAAGTAATACAGCTTGCCAGGTTCTTGTGAATATTCCACTTCCAGGTCAGAGACGGCGGTTCTTAAGCCGGGAGACCAGTTTATCAAACGCGGACCCCTGTAGATTAAACCTTTTTCATATAATCTTACGAACGCCTCCCGCACGGCCTTGGACAGACCTTCATCCAAGGTAAAGCGTTCTCGGCTCCAATCACAAGAGGCGCCTAACCGGCGGATTTGTTGGGTGATAATGCCGCCATACTTTTCTTTCCAGTTCCAAGTGCGGTTGAGGAATTCTTTCCGCCCTATCTGCTCGCGAGTTACCCCTTGCCTGGCCAAGGCTTTTTCCACTTGCAGCTGGGTTGCAATGCCGGCGTGATCGGTGCCTGGCACCCATAGGGTGGATAAACCCTTCATGCGATTATAGCGGATCATCAGGTCTTCCATGGATACAAACATGGCATGACCTAGATGCAATTCTCCGGTGACATTGGGAGGTGGAATAGAGATCACAAATGGATTTTGAGCAGGATCAAAGCCAGGTTTATTGGGGTCGTTAGATGGCTGAAAAAAGCCATGCTGCTGCCACCATTCATAGATACGACTTTCAGTGGATTTAAAATCGTAGGCTTTAGGCAATCTGTATTTGGTCATCGGCATCTCCGAGAGTATAGATCTATAACCATTGGAGTCAGGCTCATTCAATCAGCGAAAGCGCAGCCGTGATAGATTCGTCAGATAGGATGGTTAGCATTTCTGCGTCAAGTGACTCGACAAGATCAATCCTTTGGGTGCGCGTGACGCTTATCAGGTCGCTGATGGCATCAAACAATGAGCCAGCTAAGGCGGTGTCACTGGTCACCAATTGTAATTGATGGATGGGCGAGCCAAGAGGTAGATTCTGCTCGCTTTTGTACCGACGCACAGCCGTGGCAATTGCAATCAATCTCTCTCCGATCTGCTCAGCCGAGTTGTCTTCAAGTCTTTCATCAGGGATCGGCCAGCGCGTCTGGTGAAGCGAGCAGGTGCCTTGAGATTGTCTGAACAATTTTTGGTAAATCTCTTCGGTGATATGGGGGAAGAATGGAGCAAATAATTTTAGCATTGTCAGGAGGAGAGAATAGAGGGTGAAACGCGCCCCTTCTTTTTTAGGGTTCATTTCATCGTAAAGACGCAGCTTGCACATTTCTAGGTAATTATCCGCCAATTCATTCCAAAAGAAGTTTTCGGTGTCGCTCTTGGCAGCCGCGTAATCGTAATTTTCGAACATCTGGGTGATGCGCCTGATCAAGCGTTGAAGGCGCGAAAGTATCCAACGGTCAGCGGGAGTGAGCAAGGAGAATGGGATCGATGATGCGGTTGGAGAGGTTGTTGATGAAGGTTGGTAGCCATTCAGAAACGGGGCGCTAAAACGGGCGACATTCCAAAGTTTCGCCAATAGCTTGTTGCCCAGTTGAATCTTATCCTCACTGATGACCGCGTCTTTACCAAGAGAAGTGCTGGCGGCCCAATAACGAACGGCATCGGCTGAATACCGTTGGATCATCTCTTGTGGGGATAGATGATCACCTCCACGGCTTTTGCTAATCTTACCCATGCCTTTACCAGCAATACCCCAACCGGAGATGGTTACATCTTTCCACGGCAAGAGGTCGAAGTGAAAATACGATTTGGCGATAGTGTAAAAAGCCCAGGTACGGATGATTTCGTGTGCTTGGGGCCGAAGGGACATTGGAAATATCCGGTTATAAAGTTGCGAGTCAGACAACCAATGCCCAACAATTTGAGGCGTCATTGAGGAGGTCGCCCAGGTATCGAACACATCCCGTTCTGGGGTAAAAAGAGTGCTGCCACACTGGCAAGGTTGGCTTGGTTGCGATTCGGCAGGGTCAATGGGAAGCTGATCCTCTTCGGCGAGCACCACTTCTCCACAACTCTGGCAATACCACAAGGGGAAAGGCACACCAAAATATCGTTGGCGCGAAATGCACCAATCCCAAGCCAAATTCTCCACCCATAAGCGGTAGCGGAATTTCATGTGTGCTGGAAACCAATTTATTTTTTCACCGGCTTCCAGGAGTTCCTCTTTAAAATCAAGTAAACGGATGAACCACTGGTTGGTGATAACGTACTCTACGGGCGTGTCGCAGCGATCGTGTATTCGCACGGATTGAGTCATGGGCTCACGATCTAATAGAAAACCACGGTCTTCGAGGGAATTAATTATTTTGTAGTGTGCGTCTGCAATCTGCATACCAGCGAATTCGCCAGCGACCTTACTCAGCCTGCCATCCTGGCTTATAGTTTCTATCAAGGGCAAGTTGTGAATGTGCCACCACTGCACATCGGTGGCGTCGCCAAATGTACAACACATTACAGCGCCACTACCTTTCTGTGGATCAGCCAGGGCGTCTTCTAAGATTAGGACTTGTTGACCAAAGAGCGGCACAGAAGCTGTTTGACCAATGAGTTGGCGATAGCGTTGATCACTTGGATGGACAAAGATGGCTACGCAGGCAGGCAAAAGCTCTGGCCGGGTGGTCGCAATCGGCAATGCTTGACCATCTTGAAGGGCGAATTTCAAGGTGAGGAACTCACTGGTGCGATCAAGATCATTTAATTCTGATTGGGCGATGGCTGTCTGGCATTCTGGACACCAGATCGTAGGGGCTTTTTGACGGTAAACAAAACCTTTGCGATAGAGATCCAGGAAGGAGTATTGGGATATCCGCCTGGATTCATCTCCAATTGTGCGGTAAGTATAGCGCCAGTCAATCGAGAGCCCCAAGCGCTGCCAGAGAGCCTGATAGTCCTTTTCTGCTTCTTCGCTGATCTGTAGACATTTTTCTATGAATGTTTGGCGGTCAATTTGGGTGGCACGTAAACCAAGCCTTCCTTCAACATAGCGGTCGGTGGGCAGCCCATTATCATCATAACCCATTGGATAGAAAACGTTTTTCCCATTCATGCGCCAAAAGCGTGCCATGAAATCGGGATTGGCGTATGAATAGACATGCCCGAGGTGTAGAACCCCGGAAACGGTCGGGGGCGGGGTATCGATCGAATAAACAACGGCCTGCCCATCTTGTTCGTAATGGTAGATTCCAGACTCTGCCCAAAAGGCCTGGATGCGTGGTTCAGCTTCTATTGGGTCATATCGTTTGGGAATGTCCATTCTTACCTCCTTATCAATTCGGTGAGGGCCTTTTTCCTGAAGTTGCTTATTACCAGTAATGGTGCTTGCTCCATATAAAAAAACCTTCCATCCTCATATGAGGACGAAAGGTTATTCCTTCCGCGGTACCACCTCGTTTCGTCAGAGTTACTTTCTGACGCGCTTATCACCCTGACTATCATCAGGGTTCCGCTGTAACGGGCTACCCGTGCTGGTCTACTTCTCTGTATGGTTGCCCTGGAGACAGGGACCATACAAAGTTTCTTCAGCAGCTGATCAGGGCGACGTTCTGCGGGGGGCAACTGCGGGGGCTCTCAGCCTTTGGCCACTCCTTCTCTGTCAGCGCCCTATCCACATACTCCTCCGAGAGAGAGCTGAATATTCAAATTGATTTTCAAAATTATACTCACTTTCAGAGAGCACGTCAACCAGTTTCTTGGCATCCCAGATCAAGAATTATATTATGTAAAACTCCCTTGACTTTTATTAGCTGTTTGTGCTATTCTTCATTAAGCTATCTGGCGATGTCGATTTTTTGGGGACAGGATACCCGGGAAAATTTTCAAAGATGTTTCCCCTGCTCAGCAAGAAAATTTTGTTGAGAGATGGTTATACCCTCTAATGGCATTGTCAAATTTTTTATTAAGGATGCCTGTATGGTGCAACGCGAGCGAGTTGCTGATAATGTATATTCATTTCAGAGTGAAGTCTATGCTCAGGTGACGGCTGGAGCTGTGATCAGTCCCAATTGGGCGGTGGTCATCGATACATTAGCATTGCCTGAAGAGACGCTAGAGATACGCGATTTTCTCGAACAAGAACTACAAGTTCCTGTGCATTATGTCATTGATACCCATTACCATGCTGATCATAGCTGGGGAAATTGTTTTTTCCCCGGTACGACGATCATTTCCCATACCCTGTGCCGCCAGTGGCTGGACACGAAGGGACGAACCTCCCTGGATGAGACTCGCAAACATAGTACCGCTTTCAGGCAGACGAAAATCATTCTTCCCCACCTCACCTTTTCCGAGGGAACGTTGAGTCTACGTTTAGGTAAAAAGACGTTGACTTTAATTCCACTGCCAGGTCATTCGGCGGATAACCTCGGGGTGCTTGTTGAAGAGGATCGTGTTTTGTTTGCTGGGGATGTTTTCATGCCTTTACCCTACATAGTGGATGGAAATTTAGATGATATGATTGCTTCTTTAAAGAGGATAGGTAAAATGGGGTTAGAAAATGTGATACAAGGGCATGGGGATATCGTTTTGCGGGGAGAAATCGAAGGGGCTGTTAAGGATAATCTTGCCTACTTGTCCGCCATTCGTAAAACCGTTCGAAAAGCTTCTCGGCGGAAATATCCGATGGATATGCTGGCAGAGGTGGGGGTTGAATCTTGTGGGAAGAGCCGCGTGCTGATTGGGGGACTGGCGGAGAAGTTACATAACCGTAATTTGCGTGCGTTATACGAACAAATATATGGAGAGCAGCCAGCCTCCTCGGATGATGAAGACAATTCTTACTAAGTTACACCTGGATGAAAATCAGGGCTCAGATTTAGCATGGCTCCCCTGGCTCGATCCCCCCTTTGGTTTTATTGAGGGTGTTTCCCTATTCAATCTCGTTTTACGAGGCGGATAGGTATTTCTTGGACGTCGTTATTAGAGATAACAAAACCTCGACAGATCCACTCTCCTCCGTCACGGGACCAGATTAAATAGATGACTTCTGGATAGTAGGCCTCTTTTATATCCGTTGGTGATGGGGTCGCCGGGCCGTGGGGGTGCGAATGATAGATCGCTAAGAGATCCCAGCCTTGTTGTTCAATGCGCTGAAAAGCTTGGAACTGTTCTTGGGTTGCTATACGATAGCGCACGGGGCTGTGCAGAACATTTGTCGTTGGGAATACTTCTAAAATGTAACCATGCTTGCCGGCTAACAACCCACAAGCCTCCTCGGGCGTGTGCGCGATTGCTTCCGTTAACATTATCTCCCATTGGGAATGCGTCAACCACAGTGCCTGGGAAGATTGATCGTTTAGCGAGTCCATATCGCCGCCAGCCATACGATGATTAACACCAAGACTGGTTCGATGATTGCTTGCCGAAAGGACTCTCCTTCAGCAAGATTACCGACCAGACTGGTAAGGGCATAAGCGGGCCCTAGCAAGACCAACCCATAGGTTATCGGAGAAAGAGGCCAATAATGCAGAGAGGCTGTGAATTGAGCGATGACTAAGGCCAGCGCGATAGCTTGGATGAAAGCCCATTTTTCTGGCAGCCTCAAGTGAAGGGTGCGCAGACTGATCAACCCGCAAGCAAATGAGAGAGCCGGCAGGACCAGGAAAAGGCGCATCCCGGTCGAATTTAAGGCGATTGCCAGCACCAGAAAGAGAGCAAATGATACTGCCGTCAAACTGGCGGTGGCAAGAGCATGGCGCGCATCTCCGGGGTCTACCACAATGTACTCTGCCACTAATACGAGCATCAATAATACGCCCCCGATAACGAAACTGATAAACCACTGCAAACCGAAAGTGAATCGAGATAAGGGAACACCGATCACCAACGCGGTAAGAGCAGGCACCAGCCAATGTTGCAATGAGCTTTTCTTCCCCAGCATGGGATGATCACGTAGAAGCCAATCCGCTCCTGAAGCGGTTAAAGCAGCTACTAATAGAGCTACCACGGTATGGACATTGAATTCAAATGCTAGGTAAAGGCCAGGAAGTTGAATCTCGAGATCACGCTTTGGGAGGTTTACAACGCTTGCTAAGGCGTAGGCTAATAAAATGGTAGCAACTACCACACTTAGTCGGTTCGGATCGGGCAGGTTTCTAGGCTTCAACACGCTTGCATTGTACTCGTCAACGGCTTACCTATCAAGTTCTACCTCCGTATTCGCTTGAATTCGTGATAGCCTATAGGAACTGGACTATAATTTCTCTAGGCTCTCAGCATTCTCGCAACCAATAGCTCTCACGCGGTTAATGACGGAAAAATCCACGAAGGAAATGTTTTATTCACTTAGAAGTTTGCTTAAAACTTTGATCACAATTCGAACTCTATGCTTTCAGGATAAGATCCTGGCTTGTATCATTCCCAAAATAAAGGAGCTTTATCCGTGCGCATCGGCATGATGGCGGATGTCTACAAGCCCCACGTGAGTGGTATAACCAACCATATCGCCATAAACAAGCGTTTTTTCGAAGAATCAGGACACGAAGTCTTTGTATTTACTTTTGGCGATGATGGTTTTGAAGACGGTGAGGAAAATATTATCCGTTCACCAGGTCTGCCACTGGTTGATACTGGTTATTATTTAAACATTCGCTATAGTTTGCAAGCCCAGCGCTTGCTACGTACGATGGATGTCGTGCATGTTCACCACCCATTTTTAAGTGGGCGTTTGGCAATACGTTATTGTAAACCGCGCAATATTCCAATCGTTTTCACCAACCATACTCGTTACGATTTGTACGCCCAAGCTTATTTGCCCGTTTTACCCGATGGTTTGAGTGACACATTTCTCAAAGCCTATCTCCCCTCCTTTTGTGCAGCTTGTGATCTCGTCATTGCACCGTCAAAAGGTATGTGGGAGGTATTACGCACTTTCAATGTTAACTCACCTGTAGAGGTCGTTCCAAATGGAGTGGATCTCTCACCCTTTCGTGGAACCCTTAAACCGGTGCCCAGAATGGAATTGGGATTTAAAGATGAGGATATCGTTCTTATCTATACAGGCCGGCTAGGACCTGAGAAGAATTTACCCCTTCTGTTGCGATCTTTTGCGGGGACTGCCAAGGCTTATGACAATGTTTGTCTGTTAATTATAGGCGCAGGTCCAGAACAAGAAAACCTTGAAGATCGCGTGTTCCACATGGGTATTGCTAAGCGGGTGCTCTTTACCGGGATGGTACCTTATAAGGATCTACTACGCTATCTTGCAACGGCTGATGCTTTTATCACAGCTTCTGTGACTGAAGTCCATCCCCTATCGGTAATTGAGGCAATGGCAGCTGGCTTACCTGTATTAGGCATCACGTCTCCGGGCGTAGCGGATATTGTGGAGGATGGCGTGACCGGTTTATTATCAGCAGAGGAGGATGTGGCAGTTTTTACAGCAAAAATGGTGCGCATGGTGACCGATGTTGAGGGACGCAAGAAGATGGGCGCTCGTGCCCGGGAAGTTTCAAATATCTTTGCTATCGAACGCACCACACAAATGCTACTTAACCACTACCAGCTGCTGGTATCTGAAGCAACTGATCGTCATCACGGCTTACGGCATAAGTTCTCCCTTCTCGTGGATCGATTATTAAAATGAGCAAATCAGGGCTAAGATTAGGTCGATGGGGTGAAAAACTGGCTGAGAATTATCTCCTTGAGCGCGGTTATGAGATCCTGGAACGAAACGCTCGTACCCCTCATGGCGAGATCGATTTGATTGCGAGGAAGATAAAGAATAACAAAAATGGGATAACTTCGGTCACGGTATTTGTAGAGGTTAAAACCCGTTCGACGCGGACTTTTGGTTATCCTGAGGAGTCAGTTACAACCCGGAAACAAGCCCACCTGATCTCTGCGGTAGGAGCTTACCTGCAAGAACATCCCGATCTTCAAGGTGATTGGCGGATTGATGTAATTGCTATAGAAATTGAGGGGAAAACAGGACAACCATCGTTTACACACTTTAAAAATGCCGTCTCATAAAATCCTGCTCGATATTCCAGGTAAGCGCATTATGCCACAAAGAGAAAGCCCTCCATTGATCGTTATCTTAGGACCCAGCGCGGTTGGAAAAACTGAAATCGCCATCCAGCTGGCCGAATGCCTGGGTGGCGAAATCGTCTCGGCTGATTCACGCCTTTTTTACCGGGGTATGGATATTGGCACGGACAAACCATCGCTTTCTGACCGGAGCCGGGTACCCCACCACCTCATCGATGTAGCAAATCCAGATGAGGTGTGGAGTCTGGCACTTTTCCAGAAAGCTGCTCGCCAGGCCATTACTGAAATCCTCCACCGGGGAAAACGAGCATTTCTTGTAGGAGGTACTGGACAATATATTTACGCCGTAGTTGAAGGTTGGAAAATCCCCGAGACCAGGCCAGACCCACAATTGAGGGAAGTATTGGAAAATTGGGCAAGGACGATCGGACCTCAAGCGTTACATAATCGGCTGACTGTCCTTGACCCGCAAGCAGCTGCAAACATCGACTTCCGCAATTTACGCAGGACAGTGCGCGCCCTCGAAGTGATCTTGCGAACAGGTCGGCGCTTTTCGAGGCTGCGTGGGCGTGGTCAACCGCTCTACAACACCCTGATTCTGGGTTTAACCAGACCTCGACCAGAGTTGTATAAACGTATCGATCATCGGATTGAGAAGATGTTTGAGAAAGGTTTTATTTCAGAGGTACAGAACTTGCTCGATGAAGGCTACACCCCCGCTCTACCGACTTTATCCGCGATCGGCTACCAGGAGGTAATATCATACCTGCAAGAAGAGATTACCAGAGAAGAAGCTATAATCCGCATGAAACGCCGATCGCGCCAATTTGTTCGCCGGCAGGGAAATTGGTTCAAAAGGAACGATTCCGATATTCACTGGTTTAGAGTAGGTGCAGATACCATGGACGAAATGGTAGAAACAATTCAAACTTGGGAAGGTTCTCAAGATGCTGAGACAAAAACAGCCTTGTCTGATTGACATTCGTGATAAATAACTCTATACTATATTAAGAAATTCTCTCCCCATCCGCTTAATAACAGATCTAAGGAGGCACCAAGATGGATCAAAAGCCCTGGCTCAAGCACTACGATGAGAGTGTCCCCATTCATATCGATTACCCATCAATACCTCTGTTCGCCTTGCTTGAAGAAGCGGCTCAAGAATACCCCGAGGCTCCTTGTACGATATTCAAAGGGGCAAAAATTTCGTATCGTGAAATGAACGAGCTCACCGATCGCCTGGCAGCTGGTCTGGCTGGAGTTGGTTTGAAAAAAGGTGACCGGGTCGGTTTACTCGTGCCTAATACTCCCCAATTCGTAATGGCATATTTTGCGATTTTGAAAGCCGGTGGGGTTGTCGTTGCCACCAATCCGCTTTATAGCTCACGAGAGATTGAACACCAGGTGAACGACGCCGGTATTGAGATCATGATTGTGATGAGCAATTTTTACAATCTCGTCAAACAAGTACAACCTAAAACCAAGATTCGAACCCTGATAGTCACTAATATCAAAGAAGCCTTACTCCCGATTCTGTCCTTTCTATTCACGCTTACCAAGGAAAAACAGGGGGGGTTCCGGGTTCAATTGGCTGAGGGCGATGTGTGGATGCAAGATTTGATCGATCGCTATCAGGTGGAAGACCGACCCAAATTAGATATTCGCCCCGACGATATGGCTCTTTTCCAATACAGTGGAGGCACCACCGGCATTCCGAAAGGGGCGATTGCCACACACCGCAATCTAGTTGCCAACGCCCTGCAAATCCGAGAATGGATGGTTAATGCCGAAGATGGGAAAGAAATTGTCTTGATGGCTATCCCACTATACCATGTCTATGGAATGGTAGCTGGCATGTTGTTCGCTATCCGTACGGGTGCTTCGATGGTAATGGTACCCAACCCGCGCGATCTAAAGGATTTGCTCACCAATATCCAAAAGTACAAAACAACAGTCTTTCCCGGCGTACCAACCCTCTACAACGCGATTAATAACCACCCCGATGTGCTTGCAGGAAAATATAACCTCGGTACGATAAAGGCTTGTATTTCGGGATCAGCGCCGTTGATGCGAGAAACCAAGGAGAAGTTTGAAGCTTTGACGGGCGGGGTAGTGTTCGAAGGTTACGGTCTCTCTGAAGCTCCCACAGCGACCCACTGCAACCCTCTATTGGGGGAAAACCGGACGGGGTCAATTGGTTTGCCTCTACCTGATGTTGATTGCCGTATTGTGAGCCTGGATGACGGCGTGACGGTGTTGCCAACCGGTGAAATCGGGGAACTAGCGGTGAATGGCCCCCAGGTTTTCAAAGGTTACCATAATATGCCGACGGAGACGAGTAATACCTTACGGGATAACTGGCTCTACACTGGAGATATCGCTCGAATGGATGAGGATGGCTATTTCTATATCGTGGACCGCAAGAAAGAGCTGATCAAGCCGGGCGGCTTTCAGGTTTGGCCTCGCGAAGTCGAAGAGGTGATCAGTGAAAATCCGAAAGTCCTGGAGGTGGGTGTAGCCGGTATCCCCGATCCATACCGTGGAGAGACGGTAAAAGCTTGGGTCGTGGTGAAACCGGGTGAGACTTTAAGTGAAGAAGAGGTTAGGTCCTGGTGTAAGGAGCGTTTGGCTAAGTACAAAGTTCCATCACAGGTGGAATTTCGTGACGAGCTACCTAAGACCACAGTGGGGAAGATCCTTCGTCGGGAGCTGGTTCGGGAACACAAGGATAAGGAGGTTGGGGGGCAACTATAATTTTGGAGGTTAAGAAAGTGAAATAGTTATCCCAGGGAAAGCCGCCATGAGACTGGCTACCCGCCGTCCAGGGCGGCTTATTCTTATTTGATTAGTAGTTATGCAGTTCAGGGGAAAATCGGGGGTGTTTGGGCAGGCGTTACCCGCCCAAACACCCCCATCCTCCCACCAACTGCGTAAACCTTATGATATTGGGATCAATTGCATTCGAAGGTCAATGATATGGAGCAGCCTGATAGAGCCGCGTTTTTCGACGTGGATGGGACCTTGACTACCAGCCACGTTTGGCATGGATTATTGAGTTATTTCAAAACTCACCACAGAAGGGAATGGACAAACAGGTTTTATTGGTGGTTTCATTCTCCTTATTTCCTTGTGAGGCGTTTAGGCTTGATTAGCGAAGGGGTATTTCGCAAACCTTGGGCAGCACATCTGGCCTGGTATGTCCGGGGATATACCTCGGAGCAGGCAAAGGAAATTTGGGACTGGATTGTTGAAGAGCATCTAAATACGGCCTGGAGAACGGATTCGCGCAATTTATTGGAAAAGCATTACGCAGACGGGGATTTAGTAGTGCTGGTCTCTGGAGGCCCGCTCCCCCTATTAAGGCGCATAGCTCAGGAATTGGGAGTGGATCACGTCATCGGTACAGAGTTCGAAATGCGGAACGGGCGCTTTACCGGTCGCAGTAAAGAACCAATTTGCATCGACGAAAATAAAGCAAATTTAGCGCGATCATACTTGAAGGACAACAACTTCGCGGTTGATTTAAAAGCCAGTTTTGCTTTCGCTGACTCGATTTCTGATTTGCCTCTGTTGGAATTGGTTGGACATCCGGTCGCGACATATCCTGATGAGGGCTTAGAAAAGGTGGCTCGCGAGAGAGGCTGGCGATTATTTCCTTAGATATCCGATTTCTACATAATTCATCAAAGCGTATTGGAGCTGGTATCTTAATCTATGCTTACGATAAATTTGCCTTCTATTTGTCCTCCAGGTGATAACTTTGGGTTGACTCATATCTGTGAAAGATTGCGTTTCTATGGAATAATACAATTAGGACTTACGCAGTTGGTGGGAGGATGGGGGTGTTTGGGCGAGCAACACCCGTCCAAACACCCCCGATTTTCCCCTGAACTGCGTAACTACTAACAATGATATTTCGTACAGCTTTTTTGTCGTTTTGCAGAACATCATATGCCCGTTCAAAACTTTCCATGGTCCGGTAAAAACGCACTTATCACGGGTGGTTCCAGTGGAATTGGTCTGGCCACCGCTGGATTGTTGGCAAAACAGGGTGCCAGGGTTTGGATCTTGGCACGCCAAGAAGACAGGCTCAGAGATGCTCTGAGGCAACTCGACTGCGGCCCGGACCAAATTTGTGGGACTCTTTCAGCTGATGTGTCAAACTATAAACAGGTTCAGGCAGCTGTTGAACAGGTTGTTGAACAAGGTGGTATACCTGATCTGGTGGTTAACTCAGCGGGTGTAACCCATCCCGGATATTTTCAGGAGCTCGATCTGAACATATTCCGGGAGATGATGGAGACCAATTACTTCGGTACAGTTTACGTGACCAAAGCTGTACTGCCAGGAATGCTAGCGCGTGGATCAGGTCATATCATCAATATCGCCTCGCTGGCAGGTGTTGTGGGGTTGTTTGGGTATACGGCGTATGGAGCCTCAAAATACGCTGTGCGTGGTTTCTCTGACGCTTTACGGTCGGAGTTAAAGCCGCTCGGGATTCGGCTATCGATTGTGTTTCCAACCGATACGGATACGCCCCAATTGCATTATGAAAACCAATTTAAACCTTACGAGACAAAGGCGATCGCTGCCGTGGCAAAGGTTATGTCTCCAGAGACAGTTGCAGAGACGATCCTGCAAGATGCCGCCAAAGGAAAGTATATTATCCTGCCCGGACTAGATAGCAAAATAGTATATTTGGCAATCGGTCTGGCGGGCAAAGGGGTATATCCTGTCATTGATTGGTTAATCAGACGTGCGCAAAAGAAAATGAGGGAGAAAAATTCTTAGAGGAGGATTTCAGACATGGACATTTTTAAGAAATGTTCGGAATTCACTATAGCGCGAGAAGCTATAGAGATGGGCATCTACCCATACTTCATCCCTTTGACTGAGAATGAGGGAACCGAGGCTGATTACCAAGGCCATCGCCTTATTATGTGTGGCTCGAACAATTATTTAGGACTGACAACCCATCCAGATGTACGCCGGGCTGCTCAAGAGGCTATTAACCGTTTCGGGACCAGTTGCACTGGCTCACGATTCCTCAACGGTACCTTGGAATTACACGAACAACTTGAGAGCGAGCTGGCTAAATGGGTTGGTAAAGAGGCTGCGCTTGTATTTTCAACGGGTATGCAAACCAACTTGGGAACCATTAGCGCAATCGTAGGTCGAAATGATGTCGCTATTCTCGATAAAGACGATCATGCCAGCATCGTTGACGGAGCCCGGTTAGGATGGGGGGATACAAAACGTTTTCGTCACAACGATATGAAGGATTTAGAGCGGGTTTTATCGAGCTTACCAGAGGAGAAAGGAAAATTAATTATTGTTGACGGTCTGTTCAGTATGGGAGGGGATATCGCTCCGCTGCCAGAACTGATTTCGTTGTGCAAACGATATGGAGCCCGCTTAATGGTAGACGACGCCCATGCTATGGGTGTGCTCGGAAATGGTCGAGGTACCGCGGCTCATTTCGGGGTGACGGATGAAGTGGATCTGATCATGTCAACTTTTAGCAAGTCTTTCGCATCCCTGGGAGGTTTCATCGCCGGGGATGACGATATTATTCATTATATTAAACATCATGCCCGGGCTTTGATATTCAGCGCAAGCATTCCCGCGGCAAACGCGGCAGCAGCGCTGGCGGCGTTGGAAGTTATGAGGCGGGAACCTGAGCGGATCGAGCGCCTAAATGTAATCGGCGATCGCATGAGGAAAAGCTATCGAGAATTGGGCTTTAATATCGGAAACTCTTGTTCACCGATCATCCCGATTTTCATCGGCGACGACATGAAAACGGTGTTGGTTTGGAAAATGCTTTTTGATAACGGCGTTTTCGTCAACCCTGTATTATCCCCTGGTGTGCCGGAGGGCCAACAATTACTGCGTACCAGCTATATGGCGACCCATACCGATGCCCAACTAGATGAGGTTTTAGAGGCCTTCGAAAAGGTCGGAAAGCAAATGGATTTAATTTCGTGAAGGCCGTTTTGGAAAAGGGTTAGCTCCATAAGTATCTCTAGGTAGCCATTAACACATACAGCAGGGCAGCAGCATAGGCTTCACTGGCCTGTGAAGCGCTAAAAGTTTGCGTTCCATCCTGGAATTGGATTTGACAGTCATAGCCCTCAGGATGGCTGACCAAACTCAAGGCTGGTTGTTTTTCACTCAGAAGATAATGCATTAATTTAATACGCAATTGTTCCTCTGTGGGAAGCCAGATCGCTTCGCTAGTTAATATGTAGTCGAGGGCCCACTCGGCGGTGCCGTGAAAGGTGACAACCGGAAAGTTTTGCCGGATTTCGACAAAAGCCATGATGTCGTTAATCACAAAAACCCGGTCGTCAAGCCCCCGATCCGGAATCGCGAAGAAATCATGCATGGCTGGTATCCAGTTTAAACCAGCCTCATTTAATTGTTGGGCTGTGGAGAGGGAGATCATAACATTTTTTCAATAGACAGCCCTATATGGCGTTAGGTCATTGATATGGGAAAATAACAAAGTCCAGCTGTTCCTGGACCGGTGTGGACACCTAATGCTGGAGAGAGCTCGGCGATGAGCGACTCGACGCAGTCTAAACGCCTTTCGACGAGCGTTCTTATTTTTTCTGCTTCTTCGCGGGCAGCTGCATGCACATAAGCAACCTTAATTTTGCCCATATACCCAACAGTGGCCTCAACTTTATCCACAATCATCTGGTAAGCACGTCGGCGACTACGTGCTTGCCCGATGGCAATTATGATACCGTCTTCCATGCTGATAATCGGCTTGATGTTTAGAAGTGTGCCGACAAGGTGCTTTGCTTTGCCTATGCGACCGCCCAAATACAGGTATCTCAAGGTATCTGCTGTTTGGAGCATTTTTGATACGGGGATCATTGCTCTGACATGCTCCGCGATCTCGGCAAGGGATTTGCCAGCCTGAGCGTCGCGGGCTGCTTCAATCACCATCCAACCATGGCACATCGAAACGTTGAGGGTATCGATAACTGCAATTCTAAGACCGGAAATGAGATCTTGAGCCATGGCTTGTGCAGTAAGGGCGGCTTGATAAGCCCCACTTCCTTTTGAAGTCATGTGGATGCTGATGATCCTGCTGACCCCTTCTTTGGCTAATTCTTCATATTTCTGTAAATATTCTCCAGGTCCAGGACTGGCTGTTTTCGGCAGTTCTTTGACGGTGGGGAGCCACTCATAGAACGCCTCTCGCTGGATAGTTACCAAATCCCTTAACACTTCCATCCCTCGATGGATGTAATATGGGACCCAATGAATTTCGAGCGCCTCTATAATCGTTTCCGGGATGCTGGCGCAGCTGTCGGTCACTATGGCTACATTCTTTTGCACGCGATATTGTCCTTTCCAGCTATTGCATATTCTTATGGCCAGATGGCGTTAAACCTGTTCTTACTCTGAACTCAATTATATTCTCGCTTGAATAGCCTGGCGAGAATTCTAAAAAGCATTTGCTTTTTCGACATCTCGATCTTGATAATGGGTGCAAACTAAGAATTTCATCAAAAGAGGGGAATCCGGAAAAATGAATGTATTCAAGAAAAAAAACTAACAATAGCGGGAGTCACCCCGGTGAGATCTGATAGAGATGAACAGAAATCCCGTCGTAAGGAAGGATCTCCAATCACCAATCCAGGGACTGGGTTGGTAGTGTGCCTGCGGGTGCTGAGATCCTCTAAATTTCCATGGTCAGATGTCAATAGGATTAGACCGTCTTGGTCATTCCATGCTTCCAGAAGACCGAGGAACATTGTGTCGATCATTTCCAATAAGGAGCAGGCGTTTTGCATATTCTGGTAATGACCAAGGTAATCCGTTAACCAGAATTCGAAGAAAGCGAACTCATAATCTCTCGCCAAAGCAGCGAGACGAGCCCCAGCCTGGTGGGGCGTTAGCAGGGGGGCGTTGGGAAATCCCAGGCGCTCTCTCCAACCTCGTCCGGTTATGTCGGCTGAAATGGCATTATCTGAGAAGAGATCTTCAGCGGTTTTTAGAGGGACTCCAGCGCTGGTCACCGCCAATGGGATGGCGGAGTATAGACGACGTCCCGATTCAATAGCCTGGAAATAGGCCGGAGGATAAGCATTCAGCAATGCTACTCGACAGCCACGCTCCTCGAGAATGCTAAATAGGTTCCCGTTTCGCAGGAAGGCAGCCACTTCGGGATTAGGTTTTGGTCCATAGTGGTAGCCGATTTCAGCAGGTATATTGATGCCAGTCAGCAAAGTGGTCTGACCCGTAGCAGACTGGGGTAAACCTTCCACACTTAGACAGGCATCAAGGGACAGCAAGGTTGCCCGGGATGATTCTATTTTTGGGCCAGCCAAATGTTGAGAAACGAGTGAATCCTTGACCAATCGATGGCTGTTTAAAAGATCCTGTAAAACAGGCATAATTCCCAGCGCAAAGGGATTGTAACTGGGATCATCTGAACCAAGCCCTACCCCATCGAGAAAAATAAAGAGGAGTTTCATGAGATACCTTTAATAAATATAGTAGTAACGCAGTTCAGGGGAAAATCGGGGGTGTTTGAGCAACGCCCGCTCAAACACCCCCATCCTCCCACCAACTGCGTAAGTCCTAAAATAATCAGGAAGAGACCTTATTCCTGTAAATTGGGTGAAAACGATCTCGCTCATAGGAATAATCAATTGCCAGCTTTTCAGGAACGTTCATACACAAACCAGGCGGAAGGACGCAGGCCACGTTCGGAACCGTCCTGACGTTTAATAAACTTTAAAGAAGCCGATAATAAATCCAGATCTGTTTCGACCAATCCGGGACCCGATTCGGCTGGTGGTTTGAAAAAACCATACATCAGGTAAGTGCCATCCGGAGCCAACAGGTGGGTCAAGTCTCGAGCGTAATTATCTTTGTCCCTGGGAGAAAGGCTATGAAAGCAGCCCATGTCTAGCACCAGCTCGAATGGACCCGCCAGATCACTAAGAGTGGTGATATCTTCTACCCGTAAATCCACATTAACGCCAGCATTCCTGGCTTTATTACGGGCGATGCGAATAGCATGTGAAGCAAAGTCGATTCCAGTAGTCTGCCAGCCATGTTTACTTAAGGTAATGGCGTTGGTTCCAGTCCCACAGCCGATATCCAATGCACGACCGGGCGAATGGGATTTTATAAAATCCATAAGCTCAGGAGGTGAAATGCCAGTATCCCAAGGGGGTTTGCGATAGTACCATAGATTGAAGAATAAACGCTTTAATAAACTCATGGGTGCAAGGATGCACGCAATTTATTAAGATCCAGACCGCCTATCTGGCGCCACTCTTCAACGCCTTGGGCGTTAAAATAAATGAATGTGGGAGTATATTGGAATTTATAAGGCTCACGTAAGGCGCGCCCCAGTTCACTTTGGATATTTATACGGATAACGTGCAATTTCCCTTCAAATTCATTTTCGATGCCATCAACGATGGGTTTCATGGCCGTACAAGCCATTCAATAGGGAGACTGGAATTCTAAAAGCACGGGTGTGCCAGAGCCGATCTGCGATTGAACCGCCGTGAGGCTGGCGAGATCGCTTGACCTGGGTCGAACGAAAAACCAGGTAACTATTAAAACGACTGACAGGAGAGCTACACCGAGGTAAGCATACCATTTTGCCCCAATTCGGGCTAATGAGATGATAGCCAGGATTAACATTCCCAGGCTAGCAATAGTGAGGGAATATTGGTTGAAGTATTGCATATGTCTGATTCTACTCCATGACTGGATTAACCTTCCCGGCTATGATCTTAACCTATTAGGACATACGCAGTTAGTGGGAGGATGGGGTGTTTGGGCAACGCCCGCCCAAACACCCCGATTTTCCCCTGAACTGCGTAATTACTACGTATTTTAACGCGAAAGCGGGTTTAGAGCCGACTAGCCAGGAATTCCATTCTCTTGAGAGTCATAGTTGTACTCCAGACTGATATTATTTTGATAAATCAATGGGATATTATCGAACTTATCTTCCAAACTTTGAAACCAAAGAAACCAAAGCATAAAAAATGAAACTCGCTTTGACAAGGATGACGACTTCCCTTACAATTTATGCGTTTGATTTTTCATCTGAGGAGATATTCAATCCAATGAAGGAATATACGACCGAATTTATTAGAAATATCGCCCTGGTTTCTCACAGCGGCGCGGGCAAAACCATGTTGACGGAGGCCTTTTTACATTTCACGGGAACGACGACTCGATTGGGTAAAATCGAAGATGGCACTACCGTTGCAGACTTTGAGGATGAGGAAGTTCGCAGGGGTCTATCCCTTTCTACCGCAATTATTCCGATCGAATATATGGATCATAAATTAAATCTTCTGGATACCCCTGGTTATACCGATTTTATCGGCGAGGTTATATCAGCTTTGAGCGTATCCGATGGGGCTGTGGTTGTGGTTGACGCAGTGGCAGGAGCTGAAGTTGGCACTGAAATCACCTGGTCATACTGCGACCGGTTCAATCTTCCCCGCTTTGTGGTGATTAATAAAATGGACCGAGATAATGCCAACTACCGTAAGGCTTTGGATTCCGTTCAGCAGTTGTCTGAGGCGCGTTTAATTCCAGTACAACTTCCCTGGGGCGGGAAACAGAATTTCAAAGGGGTGCTCGATTTGTTAACCATGAAGGCTTACGAAGGCCAGGGAAATGCTGTTATAGATATCCCCGCTGAATATAGCGATGAGGTCGAAGCGGCGCGCCTGGAACTGATCGAAGTAGCTGCCGAGGGGGAGGATGAGCTCCTGATGAAATATCTGGATGGCGAGGAGCTCAACTCGCAAGAGGTTCTGCAAGGTTTAGTGAGCGTGATCCACAGTGGCGCTTACATCCCGGTGTTCGTTGCAGCAGGAAGTTCAGAAATCGGTATAGCGCCACTATTGGAGGCTCTGATAAACCTGATGCCCTCGCCAGCTGAGGTGCCACCCAGCGTGGCGAAAGGAAAAGATGGCGAAGAGAATCTGACCACCTCCGATGTTGGACCGCTGGCAGCATATATTTGGAAAACAACAGCTGATCCTTTTGTTGGCAAGATTACGTACTTCCGGGTTTATTCGGGAATGCTCAGCGCAGATTCGCGGATTTGGAATCAGAGGAAAGGAATTGAGGAGCGTCTTGGTAATCTCAACATTCTTCGTGGCAAGGAGCAGATCGCCGTTAAAATCGTGCACTCCGGAGACATCGCTACTGTTCCCAAATTAGGAGCAACCTCCACGGGTGATACCCTGTGCGACAAAGGGTATCCGCTCGAACTGTCCCTTCCAGAGTATCCCCATGCCCTCTTCAGGGTTGCGGTAACTCCGAAGAGCCAATCAGATTCGGCTAAGATCAGTCCGACCCTTACTCGTCTGTGCGAGGAGGACATGACTCTCTCATGGACTCAAGAACCCAGCACGAACCAGACTATCTTACAAGGCATGGGGGATCAGCATATCGACGTTGCTATTCGCAAGGCAGAAACCAAGTTCCAAACCGGCCTTAATATGGAAGAGCCTCGCGTACCTTATCGTGAGACCATTACCAAGACTGGTTATTCACAATATCGCCATAAGAAGCAAACCGGAGGTGCTGGCCAATTCGCTGAAGTCTATATGCGGGTGGACCCTTTGAAAGAGTCAGACTTTGAATTTAAGAACGAGGTTTTTGGTGGAGCAATATCTAACAACTTCATGCCTGCCATCGAGAAAGGCGTCCGGAATGTGATGAAAAGCGGTGTAGTGGCTGGCTATCCAGTGGAAAACGTTAAGGTCGCCGTTACGGATGGTAAAGAACACCCGGTAGACTCGAAACCGGTGGCCTTTGAAATCGCCGGCCGCGAAGCCTTTAAACTGGCAGTGAAAGATGCGGCACCGGTCTTGCTCGAACCCATCATGAATATAGCGATCACCGTTCCGGAGAGCAATATGGGAGATGTCTTAGGAGATTTGAACACCCGGAGGGCTCGGGTGCAGGGGATGGACACCCCAAAAGGTCGTTCGGTAATCACAGCTCAAGTGCCTTTAGCAGAAATGCAGCGCTATACAACAGATTTACGTTCGATCACCGGTGGGCGAGGTGTATTTACGATGGAGTTTTCCCATTATGAAATCGTACCTGCCCATCTTGCCCAGGATGTAATTGAGATACATCAAAAGGAACTTGCTGCGGCAAGAGAAGACTAGATTCTACTCTCAAGGCCTCTGAGCCTAATTATAAAGAAAGCCAGGTAAGAAAGCAGCTGAACACACCCAGGTGGAACTCTACCACCCCACCTGGGTGTTCTCATTTTTGAAGGTTTATTCTAGACAGAAAACTGGAAATCAATATTTGCCTTTCCATGGATGCTATGGATGGAGAGGCAGAGGCGCGTATCAAGGATTAGGTTCAATTGGGGAATCTTCAATCGGATGGTTTGGCCAATTTCAACCTTATGAAGAGCATGGGAGCCCCCGCTGATGCCCATACTCCAACGAGAAAATAGCGCAGGTATCGTAAAGTGTAAGCCAGTGGGAAATCTCCCTGCGGGAACACGACCCCCAGACCATACCAGAGGATAAACACCCCCACTATCCCGATCGGATATCTGATGAGGCGAGTTTTCAAAGTGCCCCCGGCGTTGTATCCGATCCGGTCAAAAAGCCAAATGGCACCCGCTGAAAGACCGAAAAAAGCTCCGGAGGCTGTCATCAAATAAGAAAGACTGAGTGGGTGAATCTGGGTAGCTACGGGAGTCGCGGAAGCGGCGTTATCTACCCATGCAACCGGGATTTGGAAATCGCCAAGGCTGATCTTTACGATTACCCCCAGCATGATAAAGGATAAAGAAGCGGCAAAGCTGACCAGCAGACGGGTGGTGAGCTTTCGATCTGCCAACCAGGCGATCACGAGTGATTCAAAGCGTAGGAATAGCCAAAGTAAGAGAAATCCAGAAACCCAGCCAACTACCACATCTACAAGAAAATGCATACCTAACACCATTCGCGAAGAACCAACCAGGATGATCAAAAGAGTGAGGGCAACCCAAACCCATACACGCCTGGATGAATACACTAACAATCCCAATACAGAAGCCGCGTTCATAGCATGACCTGAGGGTATTCCAAACGTATCCTCGGAAACATAAGCGTGAACTTTCGGGCTGTACCAAAAGGGCCGGGGGGTATGAAATACCATCTTTAGCGTAGGGATCAACCCATTGCTGAGCATTAATATCACTCCCAACCTGATTCCCAGATTTGAATCAACGCACCAATAAAAGGCGGGCATTAACAGGATAAATAATTCCTCACTACCTAACAGCGTGACAATCTTCATTGAAGAAATCAACCAATCACCCAGGCTTTGTAGATAAAGCACTAAATTGAGTCCGCTGTCGAAAGTAAAGGGTATCATGGTTCCCCTCCCTTATCACCAGATATGGATGTGAGGCCTATTTCCCCAGACAGGTTTTCAGGCACAGCCTGCTGATCGAAATTCCCCCACGCAGATTGAGGCAAAGAATCCTTGGGTAGAATTGACCGCTGCTCGTGATCTAACCCCATGCTCTCTCTAGTTTTTAATGAAAAAACGGCGCTGGTAAGTAGAGATGCGAGGATCAGTACAGCCGCGCTGGTATACATCCAGGCAGGATCACGCGTATAAAGGTAACCGGCCAGGATCGGTGCAAGGACCATGGTTGTGGAACTAACCGTTTCTGTCAGGCCATAAGCCAACCCCATTTTCGATTGATGGACCAGCTGGCGCACCTGTGCAGTAGCAAATGAGCGGGCAGTTTTAAACCCCCCCAATAAGAAATATCCCAGCATAAACCAGGGCAGGCCGGTCCCACGCCACAAAAACAATGAAAACAATCCAACTGCGACCTGACCGAGAAGAAAGCCCAACCGAGCGGATAATTGACCAAGCAAGAGGTTTAGTACTACCACCCCAATACTGCTGATGGAATAAAGCGAGCCGATTTGACTCAAGGAGAGATCCCGCTGATTTTCCAGGAAATTGGGTGATAAGGGTTGGGGAAGGTACATGGCGAATGTGGCCAAAAAGACGACCCCCAAGTAGACTAAATAGCGAGGGTTGAATAACCATGCATTGCCAACGGCTTCGCTCGCTTTGGATTCGACCGGTTGTGAGCGGATGAAGAGGATGATGATAGTCGAGGCCATAAAAATCCAGGCAGCAATGAAGTATGTTTGCCGTAAACCGACCTGTTCGCCAATTTGACCACCAATCCAGGGGCCAATTACTACCCCAAAGTTAAAGCTAGCAGAGATAAGGGTGAGAGCGCGTCCCACGGACCACTTTCCACGGGCAACGGTGATATAGGAATTTAGGGGTGACAAAACAAAAAGGGTAATCCCATAGATCAATAAACCCACTACAAACAGTGACAATCCATTCGCCAACGCCATGATCCAGGTTGCTATCACCGCCATTACCCAAGCTGCGATCATGATTGGCTTGCGCCCATAACGATCTGCCAGATATCCCGCTGGGATATGCGAGACCATCATCATCAAGCCAAACCCACCCAAGATCGTACCGATGCTGATTGGGTCAGCTCCTAACTGCTGAAGATAAATTGGTTGGAAATAGAAGAACAACCCCTCACCGATACCCCAAGTAAACAGAGAGATCGCCACGAGAATAAGATCTATGTTCATCGTTTAATCTTGCTCAGGCGGTAGTAAAAATGGGCTGCCTCTTGAAAAAAGGGCTGACGCCGGGACTTATTTGAATTATTTAGCCGGATTTTCCACCTCTCTTTTTCGGGGCAGGGTGATCTACTCGGTTGAAGAGTCCTTTGATTAGAAAGGTATGTCGATAAATCGATGAGATTGCTGAACAAGAGGATTTTGGTTAAAGTAGAAAAGGGATGCTTAGAAAACCTGCAGCTGGCGGGGTAAATTGCTCAGGCTCTCCCCACCAGTAGAGGTGATCACAAAATCGTCTTCAACGCGCACACCCCAACGACCAGGCAGGTAAATACCGGGTTCAATGGTAAAGGTCATCCCGTTGACCAAGGGTAATTGGTTGTCTGAGCGGATATAAGGCTCTTCGTGACTCTCAAGCCCCAGACCATGACCAGTGCGGTGGATGAAATATTGGCCATAACCAGCGACCTCAATGACAGAACGGGCCGCGGAGTCCACTTCGCCAGCCGGGATGCCGGGACGTGCCCGATCGCGAGCGGCGAAATTTGCCTTCTCGACCAGTTTTGCCACCTGAACCATCTGCGGGTCTGGTTCTCCAATAGCGAAGGTGCGGGTAAGATCGGATAGATACCCCTTAAATGAGGCACCCCAATCCAGGATAAGCATATCACCTTTCACTAAAGATCGATCGGTCGGGGTGGCATGGGGATTGGCGCTATTCGGTCCAGAAGCCACAATTGGTGAGAAGGGCAATTGTGGATCTGATCCGTGACGCAGGAGTTGTAAGGTGAGTTCGGCGGCGAGTTCCCGTTCGGTCATCCCGATCTTTATCAAAGGTATAGTTGCTTTGAGGGCGTCTTGGGCGATGTCCACGGCGCTTTGCATGGCTGAGATCTCGGATACGTCCTTGTGCATGCGGACCGAAGCAATGGCGTCTTCAGCGGATAGCATTTTCGCCCCTGGCGCGGCAACCTCCAGAAGGCGCAGTTCGAGAACTCTAAATCTGCGAGGTTCTAAACCAATTCTGCAGCCATCAATGCCGGTGAAAGCAACCGCTTGCTTGAAGGCAGTGACCCAAGTATTTGGATCCTCTTTATAAGGGAAACTTTGGAGGGGAAAATCCAGGCTGTTGACCTTGCCAGCTTCCAACTCTGGTAAGACGATAGCGAGAGGTTTACCCGGAACGAATATCAGCAGCTCTGGACGTTCGCTCAGATGGAAGTGCAGACCTGACAGATAGGAGAGGCTTGGACCGGAGTTGAGGGCGAGGGCATCTATCCCCGAAGTTGGCAAGACCTCAGCAAGTTTAGCCAGGCGAATTTTGTAAATTGAACTGGTTGCAGCGTTCGACATGTGCGCTCCAATATGAATTGAGATAGTCTGATTATAGCCTGAACAAAGAATAGCGGGTAGCAAGCAAGATTTTCCCATATCATTAATTAGGGTAAATTTGCCAGAAAGGCCTTTAAATTGTTGAGCCTGCGCTCTATCATTAGGAATCAGCTTGACGAGTAGAAGCGAATAAAACCGTTGGCCACTACCTGCCTTCAGTAGAAATTTTATTGCATTTCACGTGATTGGGAGTGCTGTTTCCCACTTACTGGGTATTAGCAAGCCTGTCAAGTTTTAGGATTGGCGATGTGTCAGTGTATAATACATAGGTCATGTTTGATCTACCTCTATTTCCGCTTAATACCGTGCTGTTCCCAGGGATGCCCTTGAACTTGCATATTTTTGAAGAGCGCTACAAGCGGATGATTCGAATATGCCTGCAGACACGTCAGCCATTTGGAGTGGTACTGATCAAACACGGCTTAGAAGCTTATGGCCCAATCGCTGAACCTCACTATATCGGTTGCACTGCGCGAATTTTAGAATCCGAGCCATTGAGCGATGGGCGCATGAATATTGTTGCGTTAGGACAAAAACGGTTTCGAATTCTAACTTTCGATTACGAAAAGGCATATCTGGTTGGGCGGGTTGAGCTATACCCCTTGGAGCAAGCGCACCCAGAATTTCTAGAGCAGAAAGGAAACCACTTACGCCCCATGGTAAGGGGCTATATGCAAATATTGACAGAGGCAAGTGATGCCAACCTCGACCCACGACATCTTCCCCACGATCCATTGGTTTTGGCTTATTTAGCTGCAGTTCTGCTTCAAATCCCTCCCGAACAGAAACAGAAATTATTGACCTTGAGACAAGCGACCGATCTGTTGAGCGATTTGCTGTTGATTTACCGCCGCGAATTAGCTTTACTACGAGCATTGCTTTCAGGCGAAGCCCGGCAAAGTTTAGGTCATTTTTCGGTAAACTAATCGGGTGTGCGGCTCCCAATCAGGGGTCCTGAAGATCAGGAATAGAAGTTGAGATGACAGCTAAGAAATCCCACCTGGCCTGGAAAGCTTGATAGAATCTGGATCAACATTAAAGTTAAGGTCCTTTCTATAGGCGAACAAGAATTCAGGGGGTGGAAGTAAGATTTTTTATGATAAACGCATCATGATCTTTCAATCGGGTTTACGGGAAAGATTCAAGGACGGATAGCGATATAAAGCTCTTTAAGGATTGCTTCATTTTAGACGACCCTTTAAAGAGATGTATTGGCTGGCTTTGATATAATAATTAGATTGCCAATGAAGAACCCGCCTAAACAAGGGTCTGTCGAGGTTCGTTATTTGGTCTAGAAAGCAATATTGGGGAATAAAAAATTACATATCAGAGAAGAATAAGAAAAGAGGAGATCTAATGGAGGGTAAGTATAAACACCCTGGAACAGGGCGAATGCCTGCTGTCATGATCTTTTTTGTGATCATGGCTCTTTTCCTGCAAGCCTGCGCAGGAGCTTCGGCGACTTCTACACCTGGACCAGTGTCGCAAGAGCAAGCCAGCCAGACTGCCACTACAGAAGGGGCTATCCAAAAAGGCACCCTAAGGGTTGCCTTGCAGCCTATTGTGCAGACCGATCCAGCATTAATTTCGTCTGACCCAGAAATAATGGTGGCTAACGCGGTATATGACTACCTGGTAGATATCACTCCGCAAAACACTATCACCCCTCGTTTGGCGGTTGATTGGAAAGTCAGCAATGACGGTCTGACTTATGTTTTTACCTTGGTAAAAGGTGTTACCTTTCACGACGGCAGCTCGTTCAGCGCCAATGACGTGGTCTGGACATTCAACCGCCTGAAAAATCCCGACGTGGGTTCCTCAACTGCTGATCTTTATGCAAATATCGATAAGATCGAAGCGACCAGTGATCTTGAAGTGACCTTCACGCTAAAAAATCCCAATCCCTTCTTTTTGTTTGACTTGAGCGACAACCATGCTCTTGTCATGAAGGTCAACACTCAAGATCCTACTGACTTCAACGGTACCGGCCCATTCGTGGTCACCAAGTACAGCCCGGAGGACAGAGTCATCGTGCAGGCTAACCCAAATTACTTCGTAAAAGGTGAACCAAAATTGGCTGGTATAGAATTTATATTCTTCAACGATCAAACCGCTCAGGTTGACGCTTTACGTGGTGGTCAAGTGGACTTGGTGTTCGCCATATCCACGGATTTATACACTAACCTGCAAAACGAACAAGACCTTACCTTATTGGATGTGGCAACTAACGCCTTTGACTTGATCCGGTTGCGAGCGGATCAAAAGCCCGGAGATGATCCCCGCGTGATTCAGGCACTCAAGCTAGCTACGGACCGGGAAGCGATCTTCAACCTGGTCCTTCAGAGTTTTGGTGAGCCTGGACGTGATAGTCCAATTGGTCCGCTCTACACCCAATATTACACGGATCAATACCCTCTGCCTGCGAGAGATGTGAATAAAGCCAAGCAATTATTAGCGGATGCAGGATACCAGAATGGTTTGAAGCTGGATTTACATACACCCGATACCGGCAACCGCCCTAATCTGGCAGCGGTTTTAAAGGACCAGTGGTCAGAAGCTGGCGTCGATATAAACGTTATCGTCGAGCCTGAGAGCGTATATTATGGCGAAAACCACTGGTTGGAAGTAAATCTGGGCATAACTGGTTGGGGATCCCGACCATACCCACAGTTCTACCTGGATGTGATGCTGAAATGTGGTGCAAAGTGGAATGAAGCCCACTATTGCAATTCAAAATTGGACGAGCTGATGACCACAGCCGGCACCACTATGGATGAACAAAAACGAGTTGAGGCTTATCACGAAATTCAACAAATCCTAATCGAGGAAGGACCAATTATCATCCCTTATTTCTTCGCACAACTGGGAGCTATCAACAACCAATACCAGGGATTTGTAATGAAAGCCTTCCCCGGACGTTCCGATTTCCGTCCGGTCATGTTCACTGGAAGTTAATGTCCACCAAGGTACCTGGCGATCTCACCAACCTGCAAAGCGCTGCTTCCAGTAGGGGGCGGCGCTTTGCAACTGCGTTAAAAGGTCTTTACGCGAAACCCGCTTCGGCTTTCGGCACGACAATTTTTATGGTCTTCGTGCTCCTTGCTGTAATCGGACCATTAATCGCCCCTTATGGTGAGAATCAAATCATCGCGACAGAGGCCAAACAACCGCCTTCAACATCTCATTGGTTTGGCACAGATAACTTGGGTCGAGACATATTTAGCAGAGTCGTGCTGGGGGCCAGAGATATTTTGGCCTTATCTGGGCTGGGAACATTGCTAGCAGTGATCATCGGTATTTTTCTTGGATTGATCAGCGGTTATCGAGGAGGCTGGTTTGATGAAACCATCATGCGATTCTTTGATAGTCTCCTGGCATTACCCGCTTTGCTATTGGCATTAGTGCTCTTAGGTATTTTAGGTCCGTCAAATAACAGCGTGTTGATCGTGATCGTTGTGGTCTACACACCAATTGTCGCCAGAGTTGTCCGCAGTGTGGCACTGGGGGTTAAAACCAAAGGATTTGTGGAGGTGGCGCGGTTGCAAGGCGAATCGCTCACTTGGATTTTAACCCGTGAAATCCTACCCTCAGTATTACCAGCTTTGACCGTTGAAGCCGCGCTACGTTTTTCATATGCGATTTTCCTGGTTGCATCGCTTGGGTTCTTGGGCGTCGGCGTTCAACCCCCCAACCCCAATTGGGGGTTGATGGTCAGTGAGGCGCGCAGTAATGTGAATCAAACCCCCTGGGCGATGGTATTTCCTGCAGCGGCAATTTCTATAGTAGTCATCGGTGTAAATCTGATGGCAGACGGTCTTAAGCGCGTCTTCCAGGCTCCAGTTAATGTTTGATAGAGATCAATGAGCCCAGGAAAAAGAAAGGCCCCCATCCTTAATATTAAAAATCTTACCGTAGCTTACCGGCAGGGGGATGAGTGGCTGGATGCTGCGAGAGAGGTCTCTTTTTGCATCCAGGCCGGTGAGACTTATGGGCTGGTGGGAGAAAGCGGTTCAGGTAAAACCACCCTGGTTTTAGCGATAATGCGCTACCTGGGGGCAAATGGGTCCGTTCGCCAGGGTGTGATCGAATTAGATGGTCAGGATTTGTGTACATTGAGTGAATCAGAGATGCGCCAGATCTGGGGGAGGAAAATCAACCTGGTGCCGCAGAACCCTCAATCTGCGCTCAACCCATCGATCCGTGTCGGTGAGCAGCTGGCGGAGACCCTTCGCTACCATCAGAAAGTTGACCCAGCGGTTGCACGGCGTCAAGTCGTGGGGTTGCTTGAAATGGTGCATATCGCTGATCCCGAACAAATCGCGCAAAGCTACCCGCACCAGATCAGCGGTGGGATGCAACAGCGGGTGATGATTGCTATGGCGTTGAGCACTGAGCCTCGTTTATTGATACTGGACGAACCCACCACCAGTTTGGATGTGACCACACAATCTGTTATTCTGGATCTGGTGAGGGAGCTGATCCACGGTAGGCAAACGGCCGCTTTATATGTAACCCATAATTTGGGAGTGGTAGCCCAAGTTTGTGACCGGGTTGCAGTGTTATACGCCGGGGATCTGGTGGAAGACGCTTCCACCAAAGACTTGTACCGCAAACCTTTGCACCCCTATACCAGAGGATTGTTAGATAGCGTTCCCCGCCTGGGCGAAACCAAGAACCAGGTTCAATTACGGGGGATTACAGGGCAGATTCCACCCTTGGGAGAACGACCAACGGGTTGTGTTTTCAGACCGCGATGTCCGCTGGTTATTGAGGTATGCTACCAACGACCTGCTCTGTATGAACTGACTGATAAACGAAGAGCACGCTGCCATCGATGGGAAGAGATCCAGCGGGGTGAAGCGAACGCCCAACAATCCTCCCCCGAGGTGATTAAAACAGAACCGATCAACACAAAAGAAAATCAGGAAGTCCTGAAATTAGTGGATATGAAGGTGTATTTTCCGTTGCGCCATTCATTAGGGGAGCTAGTGCGCCGTAGAAAGCCGCGCTTTGTTCGCGCTGTTGATGGCGTTGAATTAAAAATCAGGCATGGCCAAACATTGGGTCTGGTGGGAGAAAGCGGTAGTGGAAAAACGACCATCGCTCGCTCTGTAATGGGCTTGGTGGAGAAAACCGCTGGAGATATCGAACTTTTGTCTATTCCCTTGCCCCAAAAACTCTCTGATAGAGATTTAGAGACTTTGCGCCATCTACAAATGATTTTCCAAAACCCTGAAGACGCTTTGAATCCATACCTGACCGTGGGTGGGAGTTTGAGCAGGCCTCTGATTACCATGATGGGAAAATCTGGGATTGAGGTTGATGAAGATGTAGCCAAATTGTTGGTGAGGGTGCAATTGCCTGCGGGTTACGCCAGGCGATTACCTGAGCAGTTAAGTGGAGGTGAGAAACAAAGGATCGCGATCGCACGCGCCTTCGCCTCAAACCCGGACGTATTGATCGCCGATGAACCGGTTTCGTCCCTAGACGTCTCCGTACAAGCATCTATTTTGAACCTGCTCAACCAATTGCAGATCGACCACGGTAGTAGCTTGTTGTTCATCTCGCATAACTTGGCTGTGGTTGGTTATTTGGCTGATAGGATCGCAGTGATCTACCTGGGTCAATTGATGGAAGTAGCTGATGCGGATGTTTTGTTCGAGGTACCTTATCACCCTTATACTGAGGCCTTGTTGTCGGCGATACCATTGGCAGATCCGTACGCGGAACAAACCCAGATTCGCTTAGAAGGGGAAATTCCGAGTGCAATCCAAAAACCCAGCGGTTGTCCATTTCATACGCGCTGCCCCCGATTTCTAGGTGAAATCTGTGTAAACAAGACCCCACCATGGAGGCTTGATGAGGAAACTGGCAAACAATATTTTTGTCACATTCCTGTAAGTGAATTACGCCAATCTCAAGAGCGTGTCTTCACCTTCAAGTATTCTCATCCGGAATAAGGCATGTCCAGGTACATTTTTCGCCGGTTAGGATTTTTGTTACTCACCCTCTTCATCACCTCGTTGATCATATTCGTAATCACTCAATTGATCCCTGGCGATGTGTGCAGGGTTATCCTTGGTCGCGAAGCGGGCGAACAAGCGATCATCGCCTGTCGTGAGAAACTTGGATTGAACAGACCTCTGCCATTTCAGTATCTCTCCTGGCTTGGAAATTTCATTACGGGGAGCTGGGGTGACTCTTTCAGCACGGGAACGCCGATATTACCCGTGGTAATGCTTCGCTTGCGAAATTCAGGTTACTTAGCGATCATGACCCTGGTCATTTCTGTGCCAATTGCTGTAGCAATGGGTGTTATTGCCGGTTTGCAGGAAAATAGATTTATTGACAATTTAATCAGTATTATCTCACTTTCAGTCGTTGGGCTACCGGAGTTCGTTACCGGGTTAGTCTTGATCCAAATCTTTTCCTTTGAGTTCCGGCAGATTGGATTACCCTCACTTCCTGCGACTTCTTCCCAATTTCCCGGTAATAATTTTCTTGAGGCACTACCCATGATGGTTTTGCCATCGTTGACTGCCATGTTCGTCTTACTGGCTTATATAGCTCGTTTGACCCGGGCTGGTGTGATCGAGGAGCTAAAGCAACCATATGTCCGGACTGCAAATTTAAAAGGTTTACCTCAGGCAACCGTGGTTGTTAAACACGTCCTACGCAACGCCCTTTTACCGACGATTACTATCATTGCCATCAGTTTTGGTTGGTTGATCAGCGGTTTGGTGGTTATCGAGAATGTATTTAACTACCCTGGACTGGGGCGATTGCTGGTTTTCGCCATCGATCGGCGAGATTTACCCATGTTACAAGCTATAACCATGATAACGGTGGTCGCATTTGCTGCTGCGAATTTGTTAGCAGATTTACTGTATGCTTTTCTAAATCCCCGCATAAGATTAGGCTAAGATGGCGGAAATTTCACCATTTCAAGAATTACTTGACTACAGGCGGAAGGTTTCTGAATTAAACGGCTGGCTGCGCAATTCGGATTTGGAGGCTGGCGCAGGTTGCCAAGAGTTTCATCGCAGGCGCGATATTTTGTTCGTGGCACACCCCCGTTCGGCGCTTACCGATTTGCAGCGAGGGACTTTTTCCTGATTAAGATATTACCCGTAAAATCCACGCGGGCATTGCCCATTGGCTCTCCAAGAAAGTTGGTTGCAAGTGGTGATTTATGCAGGTGAATTGCGATACTCGGAAGGATGATTAAATGAACAGCCCGTTACGATTTGTTACGTACCTCGCTCCCAATGTATACCCGGTTTACCAATTTGTAGTGGACTATGTGGCAAAGAAGCTTGATCACCCCACTGAACTCTCTGTAGGGTCCTCCTTCGAGCAGTTTGAACGCGACGAGGCGGATGTGGGTTTTATTTGCGGACTACCTTATGTGCACCTAACCCGGCGCAGGCCTTCCCCTATCGAGCTATTGGCTGCACCTGTATTGCAGGGCGAACGTTATCAAGGTAAACCAATCTACTTTTCAGACGTCATTGTACACAAGGAGAGCCCTTACCATTCATTTGCCGATTTGCGGGGTGGCAGCTGGTGCTATAACGACCGTGATTCTCAATCGGGTTATGGAATTACTCGCTACTGGTTGGTCAAAATGGGGGAAACAAAAGGCTTTTTCGGCGAGGTGATTGAATCTGGTTTCCATCAGAAATCAATCCAGATGGTTGCTAATGGGAAAGTAGATGCCTCAGCGATCGATTCCCAGGTGCTTGCGGTGGAATTACGCGACCATCCCCATCTGGCCTCGCAATTAAGGGTGATAGAGTCTTTTGGGCCTTCATCAATTCAACCTGTAGTGGTTAGATCCAGGCTGCCGGATGAGCTCAAGCGCCGCGTAGGTAAGATCCTGTTGACGATGGGAGATGATCCCCAAGCCAAGGAAAAGCTTTCCTACGGATTTGTATCGAGTTTTACACCTATTGACGATAGTACCTATGATGATATCCGGCAAATGCTTGCAATCAGCGAATCGGCGGGGTTTTTATCCATAAAATAGGCTTCCTTGACAGGTCAATGGCACTCAGATACAATCAATTTAGTTTGATTAAGGGCCTGTAGCGCAGTTGGGAGCGCGCATCAATCGCACTGATGAGGTCGCGGGTTCGAATCCCGCCAGGTCCACTTATTGACGGATGAGTTTTTTGAGGGTAAAATCCGTCGAACAAGAAGACAGGGGCCCATAGCGCAGTTGGGAGCGCGTCTCAATGGCATTGAGAAGGTCGTGGGTTCGAATCCCACTGGGTCCACTCAAAATATAAAGATTGGTTGGCCAGTTTGTTAGCATGGTAATCCAAATGGGCTGACAGATTGGTCCTTCGATTTATAAGGTTTTAGCAGGAGTAGTAGATCATCCATCAGCGAGTCGGGAGAGCGAGGTGTGAGCCCGGCAAGGTGCTCCTGGAGCACGATATTTTGGATTATTAGGATTGAACTCGCCTGCCATCTCCTTTTCAGGGGATAGACCTCAGCGGTGAAAGCCAATTGGCGAGGGTAAGTTGTCTCGCCAGGTGTGGATCTATTAGCCGGTGGCGGGTTTCGCCCGTTATTGCGAATCAGAGCGGCCCAGCCTTTGTGAAATGCACTTGGCTGGGCAAGCAGGGTGGTACCGCGGATAACCCTTCGTCCCTGAATTTGGACGGAGGGTTTTTAATTTATTGGGAAACCGGTGATTAGGAAGATGTTCTTTTTGATTTACCGGGATAGGAACTTGCAATGGCGGTGCCCAATTTGTCAAACGACTCTGTCTAGCCACAAGGCTGGTGGAGGTGTAAGTTGAGTTGTCTATGGAGGCATCACGGTCCTGGTGGTCAAAGTTTGGATTTATCGATTCAAACAGAATGGTTATAATCGGAGAAGAAGACAGTAGATATCCTAACGGTAATTTATGGTGAAAATTTGTAAGGTTGGAGAAAAGACAATGAGTGATTATGCTGCATACAACCCGGTGGAGATTGAACCCAAATGGCAAGCACGCTGGGAAGCTGATGGACTATACCATGCCGATAGGGATGCTTTGCGACCAAAGCACTACGCCCTCACGATGTTGCCCTATCCTTCGGGCGATTTGCATATTGGTCACTGGTACGCTATGACCCCGTCAGATGCCCGTGCCAGGTTTATGCGGATGCGTGGTTATAATGTGATGTTCCCTATGGGATTTGATGCCTTTGGCTTACCAGCCGAGAACGCGGCTATCCAACGCAATATCCATCCCAAAGAATGGACATATGCAAATATTGAGCGCATGCGAAAGCAACTGAAAAGCATGGGCGCCATGTTTGACTGGCGTAGAGAAGCAATCTCTTCCGATCCGGAATACTATCACTGGACCGAGTGGTTTTTCATTCAATTGTTCAAACACGGATTGGCGTATCGAAAGATGGCGTTAGTGGATTGGTGCCCACATTGCAATACGACTCTGGCGCGCGAGCAGGTTTGGGGGGAAGATCGCCACTGCGAACGCTGCGGTACTCCAGTGATTAAGAAAGACCTGGAGCAGTGGTTTTTCAAAACGACCGATTACGCCGAGGAATTGCTGGATTTCTCACACATGGACTGGCCCGAAAGGGTTGAGTTGCTGCAAACAAATTGGATTGGCAGGAGTGAGGGTGCAGAAGTTCATTTCGAGGTGGACCGGTCGACGCTACCCCCCGGCGGAGAGATCTCTGAAAGTGACGCCCGCATCACAGTTTTTACCACCAGACCGGATACCTTGTGGGGAGCAACTTTTATGGTTCTGGCTCCGGAACACCCTCTGGTGGCCAAAATAAGTATGCCAGAGCACCAAGATGCGGTGCATGCCTATGTTCAACAGGCCTTACGCCAAAGCGATATCCAACGAGAATCGATCGACAAGGAAAAAACGGGCGTATTTACAGGCGGTTATGCGATCAATCCTGTCAACGGCGAGCGGATACCCATTTGGATCGCGGATTACGTGCTGATGACCTATGGCACCGGAGCCATCATGGCTGTCCCCGCGCACGATGAGAGGGATTTTGAATTTGCGCTAAAGTTTGGATTGCCAATTATGCCTGTAATCGACCGGCCTGATGGATTGACAAAATCTTTTGTAGTAGCCGGCAGCATGGAAAATGGTTTTAGCGAGTCGCTGCGAGCGGAGGGGATTCAATTCGAAGAAAATGACGACGGTTTGTACGTCACGATACTTGTGGAAAAGTTAGACAGGTATATCGCCCTAGCTAAGAGATTCATCCGGCCTGGTTCTTGGAATGAAGTTGTCGGTATGGGTTGGGTTTTTATTTTTGAGGATGGCTTGTGGGAATGGGATTCGTTAGAAAGCGATGGGTTCATCCTGGCAAAATGCAAAGTATTGGAACCGAAGGTCCGGATGGCGCGCACCATCATGGAAATGCTATGGGGATGCGAATTCTACCGCGATGCGCTCTACCATGATGTCTATGGAACCATGATCCATTCGGGTGCGTTCAGCGCTACTCCTGGCGAGATAGCCCGCCAAACGGTGACGGAATGGCTGGAAGAGAGAGGTTTCGGGCAAAGTGCGGTAAATTACCGCTTACGTGATTGGCTGATCTCACGCCAGCGTTATTGGGGCGCGCCTATTCCAATCGTTTACTGCCCGCAACACGGTGCAGTTCCAGTTCCAGAAGATCAACTACCTGTCCTACTGCCGGATGATGTGGAGTGGTTGCCCACCGGGCAAAGTCCATTGAAACTCCACAAAACCTGGAAGCATACTACCTGCCCAGTTTGCGGGGAACCTGCAGTGCGTGAGACCGATACCATGGATACCTTTATGTGCTCGTCCTGGTATCACCTGCGCTATCTCAGCCCGCACTACGCCGATGGGCCTTTTGACCCGGATGAGTATGAGTATTGGATGCCTGTAGACACCTATACTGGTGGAATCGAACATGCCACGATGCACTTGATCTACACACGCTTTTTCCATAAAGCTTGCCGGGATATGGGTATAACTGAAGGACCTGAACCGATGGTGCAACTACGCAACCAGGGCATTATCCTGGGCGAGGACTCCGAGAAGATGTCAAAGAGTCGTGGAAATGTGGTTGCCCCTGACGAGTTGGTGGATCAATATGGTGCTGACACTGTTCGGGCATACCTGATGTTTTTCGCACGTTGGGATCTGGGTGGACCGTGGAACAGCGGCGGTATTGAGGGTACTGCACGCTGGATTCGACGGGTTTGGGCGCTGCTCAATGAAACGACTTTGAGATCCAAGCAGAATGGAAGCCCTACGCCAGAGGTGTTGCGAGCGCTTCGACGCAAGCTGCATCAAACCTTGCGCCAGGTCACCTATGACTTTGAAAATTTTGAATTTAACACCATCGTATCCGCTCTGATGGAATTGCTAAACGAGATGTACAAAGCCCGCGATGCGGGGGTTGAAGGTACACCCGAATGGGAAGAAGCGGTCTATATTTACCTGCGAATGATGGCTCCGGTGACACCACATGTAGCTGAGGAGCTATGGACAGAAATCATGGGAAAAGCATACTCGGTGCATATGCAAGCCTGGCCCGAGGTGGATGAGAAAGCCGAGAAGGAAGAAGAAATCACACTGGTTGTGCAGGTGGATGGAAAAGTGCGTGATCGCATTACGGTACCGGCAGGGATAAGTGATGATCAGGCTAAAGCGATAGCGCTGGCGAGTGAAACAGTACAAAAATATCTTGATGGCAAGCAGCCACGCAAGATCATTCTGGTGCCGGGTAAGCTCGTGAATATGGTCAGATAAAAAATCTGTGTTTGTCTGTATGGCGGAACCCGCGTGGCTTCACTGAAAAAGTACCACGATCCGTTATCAGGTAATTTTTGTGATCGGAGATGGCAGGAACTAACAGGAATATTGCACACTCTGGTTGGTGGGGATTTTACAAGTATTTTACAAGAGGTTTATTGCTATTTCTTTGTAAAGTTCAATAATCAGGGAATATGAAACCGCCCTAATGATGGAGTTTACCGATGCGTTTGGAAGATATGAACTGGTTCGACGTAGAAAGCTATCTCAAGCATGATGACCGGCTCATCTTGGTTTTGGGCGCCTGCGAGCAACATGGCTATCTCAGCTTATTGACTGATGTAAAAATCCCCCAGGCTTTGGCGGATGCAGCCAGCCAACAGACGAACGTGCTGGTTGCCCCTCCCTTAAACTTCGGCGCTTCCCCATATTTTCTTAAATATCCTGGAACGCTCAGCCTGCGCATTTCGACCATACTCGACTTGGTTGAAGATCTCGTGCGTTCGGCATATGGTCAAGGTTTCCACCGTATTCTGGTGATGAATGGCCATGGAGGCAATGACGCCTCACGAGGGCGACTTTACGAGTTGACCAACCAGCTGCCTGACTTGCGCCTGGCATGGTATGCCTGGTGGCAATCTCACAGTGTAGAAGTACTCGCCCAAAAATATGATCTCAAACCTTATCACGCCAGCTGGCTAGAGGCGTTCTCCTTCACAAAAGTCAGCCCATTGCCCGAGGGAGAGAAACCCCCAGCTCATATCCCTGGCTTGATGGGGGCGGAGCAGGCACGCCAAGTCTATGGAGATGGGGTTTTTGGAGGCCGATATTCAGTCGGCACTGAGATCATGGATGAGTTATTCAGGGTTACCTTAGAGGATGTTTTACAATTATTACATTTTGAATAGAGATGACTTCTCGGAGCAGAAGTCGCCGAGACAGGAAGGACGAGCAATAATTGTGGCACTCGCTTTGACCATTAGCACCCTCGGTATTAAAATGAGAGCCAATCCACAGGAGGTCGGAAATGCAGGGTAAACAGGTTATCGAGACAAAAGAAGCGCCCGAAGTGATCGGGCCATATTCGGTTGGAATCCGTGCTGGTAGGTTTGTGTTCACCGCCGGGCAGATTGGCATTAAACCCCCCTCCGGGGAGGTAGTTCCCGGAGGTGTTGAAGCTGAAACACGGCAGGCCTTGGTTAATCTATCTAAAGTGCTCCAAGCGGGAGGGTCTTCATTGGATCAAGTGGTAAAAACCACTGTTTTCCTGCGAGATATGCAAGACTTCGCCAAAATGAACGGCGTATATGCCGAGTTCTTCAAAGAAAACCCTCCGGCGCGGTCTGCGGTACAAGTCGCGGCTCTTCCAAAAGGAGTAGCCGTGGAAATTGAAGCAATTGCCATTGGTGGCGAGTGATATAGTTATTATAGTAGTTACGCAGTTCAGGGGAAAATCGGGGGTGTTTGGGCGGGTGTTGCCCGCCCAAACACCCCCATCCTCCCACCAACTGTGTAAGTCCTATATTATTTGGGGTTTTGAATGTCAGGTGAACTGATCCTGATTGTTGATGATGAGCCTAACATCGTCCAACTGGCTCGTATGTACCTTAAAAGGGTGGGGTTTCGGGTGGAGGCGGTAGGTGATGGTTGGGCAGCTCTGGCAGCTCTGGATGAAATGCGACCAGCCAGGTGGATAAATCACAAATTGGAGCGGAAAACCGTGGGGCCGGCTTGGGATTGGCGATTGCCCGCGAAATTGTACAAGCTCATCAAGGAGAGATATTCGCCTATAGCAACCGGGGAGATGGTAGCGTTTTTGTGGTAAAACTTCCCTTTGCCTAATCAGGTGACCTAAGTTGAGACTAATTATTGTGACGAAGCTATACGGACCATAAGCTATGCCTAGTGTATCCATCGTGGTGCCATGTTACAATGAACAAGACACGATCCGGTTGTTATTGGAAGCGGTCTGCGGGCAAAGCTACCCATTAGAAGATATGGAAGTGGTCATCGCAGATGGACTTTCTACCGATTGCACCCGACAAGTGATCGCAACGTTTCAAAACGAACATCCCGATCTCTGCGTGAGGATTGTAGATAATCCTGAGCATGTCATCCCGGTTGGGATCAACCGGGCGCTGGCAATTGCTAAGGGCGATTACATCGTGCGATTGGATGCGCATTCTATACCTCACCAAGATTACGTTACCAGATGTGTAGATGCTCTGAGGGAAGGTCTGGGTGATAATGTAGGCGGAATTTGGGAGATCCGGCCAGGTGGGGAAAGCTGGCAATCTAGGGCAATTGCCGTCGCGGCTGCTCACCCTTTGGGCGTGGGCGATGCTCGCTATCGGTTAGGCGGAAAAGCCCGGGTGGTGGACACGGTTCCTTTTGGAGCTTTTCATCGAGAATTAGTTGCACGGGTTGGCGCTTTTGATGAGACGCTGATGACGAACGAGGATTATGAGTTCAATGTGCGCGTGCGCCGGTCAGGCGGGGTCATTTGGATGGATCCCGCTATTCGTTCAACGTACTTTTCCCGTGGATCGATGGTTGAATTAGCCAAGCAATATTGGCGTTATGGTTACTGGAAAGCTCGCATGATACGGCGTTATCCAGACACGCTCCGTTGGCGACAGCTATCAGGAGCTTTCGTGCTCAGCTTTCCAATCCTGGGAATTTTAGCGATATGGTATGCGCTGGCGCGCATGTTGCTTGGCCTAGAAGTGGCCCTTTATGCTTTAGCCTTACTGGTTACGGGCGCTCAAACCGCTTTGGAGAAGCGCGACCCGGTTTTATTGATGGGCGTGCCTTTGGCAATTGCCATTATGCATTTTGCATGGGGCACAGCCTTTTTGTTCAGCCTATTCAGTTCCATGTTTGGTTTATGACCTTCCATAAACCTGTGCACAAATCTAATCGGTGGCGCTTGCACCCACGTGAGCGCAAAGTCGTATTGCTGATCGGCGATCTTTTAATGGCATCAATCGCATTGATCGGCGCTTTGTATTTCTGGGCCAGCGCTGCCCCATTTTTCGGAGGTTTTTCACTTGATTTCCTAAGAGAGCGCCCGCCGATTTGGTTCTACCTTTTTCCGGTTTTTTGGGTAATTTTGATGATCGAGTTGTACGATACCAGGAGATCGGGAAACTGGAGAGAAACAGTCCGGGGCGTAGCGATCGCAGTGATAATCGGCTCGGGACTATATCTACTGCTGTATTTCTACTTCACTGACCCTCCCAAGTCGCTATTACCCCGCCGGGGAGTGGCTGGATTTCTTGTGGCAGCCGCGCTACTGACCCTGGCCTGGCGTTATATCTACATACGAATATTTACCGCGCCTCAATTCATGCGCCGGGTCATGTTGGTAGGGGCAGGAAAGACAGGTGAGACTTTGCTGCAGGTGATCAACGATTTATGGCCGCCCCCATTCTATCTGGTAGGGGTTGTCGACGACGACCCCCAGAAGGTCGGAATGGAAATTAAAAACCATAAAGTACTAGGAGACTGTAGCTGCCTGTTGGAGATCATTGAAAGGGAGAACGTTTCGGATCTATTAGTGGCAATCTCGGGCGAGATGAAAGGACAGACCTTCCAGACATTGTTAGACGCACAAGAAAGAGGCATACAAATAACCCGCATGCCGGTGGTTTATGAGGATTTACTTAGTAGAGTGCCTATAAAATTATTAGAAACAGATTGGCTCTTGCGTTCTTTCGTTGACCAAAGTCGTACCAGCGGATTTTATGAGATTGGCAAACGACTGATGGACATCGCCGGGGGGTTGATTGGGGTGGCAGCCACTCTGATACTGATGCCTTTTGTAGGTGTGGCGATTTTGATAGAAAGCGGCCCGCCAGTGCTGTATTCTCAAACCCGCTATGGACGGGGTGCCCAATTGTATAACATTATTAAATTTCGCACCATGCGGCAGGACGCAGAACCGGATGGTGTACCGCAATGGGCAAAAGAAGACGATGAGCGCGCTACGCGGGTCGGTCGTATTTTACGAAAAACCCATCTGGATGAATTGCCACAATTTATCAATGTGTTGCGGGGTGAGATGAGTTTGGTGGGACCGCGGGCTGAACGCCCAGAACTGGTGGAAATGTTCCAGAGGCATGTGCCGTTTTACAGAGCCCGGTTGTTAGTGAAACCCGGGATAACTGGCTGGGCTCAGATTAATTTTGGCTATGCATCGACCATCGAAGAGACTGTGACGAAATTAGAATATGATCTATACTATATCAAGCATCGAAATTTATTGATGGACCTGCTGGTTTTGTTGCGCACACCTGCAACTGTGTTTGGTTTCAGAGGTCAATGAGATGAGGATCAGCTTACGCTATCCCAACCGAGCGCTATTTTTGGGGGACCTGTTTATGATCGTGGTCTCAGTACTAGCCAGTTTCGCGTTGCGCTTGCCACTGGGACCGTTGTTTCTTGATTATTTTCCGCAGGCCTTGTGGATGACTGGCATAGCATTAGTCGTCAAACCAGTTGTTTATTTCAACTTCGGTTTGTATCGCAGAGTTTGGGCATATGCCAGCATAAGAGAGCTGAAGCTAATTGCGGCCGCGGTCACAGCTGCTTCAGTGGTAGTGGCGCTGATCGTTATTCTCTTGACCCCTTTGAATCTCTACCAGGGATTCCCTCGCAGTGTTTTGGCGATTGATTGGTTGCTGTCTATTCTGGCAGTCGGTGGTCTGCGTTTATCTCTACGACTCCTGGCAGAGAGTAGAAGTAGCGCCGCGGAGGTGCCAGGACGAGAACGCCGGGTGCTCATCGTGGGTGCAGGAGACGCAGGAGCTTTAGTCGTCCGGGAGATGCAGAAAAATCCTCAACTGAAATTCGTGCCAATCTGCTTCATAGATGATGATCCTACCAAGCAAAAACAACACATCCACGATGTCCCTGTGGCGGGGAAACTCAACGATTTGGGGCGCGTTGTTGATTCAAAGCGTATTCAAGAAGTAATTATCGCGCTTCCTAGCGCGCCAGGGGGTGTCGTGCGGCATGTGACCGAAACTTGCCGACGTAAAAGCGTCCCTTTCCGGACTATGCCGGGCATTTATGAACTGATTGGTGGCAAGATAAATGTTGGTCGCCTGAGAGAAGTAGATATCGCTGATCTGTTACGGCGGGCACCGGCCCAGATTGACGAAAACTTAATCGGATCAAGCCTGAGTGGACGACGCGTGCTGATCACTGGGGCGGGCGGATCTATTGGGAGTGAATTATGCCGCCAGGTTGCCAGATGGGGTCCTTCTGCGCTAATCCTGCTCGGTCACGGCGAGAACAGCATTTTTGCTACCTTGTTGGAATTAGAGGAAAGCTTCCCTTCATTGCCTCTTCATCCCGTAATCGCCGATGTGCGGGATCTGGACCGCATGAGTACGATTTTTGAAAACCACCGCCCGCAATATGTATTCCACACCGCTGCCCATAAGCATGTTCCTTTAATGGAAATAAATGTGGAGGAAGCAATCACCAACAATGTGGTAGGTACGCGTAATGTGGTCGAAGTAGCCTTGAGCTACGGCGTTGAACGGCTGGTGATGATTTCTTCGGATAAAGCCATCCGTCCATCCAGTGTGATGGGTGCCACAAAACGCTTGGCAGAGCTAATGGTTCTGGAGGCAGCTCACCGTTCGGGTCGGGCGTTCTCAGCGGTGCGGTTTGGCAATGTATTGGGCAGCCGCGGCAGCGTGGTGCCACTCTTCAAACGCCAGATCGCCAGAGGCGGGCCGGTGACCGTAACCCATCCAGAAATGAAACGTTTTTTTATGACCATACCAGAGGCGGTCCACCTCGTTTTACAAGCTGCCGTGATGGGAAAGGGTGGGGAGGTGTTTGTCCTCAAGATGGGCGAACAAATTCGGATTCTGGACTTAGCGGAGGATTTGATCAAATTGTCGGGATTAGAGCCGGGCCGTGACGTTGATATTGTTTTTACTGGTATACGTCCGGGTGATAAATTAAGCGAAGACCTGTGGGATAAGTGGGCGCAGTTCGAATCGACTGATCATCCAGATATCTTGCGCTTGGTTGATGAAGACATCATAAGCGCACCTGCGCTCAATCGGACTGTAAATGAACTGGAATATCTGGCTCGAGAAGGCGATGCCAACGCCATCGTAGATCTGCTTGACACAGTCATCCCAGGTGCGGCAGTCCGCAGCACGCCGCCACCTGATATGACCTCCGTCCTCTAATATTCCTTAATCTAGAATGCCTTTGATCGGCGAGGAAGATATTTTCTCCCCGTTGAAAAGAGAGTGTTGAAATTTTTTTCGGGTATGCCTGAAATATCGACTTCAGAATGGGAAGCATTCCTGGCTGGTTATCCGGATGCCCACCTGTTGCAAACAAGAGCTTGGGGTGATCTCAAAGCTGCCTTTGGCTGGGAAGTTGCCCATGTGCTATCACGTGGCAACCACCCGGTTGGCGCCCAGGTGCTTTTCCGGCGTTTCTTTCCCGGTTTAACCCTGGCTTATATCCCCAAAGGGCCAGTTGGTCAGGGGGGCAAGAGTGACCCTGAACAGAGAAGAAGTCTCTTATGGGAGCAACTCTGGCCAGAAGTGGATGCGTTGTGCCGAAGGAAAGGTTGTGTTTTTCTTAAAGTCGAACCCGATCTGTGGGAATGCATACCTGAAGCGCAATCTGCTATTACTCCACCAGGGTTTTTAATAAGCCCCCAAGCTATACAACCCCCGCGTACCTTCCTAGTGGATTTGCGAGATGATGAGGAGACCATCCTGGCACGCATGAAACAAAAGACGCGCTATAACATTCGCCTAGCGTTAAAAAAGGGGGTTGTCATACGGCCATTGGCAAATTTAGAGATATTCTACGATCTAATGGAGGCGACAGGCAAACGGGATGAATTTGAAGTGCACAGTCTCGATTATTATCGTCGAAGTTACGAGCTGTTTCACCCGCCTGACGAATGTGAGTTGTTAGTAGCAGAGTACGCCCATGAACCTTTAGCGGTTTTGATGATCTTCGCACATGGCAAGCGCGCCTGGTATTTTTATGGAGCCTCTTCGAAGGTACATCGCGAATGGATGCCAACGTATCTGCTGCAATGGGAAACCATGCGTTGGGCGCGAGCTCATGGGTGCATCGAATATGATCTATGGGGCGTCCCGGATTTTGATGAAGATATGCTGGAGGGAGAATTTACGAAGCGCTCTGATGGATTGTGGGGTGTGTACCGCTTCAAGCGAGGCTTCGGAGGGCAATTAAGGCGCGCCGTGGGTCCATGGGACCGTGCTTACAAACCGATATTATATAAATTTTACCGTTGGTGGGTAGGAAGAAGCGGGGGTGAGTGAAAAGGCGAAGTTGTCGGGGATGCCCGTTGATCTGTCGGGCTTTCTGTACTCGGTTTCTTTCTTAATTAGGATTTGATGCTTTCATGGACGCCATTACCTGGAACTCACTGCTTACCTCATTACCCAAAGCGCACATCCTACAGACCTGGCAGTGGGCAAAGGTTAAATCGCAGTTTGGCTGGCAACCAACCCCAACTGTATGGCACGACCGTCAAGGAGATCTAACCGCTCTCGCCATGGTGCTGGAGCGCAGTGTGTCCATCTTGGGTTTTGGCCCACAATTGCGGGTGATGTATGTCCCAAAAGGACCGATCTTAAAGGACTGGTCCGAGATGGGCTTGCGAAAGCAGGTCCTGAGCGACTTGAAGAACCTGGCGCGAAGAAGGAGGGCCATATTTATCAAAATCGATCCAGAGGTAGTTCTAGGAAAGGGGATAGACGACGTGCCTCAGGCACGTCCTGACCCTTTGGGGGATGAAGTAGTATCTGATTTGACACAACGCGGATGGCGTTATTCACGCGAGCAAATCCAGTTTCGAAATACCGTAATAATCGATTTGACACTTTCCGAAGATGAACTCCTGGCGCGCATGAAGCAGAAGACGCGATATAACCTTCGATTGGCGGGTCGTAAGGGTGTCACCATTCGTCCTGGCTCAGATGGCGATCTCGACATGCTCTTCCACTTGTACGCTAAAACCTCTGTAAGGGATGGTTTTGTCATCCGGGAAGCGGACTATTACCAGCAGGTCTGGAAGACTTTTATGCAGGCCGATATGGCGGAGCCGCTGATCGCTGAGGTGAACCATGAAGCAGTAGCAGCCTTGATACTTTTTCACTTCAATGGAAAAGCTTGGTATCTGTATGGCATGTCGCGAGAAGCACACCGAGAGAAAATGCCGAATTACTTGCTGCAGTGGGAAGCCATGCGACGTGCCAAGAACCTGGGGTGCGAGACATATGATTTATGGGGTGCACCAGATGTCTTTAGTTCAGGTGATCCGTTATGGAGCGTATATCGCTTCAAAGAGGGTTTTGGAGGAGAGGTAGTGCGCACGATCGGTGCGTGGGATTTACCGGTCCGCCCTTTTTATTACCGGCTCTATACCCAGGTCTTACCAAGAATGCTGGATCTGATGCGTAGGCGAGGGGCAACCCAGACAAGAGACTTCTTAGCAGTTTGATCTTTTAGGCGGTAAACGGCAGTAATAGATTGGGTGAGGAAGATCTAGAACAGGGTCGTTCTCGCTTAGCAAAGGACAAATTTTTATTTTTTAATAGACAGGATGGGAACTCATGAGAAATTTGCCCAGACTCCCAATTGCGCATTTACCTACGGCGATTGAGCCAATGCCGCGTCTTTCGGGGGCATTAGGGGGACCACAAATTTTCGTGAAGCGAGACGACCAGACCGGTCTGGCTTTTGGCGGCAATAAAACCCGTAAGCTGGAATTCCTGTTAGCTGAAGCGCAAGCGCATGGGGCGCGCACTTTGATCTCAGTTGGGGCAGTTCAGTCAAATCACTGCCGGCAGACCGCTGCTGCTGCGGCCAGGTATGGTTTTAAATGTATGCTCGTACTGGCAGGCAAACCACCGGAATCTCCTTCGGGCAACCTTTTACTTGATCGCCTGTTGGGAGCGGAAATTGTGTGGAGCGATCCTGCTGAAAGAGAGCAAGTATTACAACAAACCTTTGAGCAAGCCTGGGATAGCGGAAAACGACCCTATCTGATCCCCACGGGTGGCTCTAACGCAACCGGAGCAGTTGCTTATGCTCTGGCGATCAAAGAGATGCTTGAGCAAAATTTTCTTCCGGATTGGATAGTTTTTGCAACCGCATCAGGCGGCACCCAGGCAGGATTAGTTGCGGGAGCTGACCTGTTTGGCTATCACGGGGGGATATTAGGCATTAGCATAGCTAAATCAGAGCAGATAATGGAAGACAGGGTAGCATCCCTGGCAGAAGAAATTGCTGAGCGTTTAGGAGAGAGCAGACGCTTTAAAAAGGAAGATATTCAGGTTAATTCGGATTATCTTGGTGAAAACTATGGGGCGATGGGAAAGGCAGAGCTAGAGGCAATCTATCTTTTTGCACGCCAGGAGGGTTTGCTGCTCGATCCGGTTTATACCGGCAAGGCTGCGGCAGGTTTAATTGACCTGATTCGTAAGGGTTTCTTCCCTAAGGATCAAAGGATTCTTTTCTGGCACACTGGTGGCGCACCAACGTTGTTAGCAGATGAGTATCGTGAATTGTTGGCATAGAAGGTGGATGCTTTCCGTGTCGAAGGGGGTTTTGTTTCGATTTATCGGGGAAAACCTTCACCAGCCTGTCTCGATATCTTAAACGCATAGAGGCCTTGGAATCAAGGTTTCATTTCTTCATTGCCAATAGCTCATACACTAAGATGGGTTGGCTTTTACCTTTTGCTTGGACTGGTACGACCGGACGGACTTTGACCTGGTGATTTACTTGTTGGAAAACCGTGGTGCTTATCAGAATTTGCCCGGCTGTGGCATTCTCCTGAATGCGTTTGGCGGTATTCACGCTATCACCAATGGCGGTGTAATCCATGCGTTTTTCAGTGCCAATCAAACCTAGAACAGCTTCACCGTAGTGAATGCCAATCCCGAACGAGAGCCGGAATTCTGGGGGCATTTTTTCATGAACTGCGATGATAGCCTCCCGGATTGCCAAGGCGGCGTTCACAGCTCGCAAGGCATGATCGGTTTGGGGGATAGGGGCGTTGAAGAATGCCATAACGGCGTCGCCGATAAATTTATCGATGGTTCCTTGGTGGGCGAGTATGGCTTCGGTAGCGGCTCCCAGGTAGCAATTCAACACAGATACCAGTTGTTCGGGGTCAAAGTGCTCGCTGAAACCTGTAAATCCGCGGATATCAGCAAAGAGCGTGGTGATTTGGGTCCGTGTGCCACCCAGCTTCAATTCATTGGTGTTGATTTGCTCGATGACTGCTGGAGAAACCATACGTTCAAACAAGCGTCGTTGGGCTTCTAGTTTCCGTTTCTCGGTGAGATCGTCCAGCACGATGGCGATACCGCGGGTGTTTTGGTCCGCGTCTTTAAGAGGAGCCAGGTTGAAACTGAGCGTGACGGGACCCCTTTTCGGCAAAATCAGCTGGAACTCGCGACCAATGATCTGACGGTTGGTCTTCCGGACAAAAGCCAGGTAAAAAGTGAAGTCGGAGGAGACGGTAGGGAAGATATCTACTATGTCCTGACCTAGTAGCTCGGATTCGTCAAAGCCGAGAATAACTTCAGCTGAACGGTTGGCAAGCGTAATTCTATCTTGAGCATCCAGGGTGATCACACCGCTTACTATTGAGGAGAAGACATCACCCATCAAATTTTTCAATTCGGTAACTTCAGCGAGGGTATCCCGGACTGATTCGAACAGCCGAGCATTCTCAATCACTACAGCAGCCTGATTGGCAAAAGCGGTTAGAAGATTCAGCTCTGTTTCGGTGAAAAGCCCGGTACGAATGCGGTTATCGGCATAGATTACGCCAGTCAATTCGTCCTTCACTTTTAGGGGGACACACAAGATTGAGCGAAGATTCAGGGCAATAACACTTTCCTGGTTGTCAAAGCGCGGATCCTGTTGGGCATTTGTGGTCAAGACCGGCTGACCTCTCGATACTACCTGGTTGACCACACTGCGGCTGATGGCGAAGTCGGAAGTCTCCAAGGTTTCCTGCTCTAAATTTCGGGCAATTTGAATGGTCATGTTGCCAGCCTCATCGCGCAGCATGAGAAATCCACGTTCTGCACCAGTCAGGCGGATGATCGTATCCATTACGATGCGCAACACTTCGTTTAGTTCTAATGAGGAATTGATTACATGGCTGATGCTCACCAAAGAAAAGAGATTATGGTGTTCTTCTTCGATTTTAGATATCTTCCGACCGATTCGGTTAAGGGCTCCCACCAATTGGGTGAGATCATCCAGAACTTCTGCTAGAGTCGTACTGTCTAATTGAGAAGCGCTTTTTTGGAGCACTTCCCGAATCTGATCAGCAAGCTCACACAAGCGAAGGATTTGTTTATCTAGAGGTAAGGAAGAAGAGGAATTGAGTAAATCGTCGTCCACGGGAGAGCTCATCGTGGTTAACGGGTGAATAAAATTCGTTTCTCGTTGAGGGGTTCCTGAAAGCGGGCGATCAGGCGTTGAAATCGGACGACGATCGAACTGTTGCGGATGTCAATCCCCGCCTGGCGGGCAGCTAGAGCATCTCCTGGTTGGAAACCATAGGTTTCGTTCTGGTATTCATTCAACAGATAATCGATCGAGCCGGCGATTGTTGGGATCAATCGGCTAAGTGTTACGCCTCGCTCGCTTGGTGTGTCTTTCTGCTGGGGGGGACTACCTAAGCGCGATAAGGCCCGGTTGAGTTCCAGGTATGCATGTGCCAGAGGGGAGAGGGTAGCATAATAGACCCAGCGGCGAAGGAAAGCCGGTGGTTTCAGTCCGAAACGGCGCAAACTTGCTTCCAATTGAACTGCCACGGGGGGTGAACCACGACGCTGGCGAATTCGTCTGGATAAAAGAAATATTAACGTGATGCCTAAAACGACGAGTAATACCCATACTGCTAACGGGAGTCTAATTCCATCTCCCTGTAGCGGTCCAGCAAGCGGTCCTTGATTCCTACCGAGAAAGTCATTCAATCGTTCGGTAAGGTTGCTCTGATCCTGGTTGTTTGCTGCAGAATCGGCCGGATTCGAATCGGGGGTATTGGCGAGATTGCCTTCAGGTCGAAAGATGGGCAATTGAGATGCAGTCGGTTCGAATTCAACCCACCCCAGATTTGGGAAGAAAACCTCGGGCCAAGCATGAGCATCACGTTGGCGAACCGTATACTGGTCGCTCTGGCGATCAATTTCCTGGGGGATGTTCTGGTTACCAGGGCTCAGGGTGGGCACAAAAAGTGGTTCTTCGAGAGAAAGACGCTCACCCTGCGCGTAGCCAACCGCTATGCGAGCGGGAATCCCCAAAGAGCGCAACAAGACGATTTCCGCGGTGGCGTAGTAATTACAGAAGGCTTGAGGATGATCAAATAGAATCCAGTCGATCGGCTCCTGACCACTGGGAATATTCGGGACAGTTTCGTTATAAGTTAAATACTCTCTTAGAAAGGCAGTGACTGCCTGGCTGATGTCGTAGGGATTATCGAGACCCTCCGCGATTTGAGCAGCTAATTCGCGGGTGCGTGGGGTGATTGAATCTGGTAATTGTAAATATCTTTCGGTGATCCACATAGGATAATCGGTGCCTGCCTGGCGGAGTTGACTAATCGTAGCTGAGCTCAACGAAGCTTCGATGGTGTAAACACCTTTTGAACCCAAATAAGGAGTAGCTTTCAGGTAACCGAGATCGTCGGTTCCATCTGAATTATGAGCAATCTGTGCCTGCACGGGACGATCTACCCATATGGGCTGATCGGCTGTGTAAAGAATTTGGATCGGGTAATTTGTAGTAAAGGTAAAAGTGGCGTTCATACGACCATCGTACTCTGGGAATTTCATATCAAAGCCGTTTGGCGTCAGCGCTTCGGTCGTAGGCAATGTGCTTGTCCAGGATCCATCGTAGTAATCGTACACGCGCGCCCGCCAATAATAACGCACGCCTGCAGCGACACGGGGAGGGGATTTGACAGTTAATACGAGGGTATCTGTCAATGGATTTCCACGTCCCAAGGGCAGGGTATCTCCATAGAAATCAGTGACAAAACCAACCGATGATTTTAGAGCTGAAAAGGCGTTACTCATGCGTTCGCGCACTGTATTCCATGGGGATATAACCTGGTGCCAGGCTTGTTCAGCTGGAGATATGGCTGAGGCTAAAGCAGGAGCTGTCCAGGCCAATAGAACTATTACAGCTGAGGCAAGCAAAGCCATTCGGGTAAAGTCCAAACTAATGTAAGGTGGTAGATAGCTGCCGGTTCGTTTCCAATGGTTGTATTGAGCCAGGAAATGCAGACGAGCAATCAGGAGCAAAGCAAAAAAAAGATAGCCAGCCAGGAACCAAGTCCGAATAGTGAAGAAAGAGTCGTAAGTATGAATTATTATTAGTACCAAGCCCGTGGGGATAACTGCACCCCACGGGTGACCATATCGGGTTAAGTTGTAGCCGGCATAAACGCTCAACGTCCAGAAAAGGCATGACATTAATAACAAGAAAAACAAATTATCTGTCACTGGTTTCTGGCGGACGAGCTGATCGATGGTAATCAATAGGCGGTTGCTCATTCGGAGCAAACGTTCTGACCACTCGATGCCCTCGCCTAATATCGAACCTAGTTGCCAAGGAATCAGAAATAAGCCATACGCCAATCCAAATAGGCGGGATATCGATGGAGAAAAACGGCTCTGACCCAGAGCTAACCCCAGGATGGCCCCCAGGAAAGTAATGTTTTCTACAATTGTCAGATGCTCTGTCCAGCGGGTGGCTGCTAAGCGGGTGGAAGCCGTTATCAATGCAGCCATTAAGAGCAAAGCAGCGAGAAGATCCCACCAGCGGATCGTCTCATGATTTTCGGTAGAGGGTTCCATAATTTATTTTGGATACCTTTAAGTGGCTCTGATATTGAAAAATGAGGTTGACTGATATTTTTAATTACATGATAGGCGTCATCCTGGTTCAGTTTACCCCAAAACTCTTATCATGTGAAGTCGAGGGCATTGCCGAATGGTGGGGATGATTGACCGGGTCTTTAAATCGGTGAATAGTTTCCCGAGAAGATGTATTTATGGTAAAATTTGTGCCGTTGTGTCGCAAGAGTAGGGTAATGATACAATGAAGCTATTCTCACGATTGTAGTCCAAGGGATACCCGGAAAAAAGAATTTCATAGTCGCAAAGGAGCGTTCAATGCTAAATGATTGGCTGTTTATTGGTATATTCCTGGTATTAGCCCCAATTTTCCCTGGACTTGCTATAGTAATCACTCGAATCATAGCTCCTCGTAAACCAAACCTATTAAAATCTCAAACTTATGAGTGTGGTATCCAGACCTTTGGGGATACATGGGTCCAGTTCAAAGCTCAATACTACATTTTCGCGTTAGTATTTCTTATCTTCGATGTAGAAATCGTTTTTCTATATCCCTGGGCGGTAGCATTTAATCAATTACCACTATTCGCGGTGTTAGAAGGCGTTCTCTTTATCCTTATTCTCGTGACGGGCTTAGTCTACGCTTGGCGCAAGGGTGCTTTGGAGTGGGTTTAGAGATTGGGCATTATTGATGGTAAAGGCTGAAGGAAATATTCCCTCAGCCTTTTTGTGCGAATCCGGTTTAGTGTAACCAGAAAAAACTGGAGACATATGATGGGCGATCCGATTACACTGATTGCAGAGTTTATAAGGGGATTATTAACTGGGTGGGGTTTCTCCTCAGGTCTGGTAACTTTAATTTTGAAATTCCTGGGGGTTGGGGCAGTGGCGAGTTTCGTATTGGTTCTGGATATCTTACTGGTGTGGGTGGAGCGAAAGATCGTTGCTCGCTTTCAGGACCGACTAGGACCCAATCGCCTGGGGCCATTTGGGCTAATTCAACCCATTGCAGATGTGATTAAGCTGCTGATCAAGGAAGATATTCTGCCCGAAGGTGCTGATAAAGTAGTTTATAACTTGGCGCCAATATTTCCCCTTGCCACCGTGCTTTTGCTTTGGGCGGTGATTCCCATGGCCCCGACGATTCTGGGATCGGATGTGAATATTGGTGTTTTGTATATTGTGGCTATAGGCGACCTGGGTACGTTGGGAATTATCATGGCAGGTTGGGCATCGAACAACAAGTATGCTCTTATAGGCGCTTTCCGTACTGTTGCCCAAATGGTCTCCTATGAAGTCCCCATGGTGATAGCCTTGCTGATCCCCGTGATCTTAGCTCATTCGATGGGGATGCAATCGATCGTGGACGCTCAGAGCGTGTGGTTCGTGGTAATGGCTCCCTTAGCCGCCTTGATTTTCTTGATCACATCAATTGCTGAACTTGGACGAGCACCTTTTGACTTGACTGAAGCAGAGTCGGAAATTGTTGCTGGTTTCCATATTGAGTACACCGGGATGAAATTTGGATTGTTTTATGCTGGTGAACTCCTGCATGCTCTTACCGTTTCAGCTTTGATGTCCACATTATTTTTGGGTGGTTGGCGAGGGCCTTTCGTGGAACAGGCTCCCATCCTGGGTGTTGTCTATTTATTTATAAAAGCTTTCTTTGTCTATTATGTGATCATGTGGGTGCGTTATTCCTTCCCAAGGTTGCGCATAGATCAAATGCTGAATTTTTGTTGGAAATTTCTTACCCCGTTGGCGCTGGTACTGCTGATCGTCACTGCGATTCTCGATAAAGTTCTGGCAGGTGCAGCAACCTCTGTTTATATTTTGAGCAATCTGGGGGCAAACCTGGTGATCGCCTGGGTGACGGTGCAAATACTGGTGACCTATGCCAAACGAGAGCGCCAACGAGTTGGCCAGGAAAGAGAGATTGCTAGCTTCCGCAAGCCAGAGGTTGAAGAACTCATCGCGCAGGAGGTAGTTAAATGACTCCTATAACAATTGTATTCCTGATAACAGCTATCGTTACATTGGGTGCGGCGGTGATGGTGGTCACCGCCCGTAATTTGGTACACGCGGCCTTGTGGCTAATTTTGACTTTGTTTGGGGTTGCGGTATTCTATGTGCTTCTCAGCGCAAGTTTCCTGGCGGTGGTACAGGTTGTGATCTACATTGGCGCCATAGCCATTCTCATGATCTTCGCCATCATGTTGACCCGCCGGGTGATGCAAGATACTGGCCCCACAGTCAACCAAGGCTGGTGGCTAGCTGCATTGATTTCCATCGCGCTCTTCGGGGGGCTATCTTGGATGCTAAGCACCTGGATTGGTTTTGATACGAATATGCCGCAACTGTCTCAGGGTGCTGATTCACTTCAGCAACTCGGACAGGCTTTAGTCTCACCAAATGCTTATATCTTACCTTTTGAATTGGCCTCAGTACTTTTACTGGCAGCTTTAATCGGTGCAATTATGATAGCCTGGGAGAGAAAGTAATGATTCCTCTTTCTTATTACCTTGTTTTTGCGGCTGCACTTTTTTGTATCGGCCTATATGGTGTTCTGGCTCGTAAAAATGCCATTGCGATCTTGATGGGCATTGAAATGATGCTCAACGCTGTGAATGTCAACCTGGTTGCTTTTTGGCGGTACCGCACACCAGACCTTATTGTCGGGCAGGCTTTCGCAGTGATGGTGTTTGCTGTAGCAGCTGCAGAGGTAGCAGTTGGTCTGGCACTGATTATTTCTGTCTACCGTAGCCGTCACAGCATTTCTGCTGATGAAATCGATATGCTTAAGTGGTAAAGCTAAAATGTAATTCGCAAGTCTTTGGAAGTCATATTTAGCGAATTACGCTTTTCCCGGAGGTTTCATGACAACTGTAACGTTAATTTGGCTCCTTCCCCTGCCGCCACTGTTAGCCTTTTTCCTGATTGTCCTGTTTACAAATCGAAATAAGGGTTTAAGCCACTCTATTGCAGTAGGAGCTGCTTTGCTTTCTTGGGCGGGAAGTATGGTGGTCTTCTTGCGTTCACTGCAAGTTGAGAGATTTGGTGAACAACCGTTTATGTCCAATATCAACTGGTTGCCAACGGCTAATTCTTGGTTGAAGATTGGCATTTTAATTGACCCGTTATCTGCAGCTACGCTCTTCTTTGTATCCTGGACGATCTTGATGATTTTCCTTTATAGCGTTGGCTATCACAACTATGGGCAACCGAAAGGCGATCATGACCGACCCGGATTACCGCCGCATGGAGCTACCGTGATCGATGAACACGGCCATAAACATCGAGTCCCATCTATTGAGCCGATGTATTCGCGGTTTTTTGCGTTTATCGGGTTGTTTGCCTTCGGCATGTATTTGCTGGTGGTCTCAGATAACTTTCTGACCCTTTTCATCGGATGGGAGATCATGGGTCTTTGTTCGTACCTGCTGATCGGTTTCTGGTATGCCAAGGAATCTGCGCGAGCGGCGATGATCAAAGCTTTCATCACAACCCGTGTTGGCGATGTTTTCATGTTGCTAGGCATTGTCTACTTATATTCGGCTAGTGGAACATTGAATTTTCGAGATACGCTTTATAACGCCGATGTACTCACACACTTAGCCGAAACCCCGGCCGGATTCTTGGGATTATCCACTGCCGGGTTTATTAGCCTACTGCTATTTATTGGTACGGTGGGTAAATCAGCACAATGGCCATTACACGTATGGCTACCGGATGCGATGGAAGGTCCTACACCCGTGTCAGCTATGATTCATGCAGCAACCATGGTGTCGGCGGGTGTTTATATGTTAGTGCGTATTTTTCCTTTGTTGACGGCCGATTGGCATGGGCATGGGCTGACGCCAGCCATGATGGTGGTAGCATTCATTGGGGCGTTTACGGCTTTATTTGCTGCCTCCATTGCGGTAACTCAAAATGACATCAAACGCGTACTGGCCTATTCAACGATTTCCCAATTAGGCTATATGGTGGCGGCATTAGGCATTGGCGCTTTCGTGGCAGCTGCCTTTCACCTGGTGACCCATGCTTTCTTTAAAGGGTTGTTATTCCTGGGGTCAGGCTCGGTCATCCATGGTATGGAACATGGTCTGTTACACACCGAAAGCGACGCTCCACCAGGAGAGCAGATAGATCCTCAAAACATGATGAACATGGGTGGCTTGCGCAAGAAGATGCCAATTACTTTTATCACCTTCGTGGTGGGAGGTTTGACTCTTTCGGGTTTCCCCATTTTTACTGCTGGATTTTGGTCTAAGGATGAAATTTTAGCAGATGCATTTCTTCATGGTCACTGGGCTGTATTTCTCACGTTAGCGGTTGCGGCACTATTAACCGCTTTTTACACGATGCGCCAGATCACCCTTACATTTTTGCGTGATCCCCGTACTGATTCCGCGCAGCATGCCCAGGAAACCCCCTGGACGATGACTTTTCCCCTTGTGATTCTGGCATTATTGGCGATTACTGCCGGTTGGGTAGGTATTCCGGAAGGCTTCCCAGTGCTGAGCCTATTTGTGCGGAACTTTTTCCATGAGTTTGTTGCTGGTACTTTGTTGGAGCGTCCGGAACCGGTCTTCTTCCATATAGTTCCGTTATTGACCTCCGTGATTGCTTCGTTGGGTGGATTGTACTTGGGATGGGTGATATACCGGGATATGCCAGCTGGCGCTGAAGACCCAATAGCTAAACCACTCGGGCTGGTTTATGGATTGATCAAGAATAAATACTATTTTGACGAAATATATGATTACCTTTTCGTGCGCCCAGCTTACTGGATCTGTGAAACGTTTACATATCTGTGGCTTGATCGTGGTTTTATTGATGGCGTGTTGCATACCATTGCACGTGCTGCTTTTAGCGTAGGGAGCGTCTTCCGCAATTGGATCGATAAGCCGATTGTCAACGGTTTTGGGGATTTTGTGGGAGAAAGCGTGAAACGGTTTGGCAGGACACTCCGGTTTGTCCAAACCGGACGGGTACAGCAATATATGGTAATGACCCTAGTGATCGTATTTGGTACTTTGTTCTATTACCTTTTCTTCCTAGTACGACCTTGAATTTCGCTTAAGAAATCAGAATAATCGGAGCGAAAGATGGATTTCACCGCAACAAACTTACTTTCATTGATCTTATTCAGCCCAACGATTCTGGTAGGTGTGTTACTGTTCTTGCCGGGGGATGAAAAGAAACTCATCCGTTGGGTAGCTTTTCTTGGCAGTCTAGTTCCCTTAGGACTTTCGATCGTTTTGTGGTTTCACTTTGACTCCAGCCTGCCAGGATTTCAATTTGTAGAAAACTATGTCTGGTATGCAGCCATTAACTCGACCTATCATTTGGGAGTAGATGGTCTCTCGTTGACTATGGTTTTGCTAACCACATTATTGACCCCACTGTCACTACTAGCCTCATTCAACATTGAAGATCGGGTTAAATCTTATATGATGCTATTCCTGCTGTTGGAGACAGGCATGTTGGGTGTGTTCCTCAGCCTGGATCTTTTACTTTTCTTTGTATTTTGGGAGATCGGATTGGTTCCGATGTATTTCTTGATCAACCAATGGGGTAGCGAGAAAGGCGAACGGGAAATTTGGGGTGGGCGGAAAATCCAGGCACGTACCTATGCCTCCTTCAAGTTTATGATTTACACGATGGCTGGCTCTCTCGGTTTGCTGCTGGCAACCCAGATGATCGGCGTCGTCTCGGGCACTTTTGACATGCTGAAATTATTCCAGAGTTGGACCTCATTGAGCGGGTCATTGCTGGGATTACCGGTAGGCACCGTAAAAGCCATAGCCTTCTGGGCATTTGCGATCGCATTCGCGATCAAAGTGCCGGTGTGGCCTTTTCATACCTGGTTACCCGACGCTCACACCGAAGCTCCAACGGCTGGCTCTATGATCCTGGCAGGTGTTTTACTTAAACTGGGTGCCTATGGTTTTCTGCGTCTGGTGTTGCCACTTTACCCGATAGAGGCTCGTTATTATGCTGGAGCACTGGCCTTCCTGGCGACCATGGCGATCATCTTCGGTGCTTTTGCTTCCTATGGTCAGGATGATTTTAAACGGCTAGTAGCTTATTCATCAGTCAATCACATGGGTTTTGTGGTTTTAGGGATTGCGGCGGCTGCCTTTGCCAGCGGAACTGAAAACGCGGTCATAGCTATGAATGGAGCTGTGTTACAGATGTTCAATCACGGTCTTTCTGCAGCTGGTATGTTCTTCCTGGTGGGTGTGATTTATGAAAGGACCCATACCCGTAACATGAACGAATTCGGTGGCTTATTTCCTTTGATCCCGGTCTACGGTGGGATTTTAATTTTCACATCATTGGCATCTCTGGGGTTGCCGGGTTTGAATGGGTTCATATCGGAATTCCTGGTCGTACGAGGAGCGTGGCCGATCTTCACAATTTTCACCGCAATGAGCATGATTGGTTTGCTGTTTACGAGTGCTTACATCCTGAAAGGCATTAAGAAGACTCTACATGGACCGTTGAATGAACGCTGGGTAGGACACCTCCCAGAGATTAATTCGCGAGAAGTGTTGGTAATTGCCCCTCTGATGGTCTTGATGCTTTGGATTGGCATATGGCCAGCTTGGATTTTAGAGGTCATCAACCGTGCGGTTACGATGCTTTTCTGAAAGTGTTCTATTTGGCAGAAATCGCAGGGTGTGAAAGTTGAATCTATCGCATCTCTCGCTTAGAGGTGAACAATGCAATTTCCAATTCTGAGCATTATTCTTTTTACACCGCTAACGGCGGCATTACTCATTCTCTTGATACCAGGTGAGCGTAAAGAGGAGATCCGCGTAACGGCCTTAGCAGCTGCCTTTATCGCTATGTTCCTGGCAGCCTGGGTTTATTTCTCATATGATGTTGCTTCAGGCGGTTACCAATTCATTGAAAAATATGCCTGGCTGCCGTTCCTGGGAATTTCTTATCATGTGGGCGTGGATGGATTGAGCGTCCCATTAGTGCTCCTGACGGGCGTGGTGATGTTCACCGGAGTGTTAATCTCCTGGGGTCTTGATGACCGCCCTCGTGAATTCTTTGCGTTCCTTTTTATTTTGGCTACCGGTGTTTTCGGCGTTTTTGTTGCTCTGGATTTATTCGGATTATTCTTTTTCTATGAAATTGCCGTATTCCCCATGTTTCTATTGATATCTATATGGGGATGGGAGGTAACGCGTGAATATGCTGCGATGAAATTAACGCTCTACCTTTTCATTGGGTCGGTGATCGCCCTGGTTGGAGCACTTGCGATTTTTTTCCGTTCAGGGATGAATACTTTCAACATGCTGGCTTTAGAGCAGGCTAGCTTACCCGTAGCTTTTCAAAAGTTCTGGTTCCCTTTCGTATTCTTTGGCTTTGCCGTCTTAGGAGGCATATTTCCTTTCCATAGCTGGAGTCCAGATGGTCACGTGGCAGCTCCTACGGCGGTTTCGATGTTCCATGCTGGTGTATTGATGAAGCTGGGTGCTTTTGCGGCTTTAAGAGTGGGCATCATGTTGCTGCCAGAAGGGGCTAAGTTCCACATGCCCTGGATCATTTTGTTAACGTTGGTCAATGTTGTATATGGCTCTTTTATCGCCATGGTGCAAACCGACTTTAAGTATGTGATTGGCTTTTCCTCCGTTTCCCATATGGGGCTGGTACTCATGGGATTCGCTACCCTTAATCCAGATGGCTTGATGGGTGCTGGCGTGCAAATGTTTTCCCACGGGATAATGACGGCACTATTCTTTGCTGTCGTCGGAATGGTGTACGATAGGGCGCACACCCGTGAAATTCCAAGGCTGGGAGGGTTTGTGAAGGTTATGCCGTGGGTGGCCGTGGCCTTCATTATAGGAGGCCTGGTTTCCATGGGCATGCCGGGCTTATCCGGATTCGTGGCCGAATTTCCTATTTTTATGGGCTTATGGAGCTATCGACCTTGGATCGCCATCGTCGCGGCAGTATCGATTGTAATCACCGCATCTTATATTATCCGAGTTATAGGCCGGGTCTTTTTTGGACAGATGCCTGATGAGTTCATTGGTCATATCACGGACGTGACCGTTCTTGATAAGGTAGCTTTGGCAGTGCTGTGCGTCATCCTGATTGGTGTGGGGATTTATCCTGCGGTGATGGTCCCGCTGGTAGAAACGGGCGTCAACAATATATTGCGCCTATTTGGAGGTGCATAAGTGTTCGGTAACATTGACACTACAATGGTTTTAGCTATTCTGCCCGAGATCTTATTGCTCTTTTTGGCTATTGTCGTGTTGGCCTTCGATCTGGTTTGGAATGAAGACCACAAGCGTGGATTAGGCTGGCTGACCGCGGGGGGATTAGGCGTGATTCTGGTGGTCAGCCTGGCGATTGGCAGACCAGGTGATAGACCGCTGCTTGTGTGGGGTGACATGGTAAGCCACGATTGGCTCAGCTTCGTCTTCGAAATGATGTTTATCTTTGGAGCAGGTATTACCGCCTTGTTTGCAATGGAATTCAAACAAATGGGTGAACGAGGCGAATTCTACTTACTTCTGCTAACTTCTACCTTGGGGATGACCTTGATGGCCTCGGCGGCTAACCTGATTATCCTTTACTTGGCGATAGAAACGACCTCAATTCCGCTCTACGTTCTTGCCGGCTTCTTCAGGGGGGAAAACAAGTCCAGCGAAGCGGGTTTCAAATACCTTCTATTCGGGGCGCTGACATCAACGGTGATGTTGTATGGTTTCAGCCTTATGTATGGCTTTACTGGTACGACGGATATCTACGCTTTGACAGAGAGTGTTATAAACGGTGAGGTGTCGCTCGCTTTAGTATTGGGCACTTTGATGCTGGTATTGGTAGGTTTTGGTTTCAAAGTGTCTGCGGTACCTTTTCATTTCTGGGCGCCAGACGTTTACGAAGGGGCGCCGACACCGGTAGCAGGATTTCTATCGACAGCCTCCAAGGCAGCCGGATTTGCGGTTTTAATGCGAGTCTTGCTGGCAGCATTTCCAGCTTCAGTTCCTTATTGGGCAGCTATCATCGCAGTCTTATCCACCGCTTCGATGACCTTAGGGAATGCTCTGGCGCTAGTGCAGAAGAATATCAAACGTATGCTGGCTTATTCCTCGATTGCTCACGCGGGTTATGCATTGATTGGGGTGGCAGCAGTATCCCCATTGGGTACGACGGCGACAGTTTTTTATCTTCTTGCTTATGTGGTCACTAATTTGGCAGCTTTTGGCGTGGTAGCAGCATACTGGCGGGTTTCTGGATCGGATGAGATTGCCAGCTACGCAGCATTGAGCCGCCGGGCACCAGGTCTCTCGCTGGTGATGCTGGTGGCTTTCCTATCCCTAGCCGGGATGCCTCCTTTAGGAGGCTTTGTGGCAAAGGTATTTGTGTTTGCCGCGGCTGTAAAATCAGGTCTGGTCTGGCTGGCGATGATTGGGGTGCTGAACTCGATCGTAGGGCTGTACTATTATTTAATCGTATTGAAAGTGGTTTACCTTTACCGTTCTGAGGAGGAAGAAATACCAGTGCCGATCAGCCGTCCCTACGCCCTCGCTTTGGGAATCCTGGTGATAGGCATTGTCCTGATTGGTACTGCTTTTGCGCCTTGGTTTAGCTGGTCGGACACTGCAGCAGCCGCATTATTCTAAATGACATGCTGTGGTTGACCCCCACTTGAGAAGAAAATGTCTTAGGAACCGAAGGAACTCGACCAATCCGTAAAGGTCCGATTTTGGATGATAAAGACCGGCATTTGTTCTTTTTGGCGCATTGACTAGTGTTACTTGGCTGTGTTACAATCTCCGCGCCATGAGCCCGCCAGATGAGCAACCAAGCAATAAACGGAGCCAAGTTGCATTTAACCTGACTTTAGCTGTGGTTGCGGGTCAAGTAGGATGCTTAACACTGATCATCGTTTTGGCGGCGCTTTTTGGTGGTTTGTGGTTAGATAACCGCTACAACAGCCGACCTTTGTTCACGATAATCTTAATGATTGGCAGTATACCAGTTACCTTGATTGCCATGTTCCTGGTGGTCCGGGCAGCCACTTCTCGCCTGACCTCAGCTAAAAACGAAACCCCCGATTTCTTACAGGAGAGTTCGAATGGCGGATGAGAAACGTAAATGGCGATGGGGTATCAATCGCTGGTTTGTGTTGTTATTTATTATCCTAGGTTTTATTGGAGCACGAGCTTTTTCCCCCATTTTGCCCCATATTCAATTGCCGGCAGAACATCTGCTGGAACACCCGCTGATTACCCTGCCCATTATGGGGGAATTTTATTTTACCAACACAATTCTGGCAACGCTGATTACTGATGCCATCGTCCTATTGATTGCCTTTATCGTATACCGAGCAGTGCGGAGCGGTTCTCTTGTTCCCACGGGTTTGGCAGGAGCGGTTGAAGCCTTACTAGAAGTCATTTATAACCTGACCGAATCAACGGCTGGCAAATGGGCTAAAAATATTTTCCCATTTTTTGCTACGATTACATTATTGGTTCTGGTGGCGAACTGGATGGAGCTAATCCCAGGCGTAGACAGTATTGGGAAATTAGAGCTATCTGAGCACGGTTATCCGGTACATGAAGTTGTTCCGGGTGTTTTTACTATCGTTGAACAAAACCCCAACGCCGCTGAAGGCCAGGAAACTTCGACTGAGGTGGTAGAGTCAGGCAGCATGGGTGAGTATGCTCTCGTTCCATATGTTCGGGTGGCCTCAACAGACCTAAATTTTACCGTCGCTCTGGCATTGATCTCTGTATTTATGACCCAGGTATTTGGCGTACGCTCCTTGGGGGCGAACTATTTTACGAAGTTTGTCAATGTCAAAGGTATTTTTAACCGACCGGTATTTGGTGTGATCGATTTTGCGGTAGGTCTCCTCGAGACGGTTTCGGAAATATCGAAGCTGCTCTCGTTCTCTTTTCGTTTGTTTGGCAATATCTTTGCCGGTACAGTGTTATTGTTCGTTATCGGCACACTCGTTCCGGTATTTGCCCAATCACTATTCTTGGGTTTGGAATTCTTTGTGGGTTTGATTCAGGCGGTAGTCTTCGGTATGCTTACAATGGTGTTCATGGCTCAGGCCACTCAAGGTCATGGAGAACCTGAGGAGGGGCATGCTTAAAGAGGGCAGATAATCCCGAAAGTCATTATCGATCAATATTCAATGGGTTCATTTATCATTGGGTGAAGCACTGCCCGAGTAAGTCTACTAATACCAGGCGGGTTCTCGCCCTATTCAACGACAGGAGGTTAAGTTTATACAATGGATGTCGCAGCTGCTAAACTTATTGGAGCCGGTCTGGCTATGATTGGAACCATCGGCGCTGGTCTGGGAATTGGGGTTTTGGTAAATGGTGCTGTTCAAGGTATTGCCAGAAACCCCGATGCGAGTGGAACGGTCCAGACGAACATGATCTTGGGGATCGCCTTTGCAGAGGCGGTCGCCATTTACTGTCTGGTGGTCGCTCTCCTAATCCTCTTTGTGGGTTGAAGGATGGTAGAAAACGTTGACGATTCAGCGCTTATAAAAAACGAAGGGCATTTCACCTTTCGCCAGCCAGAAAAGATCGTTTTCTCATCAGGATCTAAACTTCTACCTAGTAGGATGGAGAAAGGAGGATTTCATTGGACGCATTAGGTATTAGTCTGGGATATTTATTAGTCCAGATTCTAAACTTCGCAATCATATTTGTGGTATTAAGAGCCTGGGTTTATAAGCCGATTTTGGGGTTATTGGAGAAGCGGCGGGCTGCAATCGCCCAGGGATTGGAGGATGCCAGAGTTGCCTCTGAAGCACGTCAAAATGCTGAAAGAGAAGCTGAAGAGATAATTGCAGAAGCCCAAGCCAAGGCCAGTCAAATCGTGCGGGACGCTTCAGAACGGGCAGAGCATCAGGCGCGGGAATTGATTGTGGAAGCCGAGTCAGATGCTGCCAAAAAAGCTGAAGAGGCTAAGGTGGATGCTGAACATGAAAGGGAACGCTTATTAGGTGAATTGCGTGGACAGGTAGCCTCTCTGGCAATGGCAGCTGCGCAAAAATTGATCAGCGCATCGCTCGATCAGCAACGGCAACGCGCCCTCATCGATGAATTCTTTTCTGGGGTTCAATCCGGTAAAGTCGTTGTCGTAGAGGGCGAGAAGTTAGCTGGCGCTTCGGCGGAAGTGACCAGCGCCCTCCCGCTGACCGCTGAGGAAAAGGATGCCGTTAAAAAAGATGTCCTTTCTAAGATCGGCAGCCAGGCTACAGTGACATTCCGAGTCGACCCCTCGATCCTGGGAGGATTGGTGATCCGTGTGGGTGATAAAGTGCTGGATGGCTCTGTCGCTGGCAAATTGGAGACAATGCGCCAGAGTCTGGTTTAGGATAGATCATCAAATTTAAGTTAGTTTGGTGTAAAAACTACGGCCACCTTAATGGAAAGCCAGTCGGCGTTAAATTCGAACTCTTCTAAATTATAAATGATCTGGAAAAGATAGATTGATCAAGGAGAAAAGTAATGGCGAGCGTGCTGGCGAAGATTGCACCCCTGCACCTTCTCCGTTCCTCGGTTAATTAATTTCCCAGAATCTAAATAGAATGCGACGCTCGGACACAAATTTCCCGAGCGTCTTTTTTATTGACGGTTATTGAAATGTTGGTTCTAAGTGGCTATAATGCATTTGATTATGGTAGAAAAAGTCCCATGACGATCAAACCGCGGAAAATCCTATTAGATAAGTTGCTTAGTAAAGTCTCATTGGAAGCACCAGCCTTTCAAGGAGAGATAACAGTAACGGGAATCTCTTTAGATTCGCGCCAAGTACAAGCGGGGCACCTATTTATCGCGCTTGTGGGGAATAATTTTAATGGTCACAACTTTATCCCGGATGCTATCCAAAGCGGGGCAGTCGCAATTGTGGGTACTCAACCTTTAAGAAATTTACCGGTGCCATATTTCCAGGTTACAAATGGGCGATTAGCCTTGGCTCAATTGTCGGCTGCTTTTTACGATTATCCTGCCCGGCAGCTGGTGGTTATTGGCGTGACTGGCACCGATGGCAAAACCACAACTTCAAACTTGATATTCAATATCCTGCAAGCTGCTGGTTCACGAGCGGGAATGATCTCTACGGTGAATGCCCTCATTGACAACCGAAGCCTGGATACCGGATTTCATGTGACCACTCCCGAGGCCCCTGAAGTACAACGCTACCTGAACGAGATGCTCGCAAAAGGTCTTACGCATGTAGTGCTGGAAGCTACCTCCCATGGGTTAGATCAAGAGCGGGTAGCAGCCTGTGAGTTCGACATTGGCGTGATTACGAATATCACCCACGAACACCTGGATTATCATGGGAGTTACAGCGCTTACCGGGATGCTAAAGCGAAATTATTCAGTGGGTTAGCTGAAACAATTCCTAAAGATCATCATTTAGAGCCTACGGCAATCTTAAATTATGATGATGATTCGTACGAGTTTCTTGCAAATGTGAGCAAAGTCCGCCAGGTGAGCTACGGTCTGAGCCTCAAGGCTGATGTCCAGGCTCAGGATATTTCCAACGGACCGCAAGGGGTACACTTCACGGCGGTTGGAAAGGATTACCAAATTCCTATCAAGAGTCACTTGATTGGAAGTTACAACGCGGCGAATTGCTTGGCAGCCATCGCAGCAACTATCGAAGGCCTGCATCTTGACCCTCGGGCAGCTCAAGAGGGCATAGCGTTGCTTGAAGGGGTGCCAGGCAGGATGGAAAAAATCGATCTGGGACAGCCTTTTTTGGCCTTTGTGGATTTCGCCCACACACCTAACGCGCTGAGGCAAGCTCTAGCAAGCGCTCGCCGATTAGCAATGGGTCGGGTAATTGCCATATTTGGTTCAGCGGGACTACGAGATCGTGCCAAGCGGCGGATGATGGCTGAAGTATCGGCACAGCTAGCAGATCTCTCCTTGCTGACTGCCGAAGATCCTAGGACGGAGTCCCTGGCAGCAATCCTGGCAGAGATGGCAGCCGGTGCTGAGTCACGGGGAGGCGTAGAGGGGAAGACTTATTGGCGTATCCCCGACCGTAGAGAAGCCATCCGTTTTGCTCTATCGTTAGCGAGGCCAGGGGATGTAGTGATCACTTGTGGCAAGGGCCACGAACAATCCATGTGCTTTGGGGAGGTTGAATATCCCTGGGATGACCGCATCGCTGTGCGAGCAGCGCTTGCAGAGTGGTTATCTATCCCAGGGCCGAGGATGCCGTATCTCCCAACCGGAAATTAAATGATCCCCTGATGGCGAGAAAAATCGAGATCCTTGGGAAGTTTTTCTTAAATTTTCAAACGGTCCAGTCTTAGGTTAACCCGAAAGCGGGTTGGAGTGAAGCGGTCTTCCACTCCAACCCGCTTTGGGTTGATCGATAGTAACCAAGCTGGTTATTGGGTGGTGTTGTTATAGAACCAGTTATAAGCAAAGTAGCCAGAAGTGAGGCTTTGCATGCGAATAGCAATTTGGGATGAGCCAGACAAGGCTGCCGGAACGGTATAGGTGAATTGCTTAGTACCGCCCTTGCTTGTATTGGTGGTGGCTACGAGGATGCCGTTGATCCCACGAGTGCCCATAGCACCCATGGTAACAGTGAAAGAATCATTGGGCGGCAGGTTATATGCCTGGATAGTGACGGACTGATTGCGCACCACGCTGAGGATGGAGAAGGTGGGATAGCCGTAATAGATTGGAATGGGGGTGGGCGATGGGCCTGGAGTCGATGTAGCGGCTACACCGGTGGTGTTATTATAGAACCAGTTATAGGCAAAGTAGCCAGAAGTGGGGCTTTGCATGCGAATAGCAATTTGGTATGAGCCAAACAAGGCTGCCGGAACGGTATAGGTGAACTGCTTAGTACCGCCCTTGCCCGAATTGCTGGTGGCTACGAGGATGCCGTTGATTCCGCGAGTGCCCATGGCACCCATGGTAACAGTGTAAGAGTCATTGGGCGGCAGGTTATATGCCTGGATAGTGACCGACTGGTCTTGCACCACACTGAGGATGGAGAAGGTGGGATTGCCGTAATATATTGGTTTTGGGGTGGGCGATGGGCCTGGAGTCGATGTAGCGGCTACACCGGTGGTGTTATTATAGAACCAGTTATAGGCGTAATATCCTGAACCGGTTGTGCTTTGCAGTCGAATAGCTATTTGGTGGAGGCCTTGCAAAGCTGCTGGAATAGTGTATGTGGCGGTAAAAGAACCACCGTTGCCCGAATACGTTGTAGCAACTTTAATACCATTGACACCGCGGGTACCAAACAGTCCCATCAAGACTTCGAAGGTATCGTTTGCAGGGAAGTTATATGTTGTGATGGTGACTGACTGATCTTGGACCACACTTTTGATAGAGAAGGTGGGTATGGTGGTGCCTGAAGCGGATACCGTAGGGGTTGAAAGTATTCCTGCTGCTGGAGCCAGCAATACCAAAACCAGAATGAAAGATAGAGCATATTTCATATCGTTCTCCTTACTGCAAGAATTTTTCTATAATTGATGTGGATGATGTTAGGCACCTATTTGCTGAATGAAATAGCTGATGGCTTACTTTGCCACCCAAAATTTGTCATGCAACTTCCCTTGCATTAATAATATACAACAATTGTGTCAAAAAAGCAATAAATATTTTTGCAAGCTTTATAGTGTGATCTTATAAGAGAGATCAACGGGAATGAATTCACCTTATATTGGCCGTTCGATGCATTGCTGCATTTGAATGCCGTGCTCCCGCAAAGCATGATTTTTACAATCAACCTGATGTCCGAATAATTGTCCACAGGTTGGGCACTGGAAATTAACTTCAAGACAAGCTCGTGATTGAGATTCGGAATTGGAATGCTTGGTCTCTAGGTGACTTTGGCAATCCACTGTACTATAAAAAAGGCGGTTACATATTTGGCATTTATACATGACCTTTCCTCAGCTTGTTCAGAGTCATTATCGGTTACTTTAATGAAAAGGGATGAACCCAGTGCTGGCACGCCATTAAACCTAATAACATAGGTCTTGGCGAAGCGGTGTGAAGATATCCATCACTTGAGCAGGTAAAGGTCCAGTTTTGGCGCTGTGCTCTATGTCACTGGGGATGAAATAGATATCGCCGGTTCGCAAAAAGCGACGTTCTCCTGCTATGACGAATTCCAATTCTCCGTTTAATACTAAACCGGCTTGTTCATGGGGGTGGCAGTGGGCAGGCACAGAAGCATGCGGGTCGAAATTAACCAGCACCAGCATAAGGTTATCACCCCAAAAAGAACGTGCCCGCACACCTGGAGCTAGTTCTTTAATCTTTCTTTCTGAGGAATCAGGGTAGGGCATTGTTTGCAACCTCCTTTCTAGGATTTTTTAACTACTCTTTCCTTGAGAGAAGGATCCATCCCAGGGCGAGCCAAGCCATAACGATCAAAGACCAACCAAACGCAATGTTTCCCGAAAGATAAAGCTGAATGCCTCCGAGTAACAAAGCGGCAAATACCAAGCCTGCGGCCGCACGGTTTACCGATCCTTGAAGTTTGCTTATTTGAACCAGTAATCTGGGATCATGGACGGAAATTTCATCATGTTCGATTTTGTAGAGGATGTTCTCAATCCGTTTTGGATATGTCAACATGCTACGCACTATTACAGCGATTTGTTCTAACCAGATTTTACCAGTGGCGACAGCCTCTTCACTGATCAGCTTCTGAGCGTAGGGGGTTAAACCATCCCAAACGTTGAATTCGGGATTCAATCCAGTGCACATGCCGGCAAGGATGCCCACCGTACGCCCGAGCAATATCAAATCCTGAGGGATTTGAAAAGGCATGGCGTATATCAATTGGCGAAATTCTTGGGTGAATTCACCGATTTCCTGGGGAGAGATGTTTTGAAGCTCGCTCATGTTTTTCCCCCAAAAGTGATCAAAAACTTTACCCTCCGCTCTCTCGATCAAGGAAAGATCGGCGTTGGGCAACAAAACACCCATCATCTGATAAGCTTTTACAACTCTAGCTGCGTCACGGGTACCAACCGAAATCACCAACTCACGCAGGGCATCACGCAGGTTGGCAGGCTCGCGACCAACCATACCGAAATCCACAAAGGTCAGTTCCCAGGGTGTGTTATATTCCTGGCGGATCTCAGGTTCATCTCGTTGTCGTGATCGTTCTTCTTGACCGAGTAGAGGCGATACGAAAAGATTGCCGGGGTGTGGATCAGCATGGAAGAATCCGTCCTCAAATATTTGTTGGAGATAAGTTCCAAACAATCTCTCAGCAACTTCACCTCGGTCAATCCCCGCTGCACTGATTGCTTGGTAGTCAGTGATTTTGATTGCCTGAACATCTTCAAGAGACAGGACCCTTTTGGTGGTATGGGACCAGATAACGTGAGGAACCCGGATTCCGGGGCGTTGACTGAAATTTTCAGCGAATGTCTCAGCGTTGTGCCCTTCTGCGATATAATCGATTTCTTCGTACAAAATGCGGCTGAATTCTGCCAGTAATGCGGGCACATCAGCTCGCTTGCTGATGGGCCGATAGCGTTGTAACCATCTGCCTACGGTGCGCAGTGCAGCCAAATCGGTAGCGATAATCTCGCGGATGTCCGGCCTCTGGACTTTGACGACAACCTGCAGATAGCCGTTCTGGGATGGAATTAAATCATCTGAAGAAGCATTGTCTGCGAGAATTTTGGCTTGGTGAACCTGTCCCAAAGAAGCGGCAGCAACGGGAACAGAGGCAAATTCGGTGAATTTTTCCTCCAAGGGTAAGCCAAATTCTGATTCTACCACGCTGCAGATATCAGAAAAGTCTTCCTGCGGGACTTCATCCTGCAAACCAGCCAATTCGTTGGTCACCTCGTCGGGGAGAACATCCACACGAGCCGAGAAAAACTGCCCGACTTTAATGAGGACTCCCCCCATTTGAACAGCCAGAGTACGAAATTGGGCAGCAGATTTGGACAAGCGATGTGGACGATTGCGGCGCGACCAGGCTCGCAGCCCAATGCGAGGGATGAAGATGTCCCATATCGCAAAGCTGATGATGATGCGGGCAAAGAAAAAGATAATGCGACGGTAGCGGTTACGAAGCATGTTAGCCGTATCAGGCAATAAATCAGGTCGACGAATCTTCAGTGGGATCGATCAATGAACCTTTGACCCTCAAAACAGAGCAGGGTGCATTTTCAGTTACTCTACCGATCACATCCCCCAGTAACCATTTCTTCAACCGGTGAGCCTGCTCAGGAGAGCCGGTGATGATCAAGTCATATTGACCCAGTTGAGCTTCCCGGATAATCTCGCTCGAGACAAGACCATGCCGCAGTTCAATTTGTGCGGTGATATGGTAGTCTGCCAGGATCTCAGCGCTATAGCGTAAATGACGGGCTATGGGGGTGTCGGTATTGAGCAATTCTGGTAAAGTTTCTTCGATCTCGTGTAGCCCCGTGTACATCGTGGGGATGGTCCCAGCGACATGTAATAAAGTAATCTGTGCACCAGCCGCGCTGGCTAATAGAGCACCTGCCCGGATGACCGGTTCAGCAACATCTGTCCCACCTGTGCAGATGAGTAAACGCCGTAATTGTGCCGTAGAACCACGGACAATCAATACCGAGTGGGGAGCGCGATACAGCAGCGCTCGCGCGAGCGGGCTCATCGATTGCATGGTCGAACTGGGGAGATACTCTGTACCGACCACTACCAAATCGTAGTCTCCCTGGCGAGATTCTAACAGCACCCTGGTGACCAGTTTCCCGCATAGAAGACGTTTCTCCACGAGGAGATCGGGCAGCAATTCGCTCGCCTGATCTAAGATCTTTTCAGCTTGTTTTAGCTTGTCTTCCGTGGCAGCCACATTAAGTAAAGTAAGCGAGGAAGTGGTTAAACTCGCGATCAAACCACCGAAAGCGACCACAGGTTCATCAACAGGTAAATCAATAACGAGGGTCAATATTTTCATGCAGCGCTCTCCGGTTATCTAATAGCCAGCCCGATCTTGGGGACAGAGGTTTGATCTCTAATCCTTTTTCAAATTCCACGCTCATTGAGGAGGTGAAGTCTAATAAGTTGCTAGAAATGGGTAACAGCACCATTCATGAGTCTAGCTAAAACAAGAAGAGCTCCAATTAGAGGAAGAATCGAAAAAAGCAGCCGGATACGGGGACCAATAAAGAATCTGGTCGAGACAGCCCCGATCTGTGCGCCGATAGCTGCGCCAGTATGCATTACCAAAGCCATGAGTACGTCAACATTACCTTTGATGGCGTGCGTAAGCATTCCATACCCAGAAGAGAACATGATTTCAAACAAGTCTGTACCCACAGCAACATGGGTTGGAATGCCAACGGCGTATACAAGCAAGGGCATGCGAATAAATCCACCGCCCACTCCGAGAGAGCCTGCCAGTAAACCGGTGATAAAGCCTACTGCTAGTACGATCCAAAGGGATATAGAGGCAATCCCCGAGGCTGGAAAAGATATCATAGGCCATAATTTTATTCCATGAACGCGCTGGGCTATTCCTTTGAATCCAACGGCATCTTTGATATCAAGACTATCTGTACGGATCATCCGCAAGGCGCGCAAGCTCTCCCAGGCGGTGAAGCCACTGATTATTAGCAGTATGATAACGTAAACCGATCCTATGACCACATCGAGGTTGCCGGTTGTTTTCAACGCTTCAATTATCCTTGCGCCAAGTTCAACCCCGGCAATGGTGCTCAACACCATGATTAAGCCGAGTTTGATGTCCACGTGGCCCAAGGCGCGATGGCGTTTAGCGGCAACGATCGATTTGCCTGTCATGTGGGCTAGGTCTGTGCCTACAACGAAGTGCATAGGCACGCCAACCCAAAACATCATGGGACCAGCTATAAAACCTCCACCTACACCGAAAAACCCTCCCAATATGCCGACCAGAAATCCAATACCTACCAGGAAGAGCGGGTTTACGGTAACGCCAGCGACATGAAATTCCATAGAGGTGATTTCCTTATTCCACTCGTTCGACCTTTAAACGGTTGAGAATAAATGATGTGACCCACTCCAATAACACCCCTTGAGTAACGACCAATCCTAGCCCAAGGATTGCATAAGTGACCAAGTCCGACTGAAAGAGCCTTGTAAGGATTCCATTAAGGAGCCTCAATACAATGAGAAAATATGCCACAACAAGGACAGCATAAAGCGATAGCTCTATCGTCAAGGTAAGGAATATCCTTTTGATATTGGCGTTGTTTCTGGGATTTTTGGTATTCATGAGTCGTTGGCAGTACTTGGCTCGAAGCCGATTTTAGTAAAGATCTTCTCTTTAATTTGTTGATCGTATACTTTCCATTTCAGTTGGCGGTATTCGTGACCACCATCACCTGAAAGAAAACCCACCGGGATCGTAAAGCCCCCTGCTGATATTTTCCCCCCACCAAAGTAATACCCTGAAGCGTTCTTGCCGAATACCTCCTTTATGAAGTCATCTGGATCCAAGGTGAGCTTGGAAGTGCGCAGCGAGCCGATCAGAGTTTCCTCGTCATCTTCAATTACAATTCCATAAACGATGGCTGTGTGTACATTTTCCTCAGACAGGAGGAAATCAGCAGCTTGAGGAATTGCGTCGCGATCTTCACCACGCAGATAACCGATACCAACAATCGAGTAATTTTCACCGATAATACGCTCACCAAGCGCTTTTTGGATGATATCCATGGTTTGCTTAGAGCGTTGCTGGCTAATGATCTGTTCGAACAAATCAGCATCTCTGAAGTTGCTCAGAAAGCCAGCAGCACGGAAATCCTCTTCATTAGCCCGGATAAAGTTTCCGGTATCGGTAAACAGGCCGTGATAAAGAGCTGTAGTAACCAGGACGTGTTCCCTCTTTGACTTATCCAGCTGGACCAAATCCTCTTTTTCTAGGTATTCAGCGTAGATGGTAGATGTGGCACCGATATGAGGACGAATGTCAATAAATTCAGCTTGCAGGCGCTCTTGCAACTCATGATGGTCTACAACGATGAGGGGCGGCACCCCGGCTGTTTCTAAAGCTTCCACGATTTCTATACAGGTAGTCCCCTGGTTATCAATAAAAACAGACCCATCATAATTGCTGAGATCACCAGTTTTATCAAATGAGGTCATTTCGATCTCGATTAGTCTAACAAGGGCTTTATTTTGTTGATGGCTAATTTCACCATTATAAATAATCTCCACATTAATATTAAATGCTTTACTGATCAGCCGGTGAGCAAAAGCGCAGGCGATTGCATCTGGATCGGGAAAGTCCTGCAGGACGACAAGGTGAGTTTCTGTTTTATGAGTGTTGAGAACTTGTTGTATTCCTAATTGTGGTTGACCTCCGGAAGGGCTCTGGGCTTTTTTTGCAGAACTCTGATCCTTACTCTTATTATCCTGACCCACGTTACCCTCCTGGTTGGGATTATTAATGCACGAATAAATGGGAAGAGAAACATACGTGGAGGGGTACTATGCAGGCGCCACCAGGTATACTGCTCCCTCGATTTGTGCTATTTTACCCTAATAAGGATTTTCGTATATAGGAAGGACTCTTTAATATCTTTGATGGAAAGCCAGGATGATTAAACCGCCGATACAGAGGCAATGGCATTCAGTGCTCCATAATTGTTGGATATCAGATTTGTGGTATCCTATCACCTGTGCCTGAACTGAGTACAAAGGATATCGTGGGGTCGTATCGGTGCTTTCTAGCTCTGACCTCTGTTTTGAATTGTAGTCACAAATATTCTCCATACGAAAAAGGCGGCGTATCCTTCTGGTGTGAGAGGCGCATCGCGTTTCCAGCTGCACACCGAGCTGCACGGACGTTCTTACAGGGAAATATCGATTGCTGGCATATCATAGAAGGTAATGGCAACGAGAAAGCCGCCAGACTGAGCGCTCAGGTAGCGGTGCGAAAGGTTATCCTCTTGTGTTTGGGTGATAAAAGCTGCCAACGCCAGTACCGATCGATTACCGGCCAGTCCTGTTTATTTTCCCATACTTCACTTCCAAAAGAGATTTCTTGGGGCAAATCGATCATTGGGAATCCGAGGACCGTGGCTGGGTAATCGGCAGACTGTAGGCGGTTTCACCAGAGTATCGAAGTGAGTCTTTTACCTATTCCTGTTTATGATGATCTGTAAAGAAAGAACAGATCTTAATGACGGCAATTTTTGAGGTATGACAGCCACGACATTTCCATCAGAATTTACCCTTCCGGAACGAATGAGAACGGACCGGCGTGGTCCCGCACGATGGATATTTTCTCATGCGGCGCACTATTGGTACCTCGTTCTCATACTTGTGGCTGGGGCGCTTGGCAACGCAGCCCTGGCAGCGGTTGTGCCGATCTTAATCGGTCAGGCTTTTAATTTAATCCTGAACACTCCCAGCCAGGCGCAAGGGTTGCTAAGAATAGCTCTCATCATAGCAGGTAGCCAAGCACTGCGGGGAGTGTTGCAGTTCGGGAGAAACTTTGGGGCCGAATTGATCGGACAACGAATGGAGCGAGATATCCGGGATGAGCTGTATGTAAGCTTGCTCGGTAAAAGCATGACATTCCACAGCCTGCAGCCCGTAGGCGATACAATGGCGCGCGCAACCAATGACGTGCGTGAAATCAATTTGATGTTCAGTCCAGGAATGAACCTTGTCATAGGTTCGGGTAATTTCCTGATTATGCCAATCATTCTAGCTCCGCAATATAACCCTGCATTAATCTTAGCTCCTGGGCTGTTCCTGGTTTCTTATCTCCTAGCACTTTGGCAGTACCTGCATGAGCTTCAACCAATAACAGCTGAAGTGAGAGATTCTTTCGGCTACCTTAACACTCGCTTGGCTGAGGCGATCGATGGCATTGAAACCGTCAAGGGTATGGCTCAAGAGCGAAACGAAGTCTCTCTTTTTAAGAAGAACGCCACCCGCTTCCGTGACGCTTTTGTCCACCAAGGTGATGTCGAAGCCAGGTTTCTACCTCTTCTTCTGATGGGATTGGCTCAGGCAGGAGGTTTGTTACATTCCCTGATCTTATTCCGTCAGGGAATATTAAACCTGGGAGATGTGGTGGGATATTTTGGATTATTACAATTGTTAGGCTTTCCGACATTTATCTCCCTGTTCGCGTATTCCCAGGTTTCCCTGGGTTTATCGGGCGCCAGGCGCATTCTGGAATTACTCAACCGTGAGGAGAATCTAGATCAGAACGTGTTGGGCTACTCCGGATCCATGCGAGGCGAGGTTGAGTTCAAAGGGGTAGTTTTCTCTTATGAGGATAGCGAACCAGCTCTTGAGGACATTTCTTTTAGAGTCGAACCGGGAAAAACTATTGCAATTGTCGGGCAAACTGGGGTGGGAAAAACATCGATGGTCAAACTGATAAACCGCACTTACGAAGTAACCCAAGGTCAGTTACTGGTGGATGGGGTGGATGTACGTGATTGGAACTTAGAGGCTTTGCGAAGAAATATTTCGATCATAGAACAGGACATCTTCCTGTTTTCAAGGAGTGTGGCTGAGAATATCGCTTTTGGCAAACCCGAGGCATCTCGGGAAGAGATCGAGAAAGCTGCGATGGCGGCGCAAGCACATGAATTTATCACAGGCTTTAAAGAAGGCTATGATACTGTCATTGGGGAACGGGGCGTAACCCTTTCTGGGGGACAGCGCCAGCGTTTGGCGATTGCACGTGCTTTCCTAACCAACCCACGCATCCTGGTTCTTGATGATTCGACCAGCGCCATTGATAGCGCGACGGAAGATAAAATCCAGCAGGCGATTTATGCAGCTGCTCGTGGGCGCACCACTTTCATCATAACTCACCGTCTATCCCAGATCCGTTGGGCTAATTTGATCTTGGTGATGCGCAATGGGCGATTAGCCGCAGTAGGTGCGCATGAGGAACTAATGCGTACCTCTGAAGCATACCGGCGAATTTTCAGTGAATAATATAAAACGTACCTGGATATCGAAAATGAAAACTGGGAAAGAAGGAGGTGCGTTGGTTTTTACGCTATGCCCCAAAGAAATTATATGCCACACCTCATTATGGCAAGCCAGTATTTTACAGGAACTGACATTAATTAGTGAATTTAGGAAAAAGTTATATTATGGGTTTCTTCTCCAGTTTGGATACTGAACGGTACGACCGTCAATACAGCGACCGCCAGTTAGTACAACGCATGGTGATGTACTTCCGGCCTCATTTAAGGCGTATCTCGTGGATTGCGGTGTTCCTGGTATTGATCTCTTTAGCTGGCGCGGGACAGCCTCTGGTAGTGTCACATGGGGTGGATCTGTTGCGAGGCAACTTCACAGTTGTGATGATGATCCTGTTAATCGCAGCTGTCCTGGTAACTGGCCTGGTCTCGTGGGGGGGTAACTGGGTACGGCGACGCCTGACTGTCCGAGCTGTTGGGGATGTGGTGCTGGCTTTGCGTACGGAAGCCTTTCAAGCAGCTGCCGACCATGACTTATCCTTCTATGATGAATTTTCTTCAGGCAGGATTGTTTCACGGATTACTACTGATACCCAGGATTTCGGTCAGGTGGTTGTCCTTATCACCGACCTGATCTCGCAGATCATCCAGGCTTTGATCTTGGGATTTGTGCTGGTCAGCGTTCAATGGCGCCTTTCTCTTTATCTTTTTGGCACCTTACCAATGATCCTGTTAGTGGCGGTCAGTTTCCGAAGATTGGCGCGGCGGGTAACACGGCGGGGGATGCGGGCGATGGCGAACGTCAATGCGGCGATCAAAGAGACAGTCAGTGGAATTGCGGTAGCAAAAAACTTTCGCCAGGAAGGCACCGTTTTCGGTGAATTCGATGATGCCAATAAGCAATCTTACCGGGTGAATGTACAGCGTGGTTTGGTGCTTTCGATGGTTTTCCCAATTCTCAACATCCTGGGTGGATTTGGTACGGCTCTTTTGGTCTATGTAGGTGGTCTTGATGTAGCTGCTGGTGTTGTGACAGCCGGTGCATGGTTCCTGTTCTTGCAAAGCCTTGATCTTTTCTTTTTTCCGGTGCTCAACCTATCTGCTTTTTGGGCACAGGTTCAATCCGGTTTATCGGCAGCTGAGCGGGTCTTCGCCTTAATCGATGCTGAATCTGATGTGATCCAGGTGGGTGATAAACCGGTGCGACATCTTCGAGGTGAAATACACTTTGATAAGGTTGTTTTTCGGTATACTGAAAAAGAACAAGTACTGGTAGACTTTGATTTGTTCATTCCTGCAGGTGAAAATCTTGCCCTGGTGGGGCATACCGGCGCGGGAAAAACTTCCATTGCGAAATTAATCAGCCGTTTCTATGAGTTTCAACGTGGGCGTATACTGATAGATGGAGAAGACATCCGGACTTTGGATTTGAATGAGTACCGCCGGAATCTCGGCATCGTTTCCCAAATCCCTTTCCTTTTTTCGGGCACAGTTGCAGATAACATCTGTTATGCTTGTTCCAAGGTTGATATTCAAGAAATTGAGGCGGTAGCAAACCAAGTTGGAGACGGCGAGTGGTTGGAAACATTACCGAGGGGTTTGGATACAGAAGTAGGCGAACGTGGGGGGCGCTTATCTATGGGTCAACGACAAATGGTGTCTTTGATGCGAGTATTGGTACAACGGCCGGCAATATTTATATTAGATGAAGCCACTGCTAGCATAGATCCCTTTACTGAATGGCAGATCCAACAGGCATTAGAGATGATCTTGGCGAACACAACCAGCATCTTAATTGCCCACCGATTATCCACGGTAAAAGCTGCTGATCGTATAATTGTGCTGGAAAAAGGTAAGATAATTGAAGAGGGGAATCATAAAAGCCTGCTGGCTCACGGTGGGCATTACGCCAACCTGTATAACACTTACTTCCGCCATCAAAGCCTGGAATACGTGGAGCAAGCTCGCTCTATGGCTACGGACTAAATGGATGCCTAACTCACCACTCAGCCTATCGCTTAGACCGGGTTTCCCTGATTTCTTGGATCTGCCCTGGGACCAGTCGCTACAAGATTGGAAAGGATTCACTTCGCGTTTGGAGGAAGTCCCGCGCGGTTTGAGCAGACACCCGGTTGTGTTCGTAAATTATGGAGGGGTCTTATACGCGCTGAAAGAGCTGCCACCCAGCCTAGGCCAGCAAGAGTATGAGATCTTGCGCCAGATAGAGGACTTGCACCTGCCTGCGGTAACACCGGTGGGACACACCCTTAAACAGAGCACTGAAGGTGAAGCGAGCGTATTGATCACCCGGTTTCTCGATCGTTCGCTCCCATATCGCTCGCTATTCATGCGCAGCGGTTTCTCGCGGTACCGGGAGCATTTATTGGACGCTATAGCGGGTTTGCTGGTGCAATTGCATCTGACTGGTATCTTCTGGGGGGATTGCTCTCTTTCTAACGTTCTGTTCCGGCGCGATGCTGGCGCTCTGCAGGCGTATTTAGTGGATGCTGAGACAGCTGAGGCCCATCCGGCGCGATTGGATCCGACCCTACGTCATCATGATCTGGAAATCATGGAGGAAAATGTAAACGGCGAATTAATGGATATGGCGACTTCTGGCGTCCTACCAGTGGATATTTCCTTCAGGGATACTGGTGCATATATCCGCCAGCGATACCAAAATCTATGGGAGGAGATCACTCGTGAGGAGATCATCACTCAAGGAGAGCGTTATCGTGTTCAGGAAAGGATCCAAGCTTTGAATAAATTGGGTTTTTCGGTTGGTGAAGTGACGTTGCTGACTGCAAGCGATGGAGAACGCCTGCGCTTACGAGTTTTGGTTACTGACCGCAATTTTCACCGAGACCAGCTTTATGGTCTGACCGGATTGGAAGCTGAGGAAATGCAAGCCCGTAAAATGATGAACGAAATCCAGGAGCTCAAAGCGACTTTGGCACAGCGGAATAACCGCAGTACGCCGCTCAGTGTGGCGGCCTATTATTGGTTAGAGCATGTCTACCAACCAATATTAAAGACTCTTGAACCATTAGTCGACCTACAGACATCGCCTGCGGAGCTCTACTGCCAATTACTGGAGCATAAATGGTTCCTATCAGAAAAGGTTCATCATGACGTCGGTCACCAAAGCGCAGCAGAGGATTTCCTTAAGAGCTCCATCAGCAGATAAATCAGTCGCCAGCGAGGCTAATCTACTTTAGCAATTGGCGATTTATGAATTGTTCAAAGCAAAAGATAAATAGGAACAATGCTACCTTCCGGATATCGCATTTGAATGGTGAAACTAAGAAAAATCTAAACGTTTGTCTGAGTAACCGCAATGGGGTTGAATTACAGGTCGATTTTTCAAGATCACTATAAACCCGAAGTATAGGATGAAATAAACAATTTCAGGTGCTGGTTGAATACGGGCTTTGCTCAACCAGCACCTGAATCTTGCTATCAATAACCGGCTCATTCAAAGAGGACCCGAATCCCCTCATTGGGTTTTGAGAATGACCAGGCCACAGTACACCGGACTTTGGGATGGATGCTCAAAACCGTCACAGCCATCACATCCTGAGTCAAGATGTGATGATCATGGTGTTGAAGAAGTTGACAGATCTACACCACAAGTGAGAAGTTGTGATGGCCTCTCTCCCGAAGAGATGCCGTCTCCATAGATACGGGTGTTGTGATCTTGTAACCACCAATTGGGTTCAAATATCAGGACCCATTTCCCATTTTGATCTTTCTCGAATTTAACGTAATTGGGATCGTAGACTTCACAAATTGGCCAATTTTCCTCAGGCCAACTAAAGTGTGGTTCCGGAACGGTGAGCATATTCTCATCGCCCTGATGGATCAGGCCATCCCAACCCGGGTGTTCTCCGGGCGACAGCTCCAGGTAAGGGTCAAAGAACAATGAATTACCATGGGAATCGATCTTCATTAAGTCAAATTCGAATGGGAAGGGTAGATCAAATTCCATTGTAAGCGTGGCGCTAATAGCCGGTGTTAATTGAGGAAGTAATTCTATAGTGTTGGTTAGATCGGGAAACACCATAGAGGTCTTCGAGAAGATAACGAAATCGTTATCCGCGGAGGCGGAAAATGAGCCACTATCGGAACTAATCGGGTTGTTATCCTGGTCATACAAGGTCAGTGTATATGCGCCATCGCTAGCGAAAGTGTCTGGCGGGATGCGCACATGGAATGTGTGGTCATTCTGGGCACCACGTGCGGATGGAGTGATCAGAAAGTCGACTTGACTTAAGTCACAGGTGAATGGGTTATCGTATTTCATCTGACCATGGATATGTGCAAGCCAGTCATTATAGTCATAGTCGATCAATCCAAAGTACTGGCGCACGTCTTCAAACCCGACTGCCATTCCCCATGTGTCTGGACAACTAGGTTTGGTACCTGTGACTATCGGAAGGTATAAGATATATAGTGGGGGATTGCAGTAGCTGGATGAGTCAACCGCCTCCTCACCCGGAATGGTGACCTTGCCTTGATTGGTATAGGCCGTTCTACCGGGCGCATTAAGGTCTCCTTGGCGACAGGCATCAGGTACCAGGTTGGGGAGATTGGATTGCTCTAATTCAAGCGCAACGCCGGTGGCTTTATAGGTCCACACCTCACCCGGTTCCAAGATATCATCAGC